>NZ_CP062946.1:2839509-3549387 GCF_014898095.1 Thalassotalea sp. LPB0316
ATTTCCCACAAGGTGATAACATTGCCCATGAAACAAAATTTCCATACAAGCGCCAATTTTACAAAGACTTAATGCAGTATTTAAATGATCATCACGACAATAGTGAAAATATTGTTGTGATGGGCGATATCAATATTTCACCTATCGATTTGGATATTGGCATTGGCGAACCGAATCGCAAGCGTTGGTTAAAAACCGGTAAATGTAGCTTCCAACCAGAAGAGCGTGAATGGTTAAAAACATTAATGGACTGGGGATTTGAAGATACGTTCCGTAAACTATCACCTGATGCATGCGACAAATATTCGTGGTTTGACTATCGTTCACGTGGCTTTGACGATAATCGCGGTCTGCGAATTGATGTTGTACTAGCAACGTCTAGTATGGCCCAAAAGTGTATCGAAGCCGAAATTGATTACGAATTACGCGGTATCGACAAACCTTCTGATCACGCGCCAATTTGGTCTACCTTTAAATAAACACTTAACAGTGGCCAACCAATTGTTGGCCTTTTAAATTATGTCATATCAATATAGTTGTCCGCTTTGCCAATCGCAGTTACACGCGCAGGAAAAGTCCCTCGTATGTGTCAACAATCACAGTTTTGATCGCGCTAAAGAAGGTTATTACAACCTACTGCCGGTTCAATATAAACATTCTAAAAACCCCGGTGATAACAAAGCTATGGTCAATGCTAGAAGAGCGTTTTTAGACAAAGGCTACTACCAACAGCTCGTTGATAAAATGCTCGATATCTACCAAAACTTGGGCAACACTGCCGGTGTCGTCTTCGATGCGGGTTGCGGCGAAGGTTTTTACACCCACCAACACAAAACGGACCATAATCAGGTATATGGCATCGACATATCAAAAGAGGCGATAAAAAAAGCGGCCAAACGCTACAAAGCCTGTCACTTTAGTGTAGGCACCTTGTCAAAATTACCATTTTTTGAGCATTCAATTGATTGGATAATTAACGTATACGCCCCCATCATCGAAAGCGAGTACACGCGCGTTTTAACGTCTGGGGGATATCTACTTACGGTTACACCTGCGCGTAACCACTTGCATGAACTAAAACAAAAAATCTATCGCGAAGCACTTCAGCACGATGATGAAAAACTCCCCATCAAAGCATTGCCTCTCATAGAACAACATCAGCTAACCTATAACATGGATATCGAACAAGGTGATGATGCCCTACATTTGTTAGAGATGACCCCATTTGCGTTCAAAGCAACACAAGAAGTAAAAGACTCACTAGCGAACTTAGTTAATTTTCAATGTCAGGCAGACTTTTTAATTAGAGTGTATAAAAAGCCATAGCTAACAATTACTTAATGCTAGATTGGTAGGTGATGTTGAGTAGTTTTGCCAAATCTATATATTTAGGGCGCCCTGTTGATAACTCAAGATTACCGCCTTTTTCATTAAAACGAGCTAAGCCTTCTTTGTACCAAGCTGATAGCCCTGGAGGCAAGTCTTTGTCAGCCTTAACACCTAACACCACCAAGACCTGGACCGGCATAGATAAAGCAAAGATAGTGTAAAAGACAAGTAGCTGTAGATCACTTTGACCCGTTACTAAAGTAAAGAATAAGACAATAAACAGACTAAAGCCCAAAAAATTTCGCCATACAAACCGCGCCAAGGTAATAGCATAATACTCTTGGAAGTATTGGCTTAATTCAGCACGTTCCGGCCAAAGCTTCAAATAGCGATGACCTAACTTAATTAGTTCAATAACACTCATATTCATACTCTAACCTTAGCCTATCCTCAGTTGCTTTGAAAGCCAGCCTTGCGATCAATTACAAATTATTAGATATTTTTTACCTATAAGGCGCTATAGTAACAATCAACGCGCTAACGTCTTAATCTTAATAGTTTTATGGAAAATAAATTCATTCTCGTTATTAATTGTGGTAGCTCTTCAATCAAGTTTTCATTAATTGCACCGCACAATGGCCAAGAGCCGCTATCGGGCATCGCTCAAAACCTGTTGACCGAACAAGCCAATATTACTTTCAAATTAAATGGCGAAAAAATTAAACAAGACTTACCTTCGCCATTTGTTCATCACACCGCGCTGAGCCATATTGTTCATTTTCTCCAACAAAATAAATTTTCAGATCAAGTCGTTGCGGTTGGTCACCGTGTTGTTCACGGCGGTGAACGCTATAGCGAGCCAACGTTAATCAACGATGACGTTATGGCAACGCTTGAACAACTTTCGCACCTTGCGCCTTTGCATAACCCAGCCAATATCACGGGTATTACTGCGGCTCAACAAGCTTTTAGCGCATTACCTCAAGTCGCTGTTTTTGACACCGCCTTTCACCAAACTATGCCAGCAATGGCTTACTTGTATGCCCTGCCCTATGAGCTTTACCAAAAACATGGCATTCGTCGCTACGGATTTCACGGCACTAGCCATTATTACGTCAGCAGACAAGCAACTAGATTACTTAATTTGCCAGAAAGTACGGGCAGCTTTATTAGTGCGCACTTGGGTAATGGCGCAAGTATTTGCGCGATTGAAAACGGTAAAAGTGTCGATACCTCGATGGGCTTAACACCACTATCTGGCGTAGTTATGGGCACGCGCAGCGGCGATGTAGACCCAGGTATTATTTTTCATTTAATTAACTCACTAGGCTATAGCCACCAGCAAGTTAACGATTTGCTCAACAAAGACAGTGGTTTATTAGGTTTGTCTAAATTAAGCAATGATTGCCGCGCTATTGAAGAGGCAATATTAAATGACAATAACCAGCAAGCGAAACTAGCATTAGATATTTTTTGCTATCGCATCGCCAAACAAATCGCAGCCTATACTGCTTCGTTAACGTCTCTCGATGGTATTATTTTCACTGGTGGCATTGGCGAGAACTCAGATTATGTCAGGCAACAGGTTGTCAGTTTTTTGTCAGTGCTAAACCTTGTTATCGACAATACATTAAACATTCAAACAAGATTTGGTAAAGCGGGCAATATTGCAACTGCTGATAGTCGCCCAGTTTTAGTAATACCGACTAACGAAGAGTTGGTTATCGCGCAACAAACCGCAGAAGTCACGCAAACGCTATAAAAGGGGTTCATCATGTCACATCGTATTATGTTAGTACCAGCCGGCTTTGGCGTTGGCTTGAGTTCGATAGCACTTGGCGCTGTTCACGCCTGCCAGCAACGCGGTGTAAAAGTCAGTTATTTCAAACCAATTTCTCAGCCAGCTCGAAATACTCGGACCCCAAAAAAAGAAAGTAAAAACAGTTATTCACTGCCGCTCAGTTATGTTGAAGAAAAGATGGCCGATGGCGACCAAGAAGTTGTACTCGAGCAAATCATTGAAAACATTTCACAGCTCGAAAAAGAGCACGACGTCATTATAATCGAAGGCTTGATCCCTACAACTCGACAACCTTATGCAGGCCGAATTAACCGCGATGTTGCCAAAGCACTATCTGCCGATATTGTTATCGTGGCAAGCCCAGATCAAGACAGCCTTATCGAATTTGAAGATCGCATTGAAGTAAGCGCAGAAACCTATGGTGGGCTTAAAAATAAACGAGTGATCGGTTGTATTATTAATAAAATTAACGCACCAGATAAAGATGAATTTGGTTTACTGCCCAAAGATAGTGTTATCGAATCTCCGTGGGCGCCCGAAGATTTTCAAGAGCTCGCCATTTTCAATAAAAGTCATTTCTCACTCTTAGGTGTGGTACCGTGGGAACTCGATCTCATTGCCCCTCGGGTAGTCGACATTGCTAATTACCTCGACGCTAAAGTTATTCACCAAGGGGATTTGCTCCATCGCCGAATTCGCTCAGTTACGTTCTGTGCACGGACCGTCGCGAATCTTGTCAGCCACCTTATGCCTGGTCGACTCATTGTCACCCCCGGCGATCGCGTCGATATCATCATCGCAACTTGTTTATCTGCGTTAAACGGCACCAAAGTTGGTGCTTTATTGCTCACCAACGGTTTTGAGCCGAATGAACAAGTGAGCAAATTGTGTCAACAAGCGCTAGAGACCGGGCTACCTATTTTGTCTGTGCCTTGGGATACTTGGCAAACCTCAAGACACATCATGAACTTTAACCCTGAGATTCCAGAAGATGATCTTCAACGCCAAGAAAAAGTCAAAGTGTTTGTTGCCGATCACTTAGCTAGCGATTGGCTTGAAAAACTATCGAGTGAAGCAACGAGTATAAACACCCTGTCGCCACCTGCCTTCAGACATAAACTGACGGAAATGGCACGCCAAGCCGACAAATTAATCGTGTTACCTGAAGGTACTGATGTGCGTACAATCAAAGCGGCAGCCATTTGTGCTGAGCGTAAAATCGCTCGTTGCCAACTGCTCGGTAACAAAGAAGAAATTTTGCGCATTGCCGAGCAGCAAGGTATTACCTTACCTGCTGGCATTTTGATCACTGAGCCTGAGCACATTATTGAAAACTACGTAAGTCCTATGGTGGAATTGCGCAAACACAAAGGTTTAACTGATGTTGTCGCTCGTCAGGAACTACAAGACAATGTGGTATTAGGCACTATGATGCTGCAACTTGGCCAAGTTGATGGTCTAGTGTCAGGCGCAGTTAATACAACAGCAAATACCATTCGACCAGCACTTCAATTAATCAAAACCAAACCCGGCAGCTCTTTAGTGTCGTCAGTGTTTTTTATGCTGCTACCTGATCAAGTCTTGGTTTACGGGGATTGTGCGATCAATCCAGATCCAAATGCTGAGCAACTTGCTGATATCGCCATTCAATCGGCTGATTCCGCCATTCGTTTCGGCATTGATGCAAAAGTTGCCATGATCAGTTACTCAACCGGTAGCTCAGGCAGTGGTGCCGATGTTGAAAAGGTCACGAAAGCCACCGAAATAGCCAAAGCAAAACGCCCTGACCTATTGATTGATGGCCCACTGCAATACGACGCAGCTATCATGGAAAATGTTGCTCGTAGTAAAGCGCCGAATAGCCCTGTTGCAGGTAAAGCAACAGTCTTTATCTTTCCTGATTTAAATACGGGTAATACAACCTACAAAGCGGTTCAACGCTCAGCAGATTTGATCAGTATTGGGCCAATGCTGCAAGGCATGAATAAACCGGTTAACGATTTATCTCGTGGGGCTTTGGTTGACGACATCGTCTACACCATAGCCCTTACGGCAATTCAAGCATTAGATTAGCAGTACTTGAATAATTTAATTCAGTTTCTTTCGAGGCTAACCTGCGATATATCGCCTGTTTTTGTTAGGTTTATTGCTAAATATCTATCACTTAGCAATAAACCTAATAATAAGCTCAATTTTCCGTACTGTTGATAACTTGACCAATTCGCACTTGTAGTACGTTTTTCAACCTAACAATTAAAAACAATAAAACCAATCACTTAAAAACATAACCATAAGCTACACACAAAGTTATCCACAACATTTGTGGATATAGCGATAAATCTCCATTAAATTATTTCAACTAAAGAAAGCAACAAATAGAAGTTTTATTGATCTTTTCATTAAAAAGTAGAGATAAAACGACAATACATCTAATTTTAAGAGGTTTACCAGTAATAGGTAAGATTTATTCAACAAGGTTACTCAAGCCTTATCTAGCGCTTTAACGCGCAACTCGGTATAGTGTAAACAACACTGAGTAAGTAAAATAAAAATGAGCAAATTAACCCTTAGACTGACACCTGACGTAATGGCTATCCATTCACTACCAGCAAATAGTGCGATTCCTGAGCAGGTGTTTAGCGCGCCCTTGTATTTTTTAGCAAAAACTCACCAAGAGGTATCGATAGTTTTGCCATCGAATATTGAAATTGATAGCGATGATGTAGAAGACGACTGGCGAATGTTTGAAGTTATCGGGCCACTGGCTTTTAGTTTGACGGGTATTTTGTCAAATATATCAACGGTATTAGCTAACGAGAAAATTAGTATATTTGCCATTTCAACGTTTGATACCGACCACATATTAGTTAAGAGTAATAAAATAGCACAAGCAAAAACGGCATTATTAGCTAACGGCTACGACATTATTTAAGGAACATCATGAACACAATTTACGGTATTTCCAACTGCGACACCGTTAAAAAAGCATTAAAATTTCTCGATAAACATCAAATTAATTATAGTTTTCACGACTTTCGCAAAGACGGAATCGATGCCGATCTCGTTAATAGCTTTCTGGCACAAGTTGATTGGTCTGAATTGATTAATAAACGCAGTACGACATACAGAAACTTAGCTGACGACATTAAAGAAAGTCTATCAGCGGCAACTATCGTTGAATTATTAATTGAGCAGCCAACGCTTATCAAACGCCCTGTGCTAGTAACGCAAAACGAGATCACTATTGGCTTTAAAGAGCCTACTTATAAGCAAGTGTTTGCCTTATGAGTCACCCAACGATAGTCCTTGCGCAAGCACTTATCGCCCGAGAATCTGTAACGCCTGAAGACGCTGGCTGCCAACGGCTGATGCAAGAGCATCTGACACCTTGCGGGTTTAACCATGAAACCATGGTGTTTGAAGATACCACCAATTTTTGGTCTCGACGTGGTAATAGCGCTCCCGTATTTTGTTTTGCCGGTCATACCGATGTCGTGCCGGCTGGTGATTTATCACTTTGGCAAACGCCACCTTTTGAACCAGTAATCAAAAACGGGATGTTATATGGCCGAGGTGCAGCTGACATGAAAGGCAGTTTAGCCGCCATGTTAATTGCTACCGAGCGCTTTGTTAAAGACCACCCTGATCACAAAGGCTCAATAGCCTATTTGATTACAAGTGACGAAGAAGGTCCGTTTATCAATGGCACAACCCGTGTTATCGATACGCTCGAAGCACGCAATGAAAAAATTGATATGTGTATCGTCGGTGAGCCATCGAGTAGCGAACGCTTAGCGGATATTGTCAAAAATGGTCGCCGCGGTTCAATCTCAGCTAAGCTCACCATTCACGGCAAACAAGGCCACGTTGCCTACCCTGAGCATGTCATCAACCCGATTCATCACGCCATGCCTGTACTCGCCGAATTGAGTCAGATTCATTGGGATAAAGGGAATGAATACTTTCCAGAAACGAGCTTTCAACTCACCAATATTGAAGGTGGTACGGGCGCATTGAATGTTGTTCCGCAAACGGTTACGGCTTGGTTTAATCTAAGGTATTCAACACAATTAACCGATCAAGCGATTGTTGAGCGCGTTGAAGGTCTTTTAGCAGAGCATAACATCAGCTACGATATTGAATGGACGTACAACGGTAAACCTTTTATTACCGAACCAGGAAGCTTAGTAAACGCAGTACAACAAGCAATTAGCAAGATCACAGGCCGTGAAGCTCAGCTTTCAACCTCGGGTGGTACTTCAGATGGTCGATTTATCGCGCCTACTGGCGCGCAAGTGATTGAGCTAGGCCCAATTAACAAGACTATTCATCAAGTGAATGAGTGTGTTAGTTGTGACGATCTGATTACGCTGACCGACATTTATTATCAAAGCTTAGTTAACGCCTTAACGTAATCAAGAACATGATGTCGAATGATATAGCACCAACAGCGATTACCGGACTTAGTGACCAGCACATTTGTTACGTCAACGATAAATTTAATCAGACGGCAAAGTCAGACGCGAAGTTTGGTATTCATCACACCGTTGTTGAACCACTGCGTAAATTAGTCGATGCGGCAAAAGATGCCGGATTTAATCTAACGATTGCCAGTGGCTTTCGCAACTTTGACCGACAGCTCTCTATTTTTAATCGCAAAGCAAATGGTCAACTTCCGGTATTTGATAAAAATAATCAACAGCTCGATATCAGTGCGCTAAGTAATCATGAATTGTTGCATGCAATTATGTATTTTTCGGCCTTACCCGGCACGAGCCGACATCATTGGGGAACCGATTTTGATTTCTACGATGCTAGTTTACTCCCTCAAGGGCAATCACTAGCGCTTGCACCATGGGAGTATCAACAAGGCGGTTACTTTTACCACCTTAACCAATGGCTTGACAAGCATGCGCTACAGTACGGGTTTTATCGGCCATACGATAAATATCGCGGTGGGGTCGCTATTGAGCCGTGGCATTTTTCCTATTTCCCGTTAGCTAAACAATATCAAGCACACCTATCAAGCCAACAACTCGCCGAGATTTATCAACATAGTGAGATGTTATTAAAGGCAGAAATAGTAGATAATATCGAACATCTATTCCAACAATACGTAACCAATGTAGCGAAGCCACCTCATGTCTGATTACACCATTGCTTTGATCATTATTGTCGTTGTGATTTTGTTTTTAATCGGCAACTTTTCAACCGTTCAGAAAACAGCAAAAAAGCCATTGCGCAAAAAATCACTAAACGAATTAGAAGAAACCTTACCGCGTTCACAAAAGAAAAAGCACGTAATGCCACCTGTTCACAAAAAATAAAGAGGTTAATTGACATAACTAGATAACCCTCTTGGACTTACCTCAAGAAAGTGCCAATTGCAGACGTTAAATAATTTATACCAATCGGGGTCAGTGTTAGCGAACGCTAGCCACAAAAAAATCTAAGTTTTCAACTTATTTGAAGGCGCTTTTTATTATTCGCCCTTAATTTCTAGACTAACAGTTGAAGTAGGAAATGCTTTATGCCAACGCTCATTGAATCTGGCTTTAAGGTTTTCTGGATACCCTTCAGACTTAAAGGTCAAATCTCTTAGCTTATGATTTAACTCTCTATTTTGTTGAATGCTAGTTAGAGCTGAATCAATTAACTCTGAATATTGCTTACCTAATGGTGTTTTCGAGCACAACATTCTTGAGCTCTTCTCATTTAACAAGCTCATTTCATGAATTTCGTATAGATCGATTTTAGGATTGTTGAATAAGTCTAAGTTTGCGATAGCTCGATAGGAAACGTAACCAAAATCGATACGTTTTCGCTCAAGCATAAGTACCGTATGATCACTTAAATCTTGGTTTATACCACTGACTTTAACTATATCCTTATTTTCAACTCTGTCTATTATTTTTGTCCAAGCGTTTATAACTTTGTCATAAATCACAGTGGTATAGTCATCGTTTAGCAATTTTGTTACTTCTATAGCACCATTTGAGGTATAGTCCGTCAATTCATTTTTTCTGACGGCCACCATGTAAGGCAAGGTAATAGCAGCAGGCTGGGTAAAAATCCCCCAGCTTTCTCTCTCTTTATGGTAGTCAGCACCCCAAAAGCAATAAACCTTATCAACACTTAATTCCCTTTGAATTAAGTACCAGCTTCTCTTGACAGGGTAAGCATGGAATTCATGTTCAACGTTATCAATTTGTGAAGCGACAAATTGCATCAAGTCTAGTGCAGCACCACTAGTAATACGACTACCTTCCATTGTCAGATCTGATTCAATTGGCTTTAACCAAATAAGCTTTTGAGCAGAGGCTGTGAATGAAAAGCTTAACAAAATTAATGTTAGCCAATTTATAGTCTTGAGTTGAGTATACTGTTTCAATTTATCTATTTAAGATTTTCTCACTTGTAAAATACTATAACTTACACAAAGACTTATAGCTATTTACAAATGAACGGCAACTGCATTAAAAAGACTTTTTCAGGTTTACTTATTTTGGCGAATAAAATATAACGATAAGTCTTTTATAGGCTTGATTAGTATTCAACTAATTGACTTAGTTAAACATTCCTTTGCACTAAAGAAAAAGGGCAAAGTCATTAGCAGACTTTGCCCTTTGGTTTTGCTATTCGCTATATTTAGAAAATATTTCTAAATGACAGCCCTGGCTCAACAACTGGGAAGATTTTCTCAAGTACTTCCATCGGCACAGGCTCACCTGCTTCATTGTATATGGTTAATGCCGTTTTTGTCGGTGTCTCGGTGTTGTACAACCTAAACTGATATTTGGCATTTTCTATTTCAACAATTGGTGTATCACTGCCCCATAAAGTATCCCACAAGCCAATTTCAGGCTTTTCAAAGGTTACGTAATAAATACGGCGCGTTTCGTTTAAGTCATTTACGGTAAAGCCATAGTCATTGAAGAACAGCGGTAAATTTTGCCACAATAAATCTTCTTGAAGTTCAACAAAGAAGCTCGGCTCTTGTTTATCGTTAAATCCAGTCGATAATAGTTTTTGATTAGCGATCATCAAGCGATGTTCGCGCTGTATTTCACGGTATTTATAATCAACATGACCAATAACCGTATTAACCATTGCAACTTCTGCACGGTGCTTATCAATTGGCGTTAATTTACCTTTCAAAACATTGGCTTTGTAATCCACCAACTCGACTTTCAATAACAAGCTTCGACCATGTGGTTTTACATCAAAGCTATAGCGGTATTTTTCTGACGTTGAGTCAATCTTAGATCTAAAGAAACCACCCTCTTCTGATTCATTGTTGATCCACGATGATTCATAGACGTGATTGGCCGCATCAACAACCGTTAACTGAGCATTGTTCTCAATTAACATATCGGCAATCGTTTGTTGGACAAAGTCACTCAGTTTGACATCATCAATTTCTTGGTCAAACCAAACAACAGCATCATTCGAGCCTGGCTCTAACCGTGTCGATGTAGCGACAGGTAACACCAAAGAAGGTGCTCTGATATCCATATTTTTACCAACAGGACCACTTGTATTAATGTCTGTGGTAATAAAATACGTTGTTTCTTGCTTCGGTGTTTGTAATCCTTCCGGCATGGTTAAAGGCTTACCTTCATCGACTTTCATATACTCAAAGCCACCATCAGCCGTTCTTTTGTCGTTACTTGAACAGGCAACAATAGCCGCACTGAGTAACGATACATAAAGCAATTGACGATTCATTAACACTCCCAAAGAATAACGTCTTTTGACTAAGCATCGCGCTTAGTTCTATCAAAGCCTACTGGCTTTATTTTTATTGTTCAACACAGCAACATAAAAGCTGCAAATTTCGTGAGCCTCATGGTACTTGGCTGATCTAACAAACACAAGTGGCTAGGCGATAAATTAACTGATTTATTTAAATAACAAGATTGAGACTTAAATAATGGTGAAAAGTTGCGTTACAATAGTGTTTTATTAAAAATAATTAACGGTTAATTGATGTCTCAGTATTTAGTATTAACGGCAATGGGCCCTGACCGCACAGGTATTGTAAGTGAACTAATCAAGCTTGCTAGTGAATGTGGTTGTAACATACTCGACAGCAAAATGGCGATTTTCGGTGAAGAATTTGCCTTTATCATGATGCTCAAAGGAGACAATGCAAGCATCAACCAGCTAGAAGTCAAGTTGCCAGCAAGGGCAATGGAACTTGAACTATTAACCATGATGAAACGTACTTCAGGTTATAAGCCACTTGATCACTCCCAACAGTATCAAGCGCAATATTCAGGCATTGACCAACCAGGGGTATTAAAGGCGGTTACCGCATTTTTTGCTCACCGCAATATCGATTTATCGTCATTGCGCTCTGAGATCAACCCAGAAACGGATATCATGAGTGCCACGCTTATGTTTACGATGAACGGTGATTCGTGTATCAATGCACTAGAAAATGAATTTCTTCAACTTTGCGAACAATTTAACGTTCAAGGTTGTATTAAAAAAACTAACTATTAAAAAGGCAGGTTATGAATACCTTAACTGTAGGTGATAAAGCACCACTTTTTTCATTACTCGACGAAAACGAAAACACAGTAAACTTAAATGATTTCATTGGTAAAAAACGCGTATTAGTGTACTTCTACCCAAAAGCCATGACACCCGGCTGTACTACACAAGCACAAAATCTACGCGATGCCAAAACCGCACTTGACGATCACAACACTGTGGTCTTTGGTATTAGCCCTGATGAGCCGAAGCGTTTAGCTAAATTTTGTCAACGCGATGAATTAAACTTTACGTTATTGTCGGATGTCGATCACAAAGTGGCAGACGAGTTTGGCGTATGGGGATTAAAGAAGTTCATGGGTAGAGAATATGATGGTATTCACCGCATCAGCTTTTTAATTGGCTTAGATGGCAACATTGAACACGTATTTAACAAGTTCAAAACTAAGGACCATCATCAAGTGGTATTAGACGTTTTAGCCCAATTAGGCTAAACACATTATATGTAAAAATAAAGGGAGCTATTGCTCCCTTTATTTTTACTCTGGGTTTTTATTCGCTTTGTTGCTGCGGTGCGTCAATCACTTGTGTTGACCAAGCGTTGATAACGGCTTTAACTAGCGTCGCGAGTGGAATTGCGAAAAATACCCCCCAAAATCCCCACAAACCACCGAAAAATATTACGGCAACAATAATCGTCACCGGATGTAAATTTACCGCTTCGGAAAACAATAATGGCACTAATAGATTACCATCGAGTGCTTGAATAATGCCGTATGCGAGCATCACATAACCAAATTCAGGTGAAATACCAAATTGAAATAAGGCGACGAGTAACACGGGAATTGTTACGATAGTTGCGCCAACATAGGGTACGAGTACCGATAAGCCAACTAATACGCCCAATAGCACGGCATAGCGCAAGTCTAAAAATAAAAATGCCAAGGTTGATGCCGCGCCGATAATCAAGATTTCAATAATTTTACCGCGCACGTAATTAAGGATTTGCTGATTCATTTCATCACCGACTTGTGACGCTAAACGGCGCTCTTTCGGCAAAAAACGAGTAACTTGTGATATTAACGCCTGCTTGTCTTTTAAAAAGAAAAACACCATTAACGGCACTAAAATGAGGTAAACCAATAAAGCGACAATGTTCGACAACGAATTAAGTGACCCTTCTAAGATGAGCTCTCCCCACTGCAGTACCTTCTGCTTAGTTAAGCTAATCAAGGTTTGAAGTTGTTCAACGCTGATCAGCTCAGGATAACGTTCGGGCAAGGTAAACAAGTACTGCTGAGCAGAAGAAATCATCGCGGGTGCTTCATTGATTAAATTAGCCCCTTGTTGCCAAACTATTGGCATTAAACCGAGGATGGCTAGCATTGAAATACCAACAAACAAAGTGACGATTACCGTCGTTGAAATGCTCCGGCCAAGGCCTAATCGGCTCAACCGATTTACCGGTTTATCGAGTAAAAATGCAATCGCCAGCGCAACAAACACGGGCATCAAGATATTATTGAAAAAATAAAATAAAACAAACAGTGCAAGTAAAATAACGATTAATGCAACAGCATTAGGATCGGAGAACTTCTGTTTGTACCAATCGGTAAGCATTCTAACCATATAAGTTAACCTGTCGTAATATCAATTTGGGTGGTGGCGGTGCTAATTTGCTTGAGATTAAATTGAAATCCTTGCTCCTTGAGCAATTTAGGAATATCTTTTATCGAACCTTTATCAGATATTTGAATCATACAAGTATCACTAGGTTGCATTTTTTTTAAAATTACACGCAATTTCACTAAAGGTAGCGGACATTTTTCTTTAGTGGCATCGTATTCAAAGTGCATAAATTTTTCTTAACAATACCTTTTGTTTGATTATCTATTTTGCGACAATTGATTACAATGACTTGTTGAGATAATTCGCTTATTTTTTGATTTTAGGAGTCTTTTCCACGTTATGCAAAGTTTACCAGAGCACCCAAACCTCAAAGAAATTAATGCGTACAAACGCAAATTAAACTGGGGCGAGGTGCCGGCGATTTATCACATGGTAGCGAGCTCTATCGGTGAAGTAGATGGTATTTTAACCCATGGATTTGATAGTGCTTATAAACAAATCCTCAATAAAAACACGTGGAATTTAAAACTGCTTGGTGGTGAGCGTTTGCCTACAGGTGAAATTGTTGTGCAGAACAAACCACAAATCGCGCTGCGCCACACCTACAACAAAATGGGCTACGAGTTGCACTGCTTTCCAATCGCGTTAAACGAAAAAGTGAATCGCACCCTAGTAAAAAGTCCTCATTGCCCGTTTAAAGAGTGGCACCCTGAAACCATGCGCATGCTTTTTCGCGTCAACAGCTTACCCTCGTATCTATTCTTCACCCACGAAAACGGTGACGAAGCAGACGTAGAGCTAGTTAAATACGCGTTTCGCACGGTAAGTCGGTTAATAAAAATATTAGAAGAAGATTTTGAAATCGTTGAAATTCGAGGCTATAGCATTGCCGAATTCTACAAGGAAGTCGATCACCGTATTCGCAATAACTCAGGTTACCACGATGTCACCTCAGGGTTAATTGAGAGCCCTGACGATACTACGGATTTTTAATGACTAAATTCAAACATATCCTGTGCTCTGCGTTATTAACTTTCGCTGTAGCAGGTACAGGTAATGCCATGGCGAGCAAGCAAAACGACAAAAACGCCCTGCCTGAAATAGGCTCGGCGGGCACCAGCGTTTTATCAATCGACAAAGAACGTCAAATCGGCCTCGCGTTGATGAGACAGTTGCGCGCGAGCCAACCACTTTTACAAGATCCTGTGTTGATCGAATACATCAATGACTTAGGCAATCGACTAGTGCGCAACGCGAATGATGTAAACTATCCGTTTGAGTTTTTTATTGTTAATAATAATGAACTTAACGCCTTTGCCTTCTTTGGTGGCCATATTGGTATTCACAGCGGTCTAATTACAACCGCAGATACCGAAAGTGAACTCGCTTCAGTTGTTGCCCACGAAATTTCGCACGTCACCCAACGCCATTTGGCACGCCGCCTAGAAGAGCAATCTCGAACGCAATCACTATCGATAGCCGGTATGGTAACAGGCGTATTACTTACGCTAATTAATCCGCAAGTGGGTATGGCAGCATTATCAACCTCAATGGCGGCCACGCAACAAGCATCGATTAATTATACCCGTGGTAATGAGAAAGAAGCGGATCGCGTTGGTATTGCACTTTTAGCCTACAGTGGTTTCGATCCAAACGGCGCGCCGAGCTTCTTTGGCAAAATGTCAGAAGAGTTTCGCTATAAAAGTAAGCCACCAGCAATGCTACTGACTCACCCATTGCCAGATTCACGTATTTCAGATGCCCGCTTACGTGCACAAACCTATCCGCGTGTGCAGTTACCCCCCTCTTTGCCGTTTGAGTTAACCAAGGCAAGAATTCAGGCGCGTTATCAAAAGAATGACGAGCACAACATCACCTACTTTCAAAATCAACTTGATAAAAAGCGTTACCGCTTAGAAGAAGCCGCGCGCTATGGCTTAGCCTTGAGTTATTTTGAAGCTAAAGACTACCAACAAGCAAAAACAAACTTAGAATCGTTATATCAAGCTGATACTCACAACTTGTTTTATATCGATGCCTTAAGTGATACCTATATTGCCCTAAAAGACTTTGACACGGCATTAGCCATGTTAGAAAAAGCGCATAAGTTTATGCCGAATAACCAAGTAGTCAGTTTAAACTACGCCAATGTATTGCAAGAAGCTGGTAAGCTAGATAAAGCCGAACAACTACTCAAAGACTTCCTGATCGTTAGTCCAGAAAATTACATTGGTTACGATTTACTAACGGGTGTCTACCGCAAGCAAAATGATAAGGGCAACATGCACGCAACCCAAGCAGAGGTCTACGCATTGCTTGGCGGATACAGTCGAGCAGTAGATGAACTGCAAACCGCCTATAATTATTTTGGTGACAAACCCTTGGTTCAAAAGCGTATCAAAGCTAGAATTTTGCAATTCCAAAATGAAGAAAATAAATTAAAACGTTTATAGAGAGAGTTATGTTAACGATTTACCACAACCCAAGATGTTCTAAAAGCCGTCAAACGTTACAACTAATTGAAGAAAACAACGCCGATGTCACTGTTGTTGAGTACTTAAAAACGCCGTTAACTCGAGCCCAGTTAACTGAGCTACAAGCGCAATTAGGTGTTAGTGTTATCGACATGATGCGCACCAAAGAAGCGGAATTTAAAGAGCAAAACTTAAAAGGTGCCGACGACGCTACGTTACTCGAAGCTATGGTTAATACCCCAAAATTGGTTGAGCGCCCAATCGTTTCGAACGGTGAGAAAGCGGTTATTGGCCGCCCTCCTGAAAACGTCTTAGCATTGATCAAATAACATGGCTAAAGTACAGAAATACAGCACGCAAACCTATCGAAAAATAGCCTTAATAGGCTATTTTTCGCTGTTGGTTTATATGCCATTGTGGCTAATCGTGTTAGCGCCGTCACAATCACTTTCTCCGACGCTGTCATTAATTATGTTCACTTTGCCGTTAGTTTTTCCATTAAAAGGCATTTTACAAGGCAAGCCGTATACCTATGCCTGGGCAAACTTCATTGTCATGATTTATTTTCTGCATAGTTTGACAACCTTATGGGTTGCGCCTGAAGAGCGTATTTTTGCCGCACTGGAATTGCTTTTTGCTAGCTTGATGTTTTATGGTGGCACCTATTACGCGAAATACCGCGGCCAAGAACTCGGTCTAAGTATTAGAGAAAAGAAGGCTGACAAAAACGAGAAATAAAAGGATGACTATGAAAAGTTCACTCTCATCAATCATGAGTTTATCCAGTATGTTACTGCTAACTGCATGCGGTGGCGGCGGTGGTAGCGATAATAACAGTGGTGAATCACCCTCACCCGGAACACCATCAACTATCGTCACTGAAATTGGCATGTTAGATGACAGTATTATGCAAAATCAGAGTGTTGAGCTTTTCATCTTACCGCCCTCAGCAAATAGCAACCCAACCAATATTCAATGGCGACAAACATCTGGGCCGAGCTTAGAAATATTATCAGCGACAGCAAAAACGATTTCGCTATTACCTCAAGAAAGTGCCAGCTACACGTTTGAAGTGAGCTTTAGCCAGCAAGGTCAAAATTACCAATTGTCAAAAAGTTTTGACGTTGACAGCCAAGCAGCACTAGTCAGTATTCATTCAGGCCACAGTGTTGTTGAAGGTAATAAGGTCTCGCTTAGGGCAGTAATTGATAACGGTGTTAATGAAGCAAATATCAGTTGGCAACAAACCCAAGGCCCTGCCGTTACACTTGAGCAAGGTGATAGCCAGACCAATTTAGTCCTTTATTTTGATGCCCCCATGGTGACAAAAGACACCATTATTAGCTTTGAAGCAACAGACAGCGAATCAGGCCAAAGCGATGTTGTCGCTGTATTAGTTGAAAATAAACCGCCAGTTAACCCAAACGATCCGTATTTTGATGAACCTGTAGCGACGGTATTTACATACCAGAGCAATTCACCCTACGCTGATGATATTGTCGGCTGTGTTTATTCAAATCAACTCAATAGCTCGTGTACATTAGCCACCTTGCCTCTTATCGCTCAAGAGACAACATCGCCAACGGTTGATGACATCATGAATCGAGTTGTCGTCTCACACCAATGGATGGGCGATCGCTTCAAAAGCTTTTTGGAAAATCACGACCCTCATAACGATTTTAAAAATCTATTAAGAGCGACTACGGCTGTTGTTTTATCCTACGATGTTAGGCCATCTTTTTATTGGGCTGCCACCGGCGCCATTTATCTCGATCCGGAAAATTTATGGCAAACTGCACTCGAGCGCGACACCATAAATGAAGCCCCTGATTACCGCTCGTCATTTGGTAACGATCTACAGTTTGTTATGCCGTGGCGCTACGTTAACAATAATGATTATGCTTATGTCAGACAATCGAGAGCGAACCGAACTGATCGCGACATCCAAGATAATCTGCACCGGTTAACCTCTTTGCTTTATCACGAACTTGCGCATGCAAATGATTTTTTCCCACCGGCAGAATGGCAGAGCCACGCGTCAAGTGCGCGTATCTTAGATGCAGCAACAGCGACGAATTGGGAGTCAGATAAGCTCGATGCGACTTATCCACTGAGTAGCCAAGTGATGAAAAATTTAGCTGATGTTAGCTTTCGAGGGAATAACGCAAGTACCACTCAGCGCAATTATACACCCAATGATATCGCCAGCTTTTTTACGGGTGATAATGCCAGCGACTACTACGCCTATTTAACACCGCGTGAAGACTTAGCTATGTTGTTTGAAGAATTGATGATGCAAAGCCGCTACGGTATCAGACGTGATGTTGCCGTCACCAACCTTCCGCAAGGCAATAATATCTCAATTACCGATTATATTGTAGCCTGGGGCCAACGAGGCCGTATCGCCGAGCCTAATGTGTCAGTGCGAGCAGACTATGTAACCACGCGAATATTACCTGAATTTGACGTTGATACGGCGATTAATGCACTACCGACGCCAATAGCAATGACAGCAGGCAATGATTGGCTTGAAAATTTAGCGATTTCTCCTGCTCCTATGCCTGTCTCGACCCTCAAGCTTGGAAATCAAAGCCTTAAAATCAAGCAAAACACTGAACTTTCTGGTGCCATAGAAACCCTGCCCTATGGCTTCAAGCCCTTACCCAAGAAGTAATCTATTGGAAAGCCTGCGTCGCAGGCTTTTTTATTAACTCATGAAGCGCCAAGCCGCAATATTGTATCAAAGCCACCATAGATTAAACGTTTACCATCAAATGGCATTGGATTATGCTCTGGAGACATTCTTGAATCAGCCATGATTGCACTCCAGCCCTTGTCTCTAATTTCTTTTGATGGCCAAACGACCCATGAAAAGACTACCGCTTCATCAGCATTTGCTTTTACGGCCATAGGGAGAGAAGTCAATTCGCCATCAGGGACATCATCCCCCCAGTTTTCAACCAACTCTATTGCGCCAAATTCAATAAATAGCTCGCCTGTCGCCTTGGCATGCGCCAGATAGCTTGCTTTATTTTTAATTGGCACAGCGGCAACAAAACAATCAACATATGACATTATTTTTTCCTTAATAGAAAGTAGCAACCCTCTAAGCATTTAACTATTTTTAATAAAAAACAAATGTAAAGCATGAGAATCCTTCAGTAATTAATACATATAACAAACTTGTTATATACGTTTTTTATTATATAATGCGTTTGATATTTATATGTGAGGTCGACAAGCGTTGTGAAAGTTCTATTTTTGTGCACCGAAAACTCTGCGCGCTCACTCATGGCTGAAGCCATGCTGCGACATCATGCGCATGGCCAAGTAGAGGTTTATAGCGCTGGCACCCAGCCAAACTCACCTAGCCCTATTGCCTTATCACTGCTAGCTGAACTCAATGTTGAGCACGACTTTCTCTATTCAAAATCAATAGAAACAGTTAACACTGTTGATTTTGATTTAGTGGTTACCTTATGTGAAAGTGCAGCGCATGAATGCCAACAACTAAGCCACGGCAAAAATTATCAGCACTGGGCGATTGCTGATCCAAAAACTGAAAACACCAAGGCCTCATTTGCTCAAGCATTAAACCAGATCAATCGCCACATCCAAGTGCTATTAGCTGAGGTTGGCGACTTTAACAAGTTCACCATTACGCCGAAGCAGTTCTATCAATGCTTAGCTGACGATATTCGCTTGCAATCCCTGTTACTTATCATACTTGAGGGGGAATTGTGCGTTTGTGAATTGATGACCGCGTTAGCCCAAGACAGTCAGCCTAAAGTTTCACGCCATTTAGCACAGTTGAAAAAGCAAGGCTTATTGGTCGATAGAAAGCACCAACAATGGGTGTTTTACCGACTCAACGCAACACTGCCAAGCTGGATGAAGTTAACCCTGACAAACACGCTTATTCACCAACCAGACTATACCGCAGAGAGCATTGAGCGATTAAAAGCAATGAGAGAGCGGCCAAATAAAGGCCTAGTCTGCTAAGCTGTACCGAAATTAGTTAAGCGACAATCAAGATTTTATTTAAATTAACACTAGGAAGATAACATGACGATTAAAGTGGGAATTAACGGCTTTGGCCGGATGGGCAGACTAGCATTACGCGCTGCTTTTGATTGGCCTGAAATGGAGTTTATTCAAATCAACGATCTAGCAGGTAATGCCGAAACGCTAGCCCATTTACTTAAATACGATTCAGTTCACGGTACCTGGAACAAAGACGTTAGCAGTAATGGCGAAAACATCCTTATTGGCGATAGCAAAATATCGTGTAGCCAAAATGCCACAATCAGTGAAACCGATTGGTCAGGCTGCGATCTCGTCATTGAAGCATCGGGCGTGATGAAATCCAAAGCCAAACTGCAAGCTTACCTTGATCAGGGTGTCAAACGCGTTGTTGTAACAGCGCCAGTAAAAGAAGATGGCGTTTTAAATATCGTCATGGGTGTTAATGACGATCTATACGACAAAGACAAATACCCTATTGTTACTGCAGCGTCATGCACGACAAACTGCTTAGCGCCGGTCGTTAAAGTATTACAAGACAATATCGGCATTAAACACGGTAGCATGACCACCATCCACGACATTACTAACACGCAAACCATTTTAGATGCGCCTCATAAAGATTTGCGCCGTGCTCGCGCTTGCGGTATGAGTTTAATTCCAACGACTACCGGCTCTGCTACGGCAATTACCCATATTTTTCCTGAGTTAAAGGGCAAACTAAACGGCCACGCGGTGCGAGTTCCACTGGCAAATGCATCAATTACCGACTGTGTTTTTGAGATTAATCGCCCAACAACCGAAGCTGAAATCAATGCCATGATGGAAAAAGCCGCTAACGGTGAGCTTAAAGGTATTTTGGGCTATGAGGAAAAGCCGCTAGTGTCTATCGATTACAAAACTGATCCGCGTTCTACGATTGTTGATGCCTTGTCAACCATGGTGGTCAATGGCACCCAAGTTAAAATGTACTTGTGGTACGACAATGAATGGGGCTATGCCAACCGCACGGCAGAGCTTGCTTTAAAAGTTGGTCTATCTGACAAATAATAACGAAATTAATGACATGGCAACCTTATCTAACGAAATAAAACAATACCTAATTGTTACTGGTAATTATTGGGCGTTTACCCTAACCGATGGCGCACTGCGCATGTTAGTGGTGTTGTTTTTCCACCAACTTGGCTATTCGCCACTAGAAGTTGCCATGTTATTTTTGTTTTATGAGCTCTTTGGCGTATTTACCAACTTATTTGGCGGTTATTTAGGGGCAAGGCTTGGTTTAAATAAAACCATGAATATTGGCTTGGCATTACAAATTATCGCCTTAGGTATGCTGGCAATGCCAACAGGTTACCTGTCAATGTTTTATGTGATGGTGGCGCAAGCACTTTCTGGCATTGCCAAAGATCTCAATAAAATGAGTGCTAAAAGCTCGATAAAAATGCTCGTTGCGCAAGGTCAAGAAGGTACGTTATTTAAGTGGGTAGCCATTCTAACAGGCTCTAAAAATGCCCTAAAAGGTGTTGGCTTTTTCTTGGGTGGGCTATTGCTGAGCTTATTTTCATTTCAAGGCGCTATGCTGATCATGGCTGGCGCTCTGTGCTTGGTTTGGTTATTTAGCATAGTCTCATTAAAGCAAGATTTAGGCAAAGCGAAAAACAAGCCTAAATTTCGTGAAATACTATCAAAAAGCCGTGCAATAAATATACTATCCGCTGCCCGAATGTTTTTATTTGGCGCGCGAGATGTTTGGTTTGTTGTCGCCTTGCCAGTATTTTTATCTCAGGCTTTTGGCTGGGATCATTATTATGTTGGTGGCTTTCTCGCGCTTTGGATCATCGGTTACGGGCTAGTTCAATCATTCGCACCAAAGCTGATCAATCGCAAAGGACACCAAGCGCAACCGCGTGATGCGGTATTTTGGGCATTTAGCTTAGCCATTATCCCGGTTGTCATTGCCACTTGCCTTTATGTTGATTTTGCCATGCCGATAGCGCTATTGATTGGCCTATTAGTTTTTGGTGTGCTGTTTGCAATTAATTCATCGTTACACAGTTATTTGATCGTTAGCATGGCAGACGCTGATGGTGTCTCACTTGATGTCGGCTTTTATTACATGGCAAATGCGCTTGGCAGATTAATTGGCACAGTGCTCTCTGGTTGGGTATTTCAAAGCTATGGTTTGATTGCTTGTCTTATTGTATCGAGTTTATTTATTTTAGCCGCAGCAATTATTTCCACTAAACTGCCTGAGAAAGCGTGAATGTTTGAATGTTGGAAAGTAGGAAGGTTGGAAGGTTGGAAGGTAGCTAAAACCTTATAACCTTTAAACCTTTAACAAGAGATTCCCGATTAAAACACCTCGGGAATGACGTATTGTTTTGACCTTACAACCTTTACAGCAGTACTTCTTTGATGAAAGGAATGGTGATCTTGCGCTTATCGCGAATCGACGCTTTATCCAATTCATCTAAGCTAGACACCAAGCTCTTCATATCGCGCTCGACGCGATTAAATAAAAACTTGGCAACATCGAGGTGCAAAATTAATCCTCGCTGATGCGCGCGCAATTGAATGGCGCTGACTTTGTCGTCGTCTGACAACGCCTTGATTGATTCGACATACCCCCACCCGAGGCGAGAGACTAAATCTGGCAGGCTAATATTTAATTGCTTGACCGATTGCTGACCACAGATAATCAATTTGTGTTGTTGTTCAATCACGCGATTAAACAAATCAAATACCGCTTGTTCCCAGTCTTTTTTTCCAGCGATCAAATCGATATCGTCAAGGCAAATGACATCATAAAATTCTAAACCATCGAGCACTTCTGGGGTAAAACTCATTAACTCACTAAACGACATACAAATCGACGATTGCTGCTGTGCTTCGGCAAATGCACAACTGGCGTGCAGCAAATGAGATTTACCGACAGAGGTTGGGCCAAATAAGTACATGGCTTGGGTTTGGTATTGGCTATTGCCCTCAATAAAGGATCGCAGTTCATTGACTACACTTTGGTTTTCACCAACTTGGAAACTTGCAAAGGTTTCGTCGTCGGGAAGTTGTACCTTTAATGTTAATTGAGAACGTGATTTCATTATTGCTGCCAATAAAATACCGGAATTGCCTGTTCATCTACTTGAGCTAACGGATCAACAAACTGTTGTAGCTTGTCGATTAACTTAATCGACGCCATAAATGCTTGTTTTGAACCAAGTAAGGCGATATCAAAACGGCGAACACTGCCTTGAGCATAACTCAAGGTAACGTTACTCACCGCCGATAAATCGGTTAAAAACTTGGATATTTCAACATAAGTATTTAAGGAGTCAACGTTTGCTACTTCGATGGTAAAAATATTTCTGGTGTTAGTACTTAGCGCATATTGTTGGTGAATATGTTCACTGATCGAGACAAGTGCTTGCTCTAATAACAGCTCAGGGTTGCTACCTTGGAGTCGCTCACCAAATTGCTGATAGCTTTCTAGAATACTCCAATCTAGGGCATAAAAGGTTTGCTGACAAGGTAGCTGACAATCTTGCACAGCCAAATCTTGTTCAATTAAGGTGTTATTAGATACGCGAATAATTACCGAAGTTTCTGCTAGGTATCGCTCAGATGCTGCCTTCACAGGTTCCGCGAAACGCCCCCAAATGTCAGAGACTTGGATGCGGTTGATATCTTCTAAATCCATTAACGGTAGCATCATAGGAACCGCGCGTTGTTGTGAAAAATCTTTCACTTTGCGCGCTAACACATGTTCACTTGAGTGATTGATAATCCGACGGCTTAAGTCTTGTTCTTCGACTAACCAAACAGCAATCAAAGGCCTGATGTTGCCTAGGATCGGCAGCTCTGCCTGATAAAACAATTGATTGATCTTGTTTTCATCAAACTCCGCAACAAGCAGCGTTTTCTGATCAACCCGATCATAATAAAACTGCGCAACAAAACGCGATGGTGCTTTGAGGGCATCAAGGATGACTTGCTGCGCTAAAAAGTCATTATTACCCCCTACTTTGAGTAATATTTGCTCCATCGCTTGCGCTAAAGCGATATCACGCGAGGTATTGTCTTGACCTTGAACCTC
This sequence comes from Thalassotalea sp. LPB0316, assembly GCF_014898095.1. NCBI lineage: Bacteria > Pseudomonadati > Pseudomonadota > Gammaproteobacteria > Alteromonadales > Colwelliaceae > Thalassotalea > Thalassotalea sp. LPB0316. The sequence continues at coordinate 2,863,361 of NZ_CP062946.1, forward strand.
AACTTTTCCTGTATATAACTGTGTAACTTCAACAGCTTGGGCTGATAAAAAAACACAAGACATCAACAAAATTAACGTAAAAACCAGTGACTTTGCCATTTTTTGAATACGAATCGGTTGCATAATCAGGATCTTAACACACAAATTACCAATTTCTTTAGTATAAAAAAATAATTTAGCTTTATGTTTCAACCAAGGCGTTGCGCTGATAGAATATGCGCCACTAACGACAGAGAGTAACAATTAGAGGTTCCACGTGAGTGATCAGAAGCAGTCGCTAAGTTATAAAGATGCAGGTGTAGACATTGATGCAGGTAATGCACTTGTAGAGAATATTAAAGGTGCGGTAAAGCGCACAACTCGCCCTGAAGTTATGGGTGGTTTAGGCGGGTTTGGCTCTGTTTGCCAATTGCCGACTAACTACAAAGAGCCCGTATTAGTTGCAGGCACCGACGGTGTAGGCACAAAACTTCGCTTAGCAATTGATCTTAAAAAACACGACACTGTCGGTATCGACCTTGTTGCGATGTGTGTTAACGATTTAATCGTTCAAGGCGCCGAGCCACTATTCTTCCTCGACTATTACGCAACGGCAAAACTAGACGTTGATGTAGCATCAGATGTTGTATCAGGTATTGCCGATGGCTGTGTGTTAGCTGGTTGTGCTTTAGTTGGTGGTGAAACGGCCGAAATGCCAGGCATGTACCACGCTGGCGATTACGATATTGCTGGCTTCTGTGTTGGTGTTGCTGAAAAGTCACGCTTACTCGATGGTAGCGCAGTAAAAGCAGGCGACCAACTTATCGCCTTAGGCTCATCGGGCCCTCATTCAAACGGTTACTCGTTAATTCGCAAGGTGTTAGAAGTTAACAACACTGATACGAGTGAAGACTTAAACGGCAAGCCATTAAGCGAACACTTATTAGCGCCAACTAAAATCTACGTTAAGTCTATTCTAGCGTTATTAAAACACGTTGATGTTAGCGCACTATCACACATTACTGGTGGTGGTTTCTGGGAAAATATTCCTCGTGTTTTACCTGAATCAGCGCAAGCTGTGATCAAAGGTGATTCATGGCAATGGCCTGAAATTTTCAACTGGTTACAAGAAAAAGGTAACATTACAACTCACGAGATGTACCGTACCTTCAACTGTGGTGTGGGTATGATCATCGCTGTTCCAGCTGATAAAGTTGAAGAGAGCTTAGCTATTTTATCTGAGCACGGCGAAAACGCTTGGCATATCGGTGAGATTAGCGATAAAGCCGACGGTGAAGAGCAAGTTGTGATCAACCAAGGCTAATTCAATGAAGCCTAATATTGTAGTACTTATATCAGGCAGCGGTTCTAATTTGCAGGCGATAATTGACGCCTGCAAAGCAGAACAAATTGATGCAACCATTACTGGCGTTATTTCAAATAAAGCCGATGCTTATGGCCTCACTCGCGCAGCCAATGCCGGAATAGCAAATCGCGTATTGAGTCACAAAGATTACGAGACTCGCGAAGCCTACGATCTTGCCTTAATTGACGCTATCGATGCTTATAATCCTGACGTTATTGTGCTTGCAGGCTTTATGCGTATTTTAACGCCAGCCTTCGTTGATAAATTTTCTGGAAAATTATTGAACATTCATCCATCTTTGTTGCCTAAGTACCAAGGATTGCATACGCACCAGCGCGCAATCGATGCAGGCGACACAGTACACGGTGTTAGTGTTCACTTTGTCACTGAAGAATTAGATGGTGGCCCAGTTATATTGCAAGCAAAGGTACCTGTTTTCCCTGAGGACACAGCAGAAGACTTAGCAATGCGAGTACACGAGCAAGAACATCGAATCTACCCCTTGGTAGTAAAATGGTTTTGCCAAGGCCGCCTAAAAATGGTAGAAAATCAAGCGTTACTCGATAATCAAGCATTACCGGCATCGGGGTACGCAAGCGAAGAATAAAGATAATAAAAGCATATTAAGGTGGTAATAGATGGTAAAATTGGTAGCACTATTAACTTCATTAGCGGTTTCGCTAACAGCAATTGCAAATCCTTCACAACTCCCTATTACCCCTTATAAAGCCACTTTTAATATCTTGCATAAAGGCGATCCTGTCGGTAAAGGATATCGCGAACTAACACTGCTAGATGACGGCCGTATAGAATATAGTTATTACACTGATCTCAAGTGGATGATTTTTTCTCAAAAACGCAAAGAAACATCTTATGTTAAATTGCATAACTACCAGCTTGAACTGAACGAATACACCTTTGAACGCTCTGGTACAGGCAAAGATAAAACCTACCGATGGCAGTTTTTCCCCAACCAAAATAAAGCGTTAAATTTAGTTAAGAAAACCGAGTTTGATATCGACTTTAGCGAAGGCTTGCAAGATAAGTTGAGTTATCACCTCCAGCAGCGACTGTCTTTTCTTGAGCAGCCAGAGCAAAGCTCATTCAATTACGACGTTATCACGACATCAGGCAAAATTAAAAACTACCGTTATGAATACGTTGGCGTTGAAGAGCTCATGTTGCCTTATGGCCTTATCAAAGCGTTGAAATATAAACGCGAAGTCGCCGACAAAGAGCGAGTAACCTACGCTTGGTTTGCCCCAGAGCTAGATTACTTAATGGTCCGCTTGTACCAAATTAAAGACGGTGTTGACCAGTTTGAAGCGCAACTTGATAAGTTAGACCTAAAACAATAGTTAACCTGAACTCGGGATACTCGGGATAGTTAATCCTGCAACACTTGCTCTTGCCCTTGTTCGACTAGCTCACCGTGGTGAAAAACCAGCCATTGTCCGGGATTAAGCTTATGCCAAGATTCATCGTCGGTGAGTGGCTGCGTTGCGATCACGGTGACAATATCATGCTCTGTTGTTTCTTGCTGAAAATCGACAACCACTTCCGCATCAATTAAGCTCGCCTTGCCAAATGGCGCTCGCCTAGTAATGTAATGCAAGTTATTGGCGCAATAACACAGCAAATAATCACCATCGCTAAGAAGCAAATTAAACACACCTAATCGGTTGATCTCACTGGCTCGCTGAGCAATAAAGCTCGCTAAATCCTTTAAGCATAATGGTTTGCCGTCTGCTTGCTGCTTTTCTTCTAGTTGATCGAGCAGCCAACAATAAGCGTGTTCACTATCGGTTGTGCCAATCGGCCAATTGTGTTTTAGCACGAGCTTTTCTTTAAAGTTGGCGAGTTGACCATTGTGAGCATAAGTCCAATTTTTACCTGAAATGGGGCGAATAAATGGATGCGTATTTTCTAAACACACAGCACCTGAATTAGCTTGACGAATGTGACACACCACCAGTTCACTTTTTATTGGATATTCAGTGACTAGTTTAGCAATAGGAGAATTCGCGCTAGGCAATGGATCTTTAAAGCTGCGACACCCTTTACCTTCGTAAAAGGTAATCCCCCAACCATCTTTATGAGGCCCAGTATTACCACCACGTTGCATTAAACCACTAAAACTAAAACAGATATCAGTTGGTACATTGGCGCTCATCGCCAGTAATTCGCACATCTCAAAAACTCTTAAATCTATTTGAACTGTTGATAAGCGATATTGTATACCTTAACAGAGCATGGTGATATTAAATAACACCACTTATTATCTCGGCTAGAATGCTTGTAAATCGCTATTAACCAGAACAAGTTTCAACCAATAGATTCTGCTTTTCAAGCGCTTACCCCTCCATTAACCCTACACCGGCGAATAAATCGATTTTTAGCTAAAATTATGTTTGAAATTGTCGTAATTTAGTTATAACCTTTAGTGGTCAGACCTCTTATTTGTGAATAAGGAATAAAAGTGGAAACATTAATTTGGATTTTAAGCGCAATCGCGCTATCAGGTTTTATGGCCTATTCCCGAGCTAAGCTCTCTACATTTACCCTACTTTTTACTGTATTAATGGTAATTGGTAGTTTCTACCAAGTCGTTTCATGGCTTGGTTGGGTTATCTTTGGCATTATCGCTGTGCCACTGAATATCACCAATATTCGCCAACAGTATATCTCTAAGCCATTACTGAAAGCTTTCCAAAGCATCATGCCAGAAATGTCACGTACCGAAAAAGAAGCAATCGATGCCGGTACAACATGGTTTGAAGCAGATCTTTTCCGTGGTGCGCCAGATTGGCAAAAACTTCACAACTACCCTGCTCCGCGTTTAAGCGCCGAAGAGCAAGCGTTCTTAGACGGTCCGGTGGAAGAAGTTTGTCGCATGGTTGATGACTGGGATACAACACACACACGTGCCGATCTTGCGCCAGAAATCTGGCAATACCTAAAAGACAACAAATTCTTCGCCATGATCATCAAAAAAGAATACGGCGGTTTAGAATTTAGTGCCTACGCACAATCACGTGTGTTACAAAAGCTAACGGGTGCAAGCTCAGTATTAGCAAGTACCGTTGGTGTACCTAACTCTTTAGGGCCAGGTGAATTATTGCAACACTACGGCACGAAAGAGCAGCAAGATTACTACTTACCGCGCTTAGCTCGCGGTGAAGAAATTCCATGTTTTGCCTTAACTAGCCCAGAAGCGGGTTCAGACGCAGGCGCTATTCCAGATTTCGGTATCGTTTGTAAAGGCGAATTCGAAGGTAAAGAAGTATTAGGTATGCGCCTAACATGGGATAAGCGTTACATTACCCTTGCACCAGTGGCTACTGTGCTTGGTTTAGCGTTTAAATTACAAGATCCAGACGGTTTATTAGGTGATGAGAAAGACTTAGGTATTACTTGTGCCCTGATCCCAACTGACCTAGAAGGTGTTGATGTTGGTCGTCGTCACTTCCCGTTAAACGTGCCATTCCAAAATGGTCCAACTAAGGGTAAAGATATTTTCGTACCACTTGATTTCATCATTGGTGGACCAGAAATGGCCGGTCAAGGCTGGCGCATGCTAGTTGAGTGTTTATCTGTGGGTCGCGCAATTACCCTACCTTCAAACTCAACCGGTGGCGTAAAATCTATCGCTTTAGCAACAGGTGCTTACAGCCGTATTCGCCGTCAGTTCAAACTACCTATCGGTAAAATGGAAGGTGTTGAAGAAGCATTAGCACGTATCGGTGGTAACGCGTACTTAATGGACTCTGTGACCACTTTATCTACGGGTGCTATCGATTTAGGTGAAAAACCGTCAGTGATTTCAGCGATTGCTAAATACCACTTAACCGAGAAAATGCGTGACTCTATTTCAGATTCAATGGATATTCACGGTGGTAAAGGTATTTGTATGGGCCCGAATAACTACCTAGCGCGTGGTTATCAAGGTGCACCAGTAGCGATTACCGTAGAAGGTGCCAATATCTTAACGCGTAGCATGATCATCTATGGTCAAGGTGCTATTCGTTGTCATCCTTACGTTTTGGCAGAATTAGAAGCGGCAGGTAACCAAGACTTTAACCAAGCATTACGCGATTTCGACCACGCATTATTCGGTCACATCGGTTTTGCTATGAGCAATGTATTCCGTAGCATTTGGTTCTCTGTAACAGGTAGCCGTTTAGTTTCTGCGCCATACAGCGATGTTACTAAGCGTTACTATCAATTACTAACACGCTACAGTACAAACTTAGCCATGTTATCTGACATCGCGATGTTAACACTTGGTGGTGATTTAAAACGTCGTGAGCGTATCTCTGCGCGTTTAGGTGATGTACTAAGTCATTTATACATGGCGTCTGCAACGTTAAAACGCTTCAACGATGAAGGCCGTTTAGCTGAAGATGCACCATTAATGCAATGGGCTGTTGAAGATAGCTTATACAAAATCCAAGTAGCTATTGACGAGTTGATCTCTAACTTCCCGAATAAGTTAGTGGGTGGCTTCTTACGCATGACTATCTTGCCATTTGGTACTAGCTTAACGCGTCCATCTGACAAGTTAGATCACAAAGTAGCACGTATCTTACAAACGCCAAGTGCAACTCGCGACCGTATTGGTCAAGGCCAATACTTAACACGTGAGCCAGAAAACTCAATCGGTATGCTTGAGCAAACGCTAGAAGATATTTTAGCGTGTGAGCCAATCTTCGATAAAGTATGTCGTGCCATTGGTGAAAAACTGCCATTCTTCCGCTTAGATTTAGTGGCAGAGAAAGGCTTAGCAGCTAACGCTATCACGGAAGTTGAAGCGGAACTACTGCGCAAGACAGAAGTAGCGCGCAAAGCAGCAATTGATGTGGATGATTTTGATCCGATTGATTTACCTGCGGATAAATCACTTTATCAAGAGCAAGTAAAGCAAACGAATAACGCTGCCTAAATAGCAAATATTTGACCGAAAAAAGCCTGACTAGCTTAGCTAATCAGGCTTTTTTATTTGCTATATCAAAGTGATAGATTTTTACCCTGCGCCACACAAAGCTGACTACCAGCCTACGTCGATAAACTTACACTAAAATCAACAATTTGAGTGAACACGTGTAACAAACAAAGCATTACCCATTTCGCGATAAACTCGCTAGAATATCGGCTTGTTTTAATTTTTGACAACGGAAATTGCTAGGTTAGTTGTACATGTTTTCATTCTTACCCCGTTTTATTTGTTTCCCAATTACCTTTACATTATTTTGTTTAAATCTAGCACTGTGCGGTTTCTTGGTATTTCTAGGTGGCTTTTTAAAGTTCATTATTCCGTTTAAGCCCTTTCACGCGATATTGTATAAGCCGATGCATATGTTTTATCGTATGTGGTCGTTAAATAACTATTTGATTATTACCTTATTCAATAAAGTTGAATGGCGGATCATTGGCGATCAAGATCTCAACAAAAACTCTTGGTATTTATTAATTGCTAATCACCAAAGCTGGCTCGATATTTTTGTCGTGACTCACTTTGCTCGCACGCGTATTCCTGAGCCCAAGTTCTTTCTCAAAGAATCACTGCGCTATATTCCGTTTTTAGGTATGGCGTGTTGGGCCTTAGATATGCCGTTTATGCGTCGTTATAAAAAATCGTTTATCGCGAAAAACCCTCACCTCAAAGGCAAAGATATAGAAACCACTAAGGCGTCATGTCAGCGCTTTAAAAACACGCCAACGACCATCGTTAACTTTGTTGAAGGTACTCGGTTCACTCAAGAAAAGCACGAACGTCAGCGAAGCCGCTTTAAGCACTTACTATCGCCTAAAGCCGGTGGCATTGCCTTTACCTTGGCAGCAATGGGCGAGCAGTTTGATAAAGTACTAAATATTACCCTCGCCTATCCTGATAACCGCGGTCATATTATGATGGATATGCTATGTGGCGAACTAAAAACCATTATAGTTTACGTTGACACACTTGAGGTCAATGAAGATGTGATTGGCGATTATTACAATGATAAAAGCTATCGCGTTCGCTTTCAGGCGTGGTTAAACGACACTTGGTCGACAAAAGATAAGCTATTAGCTAAATACCTAACGTAGCCAATACTAGGCTGCAAAGGCTCGAAGCTTGTAAGGTTAAAAGGCTGGAAAGTTTTAAGGTTGGAAGGTATAACGAGTCCAAAATACATCGTCTTTCCCGAGATGTTTTAGTCGGGAATCTCATAACGTTTTCACTAAAGCTTTAAGGTTCAATGCTTTAAGGCTTTAAAGAGTCCTAAAAACACTGTCATTCCAGAGCTCAAAAAATATCGTCATTCCTGATGTCCAAACACACCGTCATTCCCGTATATGGACTCCCGGATAATTACAACCTATTTTTTGCAATGTTAAGTAGGAAAGGTGCGTCCGTATATTCGGGCTCTATTTGAGTAGCGAACTCTGGCCCCTGATGTATTCGCACCTCCATGCCTCATCGAGGTGACGGTATTTTATACCGAGGGAATGAGCAGGCTCTTGGAGGTCGGTCTTACCTATTTTTTAATCGCATTAAATAAAGATGTAATTTCCTATAACTTAATTGATGGGTTGTCTAATTTAGTGGTGTAGCTCAGCTGGTTTTTGATATTGACTATCATGGCTTAACATCGCCCAAGCGGTTCGAACCGTTTTGTTGGCTAATGCTACCGCCGCTTTTTTAAGACTACCTTTTGCTATCAACTGTTTAATCCATATTTCTTTGTTGTTTTTAGGTTGCCGTTTATCCACGACTTTCACATAAGCCAAAGCACCTTGGATTAACGTTGAGCGTAGCCGTTTGTTACCACACTTTTTACCTATGGTACCGAGTACAATATTTCCTCCGGTACTATATTGCTTCGGTGTAAGGCCTATACAAGCCGAGGCTTCTCGCCCATTTTTAAAACTACTACCTTGATTTCCAAGGGCAATATAAAGGCCAAGCGCATTAACCGGCCCGACACCTTCTAGTGCCATTAGAGACTGGCATTGCGCTTGCTGTTTAATCAGTAAGCCTAGTTGTTTTTCAATGTGTTGCTCTTGCGCTTCGATAACTAAATACAGTTGATACATATTGCTTATTTGCTCTCGAAAAGCAAAAGGCAGCTCGTTTTCTCCATCCTCGAGTATTTCAGGAATGCGCTTTTTAAATGCCGAAATACCTTTGGGGATGGTGATGCCAAATTCAGATATTAACGCCCTAAGCATATTACTCATTGCTGTTAACTGGTCACTCAGATGTTGACGCATTCTTTCTATCGACTGTAAACCTTGTTGCTCAACGGTTTTGATGGCTACAGACTTTACTCTCGGTTGTTTTGAAGCTACGCCTATTGCCAAGGCGTCGTTCTTATCGGTTTTATGGCCCTGGCGAAAGGGGGTAACGGATTTGGTCGGGATGATTTTTGCCTTGTGACCGTGTTGCTCTGCAAATCTAGCCCAGTAATGTGAAGAGCCACAGGCTTCCATGACAACGGTCGCTGGTTTCTGCTTAATTAACCAATTAGTTAATGATGCCCTAGTAAAACTTCTATCTGTGAGCACTTTGTTTTTATCTGTTATAACACAGGCATGAAAAGAAGACTTTGCTAAATCGATGGCAATAACGTTATTATTCATTTGTATGGACTCCAAGGTAAAAGTTTAGGCACTTATTACGTTACTCCCCCAGAGGGAGGGAGTCCATACATCGAGGTGTTTTAATCGGGAATCTCATCACATTTTCAGTAAAACATCAGAACAGCAAAAAACTAGCGCGTTAGCACTCGGTAAATGTCTGATATATAGGATATTTGAATGATAAAGGTATAGGAAAGATAAGATAAACAATCGTGGCGGAGTGGACGGGACTCGAACCCGCGACCCCCGGCGTGACAGGCCGGTATTCTAACCAACTGAACTACCACTCCGCAGCAAATTGTTTATTGAGAATGTAAGTGGCGGAGTGGACGGGACTCGAACCCGCGACCCCCGGCGTGACAGGCCGGTATTCTAACCAACTGAACTACCACTCCGCAGTATACATATCAATAAGGCGTTATATCGTTGGCGGAGTGGACGGGACTCGAACCCGCGACCCCCGGCGTGACAGGCCGGTATTCTAACCAACTGAACTACCACTCCACAAGGATATAACTAGCGAGATTAAATTGGCGGAGTGGACGGGACTCGAACCCGCGACCCCCGGCGTGACAGGCCGGTATTCTAACCAACTGAACTACCACTCCGCGTAAAATCTCGTTTCAACAGCAAGCCGTTGAAAGCGAGGAGGATAATACGGTTCTGAACCCTCCCCGTCAACACTTTTTTTTACTTTATTTGTTAGTTGGACATTTGCTAACCAAAAAGCAGAAATAAACGTCAAAATAACAACTTTTCTGCGCAAATCAACGACAAGTTAAGTTGTTAAATCCGAGTCTGTGTTTTGATTTTTCTTCTTTTTCTTTCGCAAATAAATCAATAGACCGACAATAGCACCGACCACAATTACAATATTACCACCAATAATGATGATCATCTGGAGCCGCTCTTGTGCTGCTTGCTCAGCTTTTATCTGGGCAATTTGAGCAGCTAACTCAGCTTCTCGTTGCTTGGCGAGCTCAGCTCGACGTCGCTCCTGTGCTAACTCCATGCTTGTTGCGCTATCTTCACCTAAAGTAGACATATCAGGTAACAAGCTATTTTCTGTATGCTCAACGTTAAAACTGTATTCTGGTAATACTAAGCGAAACTCTCGGCCATTTTTTGTTTCACCGAATGCGCTAACTTTTACCCGATGCACACCTGACTCAGTATAAGGTACTTCAGCTGTTCTGCGCTTGCCACTACCTTCAAGTACCGAAAATGGTACCGCTTGTTTGTCTGGATAGGTAATTTTCCCCTGAAAAATCAAACTATCGGGCTTGACGTATTGATCAGAAATATCGAAGTGAAGCTTATGCGCAACTTCTTCACTAGATGATGTTTCCACTAAGGTGGTAATAGGACTGCGCTGCAAAATTACCGGCTTTTGTTGTAATTCACGCGCCGCCATGGGTAAAAATAGCTTGTATACGGGCACCCATTCGCCAGGGGCTATTGTCAGTTCAAACTCTCCGGTAAAAACACTATCTCGGGCATATTCATCAAGTTCACGGCCATCATCGCGAAAAGTTGTCAGGCGAACAAGATCAGCACCAAAATTGTCGTAGTCTTGGTTGTTAGTACTAAAGAAATCGACATCGATTGACACGACATCACTAAAATTAGGCGTGTCGATAGCAAACTCACCGTTGTACAACTTAGCTGTCACTTTTACCGTTTCACCAGCAAGTAATATCTCAGGTAACGGCTCGACCTCAATGCGCACATCAGACACCACCATAATTTGACTCTTAGGTTCGATATTACCTAATGCCTGCCAAGGCCCTGGCATCGGATTCTTGATTTTGATCATGTCGAAGGTGCGATCGTCATACCACTCAACTTGCTCTTTATCGTGCGACTCTACCTTAATTTTAGTGCCATCGGGTTGAACTAAAATAATCGGTGCAGAGCCATGGGTACGATAAAACAAGAGTGTAATTTCTTCGATATTGGCATCAATGCGAAAGCGATTATCAAAATAAGGGATTTGATTAGTCACGTTATCCACGCGATAAAAATCAATTTTATCCGTCACTTCTTGACTATTTACGGCCGAAGTAGCTAATGCTGCAGCCAAAACGCTCGCGCAAAGCGCTTTTATTGTTCTCTTTTGCGCCATATAGGCTCGCTCCCTTTATCTGCAACTATATCTAACCTGGCTTGGTGCTCAGTTAATTCATCGGCAGAAGCCCTAACAACCTTTAGTGGTTTTCTATCCAGCGACAACCGAATAATGGCATTTTTATCACCTGATTGCTCTGCGCCAGAACTTAAATTCAAAGTTTCTTGCCTTCGGGTCATTTCGATATAAACGAAAGCCAACAATTGAGCATCGATCAAAGCGCCGTGATAAGTACGGTCAATTAAGCCATCAACGCGATAATGCTTTGCCAAAAAGTCTAAGGTTTTAGGCGAGCCAAACTCGTCTTTTGACGTCATCAAGGTATCGGTGATTTTGCAAATATCCGCTGTATTCGGCAAGCCTCGGCCAACCATATTAAACTCGTGATCCATAAAGCCAACGTCGAATTTGGCGTTGTGAATAACCAGTTCAGCGCCGTGAATAAAATCAATAAAATCTTGAGCGACATCAGCAAACAACGGTTTATCCGCTAAAAATTCATTGGTTAAACCGTGAACGTCGATAACCTCCTGTTCCATTTCAAATTGCGGATTGATATAAACGTGATAATTGCGCCCAGTTAATTGGCGGTTGATCATTTCAACACAGCCAATTTCGACAATTCTGTGACCTTCTCTTGGGTTAATACCCGTTGTTTCGGTATCTAGAATAACGAGTCTTTCTTGTTGTTTTTCTGTCGGGTGTCCCACGCAGTACTCTCTTTATTGAAAACAATTAGTGCCATTATACGGACAGATTTGAATAAATAAAAAGTTTCAAATAATCGTGTTACCATAGCCCCAAAAAATAGAGTTATATTATGAAAGAAGTAAAGATATTCACCGATGGCTCATGTTTGGGCAACCCCGGTCCCGGTGGCTATGGCGCCGTTCTCATTTATAAAGGCCATCAAAAAGAGTTAGCCCAAGGGTATCAGCTCACTACCAACAACCGTATGGAAATGTTAGCAACTGTCAAGGCGCTTGCCTCACTAAAAGAGCCTTGTAAGGTCACATTAACCACAGATAGCCAATACGTAAAACAAGGGATCACCTCGTGGATCAGTAAATGGCAAAAAAACAATTGGAAAACGGCGGCAAAACAACCGGTGAAAAATGTCGATTTATGGCAAGCACTTTTTGAGCAAACTAAGCGCCATGACATTAAATGGCATTGGGTTAAAGGTCATTCTGGCCATCCAGAAAACGAGCGTTGTGATGAACTTGCCCGCAATGCAGCAATGGCAAAAGACTTACTCAAAGACGAAGGTTACATTAGTTAAACAACCATAGTAAATCTGCTGAGAACTCAATTTATCGTTGGCAAAGCTAGCTATCTCGTTTAGTATTCCCAAGCAATATAAATTATAACGTTTGGGAATATTAAAATGCATCATCCCACTATCAAAGCATTCTTTCATCAAGATTCTTCCACTTTGACTTATGTCGTTCACTGCCCTGTAACCCTAAAGTGCTGTGTTATCGATCCACCACTTGATTACGATATTTTTTCTGGCAACTTAACTTCAAACTGTTTAACACCGATTATTGAGTACATTAAGCGTGAAACCCTTAGTGTCCAGTGGTTGTTAGAAACCCATGCCCATGCTGATCACGTGACGGGGAGTAAAGTATTAAAAGCTAAAGTTGGTGGTCAAATCGCGGTTAGCCACGGTATTGAAGATGTTCAAAATAGCGTTAAAAAGATGCTGCAATTATCAGATGAGGTCTTAACTACCCAAGTTTTTGATAAGTTATTTGAAGACGGTGAACGTCTTGAGTTGGGCGAGTTAACGATTGAGATATTAGCAACGCCAGGCCATACACCAGATAGTGTCACTTTCGTGATTGGTGAACACGCCTTTGTTGGTGATACTTTATTTATGCCTGACTCGGGCTCAGCTCGCTGTGATTTTCCCAATGGTAGCGCCGCTCAGTTATACCAATCAATACAAAAAATCTATCAATTGGGCGACAACACTAAGTTATACATGTGCCATGATTATCGGCCAAACAATCGCGAGCTTGCCTATATTACGACCGTTGCAGAACAAAAGAAAAGTAACGTCCAAATTAACGAAACCGTTAGCCAAGCGCAATATGTTGAAGTTCGAGAAGGTCGCGATGCTAAATTAGCTATCCCACGACTACTCTACCCTGCGCTGCAAGTAAATATTCGCGGCGGTAATCTACCTCAAGCCGATAGCAATGGCCAAGCCTATATTCGAATGCCAATGCAACTGGCTGATTAAACTTCTAACTATAAGCCACACATTAGGGGTGTGGCTTTCTTCGCTCTTTCGGCTTGACATACTCAGGCAAAGGCTCAGGAAACTCAGCTAAATTAAGTGCTAAACGTTTACTCGTCAGGCTTTTATATATCAAATACAAGGTCAATAGGCTTTGCCCGACTAACCAAGTTACCGACGTTAAGTCCCAATAAAAATAAGCAATGACATTAACGATTAAATCAAATAGCAATGCGGCAACCATTAACTGGCGATAACGCGGCCAAATACTTTTGATCCAAGCACTCGCCTCTGGGCGCCTCAAACTCATCACTACAATCAGTAAAATCCCCACTAATCCTGAGATCAAATTTAAATAAAACACCTGTTTTTCTGGGTAGACAAAGGCAATAAAGCTGGTTCGATCTTGAAAGTTAGTCAGCGATATTAGCCAGACAATATAGGCTCGCATAACAAATAAAATCACGACATAGCAAAGACGAGAGATCTTCAAGCAATCAAATTTGTCGAAGTCATTAACACTGTAGTTGGCGTACTGCTTACTCATACCAAATCAACTCTCTTGGTGAAACGGATCAAATATCCCGCTCTTGGTTTAGAATCTCCTGCCCTGCGGTAATTGCTTTGACCGCCTTTGACTGGAATTCACGAATATACAAGGTATAAACAACAAAGGCGCTAGCAAACATAAATAGCAAAGGATGATAAAACCATGACAGCGCGGCTAACGAGAAGTAGTACGCGCGCAAACCATAGTTATATGAGTGTGCTGCTTGGTCTTGAACAATCGCCATTTGCCGAGCGTAGCGTTTTAAGTTTTCATTTTCACGCTGGCCATCCACCGGCATAGCCCCAACCATGACATTCAAAAAGCCATATTGGCGCATTGACCAGGTAAAATTAAAAAACGCCAAGACAAAAATAAAAACCAGCAAGCTAATCTTCATTTGAATTTTTCCTTCTGTTGCAAAAGCAGCATAAGGTAGCGAGTTGATTACTGTGGCAACGTGTTCAACTTTAGCAAACAACGCCAACAAACCGGCTAACACTAACAACGTGCTCGAAGCAAAAAAGGCGATATTGCGCTCTAAATTAGCCAATAATGATGCATCGGAAACCCTAATTTCGTGACCAATTAACTCATGCATCCAGTGTATTCTATGTTGATGCAAGCAACGGGCAATACAGTCGGTTGTTTTCGCTTTCTTACGGGCAAAGGTTGTATAACCGTACCAACAACAGACAAAAAATGCGGCGGCGATAAGATCAAGAAAAGAAAGCATCATAAGGTGAAAATACACTCATCATTAAAACTTTGAATATGATAACCAGATTTATCTTAATAATTAATCTATTACTAGTATTTTTGTTAACAAACTAGATCACCGTCTAAATAACAATAAATTAACAATTGCAAATTAACGTAAATTTCATACCGCCAAACGTAAAGCTTTTGCCTCAAAATGTAATTTTTTGCGACACTATGTAAAGAAAATAATAATCCAATGTTCAGGAAAACCATGCGTCCAATATGGCAAGCACTCGTTGCATCTTTTACTGCTTTATCTCTCCACGCGTTTGCTGCTGACAAGCAGCCTCCAACGATAGCTATTCCAAAAGTTTCCGGTGAAATTACCATTGATGCCAAACTTGACGAACCACAATGGCAAAACGCTCGTAAAGTATTGGTAAATAACGTAACTCGCCCGTATGACAACATTCCTAGCCCCGTTAATACCGAAGCCTTACTCATGGAAGATGGTGAAACCTTCTATATTGCGTTTATCGCTCAAGATCCCGATCCTAGCCAGATACGCGCATTCTTGCGCGATCGCGACCGCTCATGGGGCGATGACATTGTCGGAATAAAAATAGATGCCTACAACGATCAACGCCGTGCCTATCGCTTTTTAGCTAACGCCTTAGGTGTGCAAATCGACGGTATAGAAAACGCTGTAACAGGTCGAGAAAGCGACTCATGGGATGGTATTTGGCAGAGTAAAGGTGAAATAAACGAACAAGGCTATATTGTAGAAATGGCATTACCCCTGCGTATGCTTAATTTCAAAGAAGGACTTGATATACAGCAATGGGGAATTGAGCTTGTTAGGTTCTACCCACGCCAAGAGCGCCTGCGCCTCTCGAATATTTATCTCGATCGCGACAATAATTGTGAGTTATGTCAGCTGGCAGTTGCTCAGGGGTTTAGCGGTGCTAAACAAGGCAATAATTTAACGATAACGCCATCGGCTGTGATCGGCCGCCTCCAAACACGTGAAGACGATGGCGAATGGCAAGATGAAGATACACAAGAGTTGAGCCTCAATGTCCGCTGGGGAATTACGCCAGATATTTTATTAAACGCAACCATCAACCCAGACTTTTCAACCGTTGAAACCGATAATGCGCAATTGAGTATCAACAATACTTTCGCCTTATTCTTCGATGAAAAGCGCCCTTTTTTCCTTGATAACGCAGATTATTTTGAATCTGATTATAATTTGGTTTACACCCGAAATATTAACGCGCCAAATTACGGAGCGAAATTAACGGGCCGCCATGGTGAGCACTCACTGGGCTTGTTTATTACCGATGATGAAACCACCAACATTTTAATTCCAGGTAATCGCT
This sequence comes from Thalassotalea sp. LPB0316, assembly GCF_014898095.1. Classification (NCBI taxonomy): domain Bacteria; kingdom Pseudomonadati; phylum Pseudomonadota; class Gammaproteobacteria; order Alteromonadales; family Colwelliaceae; genus Thalassotalea; species Thalassotalea sp. LPB0316. Next base: position 2,879,336 of record NZ_CP062946.1, read on the forward strand.
CATCTTCAGTCGGTACTATCGAAGACTCATCACAAGCGATGGCAATGCGCTATCGCTACAATATCAATCAAGATATTACCCTTGGCTGGATCAGTACCATGCGCAACGGCAACGACTATAAAAACCAAGTACACGGTATCGATGGCAATATTCGCTTTAGTGAATCTGACACTGTTAAATTTCAAACCGTCTACTCCAATACCCTATATCCTGAAGACTTCTATCAGCAATTTTGCGATGCCGATGACCCTTTGGTTTGTCAAGATGCTGAGAATTCGCCTGAGTGCTCAATCGAAGAAGGCTGCGCGGTTAATGAATTAGTATTGCGCACGCAAAAAGATGGGGATTTTAGCGGTAATGCTTTTAAAGCAGAGTATCGTCACAGTGATAGAGATTGGTTCTACCGAGCGTTTTACAATCAACAAAACGCTGGCTTTCGCGGTGACTTAGGCTTTATGTCTCGTGTTGATCACCAACGAGCTGGCGTTGCTTTAGAGCGTAAATGGTACGCTGACCCTGGGAATTGGTGGAACCGTTTTAACATCTATAGTGATTACGATATTACGCACAACGATAACGGTGAACTCATAGAAGAAGAATACGATATCAATGCCAATATAAGTGCTAAGTATGAAAGCTATATTCGCGTTGGTTATACATACCGCGACGTTGTGGGTAGCCGTATTGACAAGAGTGACTTAGCGATAACAGGTAACACCACGTTATTCCACCAAAACGTGTTCTCTATTTTTGGTGAAATCAAACCCATTTCTGGTTTATATCTCAATACTCGCGTTAATTGGGGTGACGGTATCGATTACGCAAATAATAGAGCAGGTAAAAAGCTCGAAGTACGACCAACGATTAACTGGAGTGTTAATCAGCATTTAGAGTTCAAACTTCGTCATACATACCGCGAGCTCGACGCCGATAATGCCAATGTTTTTATCGCTCGGTTAACCGATTTAAGAACCACTTATCAATTTAATGTCCAGAGTTATTTGCGCTTTTCATTGATATATAACAACACCAGCAGAAACCCGTTTAACGCTCCGTTTACGTCGCCAGAAGACATAGAAGCTAAAACCAGAAACGTATCGACTGAATTGTTATACGCCTATAAGATCAACCCTCAAACGGTATTTTATACGGGGTATTCAGATAATCACTACACTGTTGGTGATTTCAGCGAGTTAGAGCAGGATGAGCGCGGCGTGTTTATGAAATTCAGTTACGCTTGGTTGAAGTAATACTAAGGGAATGCTCTCTAACAGCTAAAGCCGCGCTACTTAGTGCGGCTTTTTATTATAGGTAATTCATATAAGTAGTTGAGTTAATGTTTATATTTTGTAACAATCTTGGCAAAAATATGAGCATCAGCAATCAGGGAGTATGTGTGAGCGCTTCATTAATGAGAAAAATAATAAAGCTTGTCGCGACGACAACAGTACTATCAACTACTTTTTTATTGACGACGTCAGCTTTTGCTCAGCAACGATCTTTGATTGCCAACAATCAGCAAATAGATATACCGAGTACCCAGCATCCGATTGTTATCGATGGTGAATTAACCGATCGCGCATGGCAAGACGCTGTCACGATCGAGTTAGACATAGTTAACTACCCTTGGAATAACCGTCAATCTCCCGTTAAAACCACAGCAAAAATGGTTGAAGATGGCGAGCAACTCTATATTTCCTTTGTTGCTGAAGATCCTGAGCCAGAAAATATTCAAGCGATATTATCTGATCGCGACACCACTTGGTATGACGATATTGTTGGCATAAAAATAGACCCGCAAAATAACCGCAGAACCAGCTACGATTTTTTCGTAAATCCTTATGGCGTGCAAAACGATCAAGTGAGCAATGAAATTACCGGCAACCAAAGTACGCTTTGGGATGGTATATGGGATGCTTACGGTAAAATTACTGACCAAGGCTATCAAGTTGAAATGGCGATCCCATTTAGCATCCTCAAATTTGAAGAGTCTAGTGGCAAAAAATATTGGGCCTTTGAGCTCTCTCGCCAATACCCAAGAGATACGCGACTTCGAATTTCGCATGTGCCTCTGGATAGAAATAATGCCTGTTGGCTCTGCCAATACCCCGTTGCCGTTGGTTTTGAAAATGCAAAAGTTAAAAACGATTTAACTATCACCCCTGCCATTGTTGCAGGTTTTAATCAACAACGCGACGTGTATAGCCCAGGTAGTGACTGGCAAGATGACCAAGATTTTAATGCCGGTGTCGATATTCGTTGGGGCATTGATGCCAACACCCTGATCAATGCAACGATTAACCCTGACTTTTCAACGGTTGAAGCAGATGCTGGTCAATTAAATGTCAATACCACCTATTCTTTGTTTTACGATGAAAAACGACCGTTTTTCTTAGAAAATGCCGACTATTTTGATTCCCAGCTAGATTTGGTTTACACGCGAAATATCGCCGATCCCGATTATGGTGCGAAATTAACTGGCACAAAAGATACTCACACTTATGGTGCTTTCTTCGTTCAAGATACCCAAACCAACTTTTTAATGCCCGGCAATTTAAGTAGTGAATTAGCCATTCTCGATCAAGAAAGTCACTCAGGTGTATTGCGTTATCGCTACGATTATCAACAGTCATTGTCGATTGGTGCCATTTCAACCCTGCGAAAAAGCGACGGCTACCACAATTACGTTGCAGGCTTTGACGCAAAATACCGACTAGACGACAACAATACCTTCAAGGCTACGTGGCTCGGTTCAAGTACACAATACCCAAATGAGCTCTATCAAGATTTCTGTTATAGTGATGATTGTTCAGATAAGCCAACGGATTGTAGTTTTGGTAACTGTGGCTATTCTGAGCAAGTTATTCGCGCTAAAAAAGACGGTGAATTTAGTGACGATGCACTTACTCTAGAATATACCTACACGTCAGAGTTTTGGGATCTGAGCGTAGAGCATGAAAATATCGGCGTAGATTTTCGTGCTGATCTTGGCTTTATCAACCAAGTTGACCATAAAACGAATGAAATTGAGCTCGCTAGAAAATTCTTTGGCACTGAAAACACAGCATGGCAAGAAGCAAAAATAGTTGGTGAGTGGAAAAAACAAACTAACCAAAATGGTGAATTGATAGCTCAAGTTTACGATTTAGGCTTTGAAATCGACGGCCCAATGCAATCTTTGTTTGAATTTAAGTATCAGCACGCTGACAGAGTTGGCTTACGCATGGATGATGCTTCATTAGCTATCGACGGTAATACCGAGTTATTTACCGAGAAACTTTGGTCAGCTTTTGCAAGTGTCCAAGTTACATCTAACATCTACCTTGACGCCGATATCACCTTTGGTGACAAAATTGATTACACCAATAACCGTTTAGGTGAATTAGTTGAACTTGGTGCAAGCTTTGAGTGGTACGCTAATGATCACCTCAAAGCAACTATTAGTTATTACAATAGCGCCTTAGATGCTGACAATAGCGACGTTTACGATGCCCAACTTTTCGACACTCGCCTTACCTATCAATTTGATGTCTATAGTTACTTGCGCTTGAGTACTGTCTATGAAGATGTCAAGCGCAACCAAGCTAACTACTTGTTTGATAGTGTTAACAAGCAAGAGAAAAACCTAGTGACCCAATTGATTTATGCCTATAAACTCAACCCTCAAACGGTATTCTTTTTAGGCTATTCCGACAATAGCTTCGAAGATGATGAGTTATCATCGTTAGAGCGCGATGAACGCACCTTGTTTACTAAAATAAGTTATGCGTGGCGCTAAAGTCATTAACCAATTAACTGATGAGATTAAAGAAATAAATATGACAACACAACGTGGTTTTACCCTTATCGAACTAGTCGTCGTTATTGTTATTTTAGGTATTTTAAGTGCGACCGCCCTACCTAAGTTTGTCGACTTATCCGGTGATGCTCGCACAGCTGCCTTAACCCAGATAAAAGCCAGTGTAAAAGCAGCTAACGATTTAATTTTTATGAAGTCACAAATGCCAAGTTATGATACTCAGCCGGTGCCTGGTCGTGATGACTTACTTGATATTGATTTAAATGGCGATGGCAATTACGACCTGCGCTTAAAATACAATCATTTAGATAATACAGATATCGAAAAGCGCATTGATATTTCAGATGAATTTGTCGTTGAAGAAGAAGGTATTGATTACACCTACATTGGCTATGATCTCAACCAAGACGGCACAGTTAAAGACGACCAGTGTTACTTTTCGTATACCCAAGCCCAAAGTGAAACCATTCCACCCGCTTACGATATTATCAGTGATGGTTGTTAACCTAGCCCAGAGCTTAGAAACAAATACAGCCGCCACTGACATCAACGTTTAACACCAAGACTGCATCGGCGTGAACCCCCTAAGGTCTCACGCCACTTAACACCCTACCAAATATCTAGGGTACTAAACGATAGATCCCTTTACCATCAATACCCAAGTAAATTAAACCATCTGGGCCGACGCTCATGCTACGCACGCGAATAAGTTCGTCCTTCACCACTTCTTCTTTCACGACTGTGTTACCGTTTAGCGTTAACATCACTAGGTAGCCAAACTTCATCGAGCCAACCAGCAAGTTGCCTTGCCATTGTGGATATTTATCACTGGTGACAAACATCATGCCTGATGGCGCAATTGACGGTTCCCAATACCAAGCAGGTTGCTCCATGCCCTCTTTTTCGGTCAGTTCGGTAAAACTAGTACCTGAGTAATTAACGCCGTAGCTGATCACTGGCCAACCGTAATTTTTGCCTTTGCTGATAATGTTAACTTCATCACCACCTTTTGGCCCGTGCTCGTGAGTCCATATTTCACCGGTTTTAGGGTGTTTTGCCATACCTTGTGGATTGCGATGACCATATGAATAAATCGCTTTTTTAGCGCCTTGCACATCGATAAACGGATTATCCTCTGGGATTCTACCGTCATCAAAAATGCGGTAGATTTTACCCGCATCTCGAGTGATATCTTGTGGGTTAATATCTCGCTGACCGCGATCACCAATAGAGAAATACAAATAACCATTATCGTCAAATGCTAAACGGCTACCAAAATGCACACCTCGATCACCATAGGCCTGAGCAACGTAAATATCTTGTTGTTCAACTAAGCTTAAGCCATTGAGTTTTGCCCGCATAATGGCAGTACTAAAATTGCCATTGCCATCAGCTTTTGAATAAGAAAGGTATAACCAACCGTTGTCGGCGTAATTCGGGTGTAAAATAATATCGAGTAAACCACCTTGCTGTTTTACAGCAATTTCAGGTAATCCAGTAATCGGTTGTTCGACTAACTTGCCATCTTGAATGAGACGAAGTTCCCCACCGCGCATAGTGACCAGCAAATCACCATTAGGTAACCAAGCCATGCCCCAAGGAATACCATCATTTTCGACAAAAATTTCAGATTTAATCTCTTGGTTTTTAGGGCTAACGACAATATCTGCGCCATTTAGCGTGTCTGAGCACGAAGCAAGTGACATTAAACTCAATAAGCTTATCGCAAGCGCTTTATTTATATTTTTCATATTATTTCACAGTTAATTAACTCAATAATATCATAGCTAAGTCAGCGAATATTTGACAAAGCCTTTTAGCTCAAAAAATTGAGCCTTTAACGCAAGGTCAGTTTTCCGCTTCATTGATTAACACAACCGCTCATAGATAGTGCTATAAAGATTTTAGTATTTCATAGACTTAACTAGATTCTTTTGCTTTACTGAGACTATTACTCGTCATCAATTAGCGTGGATACGTCATGATTTTCGGTAAAAGCAACAACAAAGAACTCAACGCGCTTCAGCAAGAATTAGCAGCGTTAAAAGAAGAAAATAGCGCATTAAAAAACCAGCTTGATCTGGCTAATCAAACGACAAATGAGCTCTCGACAGATATAGCCAACTCATCAACTCGTTATCGCCATCAAGATGACTTAAACAAACTATGGCTACAATCATCAGAATTAATCAATCAAATCAGAGAAAGCTTGGCGGTTTCATCGTCAGAATTAATTACTCATCGCGATGGTTTTCAGTCATCAAATCAACTCTTTGATCAAATCATGGATATGCTCGCTTCTACGATAGCCTCAACTTCAGTGATTTCAAGTGACACCAAAATGGCCTCGGAATCTGTCGGTAAGCTCAGTGAAGTTACGCAAGGTATTAATAACTTTGTTAACATCATCAAAGGGATTTCTGACCAAACAAATTTATTAGCACTTAACGCGGCGATTGAAGCTGCCCGCGCTGGTGAGCAAGGTCGAGGGTTTGCTGTAGTTGCAGATGAAGTACGAACACTAGCCCAGCGCTCGGCGGAGGCGTCAAATGAAATTTCAGCGCTGATCGATCAAGTTAACAGCCAAATGAACGATGTTATTCAAAGTATTAGTGGCGTTGGTGATAAAAGTGAAGAGATCACCTCGAGTACGGCATCAATTGAAAATACCGCTGAACGCATTGTTGGTTTGTCGAAAAACATGTATTCGGTGATCACAAATTCAGCCGCAGATGCTTTTATTCAAACGGTAAAAATGGATCATGTAGCATGGAAATCAGACGTCTATCAAGTGATGTTGGGGATGTCTGATAAATCGGCCGATGATTTAGCCGATCACACCATGTGCCGATTAGGCAAGTGGTATTACGAAGGTGAAGGCAAAAGCCAATATGCGAATTTTGACGCTTATAAAAAGCTTGAAGCACCGCATGCACAAGTACACAAAAACGGGGTAGCGGCACTAAAAGCCTACGCTCAAGGTAACTACGATGACGCGCTAGATAAATTGAGAACAATGGAAACTGCTAGCTTTAAAGTCGTTGAGCTATTATCCCAATTATCAAATCAAATAGCAGCAACAGTGCCTAAAACGGTTGATCAAGATGAGATATTTTAACTAACAGCTTCTACATACCGCTATGCGATAGCCAGATAGGAAAAAAGAAACCCATCATAGTTGATGGGTTTCTCGTTTCTAGCCGTTAATGGCTAACTGTTTAATTGAGCTAGTATTAGCCTAAAAGGTAAATCGTCCACCTAGAGCATAACGACTACCGTATTGTCGAGCAAACAAAAACTGCTCTTGATAACGGCCATAACCTTGCTCAGTTTCATTATTGACATTAACCCCTTCTAAGAAAATCGTAATATTTTCGGTGATGTCATAGTTAACGCTAATATCCCACTGACCAAACGCTTTGGCGTATTGTGGCGGCGTATCTATGGTAGTGCCTTGTGCTTGGCCTAAACCAATAAGGTATGAATCTCGCCACGAATAGCTCGCCTTAACCGATAAGCCGTCTAAATCATAAAACAGTTGAAAGTTCGCGGAATCACTTAAGCCCGGTAATACCGGTTGTTCAGCGTAAATTGCGGGATCGTATTCAACATCGCCGTCAACAAAGGTGGCGTTAAGGGCAACACCAAAACCTGATTGACCGAATAAGTGCTGAATGGCAAATTCAGCACCTTCAACTGAGCGTTCATCGACATTTTCTGGTGAGTTTATACTCCATACCAATAATGGGTCGGTTGCCGGATCGGCCTCAATCGCGCCATCGGCATTACCATGGCCATTGACTAGCATTTGTTGAAAAATCGCCGAGTCCGTTGCCACTTCACCACGTTGCTCTATTTGGTTTACCGCTTGATTCCAACGATCACCTAAATAGATGTCATGCACACCATCTAACGTTTGATTAAACGGTGAGTTGGCAATCCAGTCGTCAACATCTTTCTTAAATAAGCCAAGCGCGACATAACTGCCCTGGTCGTAGTAATACTCCAATGACAAGTCTAGGTTTGTCGAAACAAAAGGTTTTAGCGCGGTATTACCACGAGCGCCAGTACGTGCACCAATTTTAGGGCTACCGGTATATGAAATACCGCCGAGCAGATTACCTAAGCCTGCGCGTGTCATTGATTTACCCCATGATAAACGCGCGACTATGTCTTCGGTTAAATCAAACTTGAAGTCAATCATCGGCAACCAAACGTCGTAATCAGAAGAGTTTGAGCTCGCTACAGGTTGGTCTTGATAAACAGTGATCCACTCACCTGCCGACACCCAGTTAACCATCATCGGGATATTGTCTTCAGACGGGCTAGTTACTTCGGTGGTTTCATAACGCACCCCAGCATTCACCGAAACATAAACATCACCAAGTTCAAACGCCCAATCGGTTTGTAAATACAAGCTATCGGTGTCTTCATCGACTCGGCTCATGGTATCTTGGGCAAAGTAAGGATCCGTGTTGTAGTAATTGTCACCGAGTATTTCTTCAGTTAACACCGCAAGTTGACGAGAAACCGCTTCATCATAGTCAAAGGTGTAAAAGTAGTTCGGTGATAACGCTGCGCCACCTCCTGAAAACTCATCAAGGAAGCTACCTGTATCGTGTAACATGAACATATCATCGGGGAAGATTGCAGTGAAACTAGGGTTAAAGCCTGGTCCACCGCGCAAGCCACTCCAGCCATTCCTACCCGTTAATGATTGCTGTGTGCGCGCTGCGCCAAATTTCACAGTCGTCAAATATTGATAGTCCGTTTGCCAAGTAAAGTGCAGTTGTAGTTGCTCAATCTCAGATTTACCTGGCGAATGAATAAACTGGCTGAAGTTCGAATCTATCTCACTTGCCATCAACTGATTGGTGCCGTTATCCCAGTTAATTTGATAACGCGGAATGTCACCACTGCTAAAGTCATAGACTTTTGATATCAATTTATCTGAGCCTAATATGACTTGCCCTTGACTACCACTGCCTTTGTCAGCGCCATTGTCTGTCTCGCTGCGCGAGTCGTGATAATCAACAACGAGATTAACACTATCGGTTATTTGCCAGTCGACATTGAAACCTATCGATGTTGACTCGACCTCAGTTGTCCCTTTACTCGCAGTAAAAGAGCCATCATCACCAGCGATTTCAGCATATACCGCAGTACCATTTTGATCGAGTTCATAACCGAGAATGTTTGAGCCAAAGTTGTTCCATATCCCCCAACCAAACGACTCAACACCGGTTGTTGCTTGACTCGCCGTATAATCTGCGGTGAAAACAAGCGTATCACTTGGCGCATATTGCAACGTTAACTGGCCATTATTGCGCTCGCGGCGAATATCTTCGTAGCCAAAGTTCATATCTTTAGGAAAGAAATGAGCGCCAATGCGTTCGCCATTTTCATCGAGTGATCGAGGGTCAATAGCTCGGCCATCAGCCAATGTTGGCAAGCGTCCGATACCTTGCTCTTGTGCGACAATATCGCCAGCATCATTTGGCCCATAGCGTACTTCACCGTATTGCCAACCTTGGATATTGGCTTGTTGTTTTTGAAAATCTCGGCGTTGATGAGAAAAGCTCAGCGCAACACCAAAAGTATCATCTAGCATCGTAGAGCTAAAAACACCGGCAATTTCAGGGGTGATATCATCGTATTTTTCGTTCGATTTATCATAAATCCCCTTGGCCATAAACGAGCCCTTATTGCCAGGGTTTGCCAGTGGTTTAGTCGACACAATATTGACCGTGGCACCTAAGCCGCCAGTGGGTGTTTCTGCTCGAGCTGACTTTTGGATCTCAAGCGCACTAACCCCTTCTGAAGACAGGTTTTCAAAAGCAAATGAGCGAGTAAAACCTGTGCCAGGCATTTGTCGACCATTTAGTGTCACCAAATTAAACTCAGGCCCAAAACCGCGCACGGTTATTTCGCTACCCTCTCCGTTTTGACGGCTAATCGAGACACCGGTAATACGACCTAGTGATTCCGCTAAATTAGTATCGGGAAACTTACCCATTTCCTCGGCCGAAATAGCATCCATAATGCCATCAGCATCGCGTTTTAAATCCATTGAGCGGATCATACTTCCACGAATACCGCGCACTTCGATAACTTCGACATCTTGCTCTGCAACAGCTTGCTGACTTTCTTGTGCAACGGCGTATGACGGTTGCAACGCGCTAGTGCTTAACGCCAAAAAGACCGACAGTGATATTTTATTTCTTTTCAAGTTCATCTTATTCACAATGACCTTCTTATTTTTTATCAAGCGCTGCGCTGATAAAACGCAGCGTTTTGTTATACCTAGTAAAATCTAACCTTTTGCTCGTAACCTAAGCGGTTATTCGAACCTGACATTGTCAATGCGATATACTGCGCCAGCTCCTTGCCCCCAAGCCGGAAATACCATGACAATATCGATATTCGTTTGGTCAAAATTCACGCCTGCTGCAACTAAATCAGCTACATTAAAGGTATAAGTCTGCCAAGTCCCTTCACTTGGTACGACGCCTTCTTGGCTGGTCGATAAATTCACTTCAACAAAGCTTCCTGCATTACCCGACTCCATTTTCAGCAGCCAAGGTGCGTCTGTTTGACTCGGTAGTTGAGTGACTTTCATTTCAAAACTAAAGGTTGTTGCCGCGCTAGCATCAAGCGCACCACCATTGTCTCTGCCATTAAGTCCTAATACCGTATCGCCATTAACCGTAAACTCAATGACCTCACCGTAGTTGGCACCGTCGTTAACCACACTCGGCGTTGAACCGGCGCAGCAATCCCAACTTGCCCAATTCGCAAGCACTGAATCAGCAAATAGCGTTGCAGGAGCAAGGGTAACTACTGGCCCAGACGGTTGTTCATCTCCACCTTCAGCTGCTACGGTTAAACTGACATTGTCTAACTGCACATGACCAGCTTGTGCGCCCATATCAAAGAACACGCGATTGTTTTCACCACCAAAACCTGTGGTAGTGAAATTCAAGGTATAAGTGACCCATTCTGTGCTCAATGCCACCGTTTCAGTAACATTGGTCCATGGGTCTTGATCTAAACCTAAGCCAACAATGATTGAACGGGCATCGTCTGAGCGAGCATCAAAGGTCAATACGTAGTCGGTATCGGCCACTAGCGTTAAGTTTTGCTTTAAGCTGACATCCCACGCATTACCCGCAACAGCAACATCTGCGGTAAATACACCATCGGCAATGCTTTCAACCATGCCATCAGTACCGCCCCAACCTGCTGCACTATCAAACGCCGAGTTAGCCAGTAATTCAGGACTTTGCTCTTCGCCTGCATCACCGCCAACATAATCAGACGCTAATACCAATGACACGTTATCTAATTGCACATGACCAGCTTGTGCGCCCATATCAAAGAACACGCGATTGTTTTCACCACCAAAACCTGTGGTGGTGAAATTCAAGGTATAAGTGACCCATTCTGTGCTCAATGCCACCGTTTCAGTAACATTGGTCCATGGATCTTGATCTAAACCTAAGCCAACAATGATTGAACGGGCATCGTCTGAGCGAGCATCAAAGGTCAATACGTAGTCGGTATCGGCCACTAGCGTTAAGTTTTGCTTTAAGCTGACGTCCCACGCATTACCCGCAACAGCAACATCTGCGGTAAACACACCATCGGCAATGCTTTCAACCATGCCATCGGTGCCACCCCAACCTGCTGCACTATCAAACGCCGAGTTAGCCAGTAATTCAGGACTTTGCTCTTCGCCTGCATCACCGCCAACATAATCAGACGCTAATACCAATGACACGTTATCTAATTGCACATGACCAGCTTGTGCGCCCATATCAAAGAACACGCGATTGTTTTCACCACCAAAACCTGTCGTGGTGAAATTCAAGGTATAAGTGACCCATTCTGTGCTCAATGCTACCGTTTCAGTAACATTGGTCCATGGATCTTGATCTAAACCTAAGCCAACAATGATTGAACGGGCATCGTCTGAGCGAGCATCAAAGGTCAATACGTAGTCGGTATCGGCCACTAGCGTTAAGTTTTGCTTTAAGCTGACGTCCCACGCATTACCCGCAACAGCAACATCTGCGGTAAATACACCATCGGCAATGCTTTCAACCATGCCATCAGTACCACCCCAACCTGCTGCACTATCAAACGCCGAGTTAGCCAGTAATTCAGGGCTTTGCTCTTCGCCTGCATCACCGCCAGCACTATCGCCAGCATCATCAGACGCTAATACCAAAGACACGTTATCTAACTGCACATGGCCAGCTTGTGCGCCCATATCAAAGAACACGCGATTGTTTTCACCACCAAAACCTGTGGTGGTGAAATTCAAGGTATAAGTGACCCATTCTGTGCTCAATGCCACCGTTTCAGTAACATTGGTCCATGGATCTTGATCTAAACCTAAGCCAACAATGATTGAACGGGCATCGTCTGAGCGAGCATCAAAGGTCAATACGTAGTCGGTATCGGCCACTAGCGTTAAGTTTTGCTTTAAGCTGACATCCCACGCATTACCCGCAACAGCAACATCTGCGGTAAACACACCATTGGCAATGCTTTCAACCATGCCATCGGTACCGCCCCAACCTGCTGCGCTGTCGAATGCCGAGTTAGCCAGTAATTCAGAGCTTTGCTCTTCGCCTGCATCACCGCCAGCATTATCGCCAACAGAGTCAGAAGCTAATACCAAAGACACGTTATCTAACTGCACATGGCCAGCTTGTGCGCCCATATCAAAGAACACGCGATTGTTTTCACCACCAAAACCTGTGGTAGTGAAATTCAACGTATAAGTGACCCATTCTGTGCTCAATGCTACCGTTTCGGTAACATTGGTCCATGGGTCTTGATCTAAACCTAAGCCAACAATGATTGAACGGGAATCGTCTGAGCGAGCATCAAAGGTCAATACGTAGTCGGTATCGGCCACTAGCGTTAAGTTTTGCTTTAAGCTGACGTCCCACGCATTACCCGCAACAGCAACATCTGCGGTAAATACACCATCGGCAATGCTTTCAACCATGCCATCAGTACCACCCCAACCTGCTGCACTATCAAACGCCGAGTTAGTAAGTAACTCACCATCTGAACCTGAGTCATCACCATTGCCATTACCAGCATCTCCGCCAGTTGATACGAGTACAACACTGACATTATCAAGTTGGACATGACCTGCCTCTGCGCCCATATCAAAGAATACTCGACTGTTAGCGCTGCCGAATCCTGTTGTCGTCAACGTAAAACTGTAGTTGGTCCACTGAGTAGTCAACGCAACCGTTTCTGAAACATTGGTCCAGGGCGCTTCGTCTAAACCCAAACCTGCAATAATTGAACGGGCATCGTCTGAACGCGCATCAAAACTTAAGGTATAAGTAGCATCTGCTTGCAATAGAAGGTTTTGCTTTAAGCTAACATCCCAAGGGTTACCAGCAATAGCAACATCAGCGGTGAACACGCCATTAGCGATACTTTCCACCATACCGTCAGTGCCGCCCCAACCTGCGTTATTAGCAAAATCAGCGTTTTGAATAAGCTCAACACCAACTTCTTGACTAGCGTCATCACCGCCAGAGCCATCATCGCCCGATCCGCCATCGCTGCCAGAGCCGTCATCGTCGCCTGCTCCGCCATCATCGCCACTGCCATCACCTGTATATGGGTTTTCATCGCCTTCAGGAATACCAATAAAGACGTTATCGACGCGATAAACCGCGCCAAGACCTTTACCCCATTCAGGGAAAATCATCAGAAGATCGACCTCTGTTAGGTTTAATCCTGCACCTGCTAGCTCAACTAAAGGAAAAGAATAGGTCTGCCACTCACCTAATGTTGGCGTGGTACCTTGCAAGCTATCCGTTAGGTTTAATTCTGCAAAACTATTACCCGTAGCATTTGAGCTCTCAACCTTAAGCAGCCAATTGGTGTTTTCATCCATTGGCATGGTTTCTACTTTTAGATCAAAGCGCAACACCCCATTATTGGTGATTGGTGCAAGATTGAGTACCTCACCAGAGCTTCTGCCCCAAAAGCCAACCACTGTACCACCGTCAAAGCCTTCACCAATGGTGAATTCAACCACCATATCGTGCTCTTGATCATCCATCACCTCAACTTGCGCTAGCCCAGCACAACAGTCCCACAACGTCCAACCACTGCGCACTGCGTCGTCGTATAGCGTAAAGAGTTCCTGGTAAACCGTGTTATCAGGACCTTTTTCAGCGCCACCGTCTTCCTCTTCAAAAGCGGTAGAGTGAATGATCATATTATCAACGCGAAATCGGGCACCATCACCTTGCCCCCATTGTGGAAAAATCAACGCAATATCAATCGCTGAAATATCTAAACCTTCTTGTAGTAGCGAGTTCATTGATACCGTGTAATGTGTCCACTCGTTTTGAACCGGCGCCTGCGGTAAACGATAATCAACCGCAGTACCACCTAAATTTGTGCCGCCGTTTGACTCGAGCTTTAAATACCAAGGTGCGTTAGGGTTTTCTGGAAAATCAATGAGTTTAAGATCGAATTCAATAGCACCGGTAAGTGCTAACGAGCTAGCATCAAACGGATAGCCTGAGCCGCCTTGATCTTGGCGGACGGTAAAACCGACCACAGAATTACCATTGATATAAAACTCGGCTGCATTGCCGAATTCAGGATCTTCGTCTGCCACAACAACGGGCACAATACTACTTACGCCTTTCGCGACTTGGTCATCCCACATTGGCCAGTTTGGATTTTCTTGATCTTCAAAAAGTAACAATTCAGCGCCTTCAAAAGCAGCGCCGATAGTCACATTATCTAGTTGATACACAGCGCCAGCGCCTTTACCAACGGTGGGAAAAATCTTAATCGAAAGAATATTTTCGCTATTTAATCCCAGCGCTCGTAAGCTGCCAAGTTCGAAAGAATAATGCTGCCACTGGCCAACGGTAGGTAAAACGCCTTCTAAGCTATCGACTAATGCTAGCTCTATCTGACCAACTTCCACGTCACTAGTATCACTGCTCTTTTGTTTACCCGACTTAGCACTACTACCAGCAGCTTCATCCTGTGGTATCATTTCGTATTCCACTTTAAACACCCAGTCGGCACTCGTATCAGCAGGCATAGCTAAGACATTGATATCAAATTCGATTAACGCTTCATCGGGTAGCAACGAGCCATCATAAGCGGGGCCAGAAAAACCCAACTCACCAGACTCATTGGTCACGGTAAATTGAACCACCTCACCATAAGTTTCATCACCAGAATCGACAGTTTGTGCTTCATCTTGGCCAACGATATCCCATGCAGATTGGTCTTTAGTAAAGATATCAACGCCAACGGGCACAGGAATAATCGGTGGGATAGGCACTGGTGCGGCACCTTTAATATAGGTGTCGTTGTAGTAATCTGAACTAATGGTTGCGCAGCCCTTACCCGTTATCGGATCCTTAGTGCATTGATAGACGCGAACATAATCTACTTGATAGGCGTTACCATCAACATAAGCGGAGTGGTCAACACCTTGTGCGATTGAGCCGTTGTCATCACCAATGAAATAATTAGCGGCCTGATGTGTTCTACCCGCCCAGTTACCGCCGACAGCGTTATTTAAGATAATAAAGAAGTCTTGATTGAACGGTGCTTTTTCATAAACAATTTCTGTTTCGTCATCGTCGTTGATAATTTGCGTATACCAACCCGTTTCCGATAAACCAGCCGCTGCGCCATCAGATGCACGGTAAGTTACTTGCGAGTCAGTTTGATAAGCATAGAGAACATCGTCGATGTACCAACGTATTTCACCCTCTTCCCACTCTATCGCATAAACGTGAAAATCATCGGCAGGTGATGCGTTAGGCAACGGATATTCACCACCGGTGTAGTCGTGGTTGCTACCCTGCATTGGTCCGTAGTGTAGTGTGCCATGGGCGTGTCTATCGATATCACCATCTTGACGAACCTCACCAATATTAACCCACTCAACTAAATCAATTTCGCCTGATAGTGGCCAAGTTCCGTATTCAGAATTCGTTGGCATTAACCAAGCTGCCGCCCATGAGCCCTGACCTCGAGGTGCTTTAGCTTTTACCTCAATTCGACCATAGGTAAAATCGACTTTGTTCTGAGTGGTGATGCGAGAAGACGTGTATGGCTTGGTTAGGTTAGCACCGTCAGGTGTTGGCCGAGCGACTATATTAAGAATGCCGTCTTGAATGAATAAATTATCGGGTGAGTCTGTATAGCACTGCTCTTCGGCGTTACCGCCACCGTCACAGTTAATTTCGAAATTCCAGTTATCTAGATTCAAGGTACCAGAATCAAACTCATCACTCCATACTAACTCCCAATCAGACGTTGGCGTTTTCGTATCTATTTCGACAATCGTTGTTGTTGTTGCGGCATCACCGCCACCCCCACACCCCGAGACGACTGCCGTAGCTAGCATTATCGCTGACAGCCGCCAAAGCGTGTTTGCTCGCTCTTTACTCATAGAACTCTCCCAATTTTTACCTTACTCAGCTAAACCACACTAGCACTGCATACGTATGCATTTAGTAGAAAAAAGGCGCTGTTTTTTTGTTATTACCGTAATATCTCTGGGTTAATTTGTATCATGTACAACAGGTTATCGACGAGCGAAAACGACAAGGCGGATTATAAAAAAGCTAAAACGGACTAAAATATCACCATCGATATCAGTGATACGCTTTGCACCAATATTTCGCTCAATCGCTGAACGTACTCATCAACACTTGCAATGCTAAGTTAATGATAAGAAACTAAAACTCGCCAAAACGGTAAAATAACAAGGTGAAGCGGACCACGCAGCGTAGGCACGCTAGGTTTTTTCGCTACAATCAATGACTGGGTAGGTAAGTACGTGAGAAATAGCAGAGCAATGCAAAAAGTCGAACACAATGTGGCAATGCTACTGCGAGAAACATTAGGGCAAGCGCCAGAGAAAATGTTCTGGTACTGTCAATTTGGTTTTTGGGTGTTTATTTGCCTTGTCTCCTTCGCATTAAATCTGTGGTTTCAACAGTATGATCCTTCTTATTATCTGCACAATATTTTGCAGTCGGTGATCGGCCTATTGCTATCAATCTTGCTACAAAAATCCTTTATTCACATCTGGTATCGCAGTAATCGATTTCGTATTAGCGTTGGTTTTGTCCTGATTATTATTATTTCACTCGTCTGGACGCTAGCCCGGATGATACTGTTTAATGTACTGACCCACGAAGAAGATATTTGGTGGAATTTTGGTGGCTGGTATTTTAGTGGCATATTTATTTACCTGTGCTGGACGGCGATGTTTCACGGTCTGATGTACTATCAACTATTACAACGAGAGCATCAAATTTTGATCGACTCGCAACATCAAATCCAAGAAGAATATGTTAAGCGCGTTGAGGCCCAAACGATTGCCAAAGAAGCACAATTAAAAATGTTGCGATACCAACTCAGCCCGCACTTTTTGTCGAACGCACTTAACTCCGTAAATGCTTTGATAGAAATGGAGCAAGGACAGCTAGCACAGCGCACCGTTGTCAATTTAAGTAAGTTTTTACGCTACTTGCTTGATTATGACCCCGATTCTCGCGTCACTGTAGAGCAAGAAATTAGCGCATTAATGCTGTATCTCGATATTGAAAAGGTGCGCTTTGGTGAGCGTTTATCTATTGAGTTAACCATAGATGATCAAGCAGAGCATGGCTTGATCCCAAGTTTGCTATTCCAACCACTGGTTGAAAACTCGATCAAGCATGCGATATCTAAAAGTGAAGATGGCGGCACGATTTTTATATCGGTTATCAAATCTGACAGCTCATTGGTTATTGAGCTATCCGATATGTGCACCGACATTGATCAACAACACAGTACTAGCCAAGAAAAGCAAAACCGCAGTATTGGTATGGATAACACGCGCTCGAGGTTAGAAACTATTTATCCAAATCGATACAGTCTGACCTTCGACGCCAGTGAAGGGAGTTTTAAAACCTGTATTGTGATTCCTTTTGAATTAGCGCCACCCACTAAAATGAGTAACACAGGATAAATCAAGGGGCATTAACATGGTGACTTTGCGGACAATTATTGTTGATGATGAGCCTTTGGCACTGGGTTTAATGAAATCAAAACTCAGTAAATTCGACAGTATAGAGGTCGTTGCTGAGTGCAAAAACGGTCGTGAAGCGATCTCGGCAATTTTAGAGCTCGAGCCCGATTTAGTATTTTTAGATATTGATATGCCAAAAATAAATGGCTTTGACGTTATTCACAAAACTCAGCCAGAACTAACACCTATGGTTGTTTTTGCCACGGCCTATGAGCAATATGCGCTCGATGCCTTCAAGGTCAATGCCGTTGATTACATTTTAAAGCCACTTGATGATGAACTGGTCACTCGAGCGGTAAAACGCGCTGAACAACGCTTTAACCAACATGACAAATCCACAGAAAAATCAAACCTTATCAGTGCGATAGAAGCTATACGACATCATCAACACACCGCCCAAGACGACAAGAAAATCGTCGTAAAAGACGGTGATCAAATTACTATTGTCAAACAAGAAGATCTCAAATGGGTTGATGCCGCCGGTGATTATTGCTGCCTGCATGCTAACGGCCAAACGCATATCAAACGGATATCGCTAACCGAGTTATTGTCCGAGCTAGACCCTAATCATTTTAAACGCGTGCATCGTTCAACTATTATAAATTTGAATTTCATTAACAAAGTTCAATCGTTACCCAAAGGCGAGTTTTTTGTTGAACTCGGTAGCCATGAGCGAGTAAAAGTGAGTCGTACCTATAAAGACGCAATCAGAGATTTCTTGCAGCTCAATCCACATACCAAAAGTGACGTTTAACTAACATCTGTCAACACCTCAACTATATTGGTTAAAAAGCTAAGACAGATATCGACAACTTATCTGCCTTAGCTCCCCCTTGTTTCTATGGATCTATTTCCCCTTTATTTCTAATTTGCGGATCACAAACCACTTGCTGTCCAGTGTGTTTATTAACTGCGATAATGATAAAGTTGTAGTCTTCAGGATCTTTCTCATTGTCTTTATCTATAATCGTCACTGATTTATGACTGATTTTGTCAACCTTAACGACATCTTGATCACCTGGGATTAGGCATTGTTTTATCTCAAACCCCTGCTCTGTATTTTTTGATAAATCAATTTTAAATTTGGTTGCTTGATTAATAATAAAACCAACGGCTTTAATCACAGCGCCATTATCTAATACCGCGTAGTATTGATAGCCGTAACTTAAATCGGGCTTCTTATAGATAGATAGTTGTAACTCTATTTGATTCATTTTTATACTTGCTCCTTCAAATTTATCCGCACCTTGTCAGTTTCTCGTTGTTGTCCTTACAAGGTAATCATTTACTCGGTAATCAGATGCTTCTAAACGATTTAACCAATTCAGATTAGCCTCTTGATTTCCTAGCTGTTTAATCATAGTTGAATATAAAAATATCGCGTTAAGATCGTATGGATTATCAGTGAGTTGGCTTGTCAAAATATCAAGAGAGCTCTTCATCTCACTAGACATATGCGCGGGATCACTGCCTGAGTTAGTGAGAATTTTCACTTTTGTAGCTACAAGATAGGCGAATAGCTCAATATCTCGTTGTTGATTTAAGTATTGCTGAAACAAACTGAATGCTTGTTCTATTGAGCGCTGAGCACTAAATTTTTGTGCCAGAATATCCATTATTTGAGCATGTAAAATCAAGCGATAAACACTACTTTTGTCCGTTTTGAAATTGGCCTTTTCTTGTTTTTTTAATTGGCCAATTAATGTTTCCGTTTGTTCCAATTGAACCAATGCTTGATCGAGTTTTTCTTGACTGATAAATATTTTTGCATGCAATAAATACGACCAAATTAAATCATTAATATAGATATTATTGTCAGCATCGTTAATTATGAGTTCAGTGAGGTATTGCTGAGTATTTAAAGTATAAGCTAAAGCCTCAGCACTATCCCCGAGATTAAACTCGTGCATAGCGATACGATGGGAAATATCAGACATATACTCAAGTGCCGCTTTATCATCTGTCTCTTGATATATTTGCTTAACCTGTTTAAGCGCTTGACCAAGCAAGTCAGAAGCACTTGCCAACTTACCTTGCTTTGCCATGATATTACTTTGCCACGAGCGGGTATCAGCAATATCCAACACTAAGGCGTAACTTTGTGGCATGGACTGCAATAGTTTTAGTTTTATCTCGTAAGAAGACTGATAATACGATTGCGCTAACATAAAATCATTCACCTGCTCGGCAACAGCACCTAAGTTGTTCAGTGCATATGATTTCTCTAATAACCAATCGCTACTTTCAGTCAAGTCGTAAAGCTTTTGGGTGTATTCGAGGTAAACCGTAAAGTAATTTCTCGCAAGCTCGTAATCAGGCTCGATGTATGCAATATAACCAAGCCAATAATTTGCCAACATATATTGTTCAAGTACTCTTGCATCATTAACTTGTAAGACCTCATTTTCTAAAATCGTCAGTGTTTTGCTAAAGTACTGTTTTGCTGCTTGGTAATTGTGCTTGCTAATATCAACCTGTCCCAAAATATGTAAAGCCGAAATCCAACGGTATAAATTATCTCCAGTCAGCTCATGCTGAGCGTGAAGTTTAAAATATTCAAGCGTATTTTGAGCAACCATATCAAGCAACTCGAGTTTTCCAATGGGCTCTAACTTTTCTTTTAAATCAACCAAAATGAAGGAAATTAAACTTTCTGCACTTTGCTGTGTCTCTTTTAGCTCGTTATTTCTTTGCAATAGCGTCGTCGTTAAGCCAATCAGCCCGAGAAAACACACGAAAAAACCTGCAATTACGGTGTGTTTTATCCTAGATTGGCTATTTAATTTTTTTGAGGAAGCATGAAGGAAAGACTGCTCCTCGTCACTTGGGCAAATATTTTTATTGGTTATGGTGTTGTTAAATTGTTTTAATTTATTCGTCGATAATAGTAAATACTGTTCATCTTGCCCGTGATTTAGCCATCTTTGAGTCAATAAATTTAGATCGTGTTTTATATATAAATTAGCAATGTGCTTTTTAAGCCACTTAACGATTACCTGCCAATCGGTTAGCAAACGTTCATCAGATAAATAGACGTAGCCCTTATCTTCTTCTTTACCGTATCGCAACAAACCAATGTCGATACACTTGTTAATTACAGCTATCGATGATGCATTATCACCATTTGCCAACGCCCAGCTATATATCACACTTACCACTGTCCCATCGTGGTTTAAGCTAACTAATTGATAGAGTAATTGATAAAAAGTTTCTTTATCGCTATCTGGAAAAAGACTGAATTTTTGATCTAGTTGCGAGATGAAGTAACCCGTTAAGCCAGCAAATGACAAATAGGATTGACAAGTTATTTGGTTATCTTGTTTTGCCAAATAAAGATGTGCAAGTAAGCCTTGTAAGTAATATATCGGTACTGGATTTAACTGGATTTGTTGAATGATCAAACTATCAACTTGTTCTCTGGAGTGATCATCAAGTAGATAGGTAATACCAGCTAAGCTCATTGGCTTTTGAATAATATTAATCAATTCAGTTGAGCTAAATTCAGGTAACTCTACTGCCATGCTCGGTTTCGTTGATGGTAAAAGATGTCTCAGCCTTGGCAAAGCGCGCTCATCATTTGCTGTGATCAAAATGCAAGTGGTAGAGCACAATAATTGTTCAAGCAGGTTGCTAAAGCTTAGAATGAGCGTTGGGTGAGTGTTAATATCACGATCAGCCCACAATGCCTCTATGTGGTCAATCACCACAACACATGGTTTATCAGTGCTATAACGGTTTGTATTAAAACGAATTTGTTTACCTTTGTCTAACTTATCAAGTAGTTGGATGTCACTATAAATCTCATCAAAAAGTCCTACCTCATTCAATTGGCAGAGCAATGGTAAAAGTGGTGATGGCTCAGTCAACGCCTGTTTGATATCGCATACCACCAATGGCTTCAAATCCTCGCTTAACCATCCAATATTCACCAATAAAGGTAAAACACCAGCATGAATAAACGATGTTTTACCACAATTAGCTAATGCAGAAATTGACAACCAAAGTGATTGATTAGCTGTAAACTGCTCCAAGTGGTTGTGAACTTGTTTTATGATTTGTTCACGACCAAAAAAAACGTCTTTAAATTTATAGCTGTACGGACTATCTCCAGGGTAAGGGTTACCTTGTAGCCAAGGCGTTAGCTGCTTATCCGTCACCTCTAAGCCGCGAACACTGCCAATAAAGCAATATCCTTTTTTAGGGATCGTTTTGATAAACTTAGGTGATTTAGCGTCATCATTGAGGAGTTTTCTTATTTGAGCAACACATTTGTGAATCGGACTATCACCAATAAATTGATTTTCCCAACAGTTTTCAGCAAGCTGTTGGTTAGTTACAACGTTTCCACTATTCGTGCACAGGTAAATCAATACCTCTATCACTTTAGGCTGAACAGCAACTATGCGTCCATCGATTGATATTTGATTAGTCGTTGGCTCGACATAATAATCTTCAATAAAAAATGGCTTTATAATCATATTTTTTGCAGGGGTACTGTTCAAAGGTTTATTCCAACTTGTCTGATTTTTTAAGTGCGTTAGTTGATAGCACATATGCCAACAAACAAAGCGTTTTGACTATACACCAGCAAAAAATCCAAGCATAAAAGCAAATTATTCAACTGATTAGTAACCTTAGTCCATAAAAAAATACTTCGCTTACCTATTGAAATCAAACGTTTTTTGCTTTTGGTAAGATTTTGGTAAGAAGATGTTATATCCAAGTTAGGCAATAACTAACATCTCCACATAGAGTTTGACCACTGTTAACTCAGTTCATCGTGTGCAACAAAATTAATGAATAACGGGGTGTAAAAATGGATAACTTACACACAAAAGTGGTTTTATTATCGGCAGGAGTTTCTTCTGCGCCACCATTAGCTTGTATTGAATTATTGCAAGCAAATGGCTTTGAAGTAGAAGTATGGCAAACACTTAATAGTCCAGCCAAGCTCAAATATAAACACTCAGCTAATGCGCCTTCTGCATTATCAAAAGAGCTGCGACTTGTTGAAAAAACCTGTGATTACCTCAATGATAAATTGTGTGACAAACACGGTCTCGATCAACTCGCATACAACGTTGGCTCGAATAGAAGCCAATTAGCATCGTCTTTTAAACGAATCCTTGGCTTAGGTGTATTTGAATGGTTACGGGCTAAGCGAATGGAAAAAGCGAAACACCTATTAATTCACTCAGACTTTACAATTCAAGAAATCGGTTTTGAAGTTGGCTACGAAAACAGTGCAAACTTTTCGAGCGCCTTTAAAAAGCACTTTGGCATTTCACCGAAACAACAAAGGATCAATATAGGTGTTGAAATACTTACGCCTTCAAAAGAATTACTTACGTAATCAAAAGTGTAGTTAATTTTACTCGATATAATTTATCCAATACCCATTTGCAGTTCATAGATGGCAACAATGCTCAGGATGTCGCTCTTTAGTTCTCTGGACTAAAATGGCGGAGCTTACCCGAAAAGGAATCAAGTTATGACTGTACCTTCAGCGCAACAGTGGTATGCAATTTATACACAAAGTAACAGTGAAAACACATTAAACCGTCAAATTATTCACTACAGTGAACAACACCAGCTTGGTTATCAAACATTTTTCCCTGTTTATCAAGAAATTAAACATTGGGCAGACCGCACCAAGAAAATTGAACGACCACTCTTTAGAAATTACCTGTTTGTAAAACACGACTTAAACGGTTTTCGTCATATAAAACGTTTTAAAGGCTTTTTGTGCTACGTTTGCTTGGGCTCTGCACCAACCGTTATTTCTGATGATCAAATGAGCCTGATAAAAATTTTATCTGAGCGTCAAGCAAAAGCTCTCGGACAGACAAAAAAGCTTAAACACGGCCAGCGTATAGAAGTCGTTAAAGGTGTATTCAAAGGCTATAAAGGTGTACTTCTAGAAAGTGTCAAAGAACGCTTTTTAGCCATTGAGATAACAAGCCTCGCCATGCACATGACCGTCAAGCTCCCGGTAAATGACGTCATCGTTCAATACTAACTGATTGAGGAAATTTGATTATGAGCTTTTTGTCAGCAATTTGGTCAAGATTCACCTTTCAAAGCAAAAGCGCTAAAAGCCGAGTGCCCGATATTAAGTTTTCATCACTTATCGAGTCAATTCAACAAGATTTATTGAGCGCAAATGAATCACTCGAAGGTGTTGGCTTTAAATATATTGAAAAGTTTTTCGACAAACCCCTAGCACCAAGTCTAGCACTTGATATTACTGAACAGCTTGACGATATCAACGACCTAATCTCAATGGATGATAAACCTGCCTGCATTGAAAAGATAACAGCATTAAAACAGCGAGTTCATATGAATGAGCAGTCAAATGAGCAACCCTACAGGCCCAAAATGACATCATTTGAGATCCCGACACTAATCGACGGCAAATGGGTAAGTACCAAAGTATCAGTACCACTAATTGCCTTAGCGCCATTACCTATGCCCAAAATTACAGGTTGCACCTTATCTTCACCTATCACAAATATAACGAAAAAAGGTGACGACATTTACTTGAATATATCGCCAACAACTACCGGTAAAACAGCAGAAAACGAGCAAAGCCAATTAACTATTTCGATCACCCCAGAATATCAAACAACGCAATTAAACGAATTGATAACCCAGTATAAAAATCAATTTTATGCTCGGATAAAAAACAATTCGGCTGAATAAAAGGAAGCCATATCATGATAAAGTTTCAAGCCCTTATGCACGCTGTACATCAGAGTATTCACAGCGCAGCACAAGCAGTCGAACAAGCGGGTATCAAACACCTTGATAAATTTTTTGATAAAATTGTCGATGAAGACAGCCAAGCTAAAGAAGAACTATCACAACAGCTAAGTGAGGCAATAAACCAAGGTGATAAAGCAAAAGCCAATGAATTATTGCACCAAATAGGAGAGTTACCAGAAGATCCTGATTTAGCAAATGAGGGCGGTGCAACTTATCGTCCGAAAATGGTCGCTATGGCATTTCCTAGCCAAGGTAAAGACGGCGTCGACTCAACGATTGTCAACGTCCCCTTGATCACGCTCTGTCCAATTAGTAGTCCGAGAATTCAAGACGTTAAATTTACAGCCGATCTTGAAGTTACAACTGACAACAATGACGAGCTCATTGTTGCGTTTAAAGCGCCTCAAGTGAGCGGTGAACATATTGTCACCAAGGACACCACTAACACCCATATCGAAATATCTCTCGTTGGTCATGAACCACCTGAAGGGTTGCAAAAAATCGTTGAAGGCTATGAAAAAGCCTTAAGAGCTCAAATTCCAGGATAAACATAACCGGGTACTCTACTCAGGAGAAAAAAAATGGCGACTCCAAATAAACTGGTATCTATGGCCAAACAATTTAGTGGCCTACCGATGAAAGAGCTCATAGGTGCTCCGTTGGTCGCAGCGTCTGAAGCAAATAACATGATGGCTATGTCACAAACCAAATTTCTACTAGAAACTTGCTTTGAATTAATCCAACTAGAAGATCGAGAGATTCACAAACCCATCATGATAAACATGACCGTTGCTCGTCCTGTAATAAATGCCGATGGCAGCCATGCTGACGTCATAGAAACAGACTTTAATTTACCATTACTCACGATTATCCCAATTAATTCACTAGCAGTGGATGAGTTGAAATTCTCCTTTGAAATGGAAGTAAAAAGCTCATACAGCGCACAGGATACTGCCAATAAAAGTCATGATAAAAACCAAGAAAACGGTATTAGTAAAACGCTCAACAAAGGTGCGATATCAGCAGAGCTAACCGGTGCTGTTGCCTCGACCGATAAATCTGCAAGCAATGAACAATCAAACTACAAAAAGTCCAACGCGGCGAAATACGAAATAAATGCCCACGCTGGACCGTTGCCATTGCCAGTTGGGATCACAACGATTATAGAAACCTATTCGCAGGCAATTGCACCTATTCAAGTCAAAGGCGATAGGCAATAAGAAATGTAGATTAATCTATATTAGCCATTCCAATTTTGTTATCGAGCACCGGTATTAATCAAGCTCGGTAACAAACTAAACCGACATAGCCTCGCATAAATACTTGGCTACTTGTCACCACGTTGGCGACACGACCTAGTTGTGCGCCGCCCCCTGTAAATTCCATAGAAATAAAAGACGGATTCTTTTGAATTATCTAGGGACAAACCTGATAAGAAGGAAGCTTAGGTAGTACTTTCTGATTATTGAACATCAAACCTTCAATGAGGAAAAGACAATGCCAGATCAAGATCGCGCTTTAGTCTCTATGGCACAGCAATTTAGCGGACTGCCAATCAAATCGCTTATTAGCGCTCCATTAATTGCCGGTGCTGAAGCAAACGCCAAAATGGCCATTACCCAAACGCAGTTTTTACTGAGTACCTGCTTTGATATTACTGAAGGAGAAGGCGGCTCTGATTATAAACCCATCATGATCAACATGACCTTAACTCGCTCAGTTGTTAAAGCCGATGGTACTGCTGGAACCCCAGTAGAAACCAAGTTTGATTTGCCGTTATTAACGATTATGCCCTTGAACTCGTTAGCGGTAGACAATATCGATGTTAATTTTGAAATGGAAGTAAAAAGCTCATTTTCAAATGACAAGGAAACCTCGTCGGAAGTCGAGAAAGCTGCAGAAGGTAGCTTTAGCGCCAAAGCTGGCTGGGGTTGCTTCTCGGTAGAAGTAAGTGGTTCGGTATCAGCATCGAGTAGAGACACATCATCGGAGAAATCCCATTATGAAAAATCCAACTCAGCAAAATACACCATCAATGCTCATGCTGGTCAGTTGCCATTGCCAGAAGGGGTTACCACGATTATCCAAGCGTTCTCACAAAATATTGCCCCCATCCAATTAAAAGCTGAGAGCAATGGTTAACTTTTTAATTTAAGCATTAAAGCTCGGCTTTAATGTCGAGCTTTTTAAGGAGATATCATGAAAGATTACAGTGAAATTCAATGCCCTTGTTGCGGCTCCAAAATTTACCTTCAACCCAAGTTACTTCTACAAGGCGGAAGCTTTAATTGCTCAAACAAACGGTGTGACGCTGCAGTTTCACTGAGTCGCTCAAGCTATCAAGTAACTTACCACGCAATGAATGAATTCGAGAAACTACAACCACAACGTATGTAAATAATTTTTCGTTAGAGCGAATTACTTCGCTTGTGCATTCAACTTATTAAGGAGTTCTATTATGGCACTTTTTAAAACTGCTCAAATCACCAGCAATGGTGTAAAAATTGGCAATAACAATATTGATAAAGCCGAAGCTGGCCGTCGCATCAAACAAGGAAAAGATGTTTGGGGGTCAAAGTCAAATGCCCACACACTTGCTGAATCGCTTTGTGACGGCCAAGGTTCAATGAGGCACGCTCCTCATGTTTTAGGTGGCTATCGTCATTACCACGATGAGAACCACACTTACAACGGCCATATCTTTTATGGCTCTCCACAGTAGTTATTGTGGGTAAGGCTGCAGCTTCGCTAGCCAAGAAAGCTTGCTAGCGAAGCTCTGTCACCACAAGCTTGCTTCTAAGGAACTCGCATGATGCCGCACAAAACAACAACTGTGATCTATTTTATCTTCTTAGTAGTGCTTACAGGCCTCACTTTCAAAAGTATTATAAATTACCAAGAACAACGTGCTGCAATCTACACTAAATATGAGCAAAGCCTACATAGTAAATCGATGAAAGCAGCCACATTGCTCGATAAACTCATCAACCAATTAAAAGTCGCGACAGATCAAAAAGCCGAAGCTATATCTCTGGCTTTAACTCAAACACCACAGGACTTACTTGCCCAACAAGTACTCAAGTGGACCAAACAACATTCGACCGTCTCAGCTCACTGCAATAATCAACAAGCGCTAATGTCTTGCCAACTTGAAAAACAAACTAAGATAGATGAAGTCAAACTCTCTTTTTATGACAGTGATAGCCATTATTCAATCTTACCCTATGGCAGTGCATTGGCATTTAAAGATATAACGCTAAATGGTTTAGCATTGAAAGACATCACAATCTATTGCAAACAAGGAAATTGTGAAAAATTTGACCACAAAGATTATATAAAACGCGAGCTCGCCACAACATCACCAAGCTCTCCAAATATTAACAGCTCAAAAACTTGCGCTCACCGTATTCCAGAACAAACCATTCCTAACCTTCACAAATATATCGGTAAAACGGAGTGGTTCCACGTCCCAATAAATAACCAACTCAATGATACGGGTTACTGGTCCCCCCTTATTACGACCCTCAGGGCATGACCTATATGATTACCTACTCCGCCCCGATAACCCTTTGTTCAACAAGTAAATGCGAGGTTATCGGTGTATTAACCATAGATATTTCAATAAACCAATTAGAGCGCTATGCAGAAGGTTTAATTAGTAACTCGGATGGGTTTCCCGCTATTACCTACGCTAATGGTTTATATATTTACCACCCTGACAAAAGTTATGTGAAGAACAAACTCACTCTACTAGATGTCGCCAGAAACAAGTGTGACTTTGATCGTGTTATTGCCAGTCAAGACGCAAAATTAGGCCAGTCGCGCACACTTAACCACATCAGTAAAACGACTGGAGAAAATTCTTGGTATATGATTCACGCGTTTAGCCAGTTAGGCTGGTCGATGCAAAATACTTTTTACCAAAGTACGGCGCTAGAAGAATCTGAAGTAAGCTTTTTAAGACAACAAATTATCATTATTTTAAGTTTGATAATTACTAGCATTGCTTTTCTTTTGTTGTTTATTTTACAGCTCACTAAGTGGCAAGCAACAACACTTTGGCTGGCCACGGCTTTGTTTTCAAGCATAATAATACTGTTTATTGGTGTTATTTGGGGCTTAGCGCTAAATAACACCAAACCCAAAAACAGTGAAGATACACCAATCACATCAAGTCAGACAATTGAGCAGTCAGTTACCAAATACAAGCAAGTCAACCTAAAGGCGAACGATATTGAAGTGATACCAACCGGTATTCAGATTGATACCATGGAGTTAAAAGATTCTCATAAAGTTGATATTGGCGGCATGATTTGGCAACGCTTTCCGATTCGGCATTGCGACTCTGACTTATTACACAAAACGTATATCACGGAAAATAAATATGGTGTGATGTTCAAAAATTCGCAAGACGTTAAAATGCTTTTGCACGATGCTCAGATCAATTGCAACGACAAGTATTACCTCGTCACTTGGCAATTCGACGCGAGTGTATTTTACGAATTCAACTACAGTCGTTTTCCTCTAGAGATAGAGTATATTGATATTCACTTAACGGCCAAAAAAGACGACTTATCTTATATCTTGGT
The DNA here is from genome assembly GCF_014898095.1 of Thalassotalea sp. LPB0316. NCBI lineage: Bacteria > Pseudomonadati > Pseudomonadota > Gammaproteobacteria > Alteromonadales > Colwelliaceae > Thalassotalea > Thalassotalea sp. LPB0316. Next base: position 2,908,590 of record NZ_CP062946.1, read on the forward strand.
ACCAGACATTGCATCGTATAAGTTTGGCTCTAATAGAAAAATAGGCTTAGACAAAAATTTGTTCATCGCCGGTTGGAAAATTTTTAGGGCCTACTTTGCTCTCTCTCCAGCGAGCGATCATGGAACTACCTTTGGCAAAAAGCAAAATTTTGACAACCATAAATTTGACGAATTGCATCTAAAAGTTGGTGTAAAACGGGTTTTTCTCGATGCCTTTATTTCAAATTTAACCCCACTTATTGTTGTCGCGATTATTCTATTTTCAATCACTTTACTACCCAAAGATATTGATATCAGTCGAATTCTTGGATTGTGTGTATCGATGTTTCTAGTTGTCGTTTTCTCCCACTTAGCAATTAGGCGCAATATCGCTGCAGGTGAGTTGTTTTACTTGGAGTACTTTTATTTTGCTATATACGGCTTACTGATCCTCGTGCCAGTTGATGCCTTTAGAGTCGCACTTAATATCCCGAGTAAAACATTGTCCTATCAAAACGGCATTCTATACAAAGCACTTTATTGGCCAACTTTACTGCTGGCTATTTATCTCATCACCGTTAAAGAGTTTTACTAGGAGGGTAAAATGAACACCTTAACACTTGGACAAAAAAGCAAAATAATAGCGACGTACACCCTACCAGTTATTCTTGCTTGGCTGTTTTTGGTTACCAACCTAAATGAACGATTTACTATCATTGCTCAAGAGCTAAAGCCTTCTTGTGCAGCACTGTATCGACATGGCCAATACAAGATCGGTCAATGTGATAACTACATAAACGAAAAACAACCGACGATAAAACAACAAGGTAATCTGGAAGATCTTCAACAATACGATGAAAAAATTCTCCAGTATTGGCAGCGCTTAATCGACAGTGAACACATTGATACCGCTGCGCTAAAGCGAGTCAAGACTAGTTCTCAAAGCCTTTTTCATTGGGAGATTAAACGAGAAACAAAAGCAATTATTGATGTTTGTAATCAATATCAAGACCCTAAGGTATGTGAAATTGCTAGTATCTACATTGATGTCGACCAAAAACTGTTTAACATTTTTATCTTTAATATTACGACGGTTTTTATCATGGTTTTACTGCCATTTCTTATGATGGCAGAGTTTCTAGCGAAGTCACAACGTATTCATTTATCGTATGAGAGAAGAAAATATGCCAGTACCAATAACTGGTGGTTAAAACTTATTCTCGGCGGCATCATGGTAATTGGTTGGGTATATATCATAAACCCTTTAGGTAGAGGGGCTAGCACTTATTACCAGTTTTTTATTTCTGCTGGCATGATCACTGAAAATACCTTACCTATTTTCATCAAAGTAGAGAGAATTTCACCGGTTGTTGCGGGTTTCTTTGGTTGGTATTTACACCTGATCGGTTACATTTTTACTAAAGTGATTCATCACGATGTTATCAGCGGTCGAGTTTACAACCTGCTGTTTAAAAAATTCATTGTTGTCTATGGGTTGTCATTGATTCTGCCAACGACTGGTATAATTGAGAATGGAGCTGCTTATACGTTGTTTACCTTTCTTATCGGGCTATTCCCTTTGACCACAATGAGTATGTTATTTGAGGCAGCGTCTAAACTAGGTATGCAAAGCAACAAAGCCACTGGCAACTTATCCATATTACCCGGAATCTCTCGTTGGCAAATATTAAGATTAGAAGAAGAAGGTGTCGACAGTATGGCTTCTTTAGCGAATATTCGTCGCCAAACCATTGACGAAAATTTACAATTTATTAGGCGCTTAACCTACTTTTGGGTCGATATTGCCCAACTCTATACAATTGTTGGCGATGAGGGTTACAAGGTGTTAAAAGAGCATTGCCAAACGGCCAGTGAATTTATCAAGCAAAGTGAGAACACCGAATTTTGTCACCGCGTGGATCAGCTAGAAGGTGTCAGTAATGCAGATGAAATTGCGCGGTTGCTAAAATCTACTTTCCCACCGTCGTCAGCCAATGGCTAGCGCAGTTTTTTTTCACTATTTAACAGAAGGATTAAAAACTTGATCACTAATAACAATGGCTTTAACGTTAGCTTAAACTCTGTCTTCATTAACAGTGTTAATTGCTATTTTTTTTCGAGCAAATAACAAAAACGCTAAACTTACTATCCAAATTAACAGTGTCTGCGGTTCACTCACCTCAACCTGCGTTGACGGTTCAATATATTCCACATTAGTAAATAAATCGTAATTAATTTGAGTCGGTGAAAGTGCTGACCAAGAGTTAGCAATAATTTGTCCTTTTACTTCACCCGCACTGGCAAAAATATCAGCACCGGGAGCAAAAATTGATGCGTGGACACTACTGTTCAGGTTGATAGTCGTTGCGTCAACAAAATGAAGTAGTACGTCGCTATCGACAATATTCCAATTAACAATATTGCCAACGTTGTAATCAAGGTCGCCAAAAATATTGATCACCACTTGTTGACCATTGGTGTTATTGCTAAAAGCTATCTCGTTAATTCCCTGTAGTTCACTAGCTTGAATATTGAAAACCTGTAAAGCTTGGCCAGCATTCGTATCGGCTTGAAACTCAACTCTCGAAGCCCATGGATTGGAGAAACTTCCTGTTGGTTCAATCAGTCCTAAGGCTTGTGATAAAGCGTTATATTCGGCGAACATTTGCTCAAAGTCGATACTCGGTGAATCAACTTCGACAAACTGACCGTTTAAGCTACCGTTGGTATCATTGTCGTCATTCAATAACTGACCTGAATATTCAACCACACCTTGAACGTGTAGGTTTTTATTTGGCTGAGTTTTAATAATGTTACCAGCCACAACCTGAAGGTTATCGACTTGATCATTAATCAAAGTCCCCAAGTTATATTGACCATTAACAATTAAATCACCACCGATAGCCGATCGTCCTTGGGTGTCACTCGATGTCACTTCAAAGTTCTCTCGAACAACAAGGTTGTATTCACCCAAGTCGATTATGCCAGCCTGACTTACTGAACTCATTCCAAGAAAAACCACTAATACAACACGCCACCAAGCCATGCTAACTCCTACAACAACATCTAAAAGCAGCCGATGAATCAATAAAATATCAACCCAATTTTTAACTACATTTAACAACTGGTCGGACTTTAACCAAAAGTGACAACGCTGTCAATCATTATCTTGATCAAAAATCAACCAACACTAAAGCCCGTTGATCAAATAAAACTAGTTAAATCCCTGATAAAAATCGTGTAATGTAAGCAAATAATCAGGTATGACATATAGTTAACCTGAGCTCAGGTTAATTAAACGTCCAGCATTGCAGAAAAAGGTCAATTTCACGCCGTGTCCGAAAAACAGTCAATCAAACAAAAAGCTTACGAATTATTAGAAACCGGCTTTGAGGGATCATTAGCCAACAAATTGCTTAGTGGTTTTATTGTGTTGCTGATCCTAAGTAATGTTATTGCTGTTGTTATTGAGTCTTATGGGCCAATTGGGCAAAAATACCAAAAAGAGTTCTATTACTTTAATGTGGTGTCGGTCGCTATTTTCACCCTTGAATACTTTGCTCGTATCTGGGTTTGCACTCAATCGCCAGCGCTTGATGAATCAAAACCTATTAGATCAAGATTAAAATACCTCGTTAGCCCAGTCGCTATTATCGACTTATTGGCCATCGCCCCTTTTTATCTATCGTTTATTTTCCCAATAGATTTACGCTATCTACGCATGCTTCGGATGTTGCGTTTACTCAAGCTTACCCACTACTTTCGAGGGTTAAATTTATTTATTGATGTCTTGAAAAAAGAGTTACCAACGATTGGTGCGGCAGTCTTTATCATGGCGGTACTGGTTATTTTGTCCGGCAGTATCATGTATGGAGTCGAACACTCAGCTCAACCCAAGGTATTTGACAGTATTCCAAGTGCGATTTGGTGGTCAGTTGTTACCATGACAACCGTAGGTTATGGCGATGTTACCCCGATTACCTTTTTAGGTAAATTTATCGCAATGTTTATCATGCTGCTAGGCGTGGGTGTTGTTGCCTTGCCTGCTGCTATGTTGGCAGCTAAGTTTGGTGAAGAGCTCAGTTTACGAAAACGACAACTTGAGCGTAAAGTTGAATCTGCAGTAAAAGATGGCGGTGTCTCTAAATCAGATAGGGTCTACTTAAATAATTTAGCCGCTGAGCTCAATATATCCCAAGATGTGGTCAATAAACTGATCAAATCCTTCGACGTTGAGCAGGCTGTAACAAGCCATTGCCCGCATTGTAAAAAACCGATAAACAGCGATTCTCCTACCAACGAATAAAATATTTTTAAAGCGATTAGTCATTATCGATTAACCATCGATAGACTCAACTCCACAAATGGCTGAAATTTGCTAAGCATTAAAATAGTTAAGTGGCTAGCGACCACAATCAAACATGCATAAAGCCACACAATATGTGCTTTGCCATAAAATTTAATATCGTGAAATGCCACAACACCTATTACCAACAATTGACAAGCTCTTTGTGCCCAAGGAAAGTAATCCATCAATAGCGGATATGGTAAAAACCTTCCCAATGCTGGTTCTAATAAAATAATAGTGGAAAATAACATCAGACGTCGATGCAAATGTGTATTCTTTCTCGCAATAATCGCCCACAGTACAACTAAAAAAAATGAGGAGATATTTATAACGCCGAGAGCTAAAAAGTAGCTTGGTTCAAAAATTGGTGGAACACGATTTAACAACAGCGAATTAATCGTTGCGTTCACGCCTAGAACAAACATGAGAATAACAAGGACACCACCGAAGCGCCCTAATTTCCGATGTAAGTCAATGCTATTGCTTAGTGCGAGATGGTTTTGTACGACAAACAATATTAACCAACTCACCGACACTATGCCGTGAAGGTGCAACCATAGGGGGGCATTTGTGTAATCAGCAATTCCTCTTAATGCATGTAAAGCAAAGCAAGCTATGATAAACACAGATAAAACAATCGAGAATCGATAGAAAAACAGCTGATCCTTTAAGTAGTGAGTGCTAAACATGTGTTTAGTCCCGCAGTATTTCCTGAGCACAAGTATAGACCATTTAGCCGTATTTACTTTCATCAATAAGTTTTGCCGAAAGGACACTCAAACCAGATAAAACACTACCAATTAACTGTCAGATAAGTTATTTTCATGCTTGAAAACACTTACCTGAGCCCAACCAGCTTAGCTTATTAATATTTAAGATGACTTTGACCAGATATTTTGCCGCATTCGTCGCAATTTGCGTGATTTCTGTATGTTGCCCAACGGCTTACGGGCAAAATTTACGTGTTGTGCTAATTGGCACAGACAAACAACAATCGGCAAATATTCTTGCTCATCTGGGCAAACTGCCTGAAACACCAGCGCATCGAAACAACTTTATCTTTAATACCGAAAAAGCAGCCACCAAAGCAATGGCCGCGATAGGCTATTATCAACCAACAATTAATACGGCAGTGGATCGCAAACAAGAGCCATGGGTGATGACGCTAACAATTGAGCCTGGCCCAGCAACGCTTTGGCATAACATAGCTATAGACGTAATCGGCGAAGCATCACAACTGAGTGAGTTTAATAATCTTGGTGCAGAAATGGGGATTGTACCTGGTAAGCGAATGCAACATGACCAATACGAAAAAGTCAAAACCACTTTAATCAATCGGGCCATCCAACGAGGTTTTTTTGATGGTCAGTTGAGCTTAGCCCGCCTTGAAGTCGATCGCACCAACAACCTCGCCAATGTCCTCATTAGTTACCACAGCGGTCGCCGCTATGTTTTGGGGGATGTCAGCTTTACCGGCACAACACTGCAGCCAGAACTACTCGAACAATTGATCCCATTTGAGCCTAACACACCCTATGATCAAGAACATATCAGCCGCCTCAATAGTGAATTGATTCAAACTGAATATTTCTCATCAATCAAGGTTTATCCAGCAATTGAACAGCGCAATGAGTATGAAGTTCCGGTAAATATCGAGCTATCTCCCACTCACAGCCATAATGTGACTTTAGGTCTTGGTTATACGACCAACACGAAAGAACGAGCAAGTGTGACATGGCATACACCACAAATTAATAAGTACGGCCACTCACAAAAAACCAAAATTGAGTATTCTAAAGTTAACCCGTACGCTCGTTTTCTTTACGAAATACCATTAAGCCACCCAACTAAAGACTTTCTCCAGTTGCAATTGGGACTCGAGAGTAATGATTACGCCGATATATCAAGTAATATGCAACACGCGCAGATTGGCCACGTTCACAATATTCAAGGTTGGGTCGCACAGTACTATTTTCGCTACCTAGCGGAAAGTTGGGATATATTATCAGATCCTCGCAATAGTAAATTTTTACTGCCTGGGCTTAGCCTAGCTAAGACAAAACGACGCGGCAAAGTTACCGATCCCGAAAGCGGTCTGCGCCAGCTTTATCAAATTGAAGCCGGTTTTGACGATTTTATGTCGGATTCAAACATTGTTCGCGCTCGTGCCCGCTTTACTTGGGTGGAGCGTTTTTGGCAGGATCATCGCTTAGTCATTCGAGGCGACTTGGGCGCGAGTTATTTCGATGATAAATTATTAGATGATGTGCCGCCGTCTCTAAGGTTTTATGCTGGTGGTGATGGCAGTATCAGAGGTTTTAGCTACCAATCACTTGGCCCGTCGATTTCTTATACCGACGACAACGGCATTGAGCAAGAGATCACTGTCGGCGGGCGCTACCTATCTGTTGGTAGTATCGAGCATCAATATTACTTAAATGATGAATGGCGCGTAAACCTATTTACTGATTTTGGTAGTGCGTACGATCATATCGATGATTTAAAACTTTCTTATTCGGTAGGAACAGGTATTCACTGGCTCTCTTTAATTGGCCCGATAAAATTAGAACTCGCACGCTCAATAAGTGAGCAGCAACCTGGCTGGCGGATACACATAAACATTGGAGCCGAATTATAATGTTAGTTCGCCTTACTGGTTGGTCGCTAGGTATAGTCGTTATTATTACAATCTTATTGGTTGTATTAACGACAACATCTGTAGGAGCAAGACTGGCCCTCAAGCTTGTCGATAGTTTTGTGCCACAAGTTGAACTTGAGTACCAATCAGGCCAACTCAACGACAAAATAGCGCTCAACTACTTAAGGATAAACCATGAATCTGCAGATCTAGTGCTGAAAAACATCATGATTGATTGGGAGCCTATTTTTGGCGGTATAGGCCAACTAAGAATCAAGTCACTGCAAATCAGCCACCTAGCCTTAATTCGCCATAGTACTGAAACAGCAAACGATCAAAGTTCGTCAAGCTTTACGTTACCCGTTGAGCCAATCAACCCTATTTCATTGCCTTTTAACTTAAAGGTAGACAGTGTAAAAGTCGCTAATGCAAGTATAAAAGACAATGCGTTTAGTCAGCAGTTTGTTAATATTGAACTCTCTGCACAGTGGCTTTTTAGTCAACTAAACATAGAAAAGTTAAAGCTAGAACACCCTCAATATGGTGAAGTAGCGCTACACGGCTCAGCCAAATTAGCACAGTTTGTTCCGCTGTCTATCAGCGCCCAAATAAAGCCCAAACACCTGCCGGGTTATCGTCAATTAAAAGGCACAAATTGGCTTATCAATGTCAATGGCGATTTAACAGCCCTAACCCTCGCAGCCAAAGAAAGCACTAACATCGGCTGGCAACTAGATGGCAATATCAAGCTAAATTCGGCGAGTTTGCCTTTTGAGCTAACGTTAGATGCGCCACACATGTTGCTACCAGACAACACGCAACTGCCGTTTGATTATCGCTTATTAACGGCTAACGTTGTTGGTGATGTCAACAAACAAGTATTTGACGTTTCAGCATATTTAGATGCCAAGATTGACGAAATACCTTATACCACTCATGTTGAAGTAAGTGGCTCACATGTTGATCAAATACTCGAGCTGACCAGCTTTTATGCCAGACAAAGTCAGCAAAATGGTACATTAGCTGGCAATGGTCGAATAAGTTTTGCAGGCTCCATCGATTGGCAAATAACGGCCGAGCTCGATAACTTGCACTTACCGGCTTATAAACAAATGAGCAATGCCATAGCAAATGGCCAGATACAAAGCCAAGGCTATTATCACAGTGACAGTTTGGCGATCAACTTTCCGCTAGTGAACTTATCGGGCAGTTATCAAGGCGAGCCAGTCAAATTAGCCGGTGACCTATCAATTGCGCATCAACTAGCACAAAATCAATGGTCAGGTGTATCAGAACAACTGAACATAGCACTGTCGGGGTTAAACGCTCAATTGCATGGAAAAATTGATCAACAGTGGCAAGTGCAGGGCCAAATAAGTATCGATAAATTGAGTAAATGGCTACCAGAGATAGCTGGCTCTCTCGACGCCCAACTTACTTTAGAAGGAGCTTATGACTCGCCGACATTGACTGCCGAAACCATCTTTCAAAATGTTAGCTTGAGCGATATAAAGATCCCGTCAGGGCAATTAAAAGCTCAATATCAACCTGCGTTAGCTCACAACCATAATGTTGAGTTACTGGTGCCTTCATTATTATTTAACGAATATAACATCAACAATTTAAGCATCTTGCAAACAGGCGATCTTAGTGAACATACACTGACACTCGAAAGTAGCGGCGATGTTATGGCAAGTTTAACCCTTAATGGTGCACTTGACGACGCGCTAAACCAATGGCGTGGCACACTAAAACAGACCTCATTACAAAGCGTCATTGGCAACTGGCAATTAACGGCGCCAATGACGCTAGCAGCCAATATTTCTGAGCAAAAACTAACCCTGGGCAGCCACTGCTGGCAAGCTAAAGCAAGTAAAATTTGTTTACCTAAGCCTGCCACACTAGCAAAAGCAGGTCAGCTTAATATGACGGTTTTACTATCAACAGATGAGCTAGCAGCACCATTTTTACGCAAAGATTACACCTTGGTCGGCGACATGCAAGGCGAGTTAGATCTCGCCTGGTCAGCGCAGGAAAAACCAGCGGCTAATTTATCGTTATCATCAGCAGATATGGTATTTACATTTCCCAATTTGCTCGAGGAAACCAGTGATAGCTTCCAAATTACGACATTCACGCTCAATGCAAGTAGCGACACTAACAAAGGTCAGTTTGCGCTTAATTTAGCAACTAAAAGAAACACGCAATTAAATGCCGACGTTCAACTAGAGCATAGCTCGGGCAAATTATCCGGCCACCTTGATATCGGCAACGCTCAATTGGCTCATTTTGTTTCGATGTTCACTGAAGTTCAACAACTCGAAGGACAAATCAATGGTCATTTAACCCTTAGTGGCGAGTTAAAAAAACCAGAAGTTCACGGCAAATTAAGCTTAGAACAAGGGAAAATGTTGTTGTTTGCCAACCCTACGCCGATTGAAAACCTTAACCTTCAAGCCTTGTTTAGTGGACAACAGGCAGAAATGCGTAGCGCCTTTGATGTCGGTAAAGGTACTGCTGCTGCCAATGCCGATATCAACTGGTCGATGGAGCCCGAAATCACTGGTCAATTGATGGGCGAAAACCTTTTGTTCTTATTGCCCCCTGAATCTGATTTAGAGTTATCACCTAATTTACAATTTACATTAAAAAACAATCAGCCGACCCTTCAAGGGGTAATCGACGTACCACGAGCTAATTTGGTGATCAGAGCCCTGCCACCAAATACCATTGAACTCAGTGACGATCAGGTGTTTATCGATTCAAAAACTCCCACACCACTCAAAAATGGCAGTAAACTAGCACCGCTAAAAACCAACATCCAAGTAAACCTTGGTAACAGCATTAATTTCAATGCGCTTGGTATGACAGGCACATTGGCAGGTAATATTGAATTATTAAAATCAGACAATCGTCCAACCGAATTATATGGCCCGTTAAACCTAGTATCCGGCGAATACAAAGCCTACGGTCAAAGACTTAAGATTCAACCTAACAGTGTGATTAACTTCAGTGGCCCTGTAGATAATGCCAATTTAAATATCCGCGCGGCAAGGGAAATAAAGTTAGATGATGTTATCGCCGGCCTAAATGTAACAGGCACGATAGCCCAACCACTGATAAAAATTTACTCCGACCCGGTGATGGAGGAGCAAGAAGCACTGTCTTATATTATTCGCGGTAAAGGGTTACATGCCGATCAAAGTAATCAATCGGTTACCACCGCAACCTCTATTGGCTCTGCTACCCTGTCAGTATTAGGCGTAACGGATATGGTCGAAGAGCTAACAGGGATCCGTCAGCTTGAAATTGATACCTACGGTGAAGGGGACGATACTCAGGTTACCGTCAGCGGTATGGTCACTGACCACATCTATTTAAAGTACGGCATCGGTGTTTACCAACCGCTCAATGAAATTACCATGCGTTTATACTTAATTCAGCAATCATGGTTAGAAACCGTGTCTGGCTTGAATAACTCAATAGATATTTACTACTCCTTTTACATCGATTAAGTCGAGTGCTTGATTGGAGAGCATAGTACGTCTTGATGTAAAAAAATGTACTCTTCCTTAACATTATGTACGTGCGCTTTTAATTGCTTATTTTTCGAGCTATAAGTAACCCTAATGAGTGCATCTTGTAAACGAAAGCGCTTTTTAGTTAAGTAGGTGTTTATATTTATGTCACCATGGGTTTCAGAGATTAGCGGTCGCTAGATAAATCGCAGTATTAGTATCTCCATTATTGTGTATGCATTCGAGGACGAAAGCTTTATGAAAATCAAGTATAAACTGTTCTATATACCTGGTCTTTTGATTATTCTATTTTTACTAATAATACACTGGGTTGTATTCAATCAAGTAAGAGATAACATTGAAACTTCTTTACTAAGTTCTCAGCGTATTTTGCTAGACAGTACCACGAGTAGTATTTATGAGTTTATCGACCAGTATGTTGACCTTGTTACTTACCTTCAAACATTTGATACGGTAAAAGACACCAGTGAGTATAAAAACATTAGTGCCCACTACAAAGGGCTTTCTGACCAACAAGGGATTAATGTTCGCAGCTTATTCAAGCAAACACTCAAAACCTACCCAGAGTTTGCCTATTTTGCCACCTACACAAAAGAAAACGCAATTAATGTTATCTACGAGCCATACAATGAACAGTTAAAATTGACAGAAGACAGTTATCATAAAGGCTTCTCATATCGAGACTGGTATAGCGGAGCAATGAATCAACGCGCTACATATGTCAGTGAAGCCTATATGAGTGCTTCAATATTACAGCCCGTTGTCGCCATTTCAACGCCCATTTTTGTTAAAGAAGACATCGTCGGAATAATGATTGGCTCACTGAAATTGACAACGCTGAGTAATTTCTTAGCTGAGCTCAATTTTGGTCAAACTGGACACGCTTACATTATTGATAAAAATAACCAGATAGTCGCGCATCCAGATCCTAAGTACTTCAAAGACAATCAATTATTCAGTTTAAATGATAGTGATATTCTTAATACTATTAGGCAAAGCGCAGGTTTTGAACTTCAACCGGGCCTTTTAAAAGCCTACGATCCCTTAACCAACAGCGAAGTTTATTTTGCGTTCAATAAGCTCGATGATACGGGCTGGACAGTAATTACACAAATGTCGGTGGAAGAAGTTGATAAGCCCATTAAGAAAATGTACCAGACAATTTTCTTACCTTCTATGATAATCGCGCCACTTCTATTGTTCGCCTTATTTCTCATCGTTAGACGCGTTGTCCAACGCATTGAGTTACTCTCGAAAATTTCAGAGAATATTGACGACGATAGCCTTGAAATTGATGATAACGAGATGCGAAGTCTACAAAACTTACAGGGGGGCAATGATGAGACTTTGAAGCTTTTAGACAGTTTTGAATCTATGCTCGAACGATTAAGGCATAGTTTTAACAACGTAGACTTTTTAGCAAATCACGATCAATTAACAGCGCTACCTAACAGGCGGAGCTTTCACTTTGAAGTGAAGAAGTTCATTGATTCAGGTAACAGCGGCGCTATCGTTATCCTAGATATCGACAACTTTAAAATAATCAACGATACCAAGGGCCATGCATTTGGCGATAAGGTATTAGTAGAAATAGCATCGCTGTTGCGAACTAAAAATAATGATCGTTTTTACTTTTCTCGCTTTGGTGGTGATGAGTTTTTAGCTTGCATTAAAGTTCAAGGTGAAAACGCTATTGAAGCTGCAATTGCAGAATTGCACGAGGCGATTACCACAGTGATTGACATAGATGGCATTGAAATTGATATCAACTGTAGTATGGGGGTTTCTCTATTCCCTGAACATCAAACCAACATTGATGAATTAATTAAAACAGCTGACTTAGCACTTTTTGAGGCCAAGGAAAGTGGTAAAAAGCGTTATGCCTATTATAACTCAACGCTCAAAAGCAGAATTATTGAAGAAGTTGATATAGAAAACAGCATCAAAGATGCACTTAATAACGACGGTTTTAAACTGGTTTATCAGCCACAGGTGAATATTAAAACCGGTGAATTAATCGCATTTGAAGCGCTAATTAGAATGAAAAATGGTGTGTATCACCCTGGCCAGTTTATTCCTGTTGCAGAAAAATATGGACACATTTCGGATATTGGCCGATGGACATTATTAGAGAGCATTAAGCAACTTTCACAATGGCAAAATGACGGGTTACCAGTCCACCCTATCTCAGTCAATTATTCTGCAGGTCAATTCGTCGATAAGGACTTTATTAGCTTTGTTAAACAAACGCTTTCACATTATCGCGTATCTGAAAAGTATCTAGAGCTTGAAATCACAGAAGGTCTATTTATAAAACCGATGGCAGACGTCAATCAATTATTAAATGATCTGAGTGCCATGGGAATCAAGTTATCAATCGATGATTTTGGCACTGGCTACTCATCAATAAGTTATCTAATGTCCCTACCAGTAAATAAGGTAAAATTAGATAGAAGTCTGTGTGTTAATTACTTAAACGATAAAGATTCTCCGGTAGTTGAGTCAATGATCCAGTTGATCAAAAGCTTTGATATGGTGGTGTTGGCAGAAGGCGTAGAAGAAAAATCAGACGTTGACATGCTGGTAAAATTAGACTGCGATATTATTCAAGGGTATTACTTTGATAAACCACTTGATGCAGATGACGCAAGGGTTCGATTAACCAGTGACTACCGAAAAATGATACCGTAGCCAACCGTGTTAGCACCATTACTCTGTGAGTAGTTAGCTAATCCAAGTTAAGGCGGTGACATATTGCCGTCTTTACCTACTTTTATCTTTGCTTCGCGGCAAACTGCCTATAGCGTTACGCAGCTGTAACAAGATGTACCCTCGCTTTCAATCGCCCTAATTCAAGGTTAACATCTGAGCCCTTCGACGCTCATTAGCGTGTTAAATAATTTAAATTTTACCTGAATTAAGCATATATCGGGCTTTAAATACCGATATTGGAGTACTTATGATGAAACCAGCTAAAGGCTTTACCCTCATTGAATTAGTCGTCGTGATAGTTATTCTCGGTATACTCTCTGCGGTCGCCGCCCCTAAATTTATTGACCTTCAACGCGATGCTAATATCTCTGCGTTGCAGAGCGTCAAGGGCTCAATAAACTCCGCTAACCAACTGGTTTACTCTAAATCTGTGGTGATGGGGATTGAAAATAAAGACTGCGCGCAAGAAGGTTGTAGTATAGAAATCAATGGTCAAACATTGACGCCACTCAATGGTTTTATTCGCCCAGAAGAGTATAAAGATGCGAACGAGCTGCTTATCGCGATGAATTTACCGGAAGAAGACTGGCACGTATGCGGGGTTTTAGATACCAATATCACATCTCGCAGTATCTACAATGAGTCAGCTGGAGATTGTAACCACGCTCGAAAGTGTTACATTCGTTACCGTATGAATATAGACAACACACCTAATGTTGAAATAATTGATGACGACTGTTAACGGTAATCAATCGAATACGACACATTAAACATTCACTTATATCTTCGATGGCGCTTTAATTTAACTAAGTTTCTGTTAATCCAATTTAAAGCGCTCAACAGAATGTGATAATTGCCTCGCTAATGCCATTGTCTGACACGCTTGTTCACTGTTGCGTTTTGCGACGTCAAAATTGTTATTCGTATGATCAGATAAAATCGTTAAATTCTGACTGATATCATGTGCTACTTGAGCTTGCTCTTCTGTCGCTGTCGCTGTTTGAGCCGCCATGTTACTCACTTTATTACAAGCTGTAGCGATATCATCAAGCGAAACTAGTGCTTGTTTGGCCTTATCTGCTGTCGATATTGCGCCTTGGCTACCATCATTAATCGACTGAACCGCTTTTTTAACGCCCGTCTGTAAATTTTCAATCATTTCCTGAATGCTTTGTGTCGACTCTTGAGTGCGACTTGCTAAAGATCGCACTTCGTCTGCGACAACAGCAAACCCGCGCCCTTGTTCACCCGCACGTGCAGCTTCAATAGCTGCATTTAGCGCCAAAAGATTAGTTTGCTCAGCAATACTTTTAATCACATCGAGCACAGACGCTATATCGTTTGAATATTCAGATAATTGACCTATGACCTCAGCAGCAGTATCTATGGTCTGTGATAACCCCTCCATTTCAGCAACCGTTATCTTTGTCACCGAGCTACCTTCTTGTGTTAACCGGTTTACCTCATCAATTTGATCTGAGGTAGACACTGCTGTTTGTGCTACCTCCTTAACAGCAAAAGACAGTTCATTGACGGCGGTTACAATCGAGTCAACTTTATCGGTTTGTTGCTGACTAGTAACCTGAACACTTTTTACGCCGCTATCTAAATTTTCAACACCGCCAATTACCGACCGAGATTGTTCCAATATCGAACGAATGAGATCTGCCAAACCACCTATTAATTCATCAAAGTCATTCGCTAGTTGACCAATTTCATCAGTCCTTTGGGAGTTTATCCGACGTGTTAAGTCACCATCGCCACTGTTGAGGCCCTTAATTTCGTCAGATAATGTCAGAATTAAATTTGATAGAGATTTAGGCCCTAATGTGCCTACAGCGAAGGTTAACGTGACCACGATTAAGCTGAAAATGGATAAAGCAATCGTCCCCTTACTTACACTGCCAATAGTTTCACGACTCAAATCAGCACTCGCTTTATCAGCATCCTCACCCGCAGTATTATAGTATTCTCGCAGTGTTTCAAATTTTGTTAATACGTCTGAATCACTCAACGTTTTAGCCGATGCTAACTGACCTTGCTCTACTAATTCAAATACTCGTCGGGCACTAGATAACCAATTATCATATGCTCCTTTGAACGCGTTTAACTTGACTAAAATATCGGGATAATCTTTCATCAATCGTCGATAATCTTCCATTCTATCTAGCGCTTGTTTGGCATTTTCTTCGAACATTACTTTGTGATTTTTAAATTGCTCATCGACCGTTGTGTTCTGCAAAATACTTAATTCAGCTACTCTGGCTTGATACAAATCTCGATCAGCATTCAATACAGAAGAAATTGCAAGATTAAACGTTTGACCGATTTGAGTCATCCCTTCTTCCGTTTTAGCTATTAACTTGGTGTATAAAAACGCAGATAAAATGAAAATAACACCAATACCACAAAAGAAAGCCGTATAGCGAAACCGTATGCTATTAAAATTCATTACATTATCCTTATCGAACAACAAATTAATTCTCTTGGTATTACTAGATTGTAGAACATATATTGAAAGACAAAGCGTTAATTGCATTTCGACTTCAAGTGTCCGCACTTGAAAGACGCGCTTTCAACACATTAGATAACAGCGCTCTAAGCATTAGGAAGGTATAAAAATAAAAAAGCCAATGCGGGTGCATTGGCTTTGGTCTATGAATATCCATCAATCGTTATTTATAACTTGTTTCTTGGGCTTTATCTTCCGACTTTAACAATGCTGATATTCACTAAAAGCTAAAGTCATGCTGAAGCCTGAATCGGGTTTCTGAGCCTGTTGAATCAAAGCCTAACTCATCAATTTCATGTCGTGAAATATCAAACGTTAACTTGTTGCGATGGCCGGTAAAAAACCAGTTAGCACCTAAGGTTAACTCTTTTAAATTGTTGTCAGAAATATCAGTATTTGGATCGACATTGGCAAAACGCGCTGCTAACTCAAGTTCTTTTGGCATGCTTTTAAAGTAGCGGTTAGGAAAGAAACCTACTTGAACATAGTAGCCTTCAAGATTAGTAATTTCATTGTTTACGCGATCATCCACTTGCTTTTGATGATATTCAGTTTGAAATGACACACCGTTGTACCGGTAACTAAAATCGACCATCCATTGTTTTAGTTTAAATTGATCATCCACCCCCTCAACGGCTTTATCTTTAAAGTCACGCAATTGACCAGGAGCGCTAGTTGAAAACTTAGTATAAGCGCTGGTATTAGTCGTTGCGGAAACAGCAAAATGTGCCGCTGGTTTGCTACGGAATTTTAAATCGCCCATGGCAGTTTCCATTTGCTCGCCTAAAAAATTCCACTGATAACGACCGACATACATAAAGTGATCATTTTCATTTTTGCCATCACGGCCGGTACCGTTGAATATATCGAACCAGTAATTTGAATCTGCCCATGTCCCCTTATTTAAATGGCCTAAAAAGCTGATACCTTGCTGGCGATCAATATTGAACCAATCGTTAACTATAGAGCGATCAACGAGTTGTTGATCTTTTGAAGAGGTTACCCGCTCTGGCGAGTAATGCGCTTTCATACGACCGAAGCGAAATTGGAACTCATCGACAAATTTGTAGGTTAAGCGACTATCGAGAAGTTGGCTACCAACAAGGTCGTATTCAAATTTAACTTTAAGGTTCTCGTTAATATTACCACCAACTTTTAAACGCGCTCGTTTGATCTCTTGACTAGTGGTGTCACCATTTAATTTCGCAATTGAATCAGGATTACCGTCATAAGGCGTTGATACGCGTGATTGAATGCGAAGTTCGGGTTTTAAGTGCATAGCGCCATCTTGAGAGACTACATGGGTAATATTATCTTTATAGTAAATATCAAGATCAGTTTTATCTGCCGCTGTAACGGTAAAACTTTGACCTAGCAAACTCGTTGTAATAGTAATGATTGCACAAGGCAAACGGCGTAAAGGTTTATTTGATTGTTTAGGTCTCATCATTTTTATCAGCTTAGTTTAAAAGTTATGCGCATCCTAAATTCGATTTGTGACAGTTATATGACAAAACACCAAAATAAAACACAAAAACCCATAATTAACAACAAGTTAACCTGGAATACATAACCAACTAATAACCGTTAACAATTATTATAATTAATCGTTTAAACCATTAGTTGAAACAAACGATAAGTTAAACATTGGTTGCTTTTTGTGGTAGCCAACGCAAGGATGATGTCATAGCGAGCGTTAAAATAAGAAATGAATAAATCGACTTTAGCTTCAGGCGAGGCACTCTGGTTAAAGTATTTTGCTAGCTCAGCGTTTTGCTGGGAAATAATATCATTTCGTTCGCTCAGTAATATCGCTTTTTCTTCGTCTAATTTTGCCAGCCTATTATCAATGTCGAGTAACTTCTTTGATAATACGCTAGTCATGTTTAAAGTCCTTTAAACATGCGAGGAGAGTATACAGGCTGTATAGTTTCGATAAGTTTCAGCTTTGTAATATCAGGATGCAGAGGGTTAACAACTGCCATAGAATAGTCTTCAATTCCCACCGCAACACTTGGTAAAAATAAAACTAAAGCACGATTAGACTTTAAAAATTCATCTCCCATGAGTTGAGTGCATAGTGGGTAAGGCATCTCTTGCCAATTATTAGCCAAGTTTTTAAGCTCTAAATGCTCCACTTCAACATCATCAGGTAACTGATAAATAGCCTTACAATGTGATGCAGGAATTAGTCTAGGTGAAGGGTGATAGTTGGCAGCTTCCACTAATGCTGTTGCCATATCTAAGCCAAAATAAATAACAGGGTGACCAGGAGAATTCCAGCGCGCCCCGTCTTCAAAGCTAGCCCCTCGCCCAGCAAAATTATCAGCGTAAGCTTTATTGGTGACTCGATAAAGCTTCATTAACTATACTCGCCGAACTCTATCTTTCTTAAGGTTTGTCGAACAAGTTCACGCCCAGCATGAGAATCGAGTAATGATACAGGCTGTTCCCCACCAAGCGCTGGAATTGGTGAGTGCAGCCATTCGCTAGCAAGTTCAAGAGAGCCATATATTCGGGTGGCAAGCATATATACCCGCAAAGTATCGACAACACTGTCGCCAACTATCTTCGGCAGTTTTACAAGGCGATAGCTTTTGCTTAAGTTTGTTTTATCTTTACCTACCACTTTAGCGAAAACATCACGATCCTTGATGGTTAAAACAATATTTTTAAGTGTTTCACCAGATACACCTTGATTAACCGCGTGGTAATACCCTGCACCACTCATGATGTCGCTATCAGGAATAATAGTAGCTAATTCTTGATAGTCAGTATGTTGTGCTAATGCCATAAGCCCACCTCATATAATTCAACAATAGTGAGTATACACCAATTAGTAAATATCACTAACAAAAGAAGTCAAAACAACTAAAACATACATTCATAGTTCTAAAATTCGGGTTGAGTTAGCAAACAGTTAGCAACCAATTAGCAACCAAAATCCACTAAACATCAGGCACAAAAAAGGGCTGTATCGCTACAGCCCTTTAATTATGTATTGGTGCGGATGGCGGGACTTGAACCCGCACGCTGTTAAGCACCACCCCCTCAAGATGGCGTGTCTACCAATTCCACCACATCCGCGAAATTTGTTTTAGCTTAGTCTGGAATGTCGCTTTCAGACTTGTCGCTTGCTGCTGGTACGTCTTTATTTGGCACTGGCTCAGCCGACGTATCTGCTGGAATAGAAGACTCTACAGGTGCTTCTAAATTGTTCCATTCGTCTGTCGCGTTTACGCGCTCAACAGTTAACTTACCTAAGACTAAACTGATTGCGAAAAATGCAATCGCTAGGTAAGTTGTCGCTCGAGTCATGAAGTTACCAGAACCACTTGAACCGAAGATTGTTGCTGATGAGCCGGCACCAAATGATGCGCCCATATCGGCACCTTTACCTTGTTGGATAAGAATAAATCCAATCAAGCAAAGTGCAACAATCAAATAAACTATGATTAAAATTTCATACAACATTATCTGTTTTATCCTTTTGCCTTCGAGCAAATGATTTTAAATTCATCAACTTTTAAACTTGCCCCGCCGATTAGACCGCCGTCGATATCCGCTTGAGCAAATAATTCTTCACTATTGGTAGCATTAACACTACCGCCGTATAATAACGCAACTTGTTGTGCTACGTCAGCATTTAGTTCACTTAAAAATGAACGAATAAATGCGTGTGTTTCTTGCGCCATTTCTGGAGACGCTGTTTTACCTGTGCCTATCGCCCAAACTGGCTCATAAGCAACAACAATATTAGAAAAGGCTTCTATCCCTACTTCATCAATTACCGGCTGTAACTGACTGGCTAATACTGTCTCGGTTTGGTTAGACGCTCTTTCGTCTTCACTTTCACCAATACATAAAATAGGCGTTATGCCTGCTTTTAATGCGGTTGCAACTTTCTTTGCAACAAGATGACTTGTCTCGTGATAAATACTTCTGCGTTCAGAGTGCCCGAGAATGACATATTCTACACCAAACTCTTTTAGCATCTCTACTGAAGTTTCACCGGTGAAAGCACCTTTAACTTGCTCGCTTGCATTTTGTGCACCAACAGCAAAATTGTCATTTTGCACGGTTGTTAATACACCAATATGCATCATTGAAGGACAAATAATAACTTTTACATTATCCGCCAACTCGATTTCAGATAACGCTTTACTCATATTTGAGACTAAAGCTAAATCACCATTTAATTTCCAGTTAGCTGCAACAATTGTTGGTCTAGTCATTTTTCTTTCCTACTTTGGAGCGGCGAGATATTAACTAACATGAGCACAAGTTACAAGTTTTTGTGCTCATGTTCTGTTTGTTTGGTTATATTTCAAACACATTGTTAATTATTATGCGCACGCCACCTTTACGGCTTCTGCAATTTCATTGGCATACTGCATTACTTCATCTTCTTCAGGCCCTTCCACCATGACGCGAATAAGTGGCTCTGTACCAGATTTTCGCAATAAAACACGGCCACGGCCTGTAAGCTTTTCATTGACTTGATGAACGGCTGTCGCAACGTTATCGGCGGTCAGTGGGTCATTATCACCACTAAAGCGAACATTGACCAATACTTGTGGGAGCATCGTCATACCTTGGCGCAATTCGTACAAGCTTTTACCTGTATCAACAATCGCGGTTAAAACATTCAAGGCCGCAATAATACCATCACCCGTAGAAGTGTGATTTAAATTGATGATATGGCCAGAATTTTCTGCACCAAGCTGCCAGTCGTTTTTCTGCAGTAACTCCATGACGTAACGATCGCCTACCTTTGAGCGGGCAAACGGAATACCTAAATCGGCAAGTGCTAACTCCAAGCCCATATTACTCATCAGTGTACCAACAACACCGCCGCGCAATTGACCTTTTGCTAAGTCGTGCGTGGCAATCACAAATACCGCTTCGTCACCATCAACAACGTAGCCGGTGTGATCAACCATCATCAGACGGTCACCGTCACCATCTAATGCGATCCCCAAATCGGCTTGGTGTTCAACCACCGCTTGAGAAATCATTGCCATCGATGTTGCACCACAGCCGTCGTTAATATTGGTACCATTAGGTTTTGAGGCTAATTCAATCACTTCTGCGCCTAGTTCACGAAATACATTAGGTGCAATGTGATAAGTTGCGCCATTAGCGCAATCGACAACAATCTTTAAGCCTTTTAATGATAAAGCACTTGGGAAATTTGACTTACAAAACTCAATGTAACGACCAGCGGCGTCTTCAATACGGTATGCTTTACCAAGCTGAGCTGATTCAACGCAGCTCATGTCTTTGTCTAATTCAGCTTCAATCGCTAACTCAACGTCATCGGGTAATTTTTCACCGCTTGCTGAAAAGAATTTAATACCGTTGTCGTAGAATGGGTTATGAGATGCACTGATCACAATCCCCGCTTCAGCGCGAAATGTTTTTGTTAAATAAGCGATACCCGGTGTTGGCATTGGCCCTAGTAAGCCGATATCAATACCTGCTGCTGAAAAGCCCGCTTCTAACGCCGACTCCAACATGTAACCTGAAATACGCGTATCTTTACCTATTAATACTTTTTTCGTGCCGCTAGCTGCTAACACTTTACCTGCCGCATAACCAAGTTTCATCACAAAATCAGGGGTGATTGGGTATTGACCAACTAATCCACGGACACCATCGGTACCAAAGTATCTTCTGTTTGACATTTAAATATCCTTGTAAATTACTGCTGCACTGCAGCTAAAACTTTCAGTACGTCCACTGTTTGAGGAACATCGTGAACGCGAATAATTTTCGCACCTTGCTGCACACTAAGCATAGCGGCAGCTAAACTACCAGCAAGGCGCTGATTAACTTCTCTATTTAATAAGTTACCTATCATCGACTTTCGTGAAATGCCAATGAGTAAAGGTAAACCTAGCGCTTCAAATTCACTTAACCGCGCCAGTAACTCGTAATTTTGCGCTAAAGTTTTGCCAAAGCCAAAACCTGGGTCGAGCATAATTCTGCTTGAACTAATACCCGCCGAGTTTAACACCTCAATCCGCTGTTGAAAAAACGCCATAATATCAGTTACAACATCTTGATATTGCGGGTTGTCTTGCATCGTTCGCGGTAGCCCCTGCATGTGCATTAAACACACAGGTACTTTAGGGTATTTTGCTAACACCTCAACACAGCCTTCATTTTGCAGTGCACGCACGTCATTAATAATATCAGCGCCAGCAAGAATGCTTTGCTCCATCACCTGAGCTTTTGACGTGTCAACGCTAACCAATACATCAAAATGTTGCTTGATTGCTTTGATTACCGGAACAACCCGATTAAGTTCATCTTCAAGACTAACATCTTGGGCACCAGGACGCGTTGACTCACCACCGACATCAATGATCGTAGCGCCATCTGCAACCATTTGTTCAACTTGCTTGAGTGCATCTGTAGGGTTGAAAAACTTACCGCCATCGGAGAAGGAATCAGGCGTGACATTGAGGATCCCCATCACATGGGGTGTAGATAAATCTAAACGAGTTTTCGGGCACTGAAGAAAGGTTGCTGTCATAGGGTGTTATTATTATTCTAAAATGCTAAATTAAAAAAAGCCCCTAAAAACGGGGCTTCTTATTATACCAAGTAAATTAGTCTTGGATATCTTTAGGAGACGATAAATTTGGCTCTACCTTGTTATCGTCATTGCCTTTTGACTTATCTGCTTCGTCAGCCTTCTCACCTTGTTTTGATACAGGAGGCTCTGACGATTGAGAGTCGTCGAAACCACCGCCATCTGCTGGTGGGCGAACTTCTTTGCGCGCCATTAGGTCGTCAATTTGGCCAGCATCAATAGTCTCATATTGCATTAAGGCATCTTTCATCGCATGCAAAATATCCATATTATCTTTTAAAATTTGCTCTGCTCGCTGGTAATTTCGATTACAGAAAGCTTTGATTTCCATATCTATTTCTTGAGCTGTTTCATCAGACATATGCAACGACTTAGATGATGTACGACCTAAAAACACTTCGCCTTCTTCTTCGGCGTATAGCATTGGGCCCATTTTCTCCGACAAGCCCCACTGAGTAACCATTTTACGCGCTAGGTTTGTCGCACGCTCGATATCATTTGATGCACCTGTTGAAACTTTATCAGGGCCATAAATGATCTCTTCAGCAATACGGCCACCGTATAATGAAGAAATATTACTTTCTAAATGTTGCTTAGAATGACTGAAGCGATCTTTTTCTGGTAAGTACATGGTGACACCTAAGGCACGACCACGCGGAATAATACTCACTTTATAAACTGGATCATGCTCTGGTACTAAGCGACCAACAATTGCGTGACCCGCTTCGTGGTATGCAGTCATTTCTTTTTCTTCATCGCTCATTACCATTGAACGACGCTCTGCACCCATTAAGATTTTATCTTTGGCTTTCTCAAACTCTTCCATTGAAACAACACGGCGAGAAGCACGCGCCGCAAATAATGCAGCTTCATTCACTAAGTTTGCTAAATCTGCACCAGAGAAACCCGGCGTACCACGTGCGATAACCGATGCTTTTACATCATCGCCAATTGGCACTTTACGCATGTGAACTTTTAAGATTTGCTCGCGACCGCGAATATCTGGTAAACCTACGGTTACTTGACGGTCAAAACGACCAGGGCGAAGTAAGGCTGGGTCTAACACATCTGGACGGTTAGTAGCAGCGATAACAATAACCCCTTCGTTACCTTCAAAGCCATCCATTTCAACAAGCATTTGGTTTAAGGTTTGCTCACGCTCATCGTGACCACCACCTAAACCGGCACCACGTTGGCGACCTACCGCATCAATCTCATCGATAAAAATAATACAAGGTGCAGATTTCTTCGCTTGGTCGAACATATCGCGAACACGCGAGGCACCCACACCAACAAACATTTCAACGAAATCAGAACCTGAGATAGAAAAGAATGGTACTTTGGCTTCACCAGCGATTGCTTTTGCAAGTAATGTTTTACCCGTACCTGGTTGACCAACCATTAAAATACCTGACGGAATACGGCCACCAAGTTTTTGGAATTTCGTTGGATCACGCAAATAATCAACTAACTCAGCAACTTCTTCTTTTGCTTCATCACAACCGGCAACATCGGCAAAGGTTGTTTTAATTTGATCTTCGCTTAATAAACGCGCTTTAGATTTACCAAATGACATCGCGCCTTTACCGCCACCACCTTGCATTTGACGCATGAAGAAAATCCACACACCAATAAGTAGTAACATTGGGAACCACGAAATAAAAATAGACGTTAAGATGCTTGGCTCTTCAGGTAATTCACCTGTAGCACGAACACCTTGCTTAACCAAGTCGTTAATTAAATCGCGATCGTAACCACCCGGAATAACCGTGACGAATTGTTCACCATTGCGCTTAGTACCTTTAATAACGCCGTTGCGATCAACGGTTGCTTCACGCACTTGGCTTTGTCGTACATCTTGTACAAACCGAGTGTAATCTAATTGCTGTTCATTGCTGTTACCGGGAGTAAAACTCTGGAACACAGACATCAAGACAACTGCAATAACCAACCATAAAATAAGATTTTTTGCCATATCGCTCAACTTAACAACCTCTTGCTGTGTCTAAAAAAATGCGACTCTTTAGAATAAATAAATTCATTACTTCTAATTTACTACAATTTAAAACCAGTAGCTACCAGATAAACCTCTCTTGATCGTGCTCGAGACGATTCAGGCTTTCTCGTTTTAACTACTTTAAAGACGTTTTTCACTTCTTTCATAAATTGATCGAAGCCTTCGCCTTGGAATACTTTAACAACAAATGCACCGTTTTTCTTCAAAACTTGGTGACACATATCTAACGCTAATTCAACAAGATACATACTGCGAGCGGAATCAGCTGAGTCGTTCCCCGTAAAATTTGCCGCCATATCCGACATCACAACATCGATGTTCTTACCATCTATACGTTGTAAAAGCGCATCTAGGACTGCTTCTTCGCGAAAATCACCTTGTAAAAAATCAACACCAGGGATTGGGTCCATGGGTAAAATATCACAAGCAACCACTTGGCCATCGTCGCCAACTGCTTTCACTGCGTACTCAGACCAGCCGCCAGGGGCCGCGCCTAAATCAACGACCTTCATCCCCGGTTTAATTAATTTATCTTTGTTGTTTATCTCTTCTATCTTGAAAACAGCGCGAGAGCGCAAGCCGAGTTTTTGCGCTTTTTTTACGTACTCATCCTCAAAATGTTCATTTAGCCAGCGGGTTGAACTGGCACTGTGTTTTTTCTTACTCAACGAACTAACCTTTTGATCACACTTTTGATAACGCGATTACATTATTGTTTCGCGGATAACATAGTATTACTCACTAGATAAGGTTAAAATAGTCTTAATTCAAGCAAACTTGTAACGAAAATTGTTAATGAACTTAAATAAGAAGCAAATTCAGTACTTAAAAGGGCAAGCCCACTCACTTAAACCTGTTGTTTTACTCGGTAGTAACGGCCTTACTGAGGGTGTTGTTGCCGAAATTGATGCCGCGTTAACGCATCATGAACTCATTAAAGTGAAAATTCCAACAGATGATCGTGAAATTAAAGGATTAATCGTTGAGGCGATTTGTCGTGAAACCAATGCGATTAAAATTCAAGTGATCGGTAAAACTTTGGTTATTTTCCGTCAATCAGACGAAAAGAAAATTCACATTCCAAAGCTATAAGCAGCTAAAGCTATACCAATTGAAATAATGGTTGAACAAACTGTTGTTTCAATTGGATCCTACTATCGTTCGTCAACCACTAATCTTTTTGTTTTTTGCGCCTGTCCAATACAGCTATTATTAAACGCAAGCTTATCAAGCGCCTGTTTGGTTTGTTCGCTCAGTAAAGGGTTATCTAAGACAATCACCTCCCGGTTGGCCAAGTTAGCCTTTTCTATGATTCTGGCGGTGATCTCACTCGAATCAAAATAGGCATCGAAACTACCGTCTTGTATTGCCACTTCCAACCCGTACTGAATTCGCTCAGCCAACCTTGGATTAGCCTTGTTAACGAAATAGAAAAACGGCGAGTGATAATAAATAGCAAAGCGTTGCTCAATCGCTAATTCTGGATATTGATCAACTTCGTTGAACGCCTCATATAACGCTCGTGGGAAATAATCGAATCGCCCTTTGGCCAACATTCGATAAAGCGCACTGTGCTCTTGTGCGGTAGAAACTTGAAAATCGTTATTATTTAAAATGACAGTATCAGGCCAAAGCGTACCTTGGCCGGCGTTTAGTTTCGCCAACTCAGCAGCACTAGTGAGCTCATCAAACCTAGCTTGCTCACCAACCCTGATCAATGAGATTCTACAACCACCTAAACCTTTAAACAGAGGGATTCTAACAGGAATGAGCTTCTCTTCTCGCTCTATTGAAGTCATCGTCCAAATGATGTTGACATATTTATTCGTGCGAGCAAGCTCAATCATGTGTGTTTGACTCAAGCCCGCATCAATACGATTAAGCTCATATGCACCGTATTTATCAGATGACTTTTCTAAGGCCAACTTGAGCAAGTCGGTATAATACTTTTCATACTTGATATTTTGCCGGTGTGTTTCATACCACGAGTAATTAACAACATCCGTTGCCTGTGCCACACCCGACAAACAAAACAAGGCGATGATAAATTTAGGCCACATGAATAACATCCTGTCTTTTTTCTTACCTACTAAGCATAGCCTGAAATAAAAAAAGGGAAAGCGCTTTTAACACTTTCCCTATTATTTCACGATATTACAAAGATTCTACGGCGGCTTTACTGGCTGACAATTCTGTCCCAGTAAAACAGCAGTTATCTACTTATGATCAACTGCGATGACTTCGTATTCGACTAAACCACCAGGTGTTTTAATTTCTACTTCAGAGTCAACCATTTTACCAATCAAACCACGGGCAATCGGCGAGTTAATGCTAATGCGGTGTTGTTTGATATCTGCTTCGTCATCACCGACAATTTGGTAAGTCACTTCTTCATCTGTGTCGATATTTAACAAGGTGACGGTTGCGCCAAAAATAACCTTACCGGTATTTGGAATTTTAGTGACGTCGATGATTTGAGCGTTTGACAATTTCCCTTCAATTTCTTGAATTCGACCTTCACAGAATCCTTGTTGCTCACGTGCAGCATGGTATTCAGCATTTTCTTTTAAATCACCGTGTTCACGTGCTTCTGCAATGGCTTCAACAATTTCTGGACGCTTTACTGTTTTTAAATGGTGTAACTCATCACGTAACGCATCTGCGCCGTGTGCCGTCATCGGAATTTGATTCATAATTTTTCTACTTTTTACTACATCAAAATTGGAGCCTTCACGTCAGGCTCTTAATGATATTTAAAATTGACTAAACGATAAGTTTATAGATTATTAGGCATAAATACAAAAGGGAATACACATTTATACAATAAACATGGATTCCCTTTTTACGATAAGTTGATGAAATACTATCTTTTAGTAATATTCCATCAGTTATGCGTTAATTAACAACGGTCGTGTAATTCTTGGATAGACGTTACCGTGTTGCGATCGTCTGCTGCGTGCGCTTGGCAAGCTGCAAACGCGGCGTTTAACGTTGTTGTGTAAGCAATCTTGTAACGAAGTGCACCACCGCGCAATACTTTTGAGTCTTCAATCGCTTTGCGACCTTCAGTCGTATTGATGATGTAGTTGTACTCACCATTTTTGATTCTATCAAGAATATGTGGGCGACCTTCGTGTACTTTGTTGACTAAACGCACAGGCACATTCGCTTCACCTAAGACAATCGCTGTACCGTGTGTTGCATCAAGCTCGTAGCCTAATTCAATCATTTGTTTGGCTAATTCTACTACGCGCTCTTTATCAGAGTTACGTACCGAAATTAACGCACGCCCCGCTTTAGGAATAGTTACACCAGCGCCTAAGTTAGCTTTTGCATAGGCTTCTTCGAAAGTATTACCTACCCCCATAACTTCACCGGTTGAACGCATTTCTGGGCCAACTAATGGGTCAGAGCCGTGGAACTTGTTAAATGGAATTACCACTTCTTTTACCGAGAAGTAAGGTGGAATAACTTCTTTAGTGATGCCCTGCTCTGCCAATGTTTTACCAGCCATTACACGAGCGCCAACTTTGGCTAACGGTACACCCGTTGCTTTCGACACGAACGGCACTGTACGCGCTGCACGCGGGTTAACTTCGATTAAGTAAACTTTGCCGTCTTTAACTGCCATTTGCGTGTTCATTAAGCCTTTAACGCCTAATTCAAATGCGAGTTTAGACACTTGCTCGCGCATTACGTCTTGTACTTCTTGTGATAACGAGTACGCTGGTAATGAACATGCTGAGTCACCTGAGTGAACACCGGCTTGCTCAATGTGTTGCATAATACCGCCAACAACTACTTCGGTACCGTCACAAAGTACATCGATATCTACTTCGATTGCATCATCTAGGAAGTGATCAAGTAATACTGGTGAGTCGTTTGATACGCTTACCGCTTCGTTCATGTAACGACGTAAATCTTCTTCGTCGTAAACGATTTCCATGGCTCGGCCACCTAGCACGTATGACGGACGCACAACTAATGGAAAGCCGATTTCTTTAGACTTAGCTACCGCTTCATCTAATGAAGTAACCGTTGCGTTTTCAGGTTGTAATAAACCTAAACGCTCAACAGCTTGTTGGAAACGCTCACGGTCTTCTGCGCGGTCAATTGCATCTGGTGAAGTACCGATAATTGGTACGCCAGCCGCTTCTAATGCACGTGCTAATTTAAGCGGTGTTTGACCACCGTATTGCACGATAACGCCTTTTGGTTGTTCAACACGCACGATTTCTAATACATCTTCAAAAGTAATTGGTTCGAAGAATAAACGATCCGATGTATCGTAGTCAGTTGAAACCGTTTCAGGGTTACAGTTAACCATGATGGTTTCGTAACCGTCTTCACGTAATGCTAATGCCGCGTGTACACAACAGTAATCAAATTCAATACCTTGACCGATACGGTTAGGGCCGCCACCTAAAATCATGATTTTGTCTTTATCAGACGGGTTCGCTTCACACTCTTCATCGTAGCTTGAGTACATGTAAGCAGTATCTGAACCAAATTCCGCCGCACACGTATCTACACGCTTGTATACTGGGTGAATGTTAGCTGCGTGACGAATACGGCGAATTTCTGATTCATTGGTACCAATAACGTCTGCTAAACGGGCATCTGAGAAACCTTTGCGTTTCAAGCGAGCAATAACGTCTTCCGTTAGGCCAGCCATACCCGCTTCAGCTAAGGCTTTTTCTTCAAGTACGATATCTTCAATTTGCACTAAGAACCAACGGTCAATTTTAGTTAAACGGAATACGTCGTCTACGGTTAAACCTAAGCGGAATGCATCGGCAACATACCAAATACGATCTGCACCAGCTTCTTGCAGCTCGTGCATAATTTTAGTTTTTGCACCTGGCTTAGTCACGTCAACTTTTGGGTCGAAACCGTTCGCGCCAACTTCTAAACCGCGTAAGGCTTTTTGCATTGATTCTTGTTGGTTACGACCAATCGCCATTACCTCACCTACCGACTTCATTTGCGTCGTTAAGCGATCTTCAGAACCGGCAAATTTTTCAAAGTTAAAGCGTGGGATCTTAGTCACTACGTAATCGATTGTCGGCTCGAATGACGCAGGTGTTGCGCCACCTGTGATATCGTTTGATAACTCGTCTAGGGTGTAACCTACAGCAAGTTTTGCCGCGATCTTAGCAATTGGGAAGCCCGTTGCTTTTGAGGCAAGCGCCGATGAACGAGATACACGAGGGTTCATCTCAATGATAACCATACGGCCATCTACAGGGTTAACACCAAACTGCACGTTTGAACCACCGGTTTCAACACCAATTTCACGTAATACCGCAAGCGATGCGTTACGCATGATTTGGTATTCTTTATCGGTTAACGTTTGCGCTGGTGCAACAGTAATTGAGTCACCGGTGTGAATACCCATTGGATCGAAGTTTTCGATTGAACAAACAATGATACAGTTATCATTTTTGTCGCGAACCACTTCCATTTCGTACTCTTTCCAACCAATTAATGATTCATCGATCAATAACTCATTGGTTGGCGAAAGATCTAAACCGCGAGTACAAATCTCAACGAATTCTTCACGGTTGTAGGCGATACCGCCACCCGTTCCACCCATAGTGAAAGACGGGCGAATAATACAAGGGAAGCCGATGCGAGATGAAGTGTCTAATGCTTCATCCATCGAGTGAACAATTTCAGCGCGTGGCGTTTCTAAACCAATGGCTTTCATCGCTTTATCGAAACGGTCACGGTCTTCAGCTTTATCTATAGCATCAGCTGTTGCACCAATCATTTCAACACCGAATTCTTCTAAAACCCCGTGTTTTTCAAGATCTAATGCACAGTTAAGCGCAGTTTGCCCCCCCATGGTCGGCAATACCGCATCTGGGCGCTCTTTTTCAATAATTTTGCGAACCACTTCCCAGTGAATTGGCTCGATGTAAGTTGCATCAGCCATTTCTGGATCCGTCATAATAGTTGCTGGGTTAGAGTTAACAAGAATAACTCGGTAACCTTCTTCACGTAACGCTTTACACGCTTGTGCGCCAGAGTAGTCAAACTCACACGCTTGACCAATTACAATTGGGCCAGCCCCTAAAATTAAGATACTTTTTATGTCAGTACGTTTTGGCATAGTTTTACGTCTCTCTTTTTAAGCTTGAGCTTTGCGTGCTTTGATTAATTCAATAAAGTGGTCAAATAAAGGTGCAGCATCATGTGGACCAGGGCTTGCTTCAGGGTGACCTTGGAAGCTAAACGCTGGTTTATCGGTGCGGTGAATACCTTGAATTGAGCCATCAAATAACGATTTGTGCGTTACTTTTAAGTTTTCTGGCATGTTGTCTTCATCGACTGCGAAACCGTGGTTTTGCGAAGTGATCATAACCACATTGCGATCATAATCTTTTACTGGGTGGTTAGCACCGTGATGACCGAACTTCATTTTGATAGTTTTCGCGCCACTGGCTAGGCCTAGTAACTGATGACCTAAACAAATACCAAAAACTGGAATATCGGTTTCTAAAAAGGTTTTAATCGCATCAATGGCGTAATCACACGGCTCAGGATCACCTGGGCCGTTTGATAAGAAAATGCCATCAGGGTTAAATGCTAATACGTCTTCTGCCGAAGTTTGTGCAGGAACCACTGTTAAACGACAACCACGGTCGACTAACATGCGTAAAATGTTGCGTTTTGCGCCAAAGTCATAGGCTACCACGTGAAAATCCATTTTTTCTGGAGTAACAAAACCTTTACCTAACTGCCAGCTGCCCTCTGTCCATAGGTAAGTTTCTTTGGTTGAAACAACTTTTGCTAAATCCATGCCTTTTAAGCCAGGGAAGCCTTTAGCCTCCGCTAATGCTGCGGCTTCATCTAGGTTGTCACCAGCCATAATGCAGCCGTTTTGCGCGCCTTTCTCACGTAAAATACGCGTTAATTTACGGGTATCGATATCAGCAATACCTAATATATTGTGACGCACTAAGTATTCGCTTAATGTTTCTTGGTTACGAAAGTTACTTGCTAATAATGGCAAATCGCGAATGATTAAACCTTTAGCAAAAACGCCAGTTGACTCTTCATCTTCTGAGTTGGTACCCGTGTTACCAATATGAGGATAAGTCAGCGTTACAATTTGCTCTGCATATGATGGGTCAGTAAGAATTTCTTGATAACCAGTCATTGAAGTATTGAATACTACTTCACCAACTGAACAGCCCGTTGCACCGATAGCGGTGCCTTTAAATACCGTGCCGTCTTCAAGCACTAAAATGGCAGATTTAGTCAATTTAACCTCCGAAAGAAGAACTATAACCTAATAGTCGTTACCGGTTTCATAGCGTACTATTAAGTGCGAATACTAGTATGATCTAGCGCATCAAACATCGAAATTTTCACGCAAAATATCGAATTTTTGACAAATTGCGCGCATTCTACGCACTTAGCCCGTCAACGTCCACAAAAACTTTCAAAAATATCGTGTTTTTACAGTTTTTTGTCTTAAAACCCCAAAAACATGAGTTTACTCTCTATTCAATTAAAAATTCATGACCGTTTAGTCTAGTTTTTTTAATTCTTAAGCCCAAGCACATCTTGCATGTCATAGAACCCGTTTTCAGCTGCACTCAACCATAGTGCGGCTCGCATTGCACCATGAGCAAACGTCATTCTCGACGTCGCTTTGTGGGTCAATTCAATACGTTCCCCCAAGTCAGCAAAAAGCGCAGTGTGCTCACCGATGATGTCGCCAGCTCTGACCGTGGCAAAGCCAATAGTTTTTGGGTCACGCTCATCCGTGATCCCCTCACGACCATATACAGCACACTGGTTTAAGTCTCGCCCTAACGTATCTGCTATCACTTGGCCGATTTTTACCGCGGTGCCCGATGGCGCATCTTTTTTAAATCGGTGGTGCGCTTCCATGATCTCAATGTCAGTATCATCGCCAATCGCACGAGCAGCCATTTCAACTAGCTTAAACAATAAATTAACACCAACACTGGTATTTGGCGCTAAAATCACGGGAATTTCGCTAGTAAACTCTTTAATTTTAGCCACTTCATCGTCATTAAAGCCTGTAGTGCCAATAACTAGTGCTTTCTTATGTGTTTTACACCACTGTAAATGCTCAAAGGTCGAGGCGATTGACGTAAAATCAATCAGTACGTCAGCATCAACTAAAGAATTTAGGTCACAACTGGCATTTTTGCCAATCGTGCCAATACCGGCGAGTTCGCCTAAATCGATACCGTCAAAGCTTGAACCTTGACGAACACTACCACCAACTAACGTGATTTTGTTATGCTGCACAGCTGCATCAACTAGGTTTCGACCCATACGGCCATTACACCCTAAAATTGCTACCTTGATTGTCATTGTTGTGATTCTCTTGGGATCTCAAATGTGTGTGAAAGTGAAGTATATTCAGATGCCTGATGTGAAATAACGTTACTAATTTGAAGTTTATCGCCTTGACCAACAAGGTGATACAGTGCAGTAAAATCAGTAAACATCTGATTATTGTTATCAAAAAATTGCCAGTGAATTATCACTAAAACTAACGTTGAGTTGAGTGGCTCAAAGCTCGCTTGTTTGGCCTCAACACGGGTAAACCCCAAATTTTGTAGTTGACCAAAGATATCAGTGAACTCATTTGCTAACGCACTATTATTACTCAGAATTTTTAAATCATCTGGTGTTGATAAACTGCAAGGCACCTGATAACACGCCATGGCAGCGTCAACGTCAAAATGTTCAAATGCGCGTACGTATGCCTGAAATAGTTGACCTAAATTGTTTTTACTTGCTAATTTCACTGTTAGTTATTATCTGGGGTTAATATCTGGCAAAAGCTCATTCATAAAAAAGCCGGGGAAACCCGGCTTAATCATTATAAAATATCTAATAACTCAACATCGAAGACTAATGCTGAGTATGGTGGGATAGCACCTTGAGAGCCACGCTCACCGTACGCTAAGTTATACGGAATGTATAAACGGTACTTAGCGCCAACAGGCATTAGCTGAAGTGCTTCAGTCCAACCCGCGATAACGCCACCTACTGGGAATTCAGCCGGTTGACCGCGATCGTATGAGCTATCAAACACGTCACCATTGATGAAGGTACCGTGGTAGTGTGTACGAACCGTGCTAGCCGCTGTTGGCTTTTCACCATCACCAGCTGCTAAGATTTCATATTGTAAACCTGATTCAGTAACTGTCACTTCTTCGCGTTTAGCATTTTCAGCTAAGAACGCTTCACCTTCAGCTGCTTTTTCTTTAGCTGCTGCTTGCTCTAACTCTTGTAACTTTTGAGAAACGATAGAAAATGCTTCGTTTAATGCTTCGTCGCTTACTTGGCTTGCTTCGCCAGCTAATGCATCGGCTAAACCAGCTTGTACTGCTGTTACATCGAAGTCTTTGAAAGGGTTGTTTCGCAATTGGTCACCTAATTGACGACCTACACCGTAACTTACACGTTGTTCAATTGATTCAAATTTTGTATCAGACATTATTTTTCTTCACTTAAAAATTTCGGCGCAGATCTTAGCACAATCCTAGTGGCGAATGTAGTCATTTCACCAGAAATTATCGAACTTAATCTAATAACTTATGATAACAACTTAAAACACTTTAGCCATCTAAACATCTAGATTGACACATCGTATTACGCCACTATAATGCTCACACTTTTACACCTTTGTTTAATTTTTACCTCACCGAAAAAAGATGCTACAAAGGTACGCAAGTAGATAATAGTTAATGGAAACTCGATGGCAAACCAAAATCAAAATCGCGCCAGCTTTAAAGCGCTAATACCATTTCTGGTCTTTTTAGGCCTGTTTTTAGGCACCGGTATGTATTTAACTTACCAAGGTCAAGATTTTGCGTTTTACCAACTTCCCGCCAGTATTGCGATAATACCCGCTATTTTTGTCGCGCTCTATTTAGGTAAAGCACCGATAGAGGAAAAAATTGGTCAGTTTATTCGGGGTGCTGGTCACGAAAACATCATTACCATGTGTATGATTTACCTACTTGCCGGCGCTTTTGCCGTTGTTGCTAAAGCTACAGGTAGTGTCGATGCCAGTGTTCAGTTGGGGTTAGCACTATTTCCTGAATATCTGCTGCTACCGGGTTTATTTATTGTTTCAGCCTTTATTGCTACGGCAATGGGTACGTCGATGGGAACAATCGCGGCAATCGCCCCTATTGCGTTAGGTTTTGTTGAAACAGCTGATGTTAGCCCTGCTCTAATAGCCGGTGTTATCATCTCTGGTGCTATTTTTGGTGATAACTTGTCGATTATTTCTGATACCACCATCGCCGCGACACGAAGCCAAGGCGCTCATATGAAAGACAAATTTAAAGCCAACTTTAAGTTTGCTATGCCAGCTGCGATCATCTGTTTAGTGATTTTTACTCTACTTGGCGAGAGCATTAGTTATCAAACATCAAGTGATATTGAATTTATTGGCTTGATACCTTACCTGTTAATCCTGACCTTAGCTCTGTTAGGCATAAACGTATTTATCGTATTAACTGTTGGTATTTTAACTGCGGCTTTAATTGGTTATATGACTTCAGGTTACGAAGTTTTTGCCTTTATTAGCGATATCAATACTGGGTTCAGTAACATGCAAGACATCTTCATCTTATCGCTATTTATCGGTGGTTTGAGTGCTTTGGTTAAGGCGCAAGGCGGCTTAACGGCGCTAACGCATAAGATTGAATCAATTACCCGTTCAATGAGTAAAAACAATGAGAAAAGAGCCGCCGGTATTGGTATTGGTATGTTAGCGTTTTTTACCAACTTTTTTACCGCCAATAATACAGTTTCAATTATTGTGACCGGTGATACCGCGAAAGAATTAGCAACGGATGCTGAGTTAACACCAGCGCAATCGGCGAGTTTATTGGATATTTTTGCTTGTATTAGCCAAGGGTTAATCCCCTATGGTGCGCAAGCATTGTTACTCGGCACGACCATGAAGATTTCTCCCGTTGATGTAGTGACCTACTCTTTTTATCCTATGGTGCTGTTTGTGGTTGTCTTATTAATGTTTAATAAAGCGACCAAGTAATGTGTTGGGCTAATTTGTAGGGTCAGAGTCAACTGACTCTGACCCCTAAAGTTTAAAATCACGCCTTGATAGGGTTTACACAATTAGGCTTTGCCGTTGCTTTTTTATATAGCGGGGACGAGTTACTTAAGTTACCACGCAACTCTTTAATTCGACTTTGATTTGACGGGTGAGTTGATAAAAACTCAGGCGGTTGATTGCCTCCGCTCGCTTTCGCCATGTTTTGCCATAACTTAATTGACGCTTCAGGATTAAAACCGGCTTTGGCCATTAAATCTTGACCAACGATATCGGCTTCCGTTTCATGTGAGCGGCCGTAAGGCATTAACACACCATACTCGGCAAAAATACCTAATGCTGCGATCGTTAGTGCCTTGTGTTCAACATTCATATCACCTATGGCAACACCCGTAGCAATCAAGCCTAGGCCTGCTAATTGTTCAGCAGAAATTCGCTCATTAGCATGCTCTTCAATCACGTGAGCTACCTCATGCCCCATAATTGCAGCAAGCTGGTGTTGATCTTCAGCGACTTTTAAAATTCCCTTATAAACGCCAATTTTGCCACCGGGCAGTGCGAAAGCATTAATTTGGTCTGAATCAAAGACAACAACTTCCCATTCGCCATCATGTGCACTTTTAGGTACGTGAACGGTTATAAAATCGGCAACGCATTGAACGTAGTCGTTAGTTTTCTTATCGGTACTGACTTTTTGCTTCTTTTTCATTTCTTCAAAAGATTCAGCGCCCATGGCATTGAGTTGGTTTTGGTCCATAAAGGCGATTTTGTTGCGTCCCGTCGAAGAAGTGCTGCATCCAGCGGCAGTTAAAGCAAGCAATAGTGCCGAAGTGATCAATGTGCGTTTCATGATAATCCCTAGAATCGATTCAGTCTTGGCTAATATTCTATGGCTCGATGAGGAAATTGACAATAAATTAATGGCTTATACCAATTTAAAACTAAACTCACTGCCAACACCTAATTTACTGGTCACTGAAATTTGGCTAC
The DNA here is from genome assembly GCF_014898095.1 of Thalassotalea sp. LPB0316. Classification (NCBI taxonomy): domain Bacteria; kingdom Pseudomonadati; phylum Pseudomonadota; class Gammaproteobacteria; order Alteromonadales; family Colwelliaceae; genus Thalassotalea; species Thalassotalea sp. LPB0316. Next base: position 2,945,009 of record NZ_CP062946.1, read on the forward strand.
CAAGCAGCTCGCAGAGTTTTTGACTAATGGTTAAGCCAAGGCCAATATTTTTTTGTTCACTGGTTTTCGCACTATTACTGGCTTGAAATCTGGCGTTAAAGATATTAGCTAATTCCTCTGACGCAATACCAACGCCACTATCTTTAACTGAAACCTGATACCCACCATTGTTAATGGCTAGCGCACATAGCACTATGGTTCCATTGGCCGGAGTATGGCGCAGTGCGTTATCGATTAAATTGCTAATTATTCGCTCTAGTTTATTTAAGTCACTTTCTACCATCATATAATGAGTTTCAGGCTCGAACACTAATGTGATGTTGTGTTGCTGAGCTTTCAACGCGAACTTTTCAACAATATCGTAAAGCACTTCCACTAGGTTAAAGCGTTCATTAATCACTTTTACATGGCCACTTTCAATATGAGCGAGTTCAAAAACTTGATCAATTAACTGGCGTAGTTGGCAACTATTTCTGAGCGCTGTTGCGATATAAACTTGCTCTTGCTCAGGTGTCAGTTCAGACTTATTCAACTGTAACGTTTCTAAATAGCCGTACAGTGATGTTAACGGGGTGCGTAAATCGTGTGATATTTCAGCAAGCAGTGTTTTGCGTTGGCTATCGACCTGTTGCAGTTGATTAAATTGCCGTTCAATGTGGGACATCATATCGGTAAAGATAACACCGAGTTGATGTACTTCATTTTTTGCATCATTGCGCCAATGGCTTAATGCGACATTGCTGCGATTAAAGCCCTGCTCTGTCACTAACTTCATTTCCTTATTGAGTAGACGCAATGGCGAGGTAATATTTCGAAATAGCCACAGCATTAAAATAAACAAAGCGATTAGACCAATAACGATCATGGCGATAGAGACCGCAAGCCGAGAGCTCTTTTGGCCTGCTCATAGGTATCAACGTAACGCTCGCCCGCTACAATAATGTAGAGATAGCCCATCAAAGTTGAACCACTAAAAATCGGGGTTGCTGAAAAGATTTTTTGTCGAGATGGGTGTTTAGGATCATCACCATAAACCGGCAGAGGGTGGCGATATTGAATGAGGTTATCAATGGGCTCAAGACTCACCTTCTTGCGTTTGACCAAGGCGTTATCGGCTGAGTAGGTTAAAATATTGCCCTGCTTATCAAGCAGGTAGAATTCAAATGCCGGCCCTAAGATCATCAAGGTATGAAAAAGATTATTCAGGCCGTCGTAATCATAAACGCCTTGCTGCAATACTGGGTTATCTCTCACTAGGCTGGGCGCTAGTGACAAATGCAAGCGTTGCTGAGATTCAAAGCGTGTTTTTTCCTCTAAATGTGCTCCCCAAAAATAAAATACGCTACCGATAAAAACAAATAGCACACTCAATACTACCGTGAGTTTTTGATAGAGCGATAGATTCACGCACAAACACCGCGTCGATTAAATTTATAGCCAACGCCCCAGACGGTTTGGACGATTTCAGGTTTAGTCGCATTGCGCTCAAGTTTTGCTCTTAAACGATTGATATGTGAGTTAACGGTATGCTCGTAACCACTGTGATGATAGCCCCAAACGGAAGAAAGTAGTTGCGAGCGTGAAAAGACTTGATCGGGGTGCTTGGCCAAATGATGAAGTAATTCGTATTCCGTTGCCGTTAGTTCAACCACTTCGTCTTTATAGATAACTTGGTGGGTTAAATGATTGATTTGTAAATCGCCCAAGCGAATTGATTGTTCGGTTTGCTCTGTTGATTTTAGTGTTTTAAACAGCGCTAGTTTTCTCAATTGCGCTCGAACTCGTGCTTGTAATTCACGGACACTGTAAGGCTTGCTGATATAGTCATCTGCGCCTAACTCTAGGCCAAGTACCCTATCGGTTTCAGAATCTCTTGAAGTTAACATAATAACGGATAACTCCGGTTGCTTGGTTTTGAGTTCACGACAAACATCTAAGCCTGATATGCCCGGTAACATAACATCGAGTATGACCAGATCAATGTCATGCTGAACTGCTAGTTTTAGCGCCTGCTCGCCAGAACTTGCATGAAACACCTTGAGCTGCAACTCGGTTAAATGTAACGCGACTAAATTGGCTAAATCTGGATCGTCTTCAACTAATAATACGTTTTGGTGCATGGTCACTATCCGCTTTTTATCGCAAATAGTGACCGGTTCAATAACCGTTATTGTGAGCGAGTGATCACCACTCTCATCGTTGGGTTATCAAACTTATGCGCTTCAGTAAGTACCGATGATGATAAACCATCGTCTACTGATACCACGCCTGAATGCATTGTCACAACATCGAGGATATCGTCACGCTCAGCATTGAAGCCTTCGCCGCCATCGGCAGGCCCAGGAATGGTGCCCATCATTTCACTATTTGCTTCTGTTCCTGCATCATATGAACTGGTTAATAGCGAAATACTTTCATCTAGGGCTAAATTAGCAATCGATTGTCCATTAACACCAGTAAAGGCGTCATTGGTATTAACTAACATAGTTGCCAAAGAGAGCTGCACTGGCATCGTATCTTGGATCGTTAGCTCAATGGTTGTTGAGGCTCCCGGCATCAAGATGCCGTCACTCGTTGCCGATACTAAGGCCACCGAAGTTTCTAATAAGCCACTGTTGTCACCACCTTCAGCCATCATCTCAATCGCCTCACTAGCACTTTCTCCCAAGTTAAAGAGATTACCTTCATCGTGCAGCACAACGGCAACGGGTGACATAGGTTGACCATAAGTTAGATTCGTCACCGTTACTTGATAGCTATAAATTACCGGTTCAGGTGTTGGTGGCTCTGGCGGTGTTGGCAAGTCGTTATCGCTATCAGAGCATGCACTCAATAAGACCAAGACGGAACTCAGTACACCGAATTTTAAGATATTAGGCAAGCGTTTCATAAAGCCTCCTACATCACAACAACAGTAACTTTAGCAACAGGGTTTAACCAGCGGTGCACGGTATTGTCTAAATCACTTGTGCCGCCGCTCGGGTTATCATCACCCAATACACCACGGTGAATGTGTACCATGTCGTTAGCTTCTTCTGTGGTAACGCCAGTAGCGCCAGTACCACCATCTCCACCTGGTGCAACAGGAATGCCCGGTGTACCTGCTGCGCCGCCACCATTGATAATTTCATCATTGGCTTCTGTGCCAGCATCATAAGCGTTTAGGTATACGGTATAAGTACCCGCTTCGGTTGGGATCGGCCACGCATTGAGTGCAACAAAGCCATCGTTCGTTGGCAACATCATGCCGGCGATAGATAAATACATATTACCATCGGCAGTATCCATGCTGGTCATGGTGGACGTAGCCGGCGCAAGTAAACCGCCAGCGGGGTTTTCAACAACATCAGCGCTCGCGTCATTAAGCGCCATGGCTAAACCTGAAATGTCGCCGCCTTCAGCCATAGCTTGAAGCTCAGCACTAGCTGTTTGGCCGAGTGAAAACAGCGCTACGCTATCATCGTGCGCCGCAACAATCAGCGGTGTGTAATGGATACCATTAGTGAGGTTGGTTACGGTAACTTCAAGCTGCTGCGCCATAGAGAACGGGCTTAGCGCCATTGTTGCCGCCAGTGTAAGTAATTTGCCTTTCATTTTTTATCCTTGTTATCGATTTAATGACAACTTGAGTATGAAAGGCAAATATCAAGATAAAATCACAAAATTATCACAATTTTATCACAGTAATTTTTTAATAATTTCAATGAAGTAAGGGAATAAGTTTAATTTTAATCACTGCCATTTGAACTAGCCATATGCTGACGAATTAGATCAACTCCTCATAGGTCATTTAAGCGATAAAACAATAGAGATGGTACATAACCATTTTTTAATATGGCGAAGTATTAAACCTCATAAAAAAGTTAGTTTAATTTGATAATGTTAAGACCTTGCATCAAATACCTGTAACTTTCTTTTTGGGCAGAATCACAGCTAAATGTGATTACGGTCTCGCTTTTATTGGGCGTAAATGTTGTATTTACTTCACTATATTTTTGACAAGCCGTTATTTCATAACCATCCAACAAGCCTCCTTCAAAATCATTTTCCGACACCAAAAAGAATAGCCTTTCATTAGCACACATTTGTTCCGCACACCGTTCCCACTTTTTGGTCTTGATTATTTTCAGCTCAACCCCTTCAGCCAACTTAGATTTGTCAACTTTGATTACTTCATCAATTGAATTCAAGAGTATTGATGTCTCTGTGTCTAATCCAGCCGTCATGGCAGATGTCGTGACTAGCACCAACAAAAGTACAAGAAACTTAAATCTCATTATTTAGATACTCCTCTGAGTCAACTGCATTAGAATCAACTCTCATTTTAAGGTGACCATGATCTAGTACATAATCAGGGTAGCCTTATTGCCATTAAAAGCGCTGCCGCGATTAAAGTTTAACCTGATGCGTTCGAAGGTTCGCACGCCCGCATAAACTCATTCAAATAAGTACGAACTATTGACGGCGATATTACCTACTTGGCTACAATTCAACTGACTGCTATTGTTTAACGCACGTCGAACTGCGCGTGTTTACATGTGACACACCACTACCTGGGCATCACTATTTTGTATTATTGCACTACCTAAAGCTTGTTTTTAAATACCTCGCACAAGCAGTAAACAATATAAATCATCAATGAATATATGAATAATATAGTGATTGAAAAAGCCGAGCTGAAAGCAACTGAAGCACCCGTTTCTAATGACTCATCCATCAAATAAGATCCTACGAAAAAATTCCAAATTATTAACAACAAGGCTGATATAGAAAATGATATGAGAGATACGATAAGACTTTTTAATCGTATTTCTTTTCTCCGACTAGCCAGTAAAACCAAAGCCCAAACAACTATGTAAAGCAAGAAATAGAAAATCATTTTAAAAATTGTCCTCGTAAGTTTCTAACCGCGTATGTGTATTGAATCAAAAAAGCTACCCGATGCAGACAAAGGGTTTGGTGTAGGCGTAAAGCTTCCTCAAGCTATTGATATTTATAAAATTAACTACTCACACACTGCCGAATACTGTCTATTCCTATCATTAGTATGTCTAAATCACCATTAAAGGCTATTTGTTGCGTTAATTTCAATTAGTACAACTTAAATTTCATTGAGTTTAAATATGAATTAACATCTGTACTAACACGTTGATAAGTGAGTCCTTCATTGAGTAGCACAAACTTATCTATGACTTTTAGTCGATTTACCATATAACCACCCTCTTGTTCAAATACGATACCTCCGGAGGTCATCACTATAATTCGATAAGTTCCTTCATAATCCAGAGAAAAAGCTATGGGTGTTTTTTCATTGACATAAAAGCTAGAAATAACAATCTCATCATTTGTTACTATTTCTACTTTCTCTATTGAATACGCCGATTCATTTACTAAATTAAGCCTGACATTACTTTCAAAAGAACAACGCGAAACAACAACAACTAGTATCAAAAATATAAAGTAAATGTTCTTCATCATATTTTAGTAACCGTAATCTTCAGTACTTGGAGTTACCATTAGATCTTGATTTATCTCACGACCAACGGACTGAATTAAGCAGGAAAAACAGTACTTGGTACCCCAAAATTTAGTAATCCTCAAACCATGAAGGCGACGAGCCTTGATAAAAAGCAGAGTCTATAAAAAACCACTTGTCATTAACGAGTTCAATAGCGGTTTCAATATAACCACTTTGCCAGTGTTTTCCCAACTGCTCCAACGATACTGGCTTGGTAAAGTCAATAATAGTAGGGTTGTAATATACAATAAGGAATTTATTCGTTGCCTCACCGTCTAAATTTATAAATGGCTTCACAAAAACTTTTGTTTCTTCGTCCATGAGCATGGTTCGTATATTGGATAGTTGGCTATTGAAGACATAGTCAATTTGCTCTGCTTTGCTGGCTTCCCCATTTAGTTGGAGCGCCAAAAGTTTTTGAAACGATATTTTGTCACCTCTAGCAACAATCGCCTGTAAATAATTCGCAAACTCTTCAGGATTTTTGCTACATGCACCTGCCTGAATAGAAAAAGTGATGCATAACACATTAATAAAAATCAAAAATTTATTCATTATGACCTCTTAGCTCAATCTAAAAATTACCCATAGGATCTGCCCCTACACCGTTTTTTCTGTTCACAGCATTGGCTAAGTAAAACTTTGCTTTCGTCGCAATAAAAGTAAAATAACAAAGGCAAGTGATATTCCCAGAACTACTGAAGCACTAAAAGAAACAACAAAAGCAGTGGATACAACAGAATAGGTCAAGTAAAAAACTAGCGTTGGTACTTTTAACTGTAAGCCTTTAAAGGCTATAAAATTAGTTATTAACAATACTACCATTATCAACTTTACAGCTATCAGTGATAATGATTCATCGCCTTGTTGCCGAGTCGTCTGGTGGTATTCATCTTGTTTATTAATTAATTGCTCGAATTCACTTTGTGAAAGGTATTCTTTTTGACTTTGGCTTTCATAAAACTCTGCGTAGTCAGATGGTACTAAAGATAAAATTTCTGAACTAATATAGTTAGTTGCCCATAAAATAAAGTAAGAGACGAGCATAATCATCAATAGTTGAGTTGTACCTTTATTAATACCCATAACCAAGTGTCCTCCTCAAAAACAAGCTTAAATACTCCGCCGCAATTAGGGTAATTTTGGAGGCCTCCTCTAAATTTGATGGGTTTGTTGTCCGTTAGTGCTTTTTCGCTCTAATTAGATGGTGATGTAATACTGCCCACAATAATAAAAGCGATTACAGAAATACCTGATAGCAAACCAACTTGTGATATCAACCATATATTTTTTGTAGGAAAGTTTTCTCGATGAATAATAACCAAAGCAATTAGTAGTATTAATGTTATTAACGAATTGCCCATCTGGTAATGGCCAATTGTTCCGTAGCTTGACAACATTAAACTTACGCAAATCTTACATAACAAACTAATTAATAATGTATTCGCAGCGATATACGTCAAAGATTTAACTAGCTCTGCATTAGTTTTTATTAAATTAATAACTAAGCACGTGAATAAAACTAGTAGAATTGAACCATAAATTAATTCATAAAGCCCCCCTCTCCAATAAAATATGAAGAATAATAACGTTATTCCTTCACTTACACCTGTTATCAGCAAACTACAAATAACCAAGCAAATTAGTATTAAAGATGTCATGCGTGGAAACTGTTTAAAATGTTTTCTTAAAAGCATGAGCGTTTAATCCTATTTTTTGATTTTTCAGCTCTTTCGATAAAATCCATATTTCGTATAAAAGTCATCACCACAGCGCGACCCGTTTTTCTGGTGCAAGGTATTGTTTATCCGTACTTTCAACCTCAAAAGCATCATAAAAGTCAGGTAGGTTCATCATGACACCAACAACACGGAAACGCGATGGACTATGTTCATCATTAAACGCCATGCGGGTTTGTGTATATGACATAAGTTTTTCTTGCCAAGACTGCGCATGGGCGATAAAGAAACGCTGTTGCCAAGAATAACCATTGTCAAATGCTAGCGAGGTGTCTTTATTGACAAGTTTAAATGCCTCAAAGGCGACTTTCAGACCAAAGAGATCAGCAATATTTTCATTCAACGTGTCCTTACCTTGAACATAAATCCCAGATCTTATTTGGAAATTACCATAAAGCTCGATGAGTTTATTATTTTGCTTTTCGATATAAGCCCTATCTTCTTCAGCCCACCAGTTAGCTTTGTTACCATCTCCATCATAGAAGCTAGCAGGGCCGAATAGAGCGTGACCTATCTCATGACCAATTACTGAGCCAATTCGAGCGTAAAGCACAAGTGGAGTCATTTGTTGATCATACATAGGCGGCTGTAAAAAGGCTGCTGAAAGTACAATGTCATTATCAGACACATTGTACCTAGCTTGCACCCATTGTGGTGCCTTTTGCCATGTCTTGCGCTCGACTGGATTACCAATCTTTTCAATATCTTTAGCGTAACGGTATTGCTTTAACGCGAGCATATTTCCATGTAAATTCTCGGAAGATAACTCAAGGCCACTGTAATCGGCAAACCCGCCCTCGTCGGGGTAACCAATTTTAAAGTTGATTTTAGTTAACTTGTCTTTTGCATTTGTCTTGGTTGATGCCGACATCCATTCAAAATCATCAATAACATTAGTCGTCGCCTGCAAGATGTTTTCAGTTAAGGCTTTAATTGCACCTTTTTGCTCGGGAGAAAAGCTATTTTCTACATAGAGCTGGCCTACCAACTCACTAAGGTGGTGGTTAACAAAGCTAACGGCGTGTTCCTCGCGTTTTTCTCTCTTTTTTTCCATCTTCCATCTAGGGTAAAACAACGCATTTCGATAATACTGCTTTTGATAAGCTTCAGGTAAATATGGTATCGCGTTATCTATCGTCAAAAATGTGAGATACATTTTCCAATCGCCAACCGAAATATCATCTATATATTTGCTGAGCTTTTTGAAATAGCCAGGATCGGTCACAATGATCTTTTCAGCATTTTCTAAACCCAGAATGGTCAACACGTTTCGCCAATTAATTTCGCCTTTCCACGCGGCAATTTCATCTGGGGTATGGGGAAAGTAAAAATTTTTGTAGTAATATTCTGGATCTTTTTGTCGCTGCTTATAATCAATTTTTTTATTAAAACTGACTAACTCCGTTTCAATTTCTATAATTTCTTCAGTATTTTCTTTTGCGTCATCTATACCCGCTAGCTTTTGAAGTTTTTCAACATAGGTCGAATATTTTTCGATTGAGTACTCCATTTTTCTTTTCGCGTCATGCGTAGTGTAATCGTACATACCAATGTTTAATTGCTTTGGGCTTAAATAAGCAACGTTCATACTTCTATCGCCTTGGTCTCGGCCTACTGTCACCTCAAACAAATACGCTGCGCCTTCGGGTACTTTAGCCGCTATAAAGTTGATTACATCAGCTTCGGTTTTTATCGCCGCAATTTTTTCCAGATCTTGAGTAAGTCCGGTTAATCCCTTGGCCTCCAGTGCCTCTATATCCATATAACTTTGATATAGTGCACCAATAACATTGTGTGTAGGCTCGGTGGTGTCGCTCATTGTGTTCGCCGCATCTTTTATTAAAAGAGCCACATTGTCTTCCGCCAATTGATTCACTTCAGCAAAAGTCCCCTTATATCTCTCCTTGAGGGTCGCTTTATTGTTTTCTAGCCAAATACCATTACTGTACTTGTAAAAATCATCTTGGGGTCGAATTAAGGGATCAATAGATTCAAGGTCTAGCTCGTGAACTGCAGGCGATTCTTCGTCAGTTAAATCTTGTGGTTTATCTTGAGCAGATAGTTGATCACCATAGCAATTTACCACTACTAACATGAACACCATAAACACGGTTAATTTTTGCATATATACTCCATTATTAGACCTATTTCTCAAGCTAGCTAAAGCGAATACTCTCTATCACTGCCTTTAGCGTGCCGAAGCCACGCTTGATTACTTACCCTTATCAGTAGCTGTTTACAAAAATAAGCTTTTAAAACAGCAGATTAGTGTAGATACATTTTTATAACAGTTATTAAACAGAAAACATGTAAAGACATGTAAAGAAATTAAAAAGGAATTCAATCAAGCGCCTATCCGTTGGGCACTTTATGAGGGTAGTTAATTTTTATTAGCAAGATAACGGGTGATATTTAGCTCGAAAAAGGAAGGCAATCTGCTTAATATTAGTCAGTTCATCATATTTTTAGATGCCGACGTGTGCCCAACATCATTCAGTTAAGTATGTTTTTAGATTCCGACCTTCGTCGGAATGACTCATAATCGTAGAAATGACTCATAATCGTCGGAATGACTCATAATCGTTATATCGGCGAATGCCTGCATGGATGCAGGCAAGTAACACGATGCAGGAGTGATTGTCGAGGCCGGTATATCATTTCCCAAGTTAACGACAATTAATGAATTAATTTTTTAGTAACGTGTCTCGGCCTTTACCGCGATCGTAAACGTCACTTTGGTTGAAACCTAAAGTAACGTGAAAATCTTTGTGGCCGAGTTTAACTTGTTGCCTAAAGTATTGCCCCTCAGGTGAATGAGCAACCACGTAATAGGCGGTATGCTTGTCATTAGATACGCGTCCTAAACCGAGCAGTTCCACTGCTATCCCCTTGGCTAAATCAAGTTTACTGGTATCAATGGTTTGATATTCATAAGGATTAATCAGCGTTAAATGAAAGCTATAGTGATCTCTTGCTCCTTGGTTTTGCCGAAAGGTATCATAGTCATCGCCTAAGTGTGTTTTCATTTGGGCGAGGTACTTATCAACTTGTGCCTGAGAAATCCTGCCGCCTAGGTAAACCAAGCCGCTATTATCTTTTAATTCAACGGGTTTAATGGTCAACCAATGGCTGAAGTTTTTATCCTCTGAGATAGAAAACACCTTTTCACTGTTGTCTTTAAGTGCTCTAGCAATCGGCTGTTCTTGCTCTTGGCTGTGTGTTTGGGTCTTTACCTGTCCAATCACTGAATAGCTAGTCAGTACGATCAACGCCGTTAATGTCGCTGATAAAAGTCGATATGTCATTTTAAACATCACCAATCCATTATATTATTGCGCATTATTTATCAAAAAATTGAGTTTATGTTGTCTGCGCTTTGGTTCTCACCAGAACACTATCACGATATCGCCCAAAAATACTACCCTAAACGCTGGCACTTGCTGTGGTGGAGTTTTTTATCTTTTGTACTGTTTGCGGCTCTGGAATATCAAATCGCTAATCAAACGCCAACACCGCTTATTTCCTTGGCGCTATTTATTTTGTTTTTTGCCCTGCAAGCGCTAGTGCTTGGCGCATTTTTGTTTTTCTTTAAAACCCTGCCGTCAAAGCAGTTTAGTGCACAGCAGCAATCGCTAGCCTACCGCTTTTACCGTACCATTGAATGGGCTGAAACCCTATTATTTAGTTTTCTTTTGCCCCTGCCAGCACTAGGTTTTGTTTATGCCACTTTGATGATCCTAACTAGGGCAACATCATGAAAGTACTTATATTCGGCGCCAGTGGCTTAACTGGCAATTCGCTGGTTGAGCAATTACTTGACCATCATGCAGTTAGTGAAATTCATCTAGCGTTAAGAAAACCGCTAAATGCGATAAAGCAAAACGACAAGCTTCACACACATATTGTTAATTTTAATCATCATCACCAGCTCACTGAGTTAATTGAGTCGCACAAGGTTGATGTGATCTATTGTGCATTGGGCACAACCATTAAAAAGGCAGGTAGCCAAGCGGCGTTTAAAGCCATTGATGTTGATTTAATTAGTGCGATTGGGCGCGCCGCAATCGCGTCAAACCACTGTCACAGTTTTTGTATGATAAGTGCGCTTGGCGCAGATGCCAGTAGCTCAGTGTTTTACAATCGCTGTAAAGGGCTAACCGAGCAAAACATCATTGAAGCATTGCAGCAAACTACTGGCAAAAATTTAGTGATTTGTCGGCCGAGTTTACTTAGTGGTCATCGAGCAGAGTTTCGCTTGGGCGAACATATTGCCAATGTAATTAGCCGGATTTTGCCATTTATCTATACTGGCCGTTTGGCGAAGTACAAGCCTATTGCCGTGTCTACCTTGGCAAGCGCGATGATTAACGCCACCTTAGCTCAGCCACATAGTAACGATACCACCACAGAAAGTAAGCTAAGCATTATTGAAAATGATGCTTTACATAGATTAGGACAAGCGCATTAGGCCATGAATATTAGATATGGCGCTGTTTTTGTGCGTACATACCAAGGCCTGTGAAGATAACAAAATGCACTGGCACCAAGTACGCCAGTGGCACTTTTGCTAATTGCTGATGCAAAAGCCCAGTTAACCATACCGTTGCTAAGCCGTAGCCGAACGCGCAAACTACGACAAAGGCAATGGTTCGAACGACAAAGTGATACCTTGAGAACATCTTCTTAATATGGCTGTTAATTTGATTACCAAATAACACTAACAAGGTCGCAACAATCGCCATTGCCGCTTGATATTGATAGGGCTTAAACCATGCGCCGAGTTCAATCAGCGCATTGAGTACAACACTCGTCATTATAAAACCTGATGCGCTTTTAAAAGTGCAATTAAATCATCTTCACTGAGTACTTTAACCCCTAAAGATTGCGCTTTCGTTAATTTTGAGCCCGCTTTTTCGCCAGCAACTAAGTAGTCGGTTTTTGCTGACACACTGCCTGAAACTTTTGCGCCAAGGCTTTGTAGGTGAGCTTTGGCGTCATTACGCCCCATTTGGCTTAATGTGCCGGTTAATACGTAGGTTAAATCAGCGAGTGGCTGCTCGTCTGCCGACTTAACTTCAATACTCGGCCAGTGAATACCGCTGGCTAATAAAGCGTCAACCACTTCATTATTATGCACTTGAGCAAAGAAACTGACGATATTTTTCGCAACAACACTACCAACATCATTAACTTCAATGAGCTGTTCTGTACTGGCGTGGCGAATCGCTTCAAAGGTTAGAAAGTGTTGGGCTAAATTACTCGCCGTCGTTTCACCCACTTCGCGAATACCCAGCGCGTAAATAAACTTCGCCAAGGTCGTAGATTTACTCTCATCTAAACCGCGAATCAGTTTTTGCGCTGATTTTTGGCCCATGCGCTCTAATGTACTCACTTGAATTTCGGTGAGTTGATACAAATCAGCCGCGTGCTTTATCAGCTTTTCATCAACTAACTGTTCAACTAATTTATCGCCTAGACCGTCTACGTCCATCGCTTTTCTTGAAGCAAAGTGTTTTATCGCTTCTTTTTGTTGCGCGCCACAAAACAAACCGCCCGTACAGCGCAACACTGCTTCGTTTTCTGGCCGCTCAACGGCAGAGTCACACACCGGACAAGTGCTAGGAAAAACAATATCTCTGGCATTATCAGGGCGTTTAGCAACAACGGCATTCACTACTTGTGGAATAACGTCACCGGCGCGTCGAATGGTGACGGTATCGCCAATTTTAATACCTAAGCGATTGATTTCATCTTGGTTGTGTAACGTTGCATTACTGACGGTAACGCCGCCAACATAAACCGGTTTAAGGCGAGCAACTGGCGTGATTGCACCGGTGCGCCCTACTTGAAACTCGACATCTTCTAAAATAGTTAATTCTTCTTGCGCAGGAAATTTATACGCCATAGCCCAGCGTGGTGCTTTGGCAACAAAACCGAGTGATTTTTGCTGCTCGATACTGTCAACTTTTAATACCGTACCGTCAATTTCATAAGGTAAGGCATCGCGAGCATCAAGAATACTTTGATAAAACGCTTGGCACTCGTCTTCATTTTGCAAAAGCTTCACTTCTGGACACATCGGTAAGCCAAGCGATTTTACCAAGGTTAAGCGTTGATAATGACTGTTTGGCAACACGTCCTCAGATAAGTCATTGCCGTCGAGATCGCCAACGAAACCTAGGCCATAGGCGTAAAACGCCAAGTTACGCGATGCCGTAATTTTCGAATCTAATTGACGCAAACTGCCTGCTGCTGCATTTCGCGGGTTAGCAAAGACCTTTTCACCTTTTTTAACGGCATTGGCATTAAGCGCTTCAAAACTCGCTTTTGGCATAAATACTTCACCGCGCACTTCCAGAACTTCGGGTAAATTATCACCGCGAAGCTTCAATGGGATACTTTTTATCGTGCGAATATTCTCGGTAATGTTTTCACCTACACTGCCGTCGCCACGGGTTGCCGCTTGCACCAAGATACCGTCTTGATAGCGCAGGCTAACTGCTAAACCATCAAGTTTAGGTTCAGCACAAAACGCTATCTGAGTAGACGTTTTTAAACGCTCTTTAACCCGTTTAATGAACGCCTGCCACTCTTGCTGATCAAAGACATTATCAAGTGATAACATCGGTATTTGATGAGTCACTTGTGAAAATGCTTTAAGTGCTTCACCACCGACTTTTTGGCTCGGTGAATCGGCGCGTTTTAACGCAGGGTGCTCATTTTCCAACGCCGTTAGCTCGCGCATCAAGCGGTCGTACTCAATATCGGGTACCGTTGGCTCGTCAAGCACGTAGTATTGATAGTTGTAGTCGTTTAATAAATTGGTCAGGGTTTCAATACGATCAATTATCGCTTGGTCAGACATAGGGCTTTCTCAATAAATGGCTGCAAGGCTATAAAGCTAGAAGGCTGAACTGATAAATTCCCTCTAGCTTTCAAGCGTTATGGCTTATTTTTGGGCAATGCGATGCTTGCGATCAAACTCGCGAATTTTCGTCATGTAATGTTGCTCGGTTTGAGCGGTCATAACACAGCGTTTATCGTCAAGAATTTGGGCATTAAATTCACTCGCAAGGTGACGTGCTGCTGCGAGCATTTGATTAAACACTTCAAATGGATCACCGGCGTTTGGCAGGGTCATAAATAAGCTAACCCCTTGAGTGGCAAAGCTTTCCATTGTGTCTAAATCAAATGTACCAGGGTTCAGCATATTAGCTAGACTAAAGGTGACTTTGCCATTACCAGCGTTATCTTGATGGCGATGGAAAATGTTCATGTCACCGTATTTTAGGCCTAACGTGAGTAGCGAAGGCAATAACGCAGCGCCTGACATTACATGATTTTCAGGCATCACCACGGAGATGATCAACACTTCTGGCTCAATATCCACTTTTTGTGGTTCAGCCGGCGCAACTTTCGGCTCTTCAACTTGCTCTAACTCAAAAGGCTCACCAAATGTCGGCTCTGGTTTACTGGCATCCAATTCGTCAATATCACCAAAATTAAACCCCATTTGATTGCGTTTAAGCGCTTCTTTTTCCGTTTTAGCAACTTTGGTTTTCTTGGCCGGTTTCGCTTTCTCAGCAGCAGCTGGCTTTACCTTGGGTTGGGTAACTGGCGTTTCGTAAAGGGGCTCAAGCGCGATAGTTTTTTCGATATTTTGCGAGCGTTGCTGATCATCAGCAGGCTCAAACGACTGGCTCGAGTAATTGGTTACTGGCGCTTGTTCATTGTTTTGTTCAAGGTTTTGTTCAATAACAACCTCTTCTTCAACACGCGGTGGCTGATACGCACTGTCGTCTTGGCTTTGCTCAAGTTCAACGTGATGTTGCTTTACCGCAACATCTTGCGGCAGTGGTTCGTCATTAAAATTTGGCGCAGGTGCTGGTTGTAATGGAATTTCGTCATCTTGCGGCGGGTTTTTGATCTCGCCAGTTAATGCACTGTGTTCAACAACTCTTGGCGCACTAACGCCGTATTGGTCAAATCCGCTTTTATCGAGAATAGGTTCTTCACTACTTATTGGCTCATCTGAGGTTTTAAGCTTATAAGGATTTTTATTTTTTCGGATAGTCCACAAGCCATGAACCAAAATAGCTCCGATGACAACAGCACTGATAATAATTAATGCATTTCTGAAATTATCTTCCATCGTATCGCCTTCGTTATGATAATTCTGCCATTGCAACAGCTTCGTCAATATCAACAGCAACCATGCGTGAAACACCCGGTTCATACATGGTTACGCCAGTTAACTGCGAAGCCATTTCCATGGCTATTTTATTATGTGATATATAAATAAACTGAACGGTTTGAGACATTTCTCTTACCAAATTACAAAAACGGCCAACATTGGCATCGTCTAACGGCGCATCCACTTCATCAAGCATACAAAACGGAGCGGGGTTCAGTCTAAAAATTGCAAAAACTAATGATAAAGCGGTTAGCGCTTTTTCTCCACCCGATAATAGATGAATTGTGCTATTTTTTTTGCCCGGTGGTCTTGCCATGATAGTTACCCCAGTGTCGAGTAGGTCATCGCCAGTTAATTCTAGATATGCACTACCGCCACCAAAGACCTTTGGAAATAGTTGCTGGAGATCATGGTTAACCTGCTCAAAGGTCGATTTAAACTTAGCGCGTGATTCTCGGTCGATTTTGGCAATCGCCCCTTCTAACGTTTCTAGGGCTTGATTTAAATCACTATCTTGCTGATCGAGATATTGTTTACGCGCTAGTTGTGCCTCAAACTCATCGATAGCTGCTAAATTAATCGCGCCTAAGCGACTAATGTCTTGCGCTAAGCGGTTTATATTTGCCTGCCAAAGCGATTCTTTTGCATGACTTGGCATATTCGCTTTAATTTGCGACAAGCTCATATGCTCTGGAATAGCTTCAAGTGCTGTTTCAGCCCTTAGCTGATAGTTTTGTTGGTTGATATAAAGCTTATTGAGGCTTTCTTTATCGCGCTCTATTTGGCTAAATATTTGCTTTTTATCTTGCTCGCACTTGGCTATTTGCTCTGATGCGCCAGCTAATAATTGATGTTGTAGAGCTAGTTTTTCTTCCAGTTGATGTAATTGCAATTGCAGCTCAGTTAATGCCTGCTCGTCAGTGCTCAATGGCTGAGTGAGATTGTCTTGCTCGAAACCGACTTCTTGCAATTGTACAGACAAGCCATGTAGTTGTTCTTCTAGGCGCAGCTGATGTATTTGCGCTGATTTTTGCTTGGTTAGCGCGGTTTCGAGTGTGACCTTATGTTCGTGATGCGTTTGTTGCAATTCAAGGAATGCCTGTTGCTTTTGGTTCAACGCATCGTTAACCGCTTTGCTTGCTTGCTCCAAGGTATTGAGATCGATATCGCCTTGCTCTTGCAGCTCGTCTTGTGAATAGATTAATTCACTTAGCTGTGCTTCAAGTTCTATCAGTTGTTCGTCAATCTGCGCTAGCTGCTCTTGCGCTTGTTCAGCTAATGTAAGCTGATGGCGGTAGGCCTGTTGATTAAGCGCTAGGGTTTGTTTAGCCGAGTTAAGCTGCGCATCGGTATCAATTAACTGCTGCTTTATCTGGTTCAATTGTTGATCAGATTGGGCACACGATTGAGTCGCTGCTTGATGCTCATCGTTCAAACGCTCTAGATGCTGGTTTAGCTGAGTTAACTGCTCATCGATTTGGCGAAGTTGATGTTGCTTGTCTAGGACATCAGGCGTGTTTTGCAGTTGGCCAACAGAAATAAAATTTGCTGAAAGCCATTTGCCAGATGGTGTGATCAACGAGTCGCCGTCAACCAAATTATTTACCTGCGCTGAAAGCTCGCTACTGCGGGTAACGAGTTGAATGTGATTGAGCTGACTAATTAACCATGGAAAGAACTCAATACCATCAATTTTACTGGCAAGGCTATTGGCCTTTACGGGTATAGGTTGTGAGGATTTTATCAGCAATTGATAGTTATACTGGCCGTCAAAATCGGTTAGTGACGTGATGTCATCAGCCGTGATTTGTGCTTCAAGATATGGCGCTAATACTTTTTCTGCCGCTACAAGCCATGTTTCATCAACGCGAATATGTTGATAAAGCTTACCCATTAAGGTTATCTGATGGTTAGTCAACAGCTCATCAAGCGAGTTGTCATCGTCACTTATAGCAAGTGATTGGCTTAATTTTTCAGCTTGTTGGCTCAACTGACTAATTTGCCAGTTAGCTTGTGTAATGCTTTGCTCAATATTGGTTGCGTTTTGCCTTAAAAGCCTTGTTTGCTCGCCGTGTTGAGTCAACTCTTGTTGCCTTGAGGTTTGCAGCGCAGTTAATTGTTCAACCAGACTCGCTTCTTGTTCGATCAGCGTATTTAACTGCTGCGAGTCTTCTTGTTGTAGTTTTTGTGTGAGTTGTCTTTGTCGCTCTAAAAGCTGTTGCTGTTTAGTTTTCGCGTGTTCGATGTTTACTTGAAGTGACGACTTTTTAACCGCCTGTTGCTGTGCCTTCTGTGCTTGAGCTTGATAACGCGCTTGAGCATCTTGGCTCTGTTGTTTCAATTGACTAATATCATCGTTTAACACGCCTAAATCAGCTTTACTTTGCTCTACCAAGGGTGAAGTTTTCTCGATAATTTGTTGCAAAGATGATAGCTCACTCAGCTCTTTAGCGAGTTGTTCATCGAGTTGTTGATGACGCAATTGATGCTTGTCACGCTCTTGGCTCAATACCTTTAATCGGCTAGTGGCGTGTTTAATATTTTGCTCTAAACGGACAACTTGCGACGATAATCGCACTTTTTCGCTTTGCAGGGCTTCCAACGTTTGCGACTGTTCACTGTTGGCCGTGCGAATCTTACTAATTTGGTTATCAGCGGCGATTTGGTCGAGGACCAACTGCTCAATTTGTTGTTGTAGCTGGTTAATTTTCGTTTGTTCAGCTTGGGCTTGTGCTTGGTATTTTTGATGGCGCAACAAGGCCAGCTCAGCTTTAAACGTGCGCTCTTGGCTTTTTAATGTGCGAAAGCGTTTAGCCGCTTGCGCTTGTTGATCGAGCTTTTCAATTTGTTGGCCAAGTTCAAAGCGAATGTCACTTAATCGCGCTAGATTTTCTCGGGTGTGCTTAATTCTGTTTTCGGTATCTCTGCGGCGCTCCTTATACTTTGAGATACCCGCGGCCTCTTCAATAAACACCCTTAGCTCTTGCGGTTTCGACTCTATCAGCCGAGAAATAGTACCCTGTTCGATAATCGCGTAACTACGCGGACCAAGGCCGGTGCCCAAAAATATGTCGGTAATATCTTTGCGACGGCATTTACTACCGTTTAAAAAGTAACTATTAATGCCCTCTCGATTCACCACCCGACGAATAGAAATTTCATTGCGATCTGCAAGGTGTTGCGCCAGAGAATCTGAGACCGTGTTATCTGAATGCTCAAAAATCAATTCAACACTGGCTTGACCAACGGGTTTGCGCGATGCTGCGCCATTAAATATGACATCGGTCATAGCATCGCCGCGCAAATTTTTTGCCGAGCTCTCGCCAAGTACCCAACGCACCGCATCAATAATATTTGACTTACCACAACCATTTGGCCCAACAATCGCGGTCATTTGCTGGACAAATGGCACTTTAGTTGGCTCGACAAACGATTTAAAACCGGCAAGTTTTATTTGCTTGAGGCGCATGTAATATTAAGAACCCAAGTTGATTTTATTATTGGAATTATCCCAGTACTTTATCAAACTTATATGTACTTTGTAACAAGTCTGCACTGTCGCATAAAATTTTATTCTTTATAATGACCTAAATCAGGAGTTTGGTTCAGATATCAAACAATTATTAGGAGTTTTCATGGCAGTAGCACCTTACAAAAAACAAACAGCGACATCGGGGGCAGGATATTTCCTTGCAGGCTTTTCATTAATTCAATCTAAAGGAATTAAACGCTTTGTTTTGATCCCGTTGCTAGTTAATCTGATTTTATTTTCCATCGCCTTTTATTTTGTCTTTCTCGAGCTCGATCACTATATTGCCCAACTAACCGGTTGGTTACCGGAAATGCTCAACTGGTTGAGTTTTATCATTTGGCCAATTGCTGTTATGACCGTGTTAGTCGTTTTTTCGTTTATTTTTAGCGCTGTAGCAAACTGGATTGCCGCACCTTTTAACGGCCTTTTGGCGGAAAAGATGGAGCTTATTTTAACCAATCAACCGATTGGAGGTGGCGGGTTAGCCGATGTTGTTAAGGATATCCCTCGTACCTTAAAGCGCGAATGGCGAAAGCTTATTTATTATATTCCACGCGCACTCGGCTTTTTAATTTTGTTAATGGTGCTGCCATTGATAGGTCAGATATTGTGGTTCTTGTTTGTTTCGTGGATGATGGCAGTTCAATATAAAGACTACGCTTTTGATAACCATAAAATTGCCTTTGAAGAAATGCGTAGAACGCTCAATCAACACAAAGGTCTGAGCTTTAGTTTTGGTATTACTGTCGCCGTATTTGCGATGATCCCTGTCTTGAACCTAATTGTCATGCCGGTTGCCATTTGCGGCGCAACAGCCCTCTGGGTTGATAATTATCGAGCAGATTATCTTCATGGCAACTACGAATAAGTTGACCGAACAAACCATTGATCATACATTGTCGGCTAAAGAAGTATTTTTAGGGATAAAGCATGAAAAATTTAGCGAGCACATTAGCGATTTTAACCAGCTTATATGTGCACTGTGCATTTGCACAAGGGACGACAATTGAACTCCCGCTGATGGAAGATGCGCGTGTATTCTACCAAGATACAGCAAAGCTTCCCTATGTTGCTAACTTTTACACGCGCTCGTCACAACAAGAAATTGTTGCATTTTATCGCGATAGCTTAGGTGAAGTAACCAGCCAGGAAACTAAGCGCGGTCGTTTAACCTTGCACTTTGCTAATGCCGATGTTCAATATCGCGTAGTCATTTCTCAGCAAAACAATATGCGCCAAGTCGATATTATTGCTCAGTAAACTTAGTTGTTTAGTGGTAAAAGCAGTAACAAAAAAGCCAAGTCAACGACTTGGCTTTTCCATACTTAATGGGTGAATAAATAAATTATTTATCACCACGGCCCATAAACTTTGATTCTGCAGTGTTCACTTTAATCACATCACCGGTTGAAATATGCTCAGGTACTTGCACGGTTAAACCGGTTGATAACACAGCCGGTTTAGTACGCGAGGTTGCCGATGCGCCTTTAATTGACGGATCGGTTTCAACAACTTCTAGCTCAACGCTTGATGGCAATTCAAGTGCAACCGCGCTACCGTCAATAATGATGACTTGAATACCGGTTGTTTCTTCATTGATAAACAATAACTCGTCGGCAATTGCCTCTTTATTTAAGTTATAGGGGGTGTAATCTTCGTTATCCATAAAGACATATTCATCGCCATCAATGTATGAAAACATCACATCACGACGGGTTAAGTCAGCTAATTTAAGCATGTCGACGTCTTTAAAGGTTTCGTCAATTTTAGCGCCTGTGACGACATCGTACATTCTCATACGGTATAGGCTACCACCTGCTCGGCCTTGCGGCACGGAGCGACTAATATCCTTGATCATAACCACTGAGCCATTGTGCTCAATTGCGGTATTCTTTTTTACTTCACTTGCCTTTGGCATGTTATTTCCTCTAACGATTATTCTGGCGCACCACTGTGAAACTTAAAATCACGATCTGGGGTGCTAATTAGTTGTGCTTCTAACTGACCGAAGTAGTTTACTCTTGCTGAAATATCGCCACCGGCTATTTGCTCGGCAAGCGCTAAATAATCTTGATAATGACGCGCTTCACTGCGTAGCAATGAGACATAGAAATTGTTCAGCTCATCATCCAAATACGGCGCTAATTTAGCAAAACGCTCACACGATCTCGCCTCAATATATGCGCCAATAATTAATTTATCAATTAAGGTATTTGGCTCATAGCTAGTAACGTGACGTATCAGGCCTTTGGCGTAGCGACTTGGCGTAATGGAATAATACTCAATACCGCGATTATCCATAATTTCTAATACTTGATAAAAATGGTGTAACTCTTCTTTGATGAGTAAAACCATTTTATCAATCAAATCTTGGCCATACGGCGAATCGCTTTTAGGGATGATCTGCTTCGATAATTTATTTTTATTGGCTAAATCTGCAAGAGAGCCTTGCTTTTTATAAATAAATTGTTCGTACGGCGCCAACCACTCGAGTAAGGCATCGCCGCTTTCTTTATCAACGGCATACTTGCGAATTAAGTACATAGCCGTTTGCGCAGCTTTTAACTCACAGATCATATGATCAATGAGCAGCACTTCTAAATTTTCTGGCTGTTTTGCTTTTTCTATCCAAGCATCAGGCGTTTCACATTGAAGAAACTGCTGAATTGGCTCAAGTAAACGTTGGTGTGACATACAATGACTACGATTTTTTAAATTGCCGCTATTTTAAAAGGCAAAGCACAAGCTTTCTAGTGTAAAATGAGTTTTATCCGATCTACATCAGTAAAGCCCGATGAATAAAGACGTTAAAAAACTGCTCAATGAACATCAACAACTGATCCACAGTGAATCCAAAAAGGTGACTTCGCACGTACAAAGAGACGATGGTGACTGGTTTGTTAACACTCTAATGCTCGAAGGAGTTGATTCGCCGTTTAAGTATAAGCGCAAGCAGCCTTATCGATCGCTTAAAGGTTCACGGGTTAATTTAACTTATTATCGAGCGACAGAAGTAATCGCTGGTTTTGAGATGGAATACATGAAGGTTGTTAGAGTAAAAACCTTATAAATAGTACGTTTTTTAATCAATCTTTTGATTTAGAGCATCTTTTTTGATTATTTTGCAACCAAGTCTTGACGAATTAATCACCATACTTCATAAATTAAATAACGACGATAAAAAAAATAAATGTCGTTTGACGGGCAAATAAAAATCTATTTTGCCAATTATGGGGAATTGTATGAGGAAGGTATTATGTTACTAAATCACATCTGGGGCTTATATGCTCATCCTAAAGAAGAATGGCACACAATAGAAAAACGTCATGAAAGTTTGACGTACTCGCTAACGCACATCTTAGTTGTCGCGTTGATTCCTTCAATCTGTGGTTATTATGCCGCAGCGCATATCGGTTGGTCTATCGGCGCAAACGATACCATTAAATTAACAGAGCAAAGCGCTGCCTATATGGCGGTGGGTATGTACGGCGCATTAATTGCCGGAGTATTCGCGCTTGCTTATTTAATCCACTGGATGGCAAAAACATTTGACGCTAAGCCAGACTTTGTACAATCGCTTGAGCTTGCAGCTTACACGGCCACACCATTGTTAATGGTTGGTGTGGCGGCGCTATACCCAGTGCTATGGTTTGTCGCTTGTGCCGGCATACTCGCAACTTGTTATTCAGTTTACTTACTGTATTCAGGCGTGCCGATTATGATGAATATCCCTGAAGAAAAAGGCTTTATCTACTCGAGCTCTGTTGTTACTTGCGGTTTAGTATTACTAGTAGGCATTATGGCAAGTACTGTTATTTTATGGAGCTTGGGCTTTGGTCCGGTATTTACTTAGCAGGTAAACGCATTAAATCTCCCTGTTTTGTTGATTGTTGAAAATGCAAAGGGCGCTAAATATAGCGCCCTTTTTATTAGATTAATTTAAGGTTATGAACCTTCACCTTCGTTGTGCATATCAATGACTGATTCAGCATTTTTATCGGTTTGCTCTTTAGATTCATCGTTGCGCGCAGCATCCAACTTCTCTAAATAACCTTGGTCGATATCATTAGTAATGTACTGACCGGTAAACACCGATGATTCAAAATGTTTCACTTCAGGGTTGGCAAAACCTACCGCGGCAGTTAAGTCTTCAATTGATTGATAAATCAATTTGTCTGCACCAATTAATTGACATATATCTTCGAGTTCACGACCGTGAGCAATTAATTCGTTAGCACTTGGCATATCGATACCATAAACGTTCGGGAAGCGAACTTCCGGCGCTGCTGAAGCAAAATAAACTTTCTTGGCGCCAGATTGACGAGCCATCTCAATAATTTGCTCTGATGTTGTACCGCGAACAATTGAGTCATCAACAAGTAAAACGTTTTTGCCTTTAAATTCAGAACTAATAGCATTTAGCTTACGACGAACCGATTTTTTGCGCTCTGCTTGACCCGGCATAATAAACGTACGGCCAATATAGCGATTTTTAACGAAGCCTTGGCGGTAAGGGATATTCAACTGCTGAGCGATTTCTAACGCAATGTCACATGACGTTTCTGGAATTGGGATCACGACATCAATATCGATGTCTTCCCATTCGCGAGCAATTTTATCGCCCAAGCGCTTACCCATTTCTACGCGTGATTGATATACCGACATTTTATCGATAGTCGAATCAGGGCGAGCAAAATAAACGAATTCAAATAGACACGGACTATAAACTGGATTTTGCGCACATTGTTTTGAGTGAATATGGCCATCTTCTGAGAAGTAAATCGCCTCGCCTGGTGCAACATCGCGAACAAATTCAAAATCACAAGCGTCAAGCGCTACTGACTCTGAAGCCACCATGTATTCTACACCCGTTTCAGTTTCACGTTTACCGAACACTAATGGACGAATGCCATTTGGATCGCGAAATGCAACCATACCGTGACCGATAATTAAGGCAACAGTAGCATAACCACCACGAATACGGTTGTGAACATTTTCAATGGCCGTGAAAATGTTATCTGGTGTTAAAGACAAGGCATCTACTTGATGTAGTTCATGACCTAAAATGTTTAACAGCAACTCTGAATCAGATGTCGTATTGACATGGCGTTTTGCCGTAGTAAATAACCACTCTTTTAACTCACTGGCATTGGTTAAATTACCATTGTGTGCCAATGAAATACCAAAAGGCGAGTTGGCATAAAATGGCTGAGCTTCAGATGAGCTTGATGTACCCGCCGTTGGGTAACGAACATGGCCGATACCAATGTTGCCCTGCAAGCGCAACATATGGCGCGTGTGAAAGACATCTTTAACTAAACCGTTGGCTTTTCTTAGCCTAAACATGTTGTCGCTAATGGTAACAATACCCGCCGCGTCTTGGCCACGGTGTTGTAACACCGTTAATCCATCATATAAAGATTGACTTACTGGTGTTTGACCAACAATACCAACAATACCACACATGACATTTCTCTCCGCCGAACCCTACTAGGATAAAAAACTTGATGTTTGCTTCAAATATTCAAAAAACCACTCAATAACTAAATCAAACTCTGGGATCAATTGTGACGACTGCCACCAATCGGTATTGCTTGCTGGGGTAAAGGCATCCATAAAAAACAACACAGCACTCGAAATTAGTACACCGCGAAGCGCACCAAAGACCAAGCCTAATATTCTATCTGTTCCAGAAAGGCCTGTTTTCGTGACAAGCTCGCCAATGAGATAGTTTATTAGAGCGCCGAGAATAAGGGTTGTTATAAAGAGGATGGCTATAGCCGCTGCATTGCGCAACAAAGGATCTGAGATGTTAGTTAAAAGAGTCGCTAAGTTTGAATAGAATTGACTTGCAATAAAAAATGCCGACGCCCATATAATGAGAGATATCGCTTCTTTGACAAAGCCCCTCACTAAGCTAATTAGCGTTGATATGCCAATCACCGCCAAGATGGCATAATCTATCCAAACCATAAATCGAATAATCTCGTTACTTATGAGGCGCGCATTCTATCAGAACGCCACTGCTAAACCTAACCTTTTTTGTTATTTTGTTGGGCTGTATTTGGCAATTTTTCCTGTCACATTTGCAATTTTAGCTAATTCAGGAATTTGTTTTTCTAAATTTGATTTGTTGATATCCGGCCCGACGAACACTTTGGTTAAGGTTCTATTTTTAGTTTTAACCGGTTTAGTAAACACGACGTAGCCAGCGTTGGTCAGCTTTTTTACTAACTCATCGACATTTTTTTTCTTGCTAAAACTACCTAACTGGATAACCCAGGCGTCGCCGGTAACATTTTGCTTGATGGGCTCAACACTTTGCTCTACTTTTGGCTCAGCACCGAGTTGCTCAGGCTTTGCCATCGTAGTGATAGTCAATGTCTCACTTGCTTGTATCGTTTGATTTGTATCACTTGAGTTTTGAGGCAACTCGGGCTCATCATCTAGCGCTTGTTCATCTTCAACCACTTCAGGATTATCAATGATATTGAGCTTTTGTTCAGGAAATTCTTTTGGTGTTGTGACATTTTCAACCTTTGGCGGTTGTGGAATCACATCAAACTGCTCTTGATAGGTTTTCTTTTTGCCGTCTAACAAATCAGGTAAAAATATAATGGCTGCCGCTGCAACAATTACCGTACCAACAATACGATTTTGAAATGGTGTAGACAAAAAAAACTCCTAAACATATAACTTGCGAACTTCTGCTACGGTAAAAAATGATCCAAAAACTAAAATCAAATCATTGTCTTCCGCTGTTTGTAATGCCATTTTAAATGCCTGTTCGACATTGTCAAAACAATTAACGTTTTGCGCCCTATCAGATAATGTTGCGGCCAGTTCACGTGCTTGTGCACCTCTTGGAACCGCTAGATTAGTTAAATACCAGTGAGCGATGTGTTCTTCAAACAAGGATAACGTACCTTGAATATCTTTGTCCTTGAGCATACCCACCACGCAGTGTAGCTGATTAAACTGATAGCGCGATAATGCGGCAACTAAATGACGAGCTGCATGAGGGTTATGAGCAACATCAAGCAGTACCTGGGGGTGTTGTGCGACTAATTCAGTGCGGCCAACAACCTGAGTTTGACTTATCACTTGATTGATAAAATCTTCATCGAGCGACAATTCAAGGTGCCTTAGCACCGTTATAGCGGTGGCAACGTTATCAAGCGGAATATTGGGTAAAGTAAGATGGTTAAAAGTGCATGCTTTAGTTTGATATTGCCAAGCTTGTTGATTAACTTCTACGTTAAAATCCTGACCGCGATAAAGCGCTTTTGCACCGATTGACGCAGCGTGCTCAACAATAGAATGAATTTTGCGCGGCTCCCCTACCACTGCAATCTTATCGCCTCGCATAATACCGGCTTTTTCAAAGCCTATTAGCTCTTTAGTATTCCCCAAAAATGCTTGGTGATCTAAATCGATACTGGTGATAACGGCAATATCGGCATCAATAATATTAGTTGCATCTAATCGCCCACCTAACCCTACTTCTAAGATCACGATATCAGGCTCGATTTCTTGGCAAATCATTAACGCCGCTAATGTCGTGTACTCATAATAAGTCAATGAAATATCACCACGAGCTTGTTCGATGCGCTCAAAGGCTTGAATTAGCGGGGCATCATCAATATCAGCTTTATCAATTCGCAACCTTTCATTAAAGCGCTCAATGTGAGGGGATGAATAAACAGCTACGCGTTTGCCTTTTGCCAATAGCGCATTTTCGAGAAAAGCACAGGTCGTGCCTTTTCCGTTAGTGCCAGCAACCGTTATCACCGTAGATGCGCCCAACGATATTGCTAAACGTTCGGCGACTTGATTAATACGCGTTAGGCCAAGGTCGATTTCTTGGCTGTGAATAGATTCTAAATAAGAAAGCCAATTATCAAGTGAGGCATTTGATAATTGGCTTGGTAATGGTTTGGTCATTTATTCTCTGATCGGCGACGGTTGGCCAGTAAGCTTTGCCAATAAACGCGCTAAAGTATCACGCATTTGACGACGATCGACAATCATATCAATCGCACCTTTTTCTAATAGAAACTCACTGCGCTGAAAGCCTTCTGGTAATTTTTCACGAACCGTTTGCTCGATAACACGAGGACCAGCAAAACCAATAAGTGCTTTTGGCTCAGCAACGTTAATATCACCCAGCATAGCTAAACTTGCTGAAACACCGCCCATTGTTGGATCGGTTAATACGGAAATATACGGCAAGCCTTTTTCGCTCATTTTCGCTAGTGCCGCACTTGTTTTAGCCATTTGCATCAACGACATCAGCGCTTCTTGCATACGTGCACCACCACTTGCTGAAAAGCAAACTAATGGCAAATTATGCTCTAAACACACTTCGACTGCAGCGACAAAACGCGCGCCAACGACAGAGGCCATTGAACCACCTAAAAAGGCAAATTCAAATGATGCCGCAACAACAGGCATTCCGTGCAATTCACCACGCATTACCACGAGTGCATCTTTCTCACCTGACACTTTTTGTGCCGAGCTGATACGATCTTTATATTTTTTAGAGTCCTTAAACTTTAATACGTCTTTTGGCTCGAATTGCTCACCGATTTCTTGACGGTTATTGGCATCTAAAAATGTTTCAAGGCGTTTACGAGCACTAATGCGCATATGGTGATCACATTTCGGACACACACTCATCGCTCTTTCTAGCTCAACTTTGTATAGCATCGCATTACATGATGTACACTTAGTCCAAACACCTTCGGGAATATTACTTTTTTGTGTAGTTTTAGCTTTTGGGAGAATCTTTTCTATCCAGCTCATAATTCTTTTTAGCCTATTGCAATAAAATACGATTGATGATGTCTGCTTTTTTGTTTATACCCAATGAGTATATTTAATCATCAACCAGATAAAACAGTATACATAACCGTGAATTAAACCATAGATAGCGAGTAATCAGTTACAAAAAACTGGTCTGTTTTGTTCTTTATTCAACAAATGATGCCTTGATGCGAGCTCAAGTTACCTCAAAGTCAACGAGCCACCGATTGTAGATTTCAAACACAACCTAAGTCACTCCATCCAAGCAGTCTAGAGTTTAGCCTATTTGATCTGGCAAAAACAGAGGCCCTAAAGGCCTCGTTGGCAGTTCAAATGTTTCAGGATATGTAACATCGACAAAATACAAACCGCCAGCTGCAGCAGTCATTCCTGCAACGCATCGGTTTTTAGCTGCTAACACTTGTTGCATCCACTCAACCGACTCTTGCTTTTTACCGACGCGAATCAAGCTTCCGGCAATGTTGCGAATCATGTGATGAAGAAACGCATTGCCCTTAACATCAATAACAATGTAATCTTGCAAACGATGAACCTTGATATGTTCGATCGTTCTTATCGGTGACGGCGCTTGACAGTGAACAGTGCGAAACGAGGTAAAGTCGTGGGTACCAACCAGTGCTTGAGCCGCTTGGTGCATTAGCTCGTCATCTAATGGGTCGTGGACGAAGCAAAGACCCGAAGTTAAAATCGCCGGACGAAATAATGCATTGTATATCACGTACCGATAACGGCGAGAGGTCGCGCTAAAGCGCGCGTGAAAATCTTCAGGGACTTGTTTTACCCAAGAAATAGCGACATCTGATGGCAAGTTAGTGTTTACGCCTAGTGTCCATGCTACATCTTTTCTGATTTTTGTCGTATCAAAATGGACAATTTGATTGGTCGCATTAACACCTGTATCTGTGCGCCCTGCACACACCACCTCGACGGGTTCATCTGCTATTTTAGATAAAGCAAGCTCAAGTGTTTCTTGAACACTAGGTGAATGTTTTTGACGTTGCCAGCCGCAGTAATTTTTACCGTCATACTGCACGCCTAATGCATAGCGCATAAATACCTCCGTTAGATTCGGAGGCGCATTATTACTAATTTTAATGCGCTTGCCAATGCTAATAACTCGACTAATTCAAATAACTCGACTAATTCAAATTATCGAGTAACTGCTGAGCTTCAAACTGCTGTTGAGCATCACCTAGTTTGATGACGTCTTGTAAAATAACTTCGGCATTCTCTTCATCACCAATTTCTATATAGACTTTAGCGAGGTCTAACTTAGCGGCAACACCATTGCTGTCCTCGTCATCAATATCGGTATCATCGCCGGCAAATTCAGGAAATTCATCAAGGCCAACATCAATATTTTCTTTTCGATATTGTTCTTCGTTTTCTGAGTCAAGCGACTCTGAAAGCAAGCTGTCAACTGAAACAAAGTCTGCCGGCTCTTGATCCTCTTCATCAAGCGCGACCAGATCATCGCCAATATCGAGATCGGAGATAACATCTTCAACTACTGGCTCTTCACTGTTACTAGGCTTGTTTTCTTCTTCGATATTCGCCAGCAATTCGTCAAAATCTAGGTTATTTAACTCTTGAATATCTTCTATTTCGCTTGCTTCAGCAACCTCTTCTTTAGGTTGAGGCTCGCCGTCACTTAGCAGATCAGCTAATACATTAGAGTCAGTAAAGTCAGGTGTTAGTTCAATGGGCTCTTGGTTTTCTGGCACTGCGCCTTCACTGAGTAAATTTGCCAGTGTAGACTCATCAAACGGTGATTCGACTTCTTCTATCTGCTCGGCAACATCATTAATCAAGTCATCTTCTGCTTGGCTATCCTCAGCCGCAACTTGTGCTAAAAGCTCATCAATATTGAGTTCTTCATCATCATCCAAGTCGTCTTGCTCTGTGCTCTGCTCATCAAGTGAGCTATCGTCAAGCTCGTCACCTAAATCAAGTAAGTCATCAATTTCATCTTGATTAGGCTGCTCTACTTCTTCAACTTGAATCGACTCTAGAATATCATCGACATCTAAAACTTCTTGATCTTCAGGCTCTGCGGTATCTAGCTCATCTGAAGCTACTTCAGTCTCGTTTGCATCGGTTTCAGCTGCGCCAATATCACTAAAGTCCATGGTTAAAAACTGACCGACAGTTTCCTGAGTAAAGTTTTCAATATCTTGGCTATGACTACCTACTTGCGCTGTATCTGATGCTACTTCTTCAATAGGTTGGTTATCATCAGCGGTATTTGCCGGCATCGGTTCGTCAAATGTCGACAGTAAAGCGTCAATATCATTTGGATCGGTTAACTCAACACTTGCATTAGCTGGTTGTTCGCTTTCCAATGCAATTTCATCAATTAGTGCGTCGATATCTTCTGGCTCGGCAACTTCTTCGCTAGCTTGCTCATTTGCAACGCCATCTAATAACGCATCAATGTCATCTGGATCGGCGACTTCTTCGCTAACTTGTTCATCTGCAACGCCATCTAATAACGCATCAATGTCGTCTGGATCGGCGACTTCTTCGCTAGCTTGTTCATCTGCAACGCCATCTAATAAGGCATCAATATCGTCTGGATCGGCGACTTCTTCGCTAGCTTGTTCATCTGCTACGCCATCTAATAACGCATCAATGTCGTCTGGATCGGCGACTTCTTCGCTAGCTTGTTCATCTGCTACGCCATCTAATAACGCATCAATGTCGTCTGGATCGGCGACTTCTTCGCTAGCTTGTTCATCTACAACGCCATCTAATAACGCATCAATGTCGTCTGGATCGGCGACTTCTTCGCTAGCTTGCTCATCTGCAACTTCATCTGCAACGCCATCTAATAAGGCATCAATGTCATCTGGATCGGCGACTTCTTCACTTGCTTGCTCATCTGCAACGCCATCTAATAAGGCATCAATGTCGTCTGGATCGGCGACTTCTTCGCTAGCTTGTTCATCTGCTACGCCATCTAATAAGGCATCAATGTCATCTGGATCGGCGACTTCTTCACTAGCTTGCTCATCTGCAACGCCGTCCAATAACGCATCAATGTCGTCCGGATCGGCGACTTCTTCTGATTCACCTGCTTGTTCGTCTTTTGCTTCTGGTTGCTTTTTGCCTTCAACCACATCGTTAACTTCACTTAGCAAAGCGTCGATATCGTCTTCGGTATTGGCAGGTGTTTCTTCTTCGTCTTTATCTGTGCTTAAGCCACCAAGTAGGTCATCAAGCATGTCTTGACCTAACTCACCACCGTCTAATACTTCGCCTTCATCACTGTCAGCTGTTTGGTCTAACATATCATCAATGTCATCACCGGCTAGTTCAGTGGTGTCATCAAGCGGTTGATCGTCACCTAAATCATCAAGGGAAATATCTTCTAAATCGTCGAGATCATCATCTAAATGAATAACGTCATCATCAAGCAGTTCATCATCTAAATCATCAAGATCATCGGAGAATAATTCGTCACCACCTAGGTCTGCTTCACCTAAGTCACTTAACTCATCGTCTTCAGCCAAATCTATCGCTAATTCGTCATCAAGTGATAGTTCGCCGTCAAGTGCCAATTCATCTGCAGGAGCATCTGCGACGGCCGGTGTTTCTGCTGCTTTTTCGGCTACCGGAGCAGCTTGTTCGGTTTTGGATTCTTCCCCTGAATTTTTGCGGCGCATTAAAAAGAAGGCAATTAATGACACAACTAATACCGCAGGCACAGTTGCAACTAAAATGGTAAACCAAATACTCGACATAAAGCTGCTCTCTTCAAGTGCTGCTTTTTGCTTCTCAAGCATCAGCTCCTGCTCACGGGCATTGGCTTTATCTAGTAATTCTTGCAAAAGTTTAATTTGGCTATCCATTTGAGCCTTGATTTCGTCACCTTTAGCAACTTGTTGCTGCATTTCGCCAAGCTGCTGACCGAAATTTGATAATCGCTGTTTGAGCTTTTCGTCTTCCTGTAACAGAGCCTGTAAACCATCTATTGAATCTAATACGTCATTTTGAATGGTTTCTAAGCGTTGCACTTGACTTTTGCCAATATCTTCAAGCTGTTGATTAATTTCGCTTTTCGCTTGCTCTAAATCTTGTTTTTGCACGACATTTGCCGGTGCCGCCTTTTTAGCGACAACTTTTGGCGCTGCCTTAACTTTCTTTTCCCAAATACTGTCGTCATTGTCAGATTTTGCTTGGGCTTGAACGGGATCTATTGCTGCTATTTCATCGTAGGAAGGAACTTTTAAGTATTGTCCATTAACAAGGTGGTTAAGGTTATTCTCTTTGAAAGCTTGTGGGTTTTTTAGGTAAAGCGCCTGCATGACTTGGTAGACAGAAAATCTCGGATCTGGGCGAACCATTAAGGCAATTTTCCATAAGGTGTCAGCGTTGGTAATCGGACCGTATTGCTTGATCACTGAAGTATCTGATGATTTTGGACCACGTATCTGAACGCCGGCTTCTTGCGCAGCAACACAGAGTGAACCTAGGGTCAACAAGCTACCCAGTAACAAAGGCAATAAACGCGAACTAAGTGTACGATGCATTAAGGCTTTCCTAACTCTTATTATATGCGCCAAATAATTGGCTTTATTAGTAAAATTTTAGTCTAACTAAAAGCTTAGCAAACTTTGTTCCAATTATATCTCGATAACTAAGATAGTGAAGAGCTCCTCACTTTTTATTAATTACAGACATAAAAAAACCCATTAGGCACAGCCTAACAGGTTTCTAGTCTATTCTCATCGTCTTTTAACGCATCTAACATGCGTAATACACTAAGAGAGATAATCGCGAATAAGTAGCTCTGCGATCTGAATACTGTTGGTTGCGGCACCCTTTCTAACGTTATCGGCAACAATCCACATATTTAAACCATTATTATGACTAATATCTTCACGAATACGGCCAACAAAGGTTTCATCCTTGCCGCTAGCTTCACCTATCTGAGTTGGGAAGTCTTCATCATTTTCACAAACCACCAAGCCTGGCGCTTGTTTTAACAGCGCTTTGACCTCTTCAGCGCTAATTGGCGAACTCGTTTCTAGGTGAATAGCTTCACCGTGACCAAAGAATACTGGCACACGTACCGCCGTTGGATTAACCAACACATTTTCATCGCCTAAAATCTTCTTGGTTTCCCAAACCATTTTCATTTCTTCTTTGGTGTAACCATTTTCTAAGAAAACGTCGATTTGTGGGATCACGTTAAAAGCGATTTGACGAGAGAATGCTTTTGGTTCAATCGGCTTGCCTGACAGTAAATCAGCGCATTGTTTGGCTAATTCATCCATCGCGGCTTTACCTGCACCAGATACTGATTGATAAGTTGATACATTAACACGCTCAATACCTACCGCATCGTAAATTGGTTTTAAGGCCACCATCATTTGAATCGTTGAACAATTTGGATTGGCAATAATATTGCGATTGCGATATTCAGCGAGTGCTTGAGGGTTAACTTCAGGTACAACTAATGGAATATCTGGGTCGTAACGAAACTCTGACGTATTATCAATAACGATACAACCAGCTTCACCTGCCATCGGTGCATATTGTTTTGAAGTCGCACCGCCAGCTGAAAAGAAACCAATTTGAGCGAGACTCCAGTCAAAGTTATCGGCGTCTAGCACTTCGATGCTCTCACCGTTAAACTCAATAAATTCACCAGCCGAGCGTGAACTTGCTAACGGGTATAGCTTATTAATTGGAAAATCTCTTTGCGCTAAAATTTCAATTATTGTTTTACCAACTAAGCCTGTTGCGCCTAATACGCAAACATCGAACTTCTGTGCCATTATTCTTCCTCTTGTTGCACATATTGACTAAAACCAAGTTGATACAGCGAATCAGACTTGGGACTGCTAGGTGTGATTACCGACAATGAAGAAAACTCCCTGCGAGCGGGGTATGTTTTGCGTATTTTATCGAAACCACACGAATGAATTTGTTGACGAAATATAGCATCGTCTCGCCTTACATCGTAAACCATTTTAACCAAGGGGTTTAGCAAAATTTCATTGATTGACTGATTTATTTTTACCTGCTCAAACATTGGCTGAGGTAAAAACGCTTTTAGTGATTTACTCACAGGTTTACCAAGCTCACGACATAATGCCTGATAGAGCATTTCTGTGCCACGTGCTTTTCCTTCTAAGCTATAACCTGCGATATGAGCGGTCGCGATATCCGCATGCTCAATCAGTGGCAGTAGAATATTTGGCTCGTTTTCCCAAACATCTAAGACTAATGAAAAGCCAGCACCCGCTTGTTTTAACGACAGTAACGCTTGATTATCAATAACTTCACCTCGACAAGCGTTAACCAAAATCTGATCATCGCGAATTGACGCTAGTCGGGTTTTATCAAGTAAGTGGTATGTCGCGTGCTCGCCACTCATGGTTTTGGGCACGTGCAGCGAAATAATGTCGCAAGCCAGTACCTCGTCTAATGATGAAAATTTACGCGTGTCACCTGCTTGCTCTAAAATGGGATCATGGAGCTTATAATTAATGCCTAACGCCGATAATTTTTCACTTAAACGGCTACCGGTGTTGCCAGCACCGACAATACCCACGGTTTTATTCAACAGTGAAAACTGCCCTTGCTCGGCTAAGACAACTAATGCGCTAATAACGTATTCAGCCACTGACACCGCATTGCACCCTGGAGCTGAAGTAAAGAATATATTGCGCTTCGCTAAATACGCCAGATCGATGTGATCAAAGCCAATCGTCGCCGAGCCGACAAACTTCAAACGCTTATTGCTGCTAAGCAATGCTTGATTAACGTTGGTAATTGACCGAACTAACAAAACATCAGCGTCAGCTAACGCGTGTGCGCTAACATCTCTACCACTAAATGGAATAACCTCACCAAACTCGCTGAAAAACTCACGAGCAAATGGCATGTTTTCATCAAAATAAATTTTCAAGGTAAACTCTTGGCAAAAAAATGGGGTCAGAGTAAAACGACTCTGACCCCATATTATCTTAAAATAGCGGTTATTTGTATTTTTGTAATACTAGTGTTGAGTTAGTACCACCAAAACCAAAGCTATTTGACATCACAGTGTTTAACTCGGCTTCACGAGTTTCAGTGACGATATCTAAACCTTGAGCTTGTTCATCTAACGTTTCAATGTTAATTGATGGAGCAATAAAATTATTTTCCATCATTAAAATTGAGTAAATAGCTTCGTGAACACCAGCCGCGCCTAGCGCGTGACCAGACATGGCTTTAGTTGCACTAATTGCAGGTGATTTGCCGCCAAATACTTCTTGAATAGCGCCAAGCTCTTTGACGTCACCTACCGGTGTAGAAGTACCGTGAGTGTTCAAGTAATCGATTGGCGCGTCAACGTCCTGCATTGCTAGTTGCATACAACGAACAGCACCTTCACCCGATGGTGCAACCATGTCGTAACCATCTGATGTTGCACCATAACCAACAATTTCGGCGTAAATATGGGCGCCACGTGCTAATGCGTGTTCAAGCTCTTCCACAACTACCATACCGCCACCGCCAGAGATAACGAAACCATCGCGATCTGCATCATAAGTACGCGATGCTTTTTCTGGTGTATCATTGTATTTTGTCGATAATGCGCCCATACCATCGAACATCATCGCTAATGACCAATCGACTTCTTCACCACCACCAGCAAACACAATATCTTGCTTGCCTAATTGGATAAGTTCGGCTGCGTGACCAATACAGTGGGCACTTGTTGCACAAGCTGAACTGATTGAATAGTTAACACCTAAAATTTTAAACGGAGTGGCTAAACAAGCAGAGATTGTGCTCGACATCGTTTTTGGTACCGCATATGGACCAACGCGCTTAACGCCTTTTGAACGCAATGTATCAGCCGATGCGATAACGTTTGCTGAAGATGCACCACCTGAGCCCGCGACAATACCGGTGCGAATGTTCGACACTTGCTCTGGTGTAAGGTTTGAATCTTTAATGGCTTGTTCCATTGCTACGTATGCGTAACCTGAAGCATCACCCATAAAACGCATCGCTTTGCGATCGATATGATCTTTTAATTCAATATTAGGCTTACCCCAAACTTGGCTGCGCAGACCTTGTTCATCAAAGCTCTCTGAACGAGTAATTCCTGAACGGCCTTCTTTTAAAGACGCTAATACTTCCTCGGTATCGTTACCTAAACTTGAGACAATACCTAAACCTGTTATCACGACACGTTTCATTTATCTAAACCATCTAATTATTAAAATCGGCGATATGATAGCGAATTTC
Organism: Thalassotalea sp. LPB0316; assembly: GCF_014898095.1. Classification (NCBI taxonomy): domain Bacteria; kingdom Pseudomonadati; phylum Pseudomonadota; class Gammaproteobacteria; order Alteromonadales; family Colwelliaceae; genus Thalassotalea; species Thalassotalea sp. LPB0316. Next base: position 2,981,068 of record NZ_CP062946.1, read on the forward strand.
GCATAAAAACTGGTCTATCCAGTGTACACTTGTACACTGAACAACCAAATATCACCACCTAGTAAAAGTGAAATCGTAAAATAACATACTTTTGAACCAATAACTTAGGCTGATTTATTATTTCGCGTGATTTTTTTTCATGCCAATTAATTTATTTCTATGCGGCGCAATCAAGGACGACATCAGGTACAATTCTTGGTAGTACATTTGCTTTTTATATTTGTCCATGACTGATCACAAAACAACACAGGCTCAAAGTAACGACAAGGTCGTATTCCAACAAGACGGTTCGCCATTTTCAGCGCAGTTTGATGATATTTACTTTGATACCCAACACGGTTACAGCCAAAGTGACGACGTATTTATTCAGGGCAATAATATTGAGGCTAGATTATTAGCTAATAAGTCTCCATTGGTCATTGGAGAAACCGGTTTTGGTACGGGCTTGAACTTTTTTATCACCCTCAAATATGTCGAGCAAGCCATTACTAAACACGGGGATAAAACCCTACCCTTGACCTTTATCAGTGTTGAAAAGTACCCATTAAGCGCTGAGCAAATTCAACAATCATTGCAGTGTTGGCCTGAATTTAAGCCATTTGTTGATGACTTTTGTCAGCAATATGACAACAGCAATACAGACCAATCTATTCGTGAGTTTAGGTTGTTAGCAGGTAAAGTAACACTGATTTTGATATGTGATGACGCAAGCAAAGGTTTTGCCAAACTCAGTACCAATATCAAAGTATCTCGAAAGCAAAATAACTACTTAGTGCCAGCGATCAACGCTTGGTATCTTGACGGTTTTTCGCCAGCAAAAAACCCAGAGATGTGGAGCCCTGAGTTGTTTGGACAGATTGCTCGCTTGTCAGATGATAACGCAAGTTTATCGACTTTTACCGTGGCTGGTTTTGTCAAAAGAGGCCTGATCAAGGTTGGCTTTAGACTCGAGAAAAAAACAACCGTTGGTCGCAAAAATAAGAGCTTAAGGGCGAAGTTTCAACAATCACCTAACTCGGGTCAGGGCTATTTACTGCGACCACACAATACTAAACCAACGAGAGTGGCGATTATTGGCTCGGGTATTGCTGCTGCGTGTTTGGCCTATAAACTGACCCGTGAAAACATTCGAGTATGTATATATTGCCAAGACGATGAACTTGCCCAAGGTGGATCGAGTAATGCTATTGGCGCGGTTTATCCTCTACTACACCAAGAAAGAGATGACATTAGTGAGTTTTACCATCAAGCGTTTATTACCGCCTTGGCTTTTTATCATCAAGTAGCAGAGCAAGGAGTCGCGTTTGATCATCAATGGTGTGGCGTTTTAGACTTAGCTTTTAAACCGGCGTTAGCCAAGCGCTTAATCAAATTTGATCAAATAAACGCTTGGCCACGCGATATTATTCACACGGTAAATGCTCAGCAAGCCAGTGAACTAGCTAATATGCCACTAGAACACGGCGGGTTATTTATGCCTCAAGCCGGTTGGGTTGCACCACAACAACTTGTGCGAGCGTTATTTGGCGCAGCCTTAAATACAGGCTATTTAAAGGTTAAAACCCAATGTGACATCGAGCAATTGCAACCAACCGACGATAATACTTGGCGCTTGCATTACGGCAATAAAACGGATGCGGCTAGTACGGTCGTGATGTGCGGTGGTGCGCAAACGTCATTATTGGCGCCATTTGATCAACTCCCCGTCTATCCCGTGCGTGGGCAAGTTAGTTCAATGAAAACAAACGATGATATAGCTAAATTATCAACGGTTATTTGTCACAAAGGCTATTTAACGCCAAAAAACAACGATATTCATTGTATTGGCGCTACGTTCGACAAAGATGATCGGGATATCCAATCGCGTACGCAAGACGATGATTACAACTTGGCAATGTATCACCAGTCGCTAACTACCTTTCCTAAATGGCAAAAACACGATGTGGTAAGCAGTAAAGCTAGGCTGCGATGTATGTCGCCAGATCATATGCCAGTGGCTGGCCCTATGCCCAAAACAGAAGAATATTACGCGCTTTACCACCATCTAGAGAAGGATAAAAACTGGCGAGTTGATACGCCAGCCCCCTACTACCCCAATTTGTATGTATTAACCGGCCTAGGTGCCCGAGGTTTGTGCTCTGCGCCATTGATGGCGGATATAATAAAAGCTGATATTTGCGGCACACCTTACCCTGTTAATAGTAAAATGCTGTTTAACCTCGCGCCAAATCGCTACATCTTAAAAGACATTATCAAAGGTAAATTCAAGCGGTAAGGCGGTAAGGCGGTAAGGCGGTAAGGCGGTAAGGAATCTGACCATACAACCTTTCAGCGTTCAAGCCTTATAGCGCATAAGCATTGCCCCCAAAATTGAGTTTTACTTAAAAATAGGTTGCAGTGATAACCAATAATTATTAACGATTGTTTGATCTTGCGGCGTTAACTCTGTTTTGTTGTTAATCAGTGCTTGGGTGACTTTTTCGGCCAGGGCTTTTGACGGTGTTTGTTGCTCGTCACCAAAGTTCACCGCCTCTAAGGCAATAAAGCCTTTAATATAGCTTGAGGCAAACAGGGTGTCAGGATCTGCATCATTAAAAACGAGCTCATCAAAATGCTGATATAAATCGGTAAGGGTATTCATGATTAATTCTCTTATTTATTCAGGGCTAGCAACCGGGTATAGGACCTGATCATTATAGCCAGTAGTAACTTTCATTAAGCCACTTAATTCCTGATCAAGTACTTGATCACCTGTGTCTGCGATTAACGGGCGATGGTTTAACGCGGCGATTTTAGTTTTTGTCGCGATAACGATAATATTTTCTTTGCCGATTTTACGGATAACACGAGGACTCAATTGTTGATTACCTCGGCCGAATATATGACCCTGACCACCAATTAATGTGATCACCAACTTTGGTGGTTGCTCGCCATTTTGGTCATCATAGTCGTTGAGTAACTGCCAAAGCTCAGGCTCAGTAATATCATTGGCGACTAATGCCTGCTCACGAACAACATCGACACCTAATAAGGTATTTTCTAAACCAAGCTCTTCCATTAAAAATGCTGTTGTCGAGCCAGAGCCGATAACAAATAGTTGCTCGTCCATTTGATTGATAACATCAGCGGCAATATCTTGTAACACCAACTCGTCTGATTCTTTACCACCAGATTTTACTGCTTGAACATAACGCAATTCACACGGTACGCTCATTTCACCATAACGCTTGGCTTTGACCACGCCTTCGCGAAATAAACTTTCATCGATGTCCATAACATCGGCGTCTGTTAACGTGACAAGCTCATTAGTTACCATTTTTTCAATCACGCGTCCCGCCGCTTTTGGTGTAACCGCATAAACACCTGAGTGTATTTTACAGCCTGCAGGAATACCTAAAACAGGAAAACTGTCACCTACTTGGCTACAGACATTTCGAGCAGTACCATCACCACCAGCAAATAGCAGTATATCAATGCCCTCTTCAATCAGGGCATTTACTGCTTGTTCAGTATCCGCTGCTGTTGTCGGCTGATTTTTTGCCTGATAAACAACACGTGTTTCAAAGCCCAACGACTTAGCACTGTGCTCGCCCATTTCTTGGTCTGCGGTAAAGAGGCAAATCTTATCTTTGTATGGCAGTAAAATTTCTAACGCTTGTTTGGCTCGCTCATTGGATTTAGCGGTTGCACCCAGGGCTATCGCTTGTGCTGCAACGCCCTCTCCATCGCTACCTTTTAGCGCGACACTACCGCCAATACCCGCTATTGGGTTAACTAAAAAGCCAAGTTTAAACTTCTGCATCACAAACCTCTGGGTAATTATTGCGTTGATTGTGTAGCAATTGATCTTGCTCAAAAGGGGTTAAAAAATGATTTGGGTTAAGCGGTAATTTAACCTGATAAAAGTTAGCTAGAGCCTCAATAAACAGTTGGCCTCGCTTTGGAAAGCCATTGGATAAATACTGCTTAACCTGCTCAAAAACTTTAAGTTTAAAGCTATTGGCATCGGGTTCAAAATCACCGTTAAGATTATCTACTGAGACATTAAACGGTTTATTTGCCGCGACGCAAAATGCCCACTCCAATGCTTGTGGTTTTATTTCAACCGACTCAAACAATGCTTGTTGCTGATGATTTCGGCCATCAGGTTCATACCAATAACCAAAATCGACTAACTGCCGACGAGCTTCGCCAGCAATACACCAATGTGCAATCTCATGTAAACCACTAGCAAAATAGCCGTGAGCAAAGACCACTTGGTGGTAGTCACAATCTTTTGTAGCAGGCAGGTAAATGGGCTCATTACCGCCTTTAACTAGGCGAGTATTAAAGCTTGGATAAAAGGTTTGATCAAAAAGCCTGATTAAGTCCTGATATCGATGCATGACCTGTAAAACCCGACAACGAAAAATTTGGCGCTATAGTAACGAAAAACGGCGATGGATGCATCGCCGTTTAGTATTTTAATTAAATTTACTCGCTACTCTTTGTTTTCTGGTAAGTCCTTCACTGATGACTTGATAACAAAATAGCCGAGTAAACCTGAAATGAGTGAGCCAATTATAATACCAAGTCGATCTTGGAAAATAAGGTTATCACCGGTTTGCTCAAACGCTAATGACCCTATAAATAAACTCATCGTAAAACCGACACCACATAATAACGATGCACCGTAAAGTAAACGCCAGTTCATGGCTTCTGGCAATTTAGCGACACCTAGCTTGATCATTACCCAGCAAAAACCAAAGACCCCGATTTGTTTACCAATAAACAAACCTAAAATAATCCCTAACGGTACCGGAGAAAGGACCTCATTTAAGCCCACCCCTGATAAGTTGATACCGGCATTAGCGAAAGCAAAGATAGGCAGAATAATAAACGCCACCATTTCGTGTAAATTGTGCTCTAATGATTTTAATGGCGATGGTTCGTCACCTTTACCTTTGATCGGAATAAACAAGGCAAGCGCCACCCCAGCTAACGTTGCATGTACACCAGATTTTAATACTGCCACCCACAAAACAACCCCGAAAAATATGTAAGGTGAAGTACTAGTAACCCCGCGCTTATTCATAATAAACAAAGTGGTAAGTACTACTGTTGCAATCACGAGCGAGGTAATAGATAACTGCTCTGTGTAAAATAAAGCAATGACGATTATCGCACCGAGATCGTCAAAAATAGCTAACGATGTTAAAAACACTTTTAGCTGCAATGGCACGCGAGAGCCAATCAGTGACAAAATCCCTAAAGCAAAAGCGATATCGGTTGCTGTTGGGATCGCCCAACCATTAATCGCATCGGGATCTTGGTAGTTGAGCATTGCATAAATTGACGCAGGAACTAGCATACCGCCAATCGCACCGATTGCAGGTAAGGTAATTTGGCCCGGCTGTGATAAATCACCTTCTAAAAATTCGCGTTTAAGTTCTAAGCCTACAAGGAAGAAAAACAATGCCATTAGGCCATCGTTGATCCAAAGTAATAGTGGTTTTGCTATCTCAAAGCTACCAACGGCTACCTTTACTGGGACGTCGAGTAATAAAGCGTAGTAAATATTCAATGGTGAGTTAGCGATAATCATCGCTAGTACGGCTGCGAACATCAGTAAGATGCCACTTGCCGCTTCAAGCTTTAAAAATGACTGTATTGTTTTTAGTGCCATTTGATCCTTCCGTTACTTAGTGATACTTCCGTCTGACAATAGACATATTATGTCGATTCTAGCCGTTGTTAATGATTAAATATAGGGTTAATTACCAATTGATACAAAATATAAATCGGAAAAGTTTTGTTTGTTCGAAAATAATTCACTGCGCGCTGGAGAGTTAATCTCAATCAAGTTATGATTACTCCCTAACACGGAGAAAAATAACTAGATGAAAAAGTTAGACGAAATTGATTTACGCATATTAACAATATTATTTGCTGATGCTGATATTACCAACAAAGAATTAGCCGGCCAGATAGGTATTGCCCCTTCAACTTGCCTTGAGCGGGTTAAGCGCATGAAGCAAAGCGGCGTAATAAAAAATGCTTTTGTCGACATCAACTTTAAAACCCTAGGTGGTAACATTGAAGCGATCGCCGCGATAAGATTGCAACCGTACTCAGAAGAAATTGTGAACCAGCTACGTGACGACCTACTCAAATTGCCTGAAATTGTTAGCCTTTATCATATGGGTGGCAATTACGATTATTTCATTCACATGTCGGTCAAGGACTCTGAGCATTTACGTCGCTTTGTTTTTGAAGCGATAACCTCACGAGATGAAGTACAAACCGTTGAAACCTCATTAGTATTTGAACATAGTCGCAGTGGGGTGCTGCCCAACTTCAGTGAAGAATAACTTTTGCCGATCAGCATAGTGCTAAATAGATAAACAAAAAGCCCAGCTATTATGCTGGGCTCTTTCTTCTATTAAACGTAATTTATCAGTAATAACAATTACGATTTTAAGTCGTCAAAGAACTTCTTAACACCGTCAAAAAATCCGGTTTCACGCGGGCTATGCTTTGCAGTGCTCTTGCCCATTTTCTCGTCTAATTGACGTAACAGATCAGCTTGATCACCAGATAAGTTTACCGGCGTTTCAACAACCACTTTACACATTAAGTCACCCGTTACACTTGAACGTACTGACTTAACCCCTTTACCGCGTAGTCGGAACATTTTACCGGTTTGCGTTTCTTTCGGGATCTTTAACTTAACTTTACCACCTAACGTGGGGACTTCGATCTCACCGCCAAGTGCTGCTGTCGTGAAACTAATTGGCACTTCACAATATAAATGGTTTTCATCACGAACAAAAATAGGATGTTCTTTAACATTAACCTGAACGTATAAATCACCTGCTGGCGCACCATGCTCACCGGCTTCACCTTCACCAGATAGACGAATTCTGTCGCCAGTGTCAACACCTGCTGGGATTTTGGCATTAAGCGTTTTGGTTTTCTGAACACGACCTTGACCATGACAAGCATTACATGGATCAGAAATCACTTTACCTTGGCCATTACACGTTGGACATGTTTGCTGAACGGCAAATAAACCTTGACGCATTTGCACTTGGCCATGACCATGACACGTAGAACACGTTTTAGCTGATGTGCCCTTCTTCGCACCACTGCCGTCACACGGCTCACACGCCACATATGTTGGTACTTTGATGTCAACCGACTTACCTTTAACGGCGTCTTCTAAACTCATTTCTAAGTTGTAACGCAAGTCGCTACCTCGGCGCGCACGAGAACCACCGCCACCGCCACGACGACCGCCGCCGAAGATGTCACCGAATACATCACCGAAAATATCACCGAAGTCTTGGCCACCACCAAAACCGCCACCGCCCATGCCGCCTTGTTCAAAAGCTGCATGACCATATTGGTCGTAAGCTGCGCGTTTTTGCTCGTCACCCAATACTTCGTACGCTTCTTTAACTTGCTTAAACGTTTCTTCTTTTTCCTTATCACCTTGAGTACGATCAGGGTGATATTTCATCGCTAAACGCTTATAAGCTTTCTTAATTTCGCGTTCTGAAGCACCTTTTTGTACTCCAAGCGTTTCGTAATAATCACGTTTTGACATAGATATTTCTTACTTCACTTATTTGATGGATATCAATTTGTTTAGGTATTTATGGCTAAATAACTAAACAAATTAAATCCTTTGTTCAAAGATTCCGGTCTAAAACACCACCGAAATGACCAACCTCTTCATGAGATTGCGGCTTAATACACTGCCGGAATGACGAACTTCTTCATGAGATTCCGCCTTAACACACTACCGGAATGACCAACCTGTTCATAAGATTCCGGCTTAATACACCACCGGAATGACGATAGTCGAGGTATTCCTTTACATAACAAAGCGCCGAAACCGACGCTTTATCAAATGATTGCAAAGTTTTAAGTTTGAATATTAAGGACTTAAAACTTTAAGCTAGAGGGCTTTAGTTCAAGGCGAAGGCGCAGAGCGTGGTTTATCACGTGAGCACCTTCAACGCTGAAATTAAGCTCTCTAGCGACAAGGTTTAAGTTCGACTTACTTGTCGTCTTTAACCTCTTCAAACTCAGCGTCAACAACGTCATCGCCAGCTTGACCTGCATCCGCTTCTGGCGCTACGCCGTCTGCTGCACCACCTTGAGCTTGTGCTTTAGCTTGAGCAATTTCCATTAACTTAGCTGAAGCTTCGATTAACGCTTGTTGCTTAGCATCGATTGCGTCTTTGTCGTCGCCTTTAATCGCCACTTCTAATTCGCTAATTGCCGCCTCGATTTTCTCTTTGTCTTCTGCTGGTAAGTCATCACCGGCTTCAGTAATTTGAGTTTTCGTTGCGTGTACCATGCCGTCAGCTTGGTTACGAGCAGTGACTAACTCTTCGAACTTAGCATCAGCATCAGCATTTGCTTCTGCGTCACGTACCATTTGTTCTACTTCATCGTCTGATAAACCAGAAGACGCTTTGATGGTGATCTTTTGCTCTTTACCTGTGTTCTTGTCTTTTGCCGACACGTGTAAGATACCGTCAGCATCGATGTCGAATGTTACTTCGATTTGCGGCATACCGCGTGGTGCTGGATCAATACCTTCTAGGTTGAACTGGCCTAACGACTTGTTCGCACTCGCTTGCTTACGCTCACCTTGAATAACGTGAACCGTTACTGCCGCTTGGTTGTCTTCCGCTGTTGAGAACGTTTGTGATTGCTTAGTCGGAATCGTTGTGTTCTTCTCGATAACTTTAGTCATCACGCCACCCATTGTCTCAATACCTAGAGATAATGGTGTAACGTCTAGTAATAGAACGTCTGTTACGTCACCTGATAATACACCTGCTTGAACCGCTGCACCTGAAGCTACTGCTTCATCAGGGTTTACATCTTTACGAGGCTCTTTGCCGAAGAAGTCAGTAACCACTTTCTGTACTAATGGCATACGTGTTTGACCACCAACTAAGATAACGTCTGTAACGTCAGAAGTTGATAAGTCAGCATCAGCTAAAGCAGTTTTTAACGGCTCTAACGTTGCTTTAACCATATCTTCAACAAGTGACTCAAGTTTTGCACGTGTTACTTTGATGTTCATGTGCTTAGGACCTGACGCATCAGCAGTGATGTATGGCAAATTAACATCAGTTTGCTGCGCAGAAGAAAGCTCACATTTTGCCTTTTCAGCCGCTTCTTTTAAACGCTGCATTGCTAATGGATCTTTTGTTAAATCCATGCCTGAATCTTTCTTGAACTCGTCTACTAAGTAGTTGATCAAACGGTTGTCGAAATCTTCACCACCTAAGTGAGTGTCACCGTTTGTCGCTAATACTTCAAACGTGTGCTCGCCGTCCATTTCGTCAATTTCGATAATTGAGATATCGAATGTACCACCACCTAAGTCGTATACTGCGACAACTTTATCACCTTTTTGCTTGTCCATACCGTAAGCAAGGGCAGCTGCTGTAGGCTCGTTGATAATACGTTTAACGTCTAAACCAGCGATACGACCAGCGTCTTTAGTTGCTTGACGTTGAGAGTCGTTAAAGTATGCAGGTACAGTGATAACCGCTTCAGTAACTTTCTCACCAAGAAAGTCTTCAGCCGTTTTCTTCATTTTCTTTAAGACTTCAGCAGAAACTTGTGGTGGCGCCATTTTTTCGCCTTTAGCTTCTACCCAAGCATCGCCGTTGTCGGCTTTTACAATACCAAATGGCATGATGCCAATATCGCGCTGAACTTCTTTATCTTCAAAGCGACGACCAATTAAACGCTTGATAGCAAATAACGTGTTTTTAGGGTTGGTTACTGCTTGGCGTTTCGCTGGTTGACCAACAAGTGTTTCACCATCGTCTGTGTATGCGATGATTGAAGGAGTTGTACGGTCGCCTTCAGCATTTTCAATTACGCGTACTTTGTCGCCGTCTAAAACAGCAACACATGAGTTAGTTGTCCCTAGGTCAATACCAATAATTTTGCCCATCTTTAGGATCTCCGAATTTCTTTAAAAAAGTTAAATTGCTTAGTTGATTTAGTTAGTGGGGTCAGTCGAAATGCTTTTCAACGTTTTTTTTAAAAAAATTGTAATTTTTAGTAAAAATTTAATTGTGGTGAAAAACTTTAGCGCCATGTCGCTAATATTCTTGATACCTAGCATTTAAACCGACAAAAAAGCCGAGCTATGCTCGGCTTGTTCTGCGTGCAAATGTTAATTACGCTTGCGTATCTACCGCTGGTGCTTTTGATACCATGACCATTGCAGGGCGAATTAAACGACCATTTAATTCATAGCCTTTTTGCATCACTGCAATCACGGTATTTGGCGCAACACCAGGTACTTCTTGCATTGACATTGCTTGATGTAACTCAGGATTAAACGGTTGGTCTTGTGGATCAACTGCCGTAACACCTGATTTCTCTAGTGAGGAAATTAAGCCTTGGTAGGTCAACTCAACACCTTCGTACATTGCTTTTTGTGCTTCGTCTTCTTTGTCGATGCTTTGAAGAGCACGCTCTAAGTTGTCAACCGTTGTTAACATTTCACCAGCGAACTTTTCTAAAGCAAATTTACGCGCTTTGTCGACATCTTGAGCGGCGCGGCGACGAATATTATCAACTTCAGCTTTTGCGCGAATCACACTGTCTTTTTGATCTGCTACCGTGCTTTGCGCGGCTGCAAGCGCTAACTCTAGCTCGTTGATTTTTTCTTGCTCAGGGCTAAGTACTTCAGCGTCCACTTCTACAGCTTGTTCTTCAACAGCCTGCTCAGTTTCGTTTACTACTTCTTCATTATTTGCAACGTCTTGTGCTGCTTCGTTTTGCGTTGACTCGTTAGTCATGGAGAACTCCAAGAAAAATACTATTGCTGCTAATTATGGGGATCAGATTTTAGGATTCAAGCAAATTTTTATAAAAATGTCCGCTTTACAACTGACGGAATTGGAGCGACACTTCGTACTTTAGGCAACTACTTGATCCCTTTGTAAAAGATGACAGCACTGTATAAAACGATAGGCCTGATTGGTAAACCGCATCACCAGGGCGCAGAAAAAACAATCACCACCTTGTGTGAGTTTTTAAGCCAAGCGGGTTACCAAGTGTTAATTGAAGAAACCGTTGCAAATACGATTTCACTGCAAAATATCGTGATCGCATCGCTAGTTGATATCGGTGAAAGAGCTGACCTTGCCATCGTTATTGGTGGCGATGGCTATATGCTAGGTGCTGCCCGCGTGCTTTCTTGTTACAACATTGGTGTGATTGGGGTTAACCGCGGTAACTTGGGTTTTTTAACCGATTTATCACCCGATAACGTGATTGAACCATTAAAGCAAATCTTAGCGGGTGAGTCTTATTCAGAGCAGCGCTTTTTAATTGAAGCTGAAGTGTATCGCCACGGTAAACTAAAAAGTTCAAACTCGGCGATGAACGAAGCGGTTCTCCACGCTGGTAAAGTCGCCAATATGATTGAATTTGAAGTCTATATCGACAACAAATTTATGTTTAGTCAACGCTCTGATGGCCTAATTATTTCAACACCAACGGGGTCAACTGCTTATTCGATGTCTGCTGGTGGGCCAATATTAACACCTAATTTAAATGCGCTATCATTAGTGCCGATGTTTCCTCACACTCTCACCTCACGGCCAATTGTGGTGGACGGCGATAGTGAATTAAAGCTAGTACTGGCGAATGAAAACTACGAAAACTTGCAAGTGAGCTGTGACGGTCATGTAATTCTTGCCGTTATGCCTGGCGATGAAGTTTACATTCGCAAAAGTCCAAACACATTGCGCCTGATACACCCTGCCGACCACAACTATTTAAAAGTGCTGCGTTCAAAATTGAGTTGGGGCAATAGACTTTATTAACTTTATTAACTTTATTAACAATAACTTAGTTATAAAATCGATAAAATTAATTAAAAATTAAACAAACATTATTGCTAAACAGCAAAATACTGTATAAATTATCAGTAATTAAATTTTAGCCTTTGGTGTTTGAAGCTATGCTAACGCAATTAACCATCACAAATTTTGCTATTGTTAAACAACTCGAATTAGACTGGCGCTCGGGTATGACCACCATTACTGGGGAGACCGGCGCAGGTAAATCTATTGCCATTGACGCCTTAGGCTTGTGCTTAGGCGATCGCGCAACCACTAATGTGGTGAGGCCAAACACGCCCAAAGCCGATTTAAGTGCAACGTTTGACATTAAAAATAACACCAATGCCAAACAGTGGTTATTACAGCATGATTTGATCTGTGACGACGACTGTATTTTGCGCCGAGTTATTTCAAGCGAGGGTCGTTCAAAAGCCTATATAAATGGCTCACCAGTTCCTTTAACACAACTGCGTGAAATAGGCCGTTTACTGATCAACATTCACGGCCAGCACGACCATCAACTGATCGTAAAAGCCACTGAGCAAAGAAAACTTCTTGATGGTTATGCCAAACATCAAAACTTACTTGATGACGTTAGCTATTATGCGAAGAAGTGGTCAGCACTTAGTAGTGAACTCGAAACCTTAAAAGCTAGCCAAACTCAGCGTGAAGCTGAGCAACAATTACTTCAATATCAAGTTAAGGAGCTCGATGAATTTGCCATTACAGAAGGTGAATTTGAGACACTTGAAAACGACTATAAAAAATTCAGTAACTCACAAAGTATCCTCCAAGATAGCTTGTTTGTTTTAGAAGGCACCAGTGAAAATGAGCAATTTAATGTCCTTGATGTTTTGCGCCAAAGTGTTGATCGTTTATCGCAGTATGCCGATCTAGATCAAGATATCGCGAATATATCAAACACCTATCAAGAGGCACTGATCCAGCTTGAAGATGCTTGTCAAGATTTACGCCATTTTCACGACAGGTTAGAGCTTGATCCTGAGCAGTATCAGCTAATTGAAGATCGTTACTCCAGTGCAATCAACCTTGCGCGTAAACATCAAGTTGCGCCTGAATCATTGCATGTAAAACACCAAGAGCTACAGCAAGCGTTAGCCAATATTTCTGGCGACGATACAAGGCAAGAGCAAATATATCGAGAATTAGACGCGACAAAAGCTGAATATGATGAAGCCGCTCAAAGGTTACATGAGTCAAGACAAGTAGCAGCAAGCCAGTTAAGCCAATTGATCACCCAAAGTATTCGAGAGCTCAATATGCCACATGGCCAATTTAGTGTTGCAGTGACAAAGAAACCATCAGAAACACTTAATGGCCAAGGCAGTGATGAAATTGTTTTCTTGGTTAGCATTAACCCTGGTCAAGCCCAAGAGGCGATGCACAAAGTGGCATCTGGCGGTGAGTTATCGCGCATTAGCTTGGCGATGCAAGTAATTTTGGCTGACAAAGTCACCTCGCCTGCGCTAATTTTTGATGAAGTAGATGTTGGTATAAGTGGCCCAACTGCCGCCATGGTTGGTGAAAAGCTAAAGCAGTTAGCAAAAAATACCCAAGTTATTTGTGTAACCCACTTACCGCAAGTTGCCTGCAAGGGCCATCAGCAATACTTTGTCGCTAAGTTAACCGATGGCGAACACACAGAAACTACGGTGACGGAACTTAGCAAGCAAGCACGAGTCCAAGAGATTGCTCGTTTACTGGCGGGTGATAAAATATCTGAACACAGTTTAGCCAATGCTACAGAGCTTTTGGCAAGTTAACACCGCACTGTGTAAGGTTTATATAAAAAAGTTTTGTAACGATCAGCATGCTTGGGTATGATGCCAAGCTAAATAATAAAGGATAAGAAGTATTCATGCTGTTAAGAGTATCTGTTATTGCACTGACGCTATCATTAAGTGCTTGTTCAAATTGGGTTTATCGAATTGACATTCCACAAGGTAATTACCTTGAGCAAAAGGCTATCGACCAATTGCAAATAGGCATGACAAAAGAGCAAGTAAAATTTGTTTTAGGTAGCCCAGTAATTGTTGACACTTTTAAGCCAGATGTTTGGCATTACGTTTACGAGTTTAATTCAGGTAAAGACAAAAAATTAGACTTCAAAAAACAATTTATCTTAACCTTTAAAGACGAGAAACTCGCAAGCGCTGAAGGTGATTTTGAAGTGCCAGAATCGTTTTACACGCCAATGGAAAATGGTTAGAGCTAATTGAGCTACAGACAAAAAAAACGACGCATTAGCGTCGTTTTTTTATGACTAATAATACTGATAGTATACTGCTATTCTTTGTTATTACCACGAAGCGGGTTGACTCGACCGCCTGTTACTTTATCAGCCCTGCCATCGGCTTTAGCTTGCTCTGCGCGACGCTTTCGCACTTCTTTCGGATCTGCAATCAAGGGGCGGTAAATCTCAATTCTATCGAGATCTTTTACCTGCTCAGATAATTTTACGCTGCGATTCCAAATACCGACGTTATTCACGCTCAAGTCTATCTCCGGAAAAATATCCAAAATCCCAGACTCATGAATAGCTTGCTCTACATCGATACCTTCAGCAACACTCACGGTAAGTAGTTCTTGTTTTTTCGGTGTTCCATACACTACTTCAACTTGGATCGTAGAATTCCCCACTTAGCTATATACCTCTTTTGCACGTTTAGTAAATGCTTGTACCATGTTATTGGTGATGTGATTAAATACTTTACCAAAAGCAAAGTCGAACACCTTGCTCGAAAATTCATAATCAATCACAAAGTCAATTTTACACGCGTCATCAGATAACGGTGTTAATTGCCACGCCCCTTTTAAGTATTTAAATGGACCATCAACTAACTCAAGCGTCACCGTTTCGTTTTTGGTATAGGTATTATGCGTAGTAAACCACTTTTTAACACCGCCTTTGGAAACTAACAGTGAAGCGGTCATTGAATTATCATCTTGTTCAATGATTTTACTGTCAGCACAATCTGGCACAAATAACGGATAATTTAAGACATCATTGATCAGTGTAAACATTTGCTCGACACTGTGCATAACTAATGCGCTACGATTAATGGTTGGCATTTTCACTCCTACAAACACTAACGCAATCATACCAAAGCACAATTCAAAGCGCATTAGGTGAAAAGTTATTTCTAATTGAAAATTAGTGATTTCATTGGAAAAATTTCCACCGTATAATATCGCTATTATGGCAAAGAAAAAATCAAAAAAATCGACTAGCAACACCATTGCACTTAATAAGAAAGCTCGCCACAACTACACCCTAACCGATAAATTCGAAGCAGGTATGAGTTTACAAGGCTGGGAAATCAAGAGTATTCGCGATGGCAAAGTAAATATTTCAGATTGCTACGTTCATATCAAAGACAGGGAAGCTTATTTAGTGGGTGCTGAAATCATGCCACTAAAAATGGCTTCAACCCACGTGGTTTGTGATCCAACCCGCGCGCGTAAGCTATTACTCAACAAACGAGAGTTAGATAAACTTATCGGCGCGGTGGAGCGCGAAGGATACTCATTAATTGCAACGGCAATGTATTGGAAGAAATGCTGGGTAAAACTTGAGTTTTATTTAGGTAAAGGTAAGAAAGCGCATGATAAGCGCGCCGATGTTAAAGACCGAGAATGGTCAGTTGACAAAGGTCGTATCATGAAAAACAAAAACCTTGGCAAATAAATTAAATAACCGGACACCGATTTTTTTACAATCAAAAACAGTAAGTTAATTATTCAGTTAACTTACTTTTCAATCAAATTGGCGAAAATCCGGCCAAGCGAAATTTAATATGCTATTTTGTACTTGCTGTCTAAAGTGATAAGACATAAAATGACAACGTAAACTAACACACGTTAGTAGCGACTTGGGGCTGATTCAGGATTCGACAAGATTCACGAAACCCAAGGTGCATGCCCAGGGGCGGTTGGCCTGGTAAAAAGCCGCAAAACTATAATTGCAAACGACGAAACGTTCGCACTAGCAGCTTAATGCTAGCCATCCTCTCAAAGATTCGCCTATAGTCTTGAGATGCCGATGGTCACCCCATGTAGGCTAGCGAGGGAAGCACGCTTGAGGCTGAACCGCGAAACCGTATCAAGCTCACCATGACGAAGCCTGTCGGTTGGCGTCTAATTGGCTAAATAAATAATCGACTAAGCATGTAGGACCGAGGATGTAGGTTTTTTGGACGCGGGTTCAACTCCCGCCAGCTCCACCACCTTCCAAAACAAAGACGCTCTAGGGCGTCTTTTTTTATATCCAACGTTAATCAACTATCACGATAGTTATCCCATTGCTTTTTCGCCCCGCTATTCGACCTGTTAAAACCATTCAGCTAAGCACCATTTGGTAGGCCAACAGATCTATTAAACAAAAAAACCGCCAGAATAACTAACTCTGGCGGCTTCTGATTATCAAAGGCTTGCGTATTCATTGATTGCTAATCATCAATAACAGCGCTCTTGCATAAATTATACAGACTAATAAAGTTGTACGTGTTTATTGGTGTAAAGGTTAAACATGACCCCCAAAACAAGCATGTTTGAGCGTTCTTGACCAATCCCCTGTGTAAAACGAATAACAGGCTTTAAGCGAGTATCATTGATGTATTTAAAACTATAAATTACATCTGCTTCGTGCTTACTTCCAAAGCCAATGTCGACCCATTCCCCCTTATTGTGTCGATACTGCAAATTAATGCTGTGGCCGTTATTCAAAACCTGTGCATGACTTATATAATTACGAGATAAGAACGATTCGCCATCACTTTTTTCATAACGGTGACCTACTGATGTAATAGAGCGTGGGCTTGTTTTAAAGTTAACTTGCCCCTGTGCACGATATCGATCCTCGACATCATAATATTTGTAATCTTGAAATATCGTTGCACCAACAGTAAAACTGTACTCTTTGTCGTTATCAAAGGTATAACCAATGCCGTACTCGCCAATACCAAGTTCGGTAGTTGTACCAATATAGGTATAGCCATTATCACCTAGATTGGTAGATAAAATAAGTTTGTGCCAGGTAGTGTCGATAACATCAGCCTTTGCCACTGTGCTCACGATCATAACGATGATTAAAAACAACCTTTTCATTAGGTTCACTCCATTTACTTACATCAGGTGTATACAATTATTTAACAAAACCTCTGTTAAAGTCTGTCGTTAAAATGTTTACTTTGTGTAACTAGCATTTTAAACACGAGCTAATCTGAAGTTGAAAAGGCGAAATAAGCAATAATATTAGAACGTTAGTAACTATCGATAAAGATAAACAGGCCTAATTGAGCGCACAAAAAAGACGCTCTACGGCGTCTTTTTTATGCTGATTTTATTTTTAATACAGTACCACAGCTATGTCCCTAGCCACGCAAGGATATTGCCAGACATCATCTGCTGTTTCTGCTGATCTGAAATTACGCCTTGCTTGGCTATTTCATCTAATAACACGCCTGGGTAGCAACCTTGCACCGTTTCCATTTCACCTAATGGGTAAGGGTCGTCAACCCCCCAGAGAATTTGACTACTGCCAACGCGCTTGATCATCATTTCAAGTGTCAGTGGATCGTGTACTAGGCTATCAAAATAGACATTACTGGCTTGCATTGTCATATTGGGATTATGCGCATCAGGAAATAGATCCGGACGCCCCATAACACCTTGATTTACTCGTGCAATATTGGCCTGAGCGAGCATTGCGCCATGGGCAAAACACGTACGTACGTTAGGGTATTTTTGCGCAAAACCTTTAAGAGAGAACATTAAAAAAGTATCAGCGGTTTGGGCCATCATCCAAACTAAATGATTTCGCCAATAAACATCCTGTAAATTGACCATTTTGCCAGCATCATAAGGATGGATCTCAACCGCGAGTTGATATTTATCAGCTAACTGCCAAATTGCCTCACAGCTTTCATCAGCAACACTTACCCACTCACCTTGATGGTTCAAATAATGCGTACTCAAGCATAACAAGCGCATTTTGTGTTGCTCAACACAGCGGATTATTTCTGCAAGTGCTTGATCAATGTATGCTGGTTGCACGACAAAGCCAGTAGTAAATTTGTCTGGATGCTGGTCTTGTACCTGGGCGTTAAAATCATTCTGGAAGCGCAGAATATCAAGGGCGTCAGCTTCAGGTACACCATTGCAATATAACTGGGAAAGATTAAGTACTACCTCGTGCTCGATTTGGTGTTTTGCCATCCACTCGATTTTTTCATTGAGAAAGAAGCTCGCATCAGTAATTGGTCTGCGCCAATTGTTTTGATGCATAAATTGGCGTTCATCATCCACCCAGAAGTATTTTTTCTCGCGCATAAACGCAGGAATTTGTTCAGGGTATGGCAACAAATGGCCATGTGCGTTAATTTTGGTTAGCTTAGCTGAAATCGTCATCTTGTTATTATCATTATGATTTTTGTTTAAGATGACAAATCAGCTCAGCTTTCGCAAGTGATAAACCACTTACTTCGATATTTTAGCTAACATCGCTTCAACAGCTTCAAGGTGAGCTTGGTCGTGATGGCACATACCTTGAAATGCAGCACACATTGACAAGAAATCAGGTAATTCCATTCGCTGCGCCATTTTCATCAGTCGTTTGGTCATGCGCATCGCCATTGTCGGATTTGCGGCAATTTGCTCAGCAAGCTGATTAGCGCGAGTTAGTAACCGTTCAGGCTCAACTACCTCAAGCACAATGCCTAATGATTTAGCTTCATCAGCCTCTATCACACGACCAGTAAAGGTTAATTCTGCGGCTTGTTGATAACCGATAATGCGTTGTAAGAACCACGCGCCACCATCACCAGGGATCAAGCCTAAACTCGAGAATGTTTCGCCAAATTTAGCCTTTGAGCTGGCTATTCTCAAATCACACATATTCGCGAGATCAAAACCAGCACCGATGGCTGGCCCATTAACCGCAGCAATAATCGGCACTTCGATACTTTGCATGGCAAGTGGGATTTTCTGAATACCTTGGCGATATTTATCCATTAAGATTTTTACGTCACCGCCAAAATCACCAGCTTGGTTAGCCATATCTTTAATATTGCCACCAGCAGAAAAAGCACTGCCTTGGCCGGTAATAATTAACACCGCAATCGATTGCTCGCAATTGATCCACTGCGCTGTAGCAGCTAGATCGTCAATTAATGCCGTGCCCGTTAAGGCATTTCGAACATCGTGCCTATTGAGGGTTAACGTTGCAATATTGTTGGCTAGCGTTAACGTTGCGTCAGACAACTTAGGTAAAGGTTTCATCAATCAGCTCATGTAAAAAGGTTTACAGACACCATAGCGTAATACTATGAATTTTTGCGACTTTTTTTGGCTTTTTTTACGTATGGTTGAATGAACAAGTACATACCCGTTAGCCATAAAACAAATAGAACGATGCCACTTGGCAACATTAACCACAAGTTAGCATTATCGAAAAAGAATGTGCCATCGTGTAAGCTCTCAAAAAAGTCTGAACGCCGGTAGGCTACTTGTAAGACTTCTCCCGTTTGATTATCGATTTGCACTTCCCATTGATTTTTCGAGCGTACCTTAGTAATACCTTTAGAGGGCCTCACATCTAGTCGGTCAATATCTTGCCAGTTATTAATCTGCGCTTGTTCAACGGTTTTAACTTGTTCAAGTATGCGTTCAAACGAAATACTTGGGGTTATCGCAACGCCCTTTTGCGTTGGCGGTTGCAGATAAGCAAACTCTTTTCTCACTAGCAATAGCAGCCCGCTGACAATCACCAGCAAAATAGGTAGCGCAATGATAATGCTACCCCACTTATGAATTTTTCGATTGGTTTTATTAAACGACTTCATTTACCTATCACAACTAAAGAGTTTTTATCTTTGATATTTAACACTAATCGCAATACTGCGCTCAGGTTGCCATGGAGCATCTTGATCTGCGGTTGCCCGATATAGCTCATTGGTTAAGTTTTGCAAATACACATTAATTTGCCAGTTATTCGAGACCTGATATTGGCCATTTACGTGCCATAAAAACGCACTCTCAAGTTCTCGTTCTGCGCTACCAAAAGCGTGCTTAGCAAAGCGATAACCCAATTGATTACTCACTCGCCAATTGCGCCATTGCCAGATACTATGCCATGATACATCATCTGGGTTTAAATCGTTTAACGAGCTACCATTTTCTGACGTTCCCCGATTGTATTGGAAATGTACTCTGTGCACGAATTGAGTGTTTTGTTGCCACTCGATACTGGCTTCTGCACCATATATCTCAGCACTGTCAACGTTTGTGTAGCTCAAGGTTTGTTCATCCAGCTCAATGCGCTCGATATAGTGGTCAACCCAATAGCGATAAGCATTGAGATCGACGGAAATAGCGTGGTTTAGGTGATAAGTTACTCCCAATTGCCCACCAACGCTTTCTTCTGGTAACAAGTCTTGATTACCTATGATAGTGCCGCGCGGCGTTTCGCCGTTGAAATAACGCTCACTTAAGCTTGCAAAGCGAAAGCCATTGCCAACTTCGGCCTGAAAATTAAGATGCTGGCTAAATGATTTATTAACAGAAAAACTGGCACTAAAATAATTGTCATCAACCTTATTCCCTGTTGTTTGTTGCCATTGCTTGAGTTTATCAACTCGGCCTGACAGGCCCCATGACCAATCATTAAACTGGCCATACTGATGAACGAAAATAGCGTAATTATTCTGCTCTGCATTCACCACCTCACCTTCGGCGATTGCGTCACCGCCAATAGAGTATTCACGCTCGTAAATATTTACATCTGCACGTTTTGTCCACTCTACACCCCACGTCCCTGCCAAAGCAAAATCACTATGACTTGTGTCAACGCCAAATATACCAACGAAATCATCCTGCCATAATAGATGATAGGTTTTGGCTTGATAATCGGTGATATTTTGACGTGTTTGCACCCTTAAAATATCTGACTGCCAAGCTTGGTCGTGCAGGCCTATTTGCCATCGACCAAATGCTCGATGATCGAGAGAAACGTTGACTAAAACGTGATCGTCAAATGGGTACTCGGTAATCCGTTCATCGGGGTATTGCGATGAACTTTTTGCAATATTCCGTGCTTGACTCATAAAAGCATTGGCAGTTAATTCATAGGCTTGCCCACTTTGTTTAAGTGAAGCTATGGCAAAGCGCTTGTCAAAGGAGGTGTTGAGTTTATCACCGTTAGGCGCTGTATTGTTATTAGCGTCTTGATACCCGCCTCCGATGCTAAACCTTTCATTACCATACCCAGCTACAAGTGATTTAGCATCGTTATTTGGCTGATAATTAGCTTGTAAGAATGTTCCGTCAAAGTGCTTTAGCTGAGCACTGACAACGCCCCCCATAGCATCTGAACCATAGTAAGAAGCGCTTGGCCCTTTTCGAACATCAATAGTATCGATAAACTCATTAGGCAAAAATGCGACAGAATTGCCTGCTCGCCGATCGGTTAATATCGGTGTACCGTTTATTTCAGTTTTAATCCGCGCTTTGCTAAACCCGCGAATACTATAGCTTTGAAACTGACCACCTTGTCCGTTTAAACTGACTCCCGGTACATCAGCAAGCCAGTCAGCCAGTGAATTAGGTTGGATAACGATATCTTGTTCAATAAGTTGCTGGTTATTAGAAGTCACTAATTGCTTTTGATAGCGACTGCCCGTTACAGCTATTCGCTCAACCTCTGAGTTATTATTTTGCCCTAACGCAGGCACACTGGCGCATACAGCCAAGTTTACTAGCACAGGTAAAATAATCGCTGGGGTTTTCAAAAGGTTGTTTCCGTTGCTAACAATAAAAAGCCGCAACACTATAGCAGAAATCAGTGGGGATATTGGGGTCGTTTGCCTTGAAAATTTTACCATTAATCGGCATTTTCCTCTTGAGTTGAGGCCAAGACACTAGCCAGAGTACTTTAAGCTGTAATACACTAACTGCAACTATAATGATTTGTTAACAAAACATGGATTTAAAACGACTCTTATCATTGAGCATTTCGATTGCGCTATCACCAGCCCTAATAACTTATTCACCGTTCTCACATAGTCAGAATCAATCAGAGCTCACGACTGGCGGCTTTGCCCATTCACTCTACGAAAAAGCGAATTCAGCCTATCAGCAAGGCGACATTAATACAGCGGTGATTCACGTTAAAAATGCGCTACAGCAAGATTCAAACAACTTACCTGCTCGATTATTATTTGGTCAAATTTTACTTGAATACGGTGAGCTAGCAGCCGCAGAAGATCAATACCGCGTGGCTTTATCGCTAAATGCTGATAAATCGATAGTCATCACCCCGTTAGCACAGTCGCTATTGTTACAAAGTAAGTTCTCAAGCATTTTAGCCGATATTACCATTGGCCCCTACCCGAGAGATATCAACACGCTAGTTTATGTTTATCGCGCTAAAGCATATAGCGGGCTTGCGAATCTTGAGGAAGCTAAATTTAATTACCAACAAGCACTGGTCATTGATGAGGCCAACATAGACGCACTATTAGGCTTATCAACGATTGCTAAGAAACAAAACGAGCCAATAAAAGCTAAACAGTTTTTAACACAGGCCAAAGCTATTGCGCCTGATGAGCCTTATATTGCTTTTTTTGAAGGTGAACAACTTCGTCACGACTTCAAGCTTGATGATGCATTAGTCGCTTATAACGAAGCAATTGCACTTAAAAATGACTATACCGATGCTAGACGCGCTCGCGCGACTATTCACCTCGATCAAAACAATTTAGCGTTAGCAAAAGCTGATATTGAGTTTCTATTAGCTGAAATCCCAAATGATCCTTTCTCACAACTGTTACACGGTCTTTACTTAGCTAAAACCAACCAAAGTATTGAAGCTAAAAATTTAATTGCCAAAACATCTGAACAGTTTAGCCAATTAGATCCTGAAACTATCGACCAATTTGCTCCGCTAGCACTGGTCTATGGTTACTCTCAGTTTTTACAAGGCAACTTACAAAACGCAACAACAAGTTTAAATAGCTATCTACAAAAAAATCCAAGTAGTAAACAAGCCCGTGAGATCCTTGCTGAAATTGCAATAGAGCGAAAGCAGTATGACCTAGCAAGTGACCTACTACAGCCGGTTGCGGTTGATCAGCTATCCAATCGAAGTGCTCATATTATGCTGCGCTCGTTAATTGAAACTCAGCGTTACAATCAGGCATTAACCTTGATTGACCAACTCCCCGACAGTATCAGGCAAACACCTGCTATGGTAAATTTACACGCAGTGGTGTTAGTAAAATCAGGCAATGCAGAGCAAGCGATAGATTTATTGACTCAAAAGCAATCCTCTGCGCAAGGGGTAGCAAAAAATCAGGCGATGCTAATTTTAGGTTACAACTATTTGAATCAAACCTTTAATCAAGAAGCCTTAGCAATAGCGCAAAATCTAGAGTCGAGTTTAGTGTCGGAAAATAAGCCATTAACGATAACCGAATTAAACTTTATCGGCTCAGCCTATTTGGTAAACGGTGATGACAACAGTGCCGAACAATACTTTGAGCGCGCACTAACTATCGATAAAAATGACGAAGTCGTTAAACGCAATTTAGCGCAACTTTACCTAAAAAACAGTGAGTATGCCAAAGCTCAATTGCTCATCGAACAAATGTTAGGGCTAAATCCAAATAACTTAAATGTGCTACCGCTTTATGGTGAATTACTCAAACGTCAAAATGACACCTTAGCGGCACTCGCGATATTTGAGCAAATTAATCAATTGGCCCCTGATAATTTAAAAAACAAATATCAGTTAGCGAATGCCTATTTAGCGACAAATCAGGCTGATAAAGCGATTGATACAGCAAACGACATCAATCGACTGGAGTCACTTTCTCCTTTTGCATTGATTGTTAAAGCAAAAGCAAACTTACTCAAAAATGACAACGAACAAGCCGCTCGCTCACTTAGAATAGCGTTTGGTCTATATACTGAAGATGCAGATAAACTTGTTGAGATAGCTAAATTGCAACTTGCTGCTCGAGACATTTTATCTGTTGAGAAATCAATTGCGACGATCAGTACATTAGATCCTAACCACAGAGCATTACACTATTTAAAAGTAACCCTGCTTGAAGCTACTGGCGATGTATCAGGAGCACTTGCTTTACTACAAAAACAAAAGCAACAAACGAGTGATTATTACAGTATCGAAGCGAATTTAATGCTCAAATTATACCAAGACGAAAACGCGTTAAGCTCAGCTCGAAAGGCTTATCAGTTAAGTCCAACAATTGATAACCATCAACTTATGGTTCGCTGTTTATTATTAACTAAAGATTATTCAGGGGTGTATAAACAATTTGAACAATGGCTTAGTGCAAACCCAAATGACTGGCAATCTTGGCGTAAATTAGCCAACCTCTATGAGCAGCATGGGCTGAGCAACGATGCAATAAAGAGCTATCAACAGGCAATAGAGATCAATAGTAAAGACGTATTTAGTTTAAATAATTTAGCTAATTTATTAATAGAGCAAGAAGCCTATGCCCAAGCGTTAAATCTCGCGCAAACAGCACATCAATACGCACCGCTTGAAGCAAAAATAAACGACACCTATGGTTGGGCATTAGTCCATAACAATCGTGCACAAGAGGCTGTTAACTATTTTAGAGAAAGCTTAGCACGTGACCACAATAATGCGACGACTCGTTATCACCTTGGCATTGCACTACAGAAGCTCAATCGCCGCGATGAAGCCCTAACCGAGCTCTATCAGGCGCTGAGTCTGTCGCCTAACGAGGACGTGAAAGCGCTGATCCAACAAGCTATTGATGGTTAAAATATTAATGCTTTGGCGATTGATATTTAAATCACTTGGTATCGTGCCCATTTCATTAAATATTTCGTGACATGGGCTATAGAGGCTGAAAAAGATGTTTACTCCAAGGAAAATTGAACAAGAACCAAACTGGATAGATGATACAGGAACAAAAATCTACACCATTTCAGCCAATGCTAAGTCGGTCAATCACGCTCACTTTAGTGATGCGTTAATTCAGGCCAAAACACATATTGATATCAACTGGGCTATGACCCCGTCATTTGCGATCTTTCATGAAGGCGCTACATACCCCTATTTAATTTTGTGTTGGTGGCAAAATGACAACGAGCTATTTACGAGAGTGTATGTAAAAGAGGCTGAAACTTGGCTATGCGAGGTGACTAAGTATTCATTTTGTGTATACGATTTGGCGGTTATTTGGGCTGAAAGGAATATATTTATTGAAACAATAGATTGCCCCTCTCCTTGTCTTGAGCGCTATCAACAAACACGCGTAGTAATAGAAAACTAACCTTAAGTTAGACGCAAAAAAAAGACCGGCTTTACCGGTCTTTTTTCATTGAAACATATTGCTTTACGCTGAAGCCTTCTGACGATAAATCAGTAGCAAAGCTAGTGCAAATAACACCATAGTGCTAGGCTCTGGTACTTGAGTTGCAGAAGCCGTGTTAAAAGATAAGTTTTTAAAACCACCCGAGCCCTGCATGCGGATCACCAAATATGAAATTGTATCAGATAGTGAGAAGTCGTGTTTTGCATAACCGCGGTTACCTGTCACTGTCATCATCTCAACGCTGTCAATCATATTACCCGCTGAACCGTAGAAGCTAAATGAACCGCGTTGGTTGGCACCGTCTTCCATATCAGCTAAATCGATCGATTTTAAACTCACCGCTTCGCTAAACTCGACAAAGATAAAGCCACCGTGAGGATTGTTACCTGAGTAACGATCATCAGGATCTTTACACAAGCCTTTACCGCCATTCCAAGCCAAATTACATTGCTCATTGCGCTCGTGGATAATGGCGACATTACCTTGGTCAACTTTCAAGTCTTCATCTTGTGTTGCCCAAGTTGCATCCGTGTTAAACAGTGTTAAGAATAAATCTGAATTTGCGTTGTTGAACGCGTTAGGATCTGATGAAACATTTGAGCTTCCCCAGTGACTCCAGTCAGTTTGCGCCCAAAAGGTAACATCTACGCCACCTAAAGCACCGATGTGACCCGATGAGGTAAACTCCTCATCAATGATCTGACCTTTGTTTTTACTGTACTTCCACTGACATGTTGCACAGTTATTGCCGTCAGTTGGGGCACGTAAACCGCTTTCATCAAATGAAATCGTGTATGAATCAGAATTTGCACTAAACGCTGCTAAAAACAACATTGAGGCAAACGACTTCATTAATATCCTTTTAATCATTTGCAATACTCATCAATAAATCTTTTAGACTAACCGTAACAAAGCAATTATTACGCCAAAACAAAAATCCAATTTAAAACCAACAACTTATACGCATTATAAATATTAAGTTATTGAATACTGTAAAAAAAACCAACACGTCTGATCTGTTGTTTTTTTATTTGTTTTGGCTATATAAAAGCCGGCTATTAGAGCCGGCATTTATAACACAAAATTTACATTTATTTCAAGCTAATTGTTGTGTGAACGGCGCTACCATCTTGATGGTCTGGCTCAAACCAACGCGCGGTAACTGACTTAGTTTGCGTCCAAAAACTAACCACTTGTTTACCGTTTGGCCCTAAGTCACCTAACTTAGATGCTCTTGAACCAGTGAAACTGAAATAAGCCACTGGCACAGGAATTGGCACATTTATGCCAACTTGACCAACATCAATATCATTTTCAAACTTACGTGCAGCCCAACCGCTTGAAGTAAAAATTGACGTACCATTACCGTTAGGGTTGGCGTTAATGATGGCAATAGCTTCTTCGAGTGTTTCTGCTTCTAATACGCAAAGTGCTGGACCAAAAATCTCTTGAGTATAAATATCCATGTCTGTGGTAACGTTTGAGAACATTGTTGGACCAACAAAGTTACCTTGCTCATAGCCTTCGACAACACAGTTACGACCATCAACGAGTAATGTCGCACCTTGCTCTACACCGCTATCTAAAATAGATAAAATACGTGCTTTCGCTTGTGGCGATACCACTGGGCCTAAATCGGCTTCGCGATCTGTACCTGGGCCAACTTTCATTTGTTTTGCACGCTCGGCAATCTCTGGTAACCAATTTCTCGCTTCACCGACTAAAATCGTCACAGGGTTTGCCATGCAACGTTGACCAGCAGCACCAAATGCCGAGCCTAACAAGTCATTAATAGCGCGATCTTTATTGGCATCCGGCATGATCACCATGTGGTTTTTAGCGCCCATCATCGCTTGTGCTCGCTTGCCGTGCTTACTCGCGTGATTGTAAACATGAGTACCGACATTCGTTGAACCGATAAATGATACGGCTTTAACGTCATCGTGCTCACATAGCTGGTTAACCGTATCAGCGCCGCCGTGGACAACGTTTAAAACACCAGCAGGAATACCTGCTTCTATAGCTAACTCAACAAAACGGATAGTTGACGATGGATCTTGCTCTGAAGGTTTTAGAACAAAAGTGTTACCACAAGCAACCGCTGGTGGGAACATAAAGGCTGGTAACATCACTGGGAAGTTAAATGCAGTAATACCGACACCAACACCTAGTGGCTTGTTCAATGTGTAAACATCAACACCTGTTGCGGCGTTATTCGCCATTTCACCAAGTTGTAGACGTGTAATCGAGCAGGCATTTTCAACGGCTTCTAAAGCACGCCCAACTTCGCCTTCTGCATCAGGTAAGGTTTTACCGTGCTCTTGGGTAATTAATTCAGCGATTTCACTTGTGTGTTGGCGAACAAGCTCTTGGAATTTAAGCATGATACGCATGCGATTCGTTAACGACACTTGTGACCAGGTTTTAAACGCTGCTTGAGCTGATGCTACCGCTGCATCAACCTCTTCCTTTGTTGCCATAGGCACTTTAGCGACAACTTCTTGAGTCGCTGGATTTAAAACATCTAACCAAGTATCAGTTTTTGAGCGAACTTTTTCGCCATTAATAATCAGGGGAATTTCTTTGATCGTCATTGCGAACCCTTATTGCTTGTAATCATTGTATCGAGCTAAAGGTATGCTTTATTAAGCAGTGACGCAATATGCATAATTGCATGGCAGCTTGTAAATATGCAAACCATTAAAATTAAAGTATACTTTCGCAATGAATTGGGAAGATATTAAAATATTTTTAGAAGTTGCGCGCACCGAAAAGCTCGCACAAGCAGCTAAACGCTTAGGAAAAGATGCGTCTACGGTCTCTCGTCGTATTCACAAACTTGAAGAGCAACTGAGTACTAAACTGTTTGAACGTAGTATTGATGGCCATGAGTTGACCTCAGATGGTGCTGAGTTACTTGAGCGAGCGCGGCGCATGGAGCAGCAAGCACTCAGTGCTTTTAATCAGATAGCGTTAGAAAATACCGATCAAACAGGGCTCGTGCGCCTTGGTTTAACAGAGGCATTTGCGAGTTATTTCTTAACGCCTAATTTACCGCTATTTTATCAACAACATCCCAATATTGAGCTCGACCTGCTTCATTTTACGCGCGATGTCAAAATTAGTCGCAATGAAGCCGATATTGCCATCTCGCTTGAAAAGCCCAAAAATACCTCGATGATCGTCACTAAACTGTGTGATTATCAATTAAAGCTCTACGTCAACAAGCACAGTGCGGTTGGTCAACGTGCAATACAGCAAGTTAGCTCAATTAATCAATTGCCTTGGGTCAGTTACGTCGATTCTATGCTTTATACCGAGCAACTTGCCTATTTTAATGAGTTAACCGACAACATAGTACCGGTATTTCGATCAAACAGTGTAATAAGCCAATACCAAGCAATTAAAAACGGCATTGGCGTTGGCGTGTTACCCTGTTTTTTAGCCGAGCAAGATGAAGCGCTAACTCCTATTTTTAATGATCAGATAAAAATAGCTCGTACCTTTTATCTGGTTACCCACCCCGAGTGTAAAAGACTGGCGCGAGTTGCTCATGTCTGGGAGTTTTTAAAGCAGTTATGTATTGATAAACAGGCATTTTTAATGCCTGAACATTAGCTTGGTTTGCACAACTATCGGGTCAACTCGAAAATTTTCGACTCACCCCAACCGGTATACTGATTCGATACCTCATCAAAACCTAGGGAATTCAATAAACTCATTGATGCGATATTAGTTGGATCTGTGATAGCTAAGACCTGTTGATATTGTTGATAGTAATCGAGCACCGCCAAGCAGGCTTCTTTAGTATAGCCTTTTTGATAATACTCAGGCGCTATCGCGTAACCTAAATCCGGCATGGGTAAATCTTCGCGTTGAAGTAAACCACATACGCCGAGCGGGGTATCGTCATTTAAACACACTAATAATAAACCAAAGCCATGCTCGTGGTAGCTTTGTTTTGGCCCTGAAGTGATGTATTCACGAGCTGCTGCTTGGTCTTCAATGCCTTTATCGCCAATGTAGTTAATAAAATCCGGTTGATTGTATAAATAACGAATAAAATCAGCGTCGTTAAGCTGCATTTCACGTAAATACAAACGGGCTGAGTTCATCTTAATTGTTTTATTTTTCACAGTAAGTTAATCCTTGTACTTGAACAAACTCGCGATAATCAGTCAAACATGTCGCCGAACCAACGGCTGTTTGGCAAACGCTTTTTTGATATTGCCAAGAAAAAACATCAAACCACAAATCTAATAATGCTGCGGTTAAATGCTCGCCTTGTTGTGCCAGTACCTTAGCGGCAACTTCTGCCGTTGCCAAATGGTTGTCTATTTGAGCGCTGCGCAAGGCAAATCGAGAATCTGTGCTGTCAGTTCCCTGAGTCTCCGGCAGGGTAACAAGCGGTAAACCACTAAGGTATGGGCTTTTTCTAAACATTCTTCGCGCTTCACGCCAACTACCATCAAGTAAAATAAATAAAGGCCGTTGCTGAGCAGCCAACTCAACTTTGCTTGTGATCACTTGTTGATTAGCTTGAGCATATTGAGCAGGAAATACCACCATAGGGTACCAACTAGGATCACTCAGTAGATCAAGCAATACTTGATCAGGTTCAGTCCTCGACCAAATAAAAGGAAAGAAATCATCACATACATCGTTAATCAAGCGTCCTGTATTACTGGGTTTCAATATTTCCTTATCGTGCAGTAATAAGACGAAACCCGCGTTAGCGCTATGGTTTACTTTCAAACCACAAATACAATTGACCTTTGCAACTTGGCAATATAGGCAACGCTTAACGCCTTTACCGCGGGCATTAAACGGCTTGGTCGATTGCGCGATGCGCTGCTGATAGAGTGTTTGATATGGATTCATAGTCGCTGTTTTACCAGTATCACTTCAATTTGCAAGCCCCTAAGCGAAGATAGAACAAAAAAGCGGGCTAAAAGCCCGCAAAACACATGGAGTAATCTGTAAGTTTTTGAGTGTGTATTAAATATCTTTGTGGCTATGTCCATGAACGTGTAAGACATCAATTTTACTCAGTTCTGGCACATTGGCTTTTAACTCATCTTCAAGCTTGTCGATGTGAACAATTTGCTCACACAAGGCATAAGCACTTTTTTCAATATTTTCTGCACGCGCTTCCATTTGGCTTTCGATATTATGACCAAAATCTTCCATGCGTGCTTCAAATGCTTCCATATCGCCACCAGAGAAAATCATTTCTCGACCCACAGCCATTAATAAACTGCCCATTGAGCGTTCAATAGCACTTTCTAAAACATCTTCAAAACGTTGTTCAAAGTCTTCGCCAAAAACATCCTCAGCCATGTCATGGCCATTGCCAATATAAATACCTGAGCCTGAGTCAAACTTATGTGCTAGTTGATCGCGAATTTGTGATAACTCAAAGGTCAAATCTTCAGAGACATCGTTCCCTTCACCTAATAATCCATCAAAGGCTAAATTAACCCCTTCGATGGCAATATTTACGCCTTCGATAGCAACATCGCGAACTTGTGGTACGACGTCACGAATACCTGAAGCATAAGCATTTAACGACGACTGTCCAGCAGCTGATAGACGAACATTATGGTTATCAATAACTAACTCATTTTTAGCCGTGATACGATATAGTTCATGTTGGTGATCATCTGAAAAAATGATTTGATTATCTTTTAGTGAAAAATTTGCATCTAAATTGACATCACAGTTATTGCCCGCCAAAGCAAAGGTAGATGAGGTTGTTGCCGCTAGTACAAGTATTGTTGGTAATGTTTTCATCGCGATCCCTTATTCATGATCCAATTAAGTTTGGCTAATGCCGTTAACTTGTTAAGTTTGTCTTCTCCTATTTACAAATCCAGTGCCAAAAATTTTAACCCTATACTTTTCATTGACTTATGAAAAAAAGACTAACTAAGGGTAACAAAACAATAGAGATAAAGTAGTGAAATAAACCAATTATTTGTGTATCTTGCTACTTCTTTCACCAACAATAAGTCTGATCAATGAAACTATCTCTTATTGCCCTAACAACAACTATGCTAAGTGGCTATGCGTTAGGGCATGGCAACAATCAACTACCCGAGTCACAACAACAGTTTTTCAATCAACTTTCTCAGTATTGCGGTAAAGCGTTTGAAGGAAAAGTAGTCACTGACACGCCAAAAAGTGGCGGTTTTGAAGGCCGTTTAGTAATGCATGTGCGTTATTGTGATGACAACCAAATTCAAATTCCATTTCACGTGGGTAGTGATGCCTCGCGCACTTGGATCGTTACCAAAAAACACGGTGGCTTAGAGCTCAAGCACGATCATCGCCACAAAGACGGTTCCGAAGATGAGCTGACGATGTACGGTGGATTAACTAAAGACGCAGGTTACCCGCAAGTACAATCGTTTCCTGCCGACGAGTTCACTAAAGATTTATTTGTCAGAATGGCGATTCCGGTATCCAACGACAATACCTGGCAGTTTTTTATCTATCCTAAGACGTTTACTTATCGCATGGTAAGACCTGCTCGTGAGTTTCGCGTAGATTTTGATTTAACCAAACCTATTACACCACCAGCGGCACCTTGGGGTTACAGCGACTAGCTGTTTGAGCTTCAATAAGCGTTTAAACAAGCTAAATTACAAAACGTACTTTGGGTTGTTGATTGGGTTCCCGTCTATCGGGTTGTTGGCGAGATTCAATCCAACGCTTTCTTGTTTGCTGATCGGGTTGGCGACGCTCTTTACCTGAGCGTCGTTCAACATCTGGCGAATTAATTGCACGCTTGCTTTTATCTGGCACTTTATCTTTTGATTGACGTTGTTGTGCTTTAGCTTTGGGTTGAGACTGCTGTTGCTGATCGTTTTTTAAGTTCTTGAACGTCACCGCTGTTGACGAAGCCTCTGGAGACACAACCTGACCTAATGAATTTAACTGGCGCACAACTAACTCTCAATAAACGTCCTTAGTGATAATTGTTTATTTTATCGGCAAGCGTGACAAACTCTTTAGTCGAAATATGTAAAATTGCAAGCTTTGATTAACAATCACCAAATAAAATTTATTTTATTAAAAAGTCATTTTAATCCACTGATTTAAGTTAATTTTTTATTAACCGCTAAATAACATAATGAAAGAAAAAGCTAATTAGTTAAGGTTTTTACTAGTAAAATGGCAACTAGTTAGGTTATCTTAACCTTAACAATATATTAACCCTGTTTTATAAGAATAATGTATAACACTTATATTGCTCGCCAAGCCATTTTTGATGCCAAAAATAATACTATCGGATACGAATTGTTATTCCGCGATAGCCCCGACAACAAGTTTCCCGCTATCGATAAAAACATCGCAACGGCAAAATTAATCATTCAGAATCATATTCATGGTGACATAAAAGCAATTTGCATGGGCAAAAAAGCTTTTATCAATTTTACTGAACATTGCTTGATCAACAAGTACCCATTGATGTTCGATAACAACAGTATTGTTATCGAAATTGTTGGTCATCAAACAGCTTCAGAGCGGTTAATAAAAATCGTTAAGTTTTATCACAACAAAGGCTATAAAATCGCCTTAAATGACTATGATTTGAACGAGAAATGGGACGTCTTGTTTCCTTACATTTCAATTTTGAAAATTGATATTGAACAAGTTAACCCAAAACAAGTGTTTAAAGCGCTTTCTCGCATGCGCCCATTCAATATAAAACTTGCAGCAGAAAAAGTTGAAACGGTTTTTCAACGTCAATCTCTTGCTGAAGTAGGATTTAACTACTTCCAGGGGTTCTTCTATCACGTTCCTGAAATTATTGAAGGCCAAACACTCGCGCCAATGAAAGCGCAAATGCTTAACTTGATCAGCGAAACCTTCAAAGAACCATTTAGCTTTAATGCGGTTGCAACGATTATTGGGCATGACGTTAACTTAAGTGTTGGCTTATTAAAGATGGTTAACAATGTTGCTGTCGGTACAAAAGTAGAAATCACCTCGCTTAAACAAGCTGCAGCCTACTTAGGTGAAGAGAGTTTGAAGCAATTCGTGTCAATTCTAGCACTATCAAAATTAACTTCAGACAGCACTGACGAGATCGCCAAGCAATCACTCGTTACCGGTAAATTAATGTCGTCTATTGCCGCACATCCACAATTTAAAGAGATCCGAGAATATGCATTTATTACCGGCCTGTTAAGTTCAATGGAAGTGTTACTTAAAATGCCAATGGCCGAGATAATGGCGACAATGCCATTAGCTGAGCAAATCCGCAACGCGTTGATCAACCGCAGTGGTTTACTCGGTGAATTGCTGGTATTAACCAGTAGATTTATTCAAGGCCAAGACGATATCGAACCATTGCTCGCTAACTTTGAACTAGAAAAAGACGTAGTAGCGCAAGAGTTTGTTAAAGCCAGTAAGTGGGTTGCTAGCCTAGATATATAGGAAATCAGATGAAGCTTATCATGCGCTCAGAATTTGATGATTTACGGCTTAACCCCAATCATCAGTTTGAGGCAGATAGAAATGGTGATAAACAGATCGTAAAAATTTATGCTGATGAACTGCTTATCGCCAAAAAGGTAACTCATAAAAAGTCTATTCGATACTTTGCTATCAAACAATACAAAGACTATTTAATCGAAAAACAATAAAAATAAAGCTTACATTATGCCTCAAGAGCAATTGACGAAAGACCATTGCCAATCATTAATTAGCGCGGTAGAAAGTGTTTTTAACAAAATAAACCAGCCTAGGGTAACCGCTGACTTAGCTTGGGAATGGGATGATAAACATCAAGTCCTATTAACGCATTTTGCACGTAACTTTGCACCAGACATTCAGGCCCTAGTAGCCAAAGAGTTACCTGAGCATTGGCATGTCAACAATTTTAAAAGTGCGCCTCGCATTTTACGCGAACAGTTAATCCGTTACGGCAAGTTGTCTAAAGGTCAGCATTATTACACAAAATCGGCAACCGATGATTGCCCTGCCCTGATCGCCATATGGTGGCCTTGGGGTCACGGTAGTACTTACTCGCTGCGTTTTGGCTTACTCGAGCACAGCTATGATCTAGGTCAAATGGCCGAGCCAAGTATCTGGCATCGCTTGAAGAAAGTATTTAATCGCGCATAGCACTATTATACCAATTGAAATAAATATTTGACCGACTCAGAGCTACGTCAGGGAAGTTAGAATAAAAGAAATTTATGCAGGTGTAGTCATTCTACATCAAGTAAATTTGTGAAATTATCACTTTTCTGATGAGCTCCCAAGGGCGAGTTTAAAAGGCTTTTATACTTCGTTACTGATTTTGATAAGGGAATAACCATTATCGGCAATGAAAGCCTTGTCTAAAAGCCTTTTAAATCTCGCTGAGTGATCAAATAGTTAATTCACTTGGTATTAATTATTTACTACTCAAACCCGAGTAACTAGGTTATTCTTGCCGCCATGAAAGCTCCCCGAAAAATTTTCATTACCGGTTTACCTAGAACAGGCACAACCAGTATTTGTCAAGCGATGCTAGACCTTGGTTTTAAAGTTGCTCATACGGCCTATTCAGCCGAAGCACGCTCGTGCGCAGAAGTGATCGCTGATACGCCTATATTTTGTGATTTTGAGGTGTTATCAAAGCAATACCCTGAGGCAAAGTTTGTTCATTTAACACGTGATTCAGCGCTTTGGCTGCCATCGATAAAACAGTTACTCAATCGAATGTTCAAAAATGTTACTCGTACTGATGGTGGCTTCAATCCGACGCTAAAACGATGTTATCAAAGTGTTTTTTCACCATTAACCCGAGATAACATCAATAGCGATCAGTTCCTATCTAGCATTTATCAACAGCACTACCATGCTGTACTCAATTGTTTTAAGGAGCAACCCAATAGGTTGTTAGTTATTGATGTCGCTCAGCCAGAAAGCTTTACTCAACTGCTGTCATTCTTAGCGATAGATTCAGCACCGATCAGTGGTTTTAAACAAGTCAATATTGGTGGCAAGATCACGTATTGGAATTCAATCAAACACATCAATAAAGTAGATAGTAATTTAAAATAATAACAAATAGTTACCGACAAATTACATCTCCATACACTAGTGTTGATGAGCCTTAGGTAATATATCAAGCTCTCATAGAAGTTTGATTGGTGCCTGATGAAAGAAGTTGTCTTGGTTATTAGCTGTTTTGCTTTGATCGCTTTATCGAGCGGTGGATTGTCTGTCAAAATACTGGCTATATGCCTAGCAATAGTAACGGCGATAGTTGGGCTTTCCTATTACTTAGACCAGTATCACAAGAGAAAACTGCAACAGCGTCTAAAGCGCAAAAAGCGACAAAAAATTATCAATAGCTATCAAAGAAAGCACCAATAACACCTATATCTGCAACGATGAGCCTGCATTGAATAGGCGCTCGTGTCGGCTAATCCATATTTAATGTTTTGATTTCGTCAATGGTTTGTTTGTGCAGTTGCTCGATTGTTTTGCCATGAGGTACAGGTTTACGGGTTTGCGGATCAACCTTAACAAAGACAATATCATCAGCGATACAAATTGTTTTTTTAGTGACCTTGTTGCGTACCATGCAAGTTACTGTAATCGAAGATTTTCCAACACTTTTGGTACGCAAGCCAAACTCAACAACATCACCTTGCATGGCTGCTGATTCAAAACTTATTTCACCAATATGCTTAGTCACTAAACAGTTTGTTTCTAGCTGACAAATGGCGTAAATAGCTGCTTCTTCATCAATCCATTCAAGCGCTCTGCCACCAAAAAGTGAGTTTGCATAGTTAAGATCATTCGGCATCACCAGACGACGAGATAAAAACCTCATAAAAAGCCTCTATGTTTAAGATATAAAAATTATCGTAATTATAACCTGCTTCTATAACATTGGTAAGTGGTTAGACCACCAAAAGACAAGTAAAACTGTACATGCAGTAGGGCTTAACTACTATTATATAGAGTGTGTGAATTCGAGTAAGTTTATGGATTGGTGGCAAAAATTTATTAGTTTGAAGTCGTCTGAAGAAGTAGAGCTAAAGCGGAAAAAGCTTGTGTTTTACATGCTGAGCTATTTGTGTAGCTTGATTATTCTCTATTTCGCCAACCAACAGCCAGACAGCTATTTGACATTACAAATTACACTCAATGTTGTTGGCCTATTTTTTATTGTCAATGCATTATGCTCACATTTTCACCGGTATTTCCAAACGGCGATGTTAACCGGTGCGATCGGCATTGGTTTTCTCGTTATCTATCTAGCTTACTCAGGTGGTCATGAAAACACAGGACTCTACTGGATTTTACCCTTTCCTATTGTGTACTTCGTTTTTTTTGGTTATTTCAGAGGACTAGTTGCAAATATATTGGTTTATTTGGTGTTGATCATCTTACTGCTAAACCCTGAAAATTTGGCAGCAAATTATCGCAGTGTCGAAATATCTCGATTTTTGGCTGCCTATTTAGTTGCGATGATCTTGTGTTTAATCGCAGAGTATTTTCGATTTCAAAGTTATATTGAGTTGTCAGTATTAAACCTAAAAAAGCAAAGACAAGCGAATACCGATTCGCTGACAGGCCTTCCTAATCGTCGTTTCATAGATAGTGTCCTGCTTGAATCCGCAACTATCGATCCAGAAAAGTACTTCCCGATGACTGTCATTATTGCTGATATTGATCACTTCAAACAGATCAATGACACTTATGGCCACAATACCGGCGACCAAGCACTGATCCAACTGTCAGAGTTACTCAAAGCAAACTGCCGTGGCGATGATATTGTCGCGCGTATTGGCGGCGAGGAATTTCTAATTGTCTTCCCACAAACGAGCGTCACTATTGGTTTAAGTATTTGTGAAAAACTCAGACAACTCGTCGAACAAACGCCCATTAAGGATGCTGAACATCATTTTAATATCACCGCTAGTTTCGGTATTAGTCAAGCGCTTACCTTATATGATTTTGAAGAAGCTAAAAAGCACGCCGATGTTATGCTTTACGAAGCCAAAGCTGGCGGTCGAAATCAAGTAAGAATTGGCTGATCAATATGATTATAACAACCTAAATTAGCGAACTTTTATCTTAAAAAATAAACTGTAAAGCACAGGGACAGCGACTAGGGTTAATAAAGTAGCAAACGTCAAACCGCCCATAATCGTTACCGCCATATCTGCGAAAAACGCGTCGAATAACAAGGGTGCCATGCCTAAAATTGTCGTGATTGCGGCAAGCGATACTGGCCGCAAACGACTAACACTCGCCTCAACAACTGCCATATTGGGCGGACTACCTTCGGCAATTTGTAAATCAATTTCCTCAATCAAGACAATGGCATTTTTGATCAACATGCCAAACAAACTCAAAAAGCCTAATAACGACATAAAACCAAATGGCATATCGGCAAGCAATAAGCCACTAACCACGCCAACAACCGCCATCGGTACGACTAACCAGATAATCAAAGGTTGTTTTAACTTGCCAAATAACAATACCGACACTAAAAACATCACTAAAAATCCCGCAGGTAAGCCACTGCCAAGCGCTTTCTGGGCATTTTTTGATGACTCGTATTCACCGCCCCATTCAATGTTATAACCATCGGGTAATGGAATGGCTTCAATCTTCGTTTTAACACGCAGCAATGCTTTATTAGCGGTTTCGCCAAAAGCAGGATCGGCAAATACAGTGATGGTTCTGATCCTATCTCGTCGTTGGATGAGCACTTCTTCGCTGACCAGGGTTA
Source organism: Thalassotalea sp. LPB0316 (assembly GCF_014898095.1). NCBI lineage: Bacteria > Pseudomonadati > Pseudomonadota > Gammaproteobacteria > Alteromonadales > Colwelliaceae > Thalassotalea > Thalassotalea sp. LPB0316. The sequence goes on from NZ_CP062946.1 coordinate 3,019,086, forward strand.
CCCCTGACGACAGCTGTTTAAATGGAATATATTGACGCTGTTGCTGACTCCATACCTGATTATTTTCAATAGCACCAATAACAGAATCTTGCGACGCTGACATTTTAGCGACGATTGGATACGCATAATCGCCATCTTGTAACACGCCCAAACGTACGCCCGTCGAAGCGTATTGTACAGCGCGCGTAAAATCGGTCCGAGAAACACCAGCAATGCCCGCATTGTATTCATCAAAATGAGTATTTAGGGCTAAACCTTTTTGTCGCCAGTTTTGCCGAATATCGCGTATCTCGCCATCTGCGCGCATGATGGTCATCGCTTGGTTGGCTAAATCACGTAACACATCGTTATCTGGACCAGAAAAACGCACAGCGAGCTTTGCACCACCGCCTGGGCCAAATTGCAAACGCTCTAAATAAAAGTCAGCATCTAAGTTAGCTGCTTTCGCCTTTGCTAAGATATCACTGGCATATTGATCAATATCATCAGTATTAGCCATGCGTACTAATAATAAGCCATAGCTTTCGTTCGGCGCTTGAGGGCTGTAAGTCAGCGTATAGCGGTCAGCGCCGCGACCAATAAAGCTGGTAATTGCGGTGACTTTATCATGGCGCAATAGCGCCTTTTCTACGGTTAATATCGCATCATGAGTTTGACGAATATCGTTATCTTGGCTACCCCAATAATGGATAAAAAACAGCGGTGTATTCGACGCGGGGAAAAAGCCTTGTTTCACTTTTGAAAACCCCGCATAAGCACTAATCGTTATAACAACCAGCAAACCAACAGTTAACCAACGATGGCGTAGCGAAATATTCAATAACCCCAAATACCCTTTTAAAAAGCCACTAATTTTTTGTTGCGTGTCTGCTTGCTTTTCGACGCGATAAAAATACGAGCCAAAAAGTGGTGTAACACTAACCGCTAATACCCAGCTCAACATTAATGAAATTAGCACAACCGCAAACAGTGAAAATAAAAACTCGCCGGTTGAATCGTTCGATAAACCAATCCCGGAAAACGCAGCAATACCGATAACTGTTGCGCCAAGTAAAGGCCATTGCGTGCGTTTAACGATGAAGCTAGCGGCATCGATGGCAGATTTCCCTTGTTTCATTCTCAGCATCATACCTTCGGCAACGACAATGGCATTATCAACCAACATCCCCATGGCGATAACCATAGCGCCCAGAGAAATTCGCTGTAATTGCAAATTGAGTAACCACATGATCAGTACAGTGCCCATCACAGTGATCAGCAACACTGAGCCGACAACGACACCAGAACGCCACCCCATAAATAAGCATAGCGTTACCGTTACTACGACGACTGACATGATCAAGTTTTCGATAAACCCCTCAACGGCTTGATCAACGATTTTCGCTTGGTTATAAATCGGCGTTAGCTCAATACCGGCTGGCAATTTCGCCAGTACCTGGGCTATTTTTTCATCAACTTGCTCTCCAACACTGACAATGTTGACATCACTAATCGCAGACACCGATAAGGTAACGGCTTCTTGGCCATTGTGATTAACTAAGAAGTTTTGCACCTCGCTTTCTTCAAGTCTTAACTCAGCAATATCACGAATTTTAATTGATGAGCTTGAGCCCGGTAAAACGAGCGTTAAATTACTCAAGCTGTCGATACGAGACTCGGCATCTTCGACTAACAGACGAAGTTTTTTACCGTCAACTTCTACCCGACCACTGTCAAACGGTTGCAGGTTGTCATTAAATAAGGCAATAACATCGGGAAATGAAAGGCCTAAGCCAGCGATGCGATATGGATCCATATAGGCAACAATTTGTTGAGATCTCAAACCGTTGACATCGACTTTTGCTACGCCTTGCGCGGTTAACAATTCTCGACGAATAATGCGAGAAAACTCGCGAATTTCATCAAGACTAAAATCTGGTGCTGTTAGTGCATAATACAAACCAAAGACATCACCAAAATCATCGAGGATTTGTGGTTCAGAAGCACCAAGAGGCAGTTGAGCCCGGGCATCGCGTAGCCGCTTTCTCAACTCATCCCATATCTGTGGCAAGGTTGATGACTTATAGCTGTCTTTGATTTCCACCGTTACTTCTGACATACCTGGCTTAGAAATCGATGTGACTCGCTTTAGCTGTGGCATTTGCTGAATGGCTACCTCGATCCGCTCGGTGATCTCCAGCTCAACTTGTTCAGCGCTCGCACCAGGGAAATAGGTCATTACTCGAGCCTGTTTAATGGTAAAAGCAGGATCTTCTAATCGGCCAATATTCGATAGGCCAACCACACCACCGATCACACAAATTAGCACTAATAGCCAAATATTAACCGGATTTTTTATCGAATAACGTGCTATATCCATTAATCATGCTCCGCACGGTATGGCTTTACTAATAGCCCTTGGTACATTTTACTCGCACCTGCCGTGACAATCATATCAGCTGTTGAAAGTGAAGCATCAATCGCGACAAAATCGTCAGCAAACTTAACAACCTTGACAGATGTTTTATCAACACGTTGAGTTTCTACGTTGTATTTCCAAACGAAAAAACCTTGTTCATCATCACCTAAAACGGCAGAAAGAGGCACTACATGAACCTGCTGTTCACTGCGCTCTTCGATAGTAATATCTAATACCGCTCTCGCGCCTGGCACTAAACTGACGCCTTCTATTGGTTCCATTGCAAAAACGGCTTTGTAGGTTTGAGTGATCGGATCGGGCGTTGTTGAATGCTCTAAGTAAGTCACAGGAAACGATTGAGCTAAACTACCAATAGTTGCTGTAGCCGCTTTAATTTTTTTACCGGTATTAGAGGTAATTACCCTTTCAGGCACATTGATTTTAAAGTAAATCTTTGACATATCTTGCATTCTAGCAATCGGCTGACCTGCGCGAACAAAGCTATTATTATCAACTAAGCGTTCTGAAATTTGAGCGCTAAAGGGCGCTAAAAGTTGGGTATAACTCAGTTCCTGTTGACTATCACTGAGTTCAAGTTCTGCTAACTCAAAGGCGGTTTGGGCATTATCAAAGTCCCTTTGCGACGCAAGGCCTTTTTCAATCATTTGCTTGATGCGATTTAGCTCGCGTTCAGCTTGCAGTTTTCGCGATGTCTTCTCTTTAACCTGATGAATAAATGGCGTTTGATCAATAGTTGCTAATAAATGACCTTGTTCTACTTGCGTGCCAGTAACAATATCTTGCTGAACCAATCGACCAGACACTTCAAAGCTCACATCAATCGTTCTTACTGCATCAACTTCCGCAGGGAAGGTATAGGTTGCATTTTCGTTGATCAATTGCACCTTACCTAATTTAACCATTACAGGGGTTTCTTTTTTTACCTGATTAGGTTGCACATCTGAACAAGCAACAACAGCCAAACAAACTAAGACCACGAATATATTTTTCATCAAACTATTCTCTTACGTGTTAATCAACACAAACATTTAAGCAAAGGTTAACACATTATCAATTTTTGTAAACTTTGTAATTCTCAACAAAAGCGATTACAATCGAGCTATTGCTTTTATTTGCCAAGAATTTCTTATGCTTACCAGTACCATTAAAATTCTTAACGCCGCCAAACACTGTTTTTATCAGCACGGTTATAGTGCGACAACCATTTCGATGATCAGTAAATACGCTGATATCTCGCGCGTTACCATCCATAAACAGTTTTGCTCAAAAGAGCAGATTTTTCGACAAGTATTAAACCAATATACCGCTGACATGCTTGAGCAATCGGCAATTATGCTCAAAGAAAAGCACGGCTGTTGGCAAAAAATAGAAGCGCTTTTAACCAAATGGGGCGATGAAATTTTTAAAGAGATCGGTGATGAGATCATACGCAATGACCTCATTTACTCAGCGAAAAAATACTGTAAAAATGAGCTACTCGAGATGAGAGAAGCCAAATGCAGTATTATCGAACAACTACTGAACCAAGGCATAAAAGACGGTAGCGTCTGTTTAGAAAAATTAGCGATGCAGGCCAGTGAAGTTGCCTATTTAATTGAAATAACTTTTAGTGGCTTAGTCAATACGGGGCGAGAAGATAATCGACAGGATCAAATTAGCGCGCTATTGAAGGTTTATCGAACAGCAACGCTTTAATCTTGCTTGGTATTTTTCTTGGCCGCACTACGTTTATCGTTTTCGCGTTTTACCAATAAAAACGTCAAGTACATTTTGGTTGGCAACGACAAAATCAAACCGATAGCCACACAGGCGGCGCTAATAATCATGCCGTTAACGCCCATAGTCTGCGGTAGATTGGCATAACTAATTAAGTAATGGCCTAACAGCAAGAGGCACAAGCCAATTACAATGACAATTTTTAATAACTTGATCAAACCATCTTCAGACATCGTATTGGTACCATCTAAACTAAATAGCTAATATTGAGCAGTGAATGCTTTTTAATATATTACAATAACTTACGGAAATTAACATGTTTAACTTTACCTATAGCAACCCTACAAGAATTCACTTTGGCGAACAGCAAATTGCTAAGATTGCTAAAGAAATTCCTCAATCTGCCCGTGTTTTAGTGACCTATGGTGGTGGCAGTATAAAAAGCAATGGTATTTATCAGCAAGTTGAGCAAGCGCTTAGTAACCACACCTGGTTTGAATTTTCGGGTATTGAGCCAAATCCAAGCTTAGAAACCTTAGCTCACGCCATTGAATTGGTAAATAAAGAAGGTATTGATTATATCCTTGCCGTTGGTGGCGGCTCAGTTATTGATGGTAGTAAATTTATTGCCGCAGGCGCACATTTTGATGGTGAACCTTGGGATATCCTTGCCAAACAAGCCAAGGTGACAAGCGCAATTGACCTCGGCGTGGTGCTAACATTGCCAGCAACTGGCTCGGAGTCAAACAGCTTTGCCGTGGTATCAAAGAAAGCGACCAATGAAAAGCTCGCCTTTGGCAGCGAACACGTTCACCCCAAATTTGCCGTTTTAGATCCTAGCGTGATCAATTCTTTACCGCAAAAACAAGTAACCAATGGTATTGTCGATGCGTTTGTCCATGTCATGGAGCAATACTTAACCTACCCTGTTGATGCCAAAATTCAAGACAGATTTGCTGAGGGCATTTTACTCACCCTCATGGCTGACGGTATAAAATTAATCAATGATAGAAGCGATGAGAAAGCACGCGCTAATGTTATGTGGAGCGCTACCCAAGCACTCAATGGCTTAATTGGTGCAGGCGTACCACAAGACTGGGCAACACACGGTATTGGCCACCAAATCACCGCGCTGTACGGTTTAGATCATGCGCAAACATTGGCGATTGTACTCCCGCGCATGATGTCGGTAATGCGAGCAGAAAAGCAAGCAAAGTTACTACAGTACGGCGAGCGTGTATTAGCGATTACAGCGGAGCAATTTAACGGCGATATCGATAAAACCATTGATGCAATTATCGATAAAACGGAGCAGTTCTTTGCCAGTGTCGAGATGAAAACCCGTTTTAGCCAATACCAGTTAGGTGAAGACGTTATTGAGCCAATCATTGCGCAATTAACACAGCTAAAAATGACCAAAATGGGCGAAAACCAAACGGTAACCTTAGATAAAGTTAAAGCTATTTTAACCGCTAGCTTGTAATAGCTAATGCTCAAAGCCAGCACGACATACTGTGCTGGCTGTTTGCGTTTAACTCACAGAAGTCTTCATTCACTATAGTAGCGTTGTCAACAAACTTGCTGCGATAGCCCACATGATCAATGCGACCAACAAGTTAATCCCTCTTTGAACCTTGGGCGTTGATAACCAAGGTGACATTTTTGCTGCGCCAAGCGATAACATATAAAACCATGTTAAACTCGCCAGTAAGGTACCAAAGAGAAAGAACACCCGCTCGGCTTCATCAAATTGATTGCTAATACTGCCAATTAACACCACGGTATCTAGATAAACATGCGGGTTAAGCAAGGTTACCGCTAAGGTTGTAAAGATCACGGTTTTCTTAGTTACTGGCGACATTTGTTCAGCCATTTGTTCATTGCTAGCTAAATAAAAGCTTTTAAAAAACAACGCGCCGTAAACGGTTAAAAACACGATACCTAAAATGGTGACCACAAGCGCGATAACCGGGTGTGAACTCAATAGTGCACCACCACCAAAGACACCAAGCGACATCAAGATAAAGTCACAAATAATACAAATCGTCGCTGCTAATATATGATAGTTTCGCTTGATCCCCTGACTAAGCACATACGCGTTTTGCGCGCCAATCGGCATAATTAAACCGGCGCCAATGACAAAACCTTTCGCCAACGTTAAAAACATCACCATTCCCCTTAAAAAATATGGTGTCAGCTTAGCTAGCCAATCAAAACAAGTAAAATTAATAAATTTAATATATTATTAGCTTTACTAATCCAATAAGTTACAAATTACATAGTGGTTCGATAGATGAAAGTAGAGAAACTAGATTATAAGTTGGTCATGGCACTTGATAGCGTGATCGCCGAGCAAAGCTTTGAAGGTGCGGCGAAAAAGCTTCACATTACCCAATCGGCAGTTTCTCAACGCATTAAACAACTCGAGCAATGGTTGGCTCAGCCAGTACTGATCAGAAGTACACCAATAGAAGCAACGGCTATTGGCCAAAAGCTATTAAGTCATTATCAAAAAATTAAACAACTCGAAAGCTCACTGCTCGATGAATTGCGACCCGAGCTCACCAACACCACCCAACAAATCGCGATCGCGTTAAATGCTGATACGCTGGCAACATGGTTTATTCCGGCAATGACACCAGTATTAAAAACTCAAAAAATAGCATTGGATCTTAAAGTCGCCAATGAAGCTGTTAGCCATGAATTACTGAAAAAAGGCGAGGTATTTGGTGCGATTAGCAGCCAATCAACAAGCTTTTCGGGCGGTAAAGCTGTGCACCTCGGTATGCTTGAATACGTATTATGCGCAAGCCCTGAGTTTATTTCGCAGTATTTTTCCTCGGGTGTTAATGCTACCTCGTTACAGTTTGCTCCGGCGATCAGCTTTGATAGCCAAGATACAATGCACACAAGCTTCATTAAACAACATTTTGATCTTAACGCCAATGACTACCCGCGCCACCAAGTAAGAAGCTCAGAAGCCTTTGTTAATATGAGCTTAGCTGGTGTCGCTTATTCACTGTTACCCACCACCCAAGCCCAAGCGTTTTTAGATAACGGTGAGCTCATCGATATTGCCCCGTCATTGCGCATCCAGCAGCAACTCTATTGGCACAGCTGGCATTTAGAGCGCGGTATTTATCGAGAAGTATCACAGGCGATAGTAAAATTCGCCCAAGAGTTGTTGGCAAAATAAACACTTTGGCGACCAAATGAGCAGTCATCAAATTTTGTTCGATTTCTCCTTGAACAACAGCATCAATTGAGTATGATGCGCGGCTATTTTAGTCAACTGTGATGCCTTCTAGAATTAATGAAAAAGCTACTTACCGCCCCCGTACAAATGAACCTTAGCGAGAGCCAAAACCAATATTACCAACAGATATTGCAGCATATTGCCCAGCTCAGTTTAAACTTTATGGCGGTTAAGGTGCACACCTATCCTGAGAAGTTTCTCGACTGGTGCATTGAATTACATCGCATTTGCCAACAAGACTTAAATCTCGCCTTACTCGACGATCATCAATTCAAACCGCTGAAAAAAATTGAAGACACGCTAGTGCAAGCCATTAGCGTTGACCAAATAAAATTATCTCGGGTAATGCCATGGCCAGTATTTGCCGCGTTTATTGATCAAAATAGTCAGCGCCATGGCTTAGCTGAGCGCATTGCGTTACTTGACTATTTACAAACGAAAAAAGATATCGCTTTTGATCAGCTCATTGAAGAAGACAAACTCGCCCTTATTGGTAAACACAGTGCTAAACACGATCCGAGTATTTACCCATTTGATGTTGAATGGTTTGCCAGCACAAAAGCAGCAAAACCATTTATTAGCCTAGTGAACACTCAGCCCCAAGCTATCGCGCAATTATTAGCGACAATTCCTGCTACCGGTGAAGTGAGTGAACAAGCCTATTTCGATTTTGTTGAACAGTATATCGCGTTATTTACGAAGTACTTGCCGAATGAAAAAATCGCATTTATGCCTGCAACGCGTTTATTAGCCATGCTGCGCCCAGATCAGTTCGTCGCGCTAACGAATGCCAAAGTAGACATGATATGCCAAGGTTTAGGGGTCTCGAAAATTCGCAGCCAAGCGCCCCTTGCCTTTATCGATTACTGGCATGAAATTATAAGCACCATTCGCACATCACCTTGGTATAACCAAGCATTGCCAGAAGCGAGTAACGAGCAAGCAATTTGGCCTTATCGCGTTGCTTTACTCGATATGTTTTTATTTGTAGAAGAAGATCACGCGAGTAAATCAAACTATTTGAAACTACGCGATAAACCAGCAAAAACTAGCAACAAAACAACTGCCGTTAAGCGCACTAAAGCCTCTGCTGAGCAGTTAGTTGACCACGCCTTACAAGACGAGAGTACGCCTGAATTTATCAAAGGAATGCGTGATTCAATAATCAAAAGTGTTCAGGCGGGTAAATCCGTTGACGACTCAATCAACCTGATGAAAGCAATATTTAGCTAAACTTTAAGCTTGGCGCTAATTTTCTATGCTTGAACTGCCAGATTGGTTAACTAGCACTCAATCTGGCTGTCCTATAGGTGCCAAAAGCGGAAGTAAGTTTTCTTTATAAGGTTGTTGCTATGAGGCAATTAACTCAATTTTTCACTATAGCAAAACGTCATTCCCGCGAATGCTTACATGGATGTAAGTAAGTAGAATAATGCAGGAGCAATTATCGAGGCGGGAACCTCATAAATTCAAAGCGAGCTTTTAATAATTAATGAAAAAACGCACTGCAAAATGGCAGCAGAACACGTGTAACAACGTCAGGGGATGACGGCTCTCCGCAGTAGGGTTTGGTAGAGTCGAACAGAGAATAGCCAAAACCTTTAAACCAAACCTGTTAGTTTATAAATCTACGATTACCGTTACCTAAGACAGCTTGTGTTGTCTTAGCTTCATCGCAATCTTATTGTGTGAAACGCCTAAGCGCTTTGCCAAAGCCCTAGTTGAGTGAAATTGTGGGTAAAGTTGGCTGAGTAAGGTGTGCTCAAATAAGTCTTGCGCCTCTTGCCAGTTTTGACAATTCCGATAGTCACTGCCAGCGTGCTCAGTTTCACCGCGCTTCGCATTATTCCCCTGCATTGTATGGCTAAACTCATTGAGTACTTGAATAATGTCTGCTTGCGTAATGACACTGGATTTCGCCAAAGCGACAATTCGAAACAGGCTGTTTTGTAATTGTCGAATATTGCCCGGCCACTGATAACTAGCAAGTTGTTGATAGGCATCGTCACTTAAGCTAGGTTGAATGAGATCGACTTGTTGGGCAGCAAGTTTTAAAAAGTGTGGGATCAATAAAGCTAAATCATCTAATCGCTGTCTTAGCGGTGGTATCTGGATTGATAAAACATTGAGTCGATAATATAAGTCTTCCCTAAATGCTTGTTGTTCAATGTTGCTCTCAAGATCTTGATGGGTGGCTGATATGATCCTCACATTAGCATTCAATTCTTGTGTACCACCAACGCGCCTAAATTGATAATTCTCTAAAAATCGTAATAACTTGGCCTGCAAATAGACCGACATTTCAGCGATTTCATCGAGAAAAATGGTACCGCCTTCAGCCAGCTCTAACAAACCCGGCTTACCAGCTTTACTCGCACCGGTAAACGCGCCAGCTTGATAGCCAAATAATTCACTTTCTAATAAATGCTCAGGTAAGGTGGCGCAATTTATCGCAAGAAATGGTTGCTGATTGCGCGCCGAGCTTTGATGAATAGCGCGAGCAAGTAGCTCTTTACCCGTTCCGGTTTCACCGCGCAATAATACGGGTAAATCGAGCGCGGCAAAGCGCATCGCTTGCTCTTTTACTTGTTGCATTTGCGCTGATTGGCTAATAATCGCAGCTATACCATCGTCAAGCGGTTTGGTATTTTGTAATGCTGATATTTGCCGCCCTAACGCTCGAGTTTCTCGCAGCATAATAACCGCGCCCTGATAATCTTGCTCGCTATAAACGGAAGTAATATCTGCAATAAAGTTCATTTGCTTCACGGTGATAGATATTGAGCGCCTAGACTGGCCTTGAATATCTTTACTCGTTAAATTGATCAGCGAGTTAATCTGGCTACCTAATATCGCCGTTGAGCGATTTTTTGAGCCAAATAGCTTCACTGCAGCTTGATTGGCAGTAATAACGACGCCGTGTTTATCAATATCTAAGATGGGTTCAGAAATTCTAGCAAGTAGCGCCTGTAAATGTTGCTCCTTTAACGCACTTGGCATTACATCTATTTGATGACAGGTGATAAATTCAGGTAACTGACTTAGCGCACTGGTTACGTCGGTTAATGAGGTTTGTTGGCCTTCAATATCTAAATAGATAAGCCCAGTTTCAACCTCCATCGCGATTACGTTCCAGCCATGACTAGCAATAGCCGTTAATACCTTTTGCGAAACACCGAGTTTATCTTGAAGTGAAATAGCTAATTTCATTGTCACAAATTTATTACATATCGTCATATAAATATGACAGAGATAAATAAATAGTCAATAGATAGATAGGACTGCGTTTTGCCAAGACAAACAAGGATAAATATAACAACCTCACATTTGAAATAATGGCTTAACTTGGATAAACCTCAGTGTTTGTCATAAATTTATTACAAAAAGCCTGTTTTCTTTGTAAATAGCATTATCAAAACCAGATAACCAACTGAAAAATAAGCAGTAAATACTATTGGTCACAATCTTGCTAAAAGTAACCTGCGGTGAGGTTGAGCGTTAATAACCAAAAGCCATCTCACTAATACGTTTGTCAAAACAAAACTAAACAATAAACAAAAGACAAACAAGCAAGTATAAATAAACGTGTTGCAAGACAACAATAATGACAGCAACACATTAGCAACAGGAAAGTATTCATGTCAGACAAGAACGCAAAGCAGCAATTTAACATTGAAACGCGTGCTATCCACGGTGGCTCAATTAAAGATGAGCAATTTGGTTCGCTCGCCACCCCGTTATATCAAACGTCTACCTTTACCTTTGAGAATGCTCAGCAAGGAGCAAAGCGCTTTGCCGGCGAAGAGCAAGGTTATATTTATTCTCGTCTTGGCAACCCAACAACAACACAATTAGAGCAAACGGTTGCAGCATTAGAAGGAACAGAAGCAGCAGCGGCAACTGCAACCGGCATGGGCGCTGTATCTGCAGCATTGTTGGCGAATTTGAGCGCTGGCGATCATTTGATCTCATCGAAAGCTGTTTATGGCTGTTCATTTGCCTTGATGTCACATATGCTAACCAAGTTTGGTATCGAAGTGAGCTTTGTCGATATGACAGAGCCTGAAAATATCATCAAGGCGATAAAGCCCAATACCAAGGTTATTTTTTTAGAAACGCCAATTAACCCAAATCTTGTCGTGCTTGATCTTGAAGCTATAGGTAGCATTGCTCAGCAGCACCAGTTGATTTCTATCGTTGACAATACGTTTTTAACACCTTACCTACAAAAACCAGCGCAATTTGGTTTTGATCTAATTATACACAGTGCAACTAAATACCTTAACGGCCACGGTGATGTCGTTGCCGGTATTATTTGTGGTAGTGAGGAGATGATCAACGAAATCAAGATGACGTCGTTAAAAGATATTGGTGCGACCATGAGCCCACACGATGCTTGGTTAATTATTCGCGGGCTTAAAACCCTGCCAGTACGCATGGATAGACACTGCAGCAACGCGCAAACTGTTGCAGAGTATTTAGAGGGTCACAAGGCGATCAAACAGGTTCATTACCCAGGCTTAAAATCTCATGCCGGTTATCAATTTATCGGTAAACAAATGAAAGCAGCGGGCGGGGTAATAGCCTTTGAACTTGATGGTTCGTTAGAAGATGGCGCGTTTTTTATCGATCAAATGAAATTGCTGTCAATTGCCGTAAGCCTGGGCGATGCCGAATCATTAATTCAACACCCAGCCTCAATGACACACTCGCCTTATACTGCCGAAGAGCGCGCTAAAGCAGGCATTAGCGACACCTTGATTCGAATCTCAGTGGGTTTAGAGCATGTCGACGATATTATCGATGATTTATCGCAAGCGTTTGACAAATTAGTTGAACGCCAAAAGTCAGCACAACAAGTTGCTTAACTTATCCCAAGTTCAGGTTAACCTAACAAAAAGCCTTCACTAAACACGAAGGCTTTTACTTTTGAAATAGTACTCAAAGAGCTTTCTTCAGATAGTAGCGCGTACCTGTCAGCGGATAATTATCTTGCTGCCACTGCACCTGATAACCATGTGCTTGGTAAAAAGGTTTTGCTTGGAATTCAAGGGTATCTACCAAGGCATATTTACAACCAAGCTTTTTGGCTTCAAGCTCTATCGCATTGAGTAACTTTTCACCCATTCCTTTGCCGCGCAATTGCTCTGCCACCCACAAGCGCTCAATATTAAGCCAATTGCCAAAAGCGATCCCTGAAACGCCAGCAATCATATTATCGCTGTCATCTGTTTGACAGATCGCTAAAGGTATTTTGTTTTTTAAATCCCAGTGTTGGTGATTAAATGCGACGATTTCACGACTCAAACAATCGGAAACTTGCTGATAATTTTCATGCGCAATGGTAAATTTCATAGACTACTTTTTCTGATGATTTTGTCGGTTTCTTATACCAGTTATTCCGAATTCAGGTTATTTAGTTAACAAATAGCCGCGTAAACTAGCTCATTTTTCTGATCCAACTATCCGGCGCTATGCGCAGTACTCGATGCAATATAGCCCATGGCCAACTCGGTACATAAGCATTCGCTTGCTCTTTTTCTATTGCGTTTATGATGGCTTTACAACCCGTTTCTGTGTCGACCATGAACGGGACTTTTTCTACTTTTTCATTAATTTCACTTTTAATAAATCCAGGGTGAATACAACTGACTTTTATGGGTGTATTCATAACATCAATGCGAATCCCCTCGGTAAGAGCAGTTAACCCCGCCTTGGTTGCGGCATATACAGTTAACGCCCGTCTAAAGCCACGCACAGCACTAATAGATGAGATGGTCACCAAATGCCCCGCTTTTTGCTCTCTGAAGATAGCCATCGCAGCTTCACATTGAGCCAAAGCGGCAACAAAGTTAGTTTGTGCTGTCTGCAAATTTGCCGAAAAATAGCCTGTACCCACCGATGCACCTTTGCCCATTCCTGCATTGACTATTACCCTATCGATACAGCCAAAATCCTGCTTGGCTTGATTAAACACCTCAAACACGCGGTCGTGATCATTGACATCTAGCAGGTAAATTTCCACCTGAATATCTGGATTTTGTTCGAGCAATTTAGCTTTAAGCGCTTCTAGCCTTTCCATTCTGCGCGCGCACAACGCTAAGTTTCTGCCTTGTTTGGCGTAAAGCATAGCCATGGTATACCCTAAGCCTGAGCTAGCACCTGTGATCAGTATATTTCGTCTTGTCATAGTTATTCTTCTTGTTGTTTATTTTGTTCTATCAGGCCTTGTTAAAACCTAATAGCTTGCGAAAATAAGCGCATTCGGCCTTTGCTGCTTTTTTCATATCGCCAAATAAATAGGTCGAAGCAAACCACAGGGCAATCAATAACATCAATACTGACTGGCTATTGTCATGGCCTTTAATTAATAATGCACTGCCGATCATTGCTGACGCCCAAATCAATGCATTACCTATCATCATTTTAGATAAACTCTTTTGCTGTTTATCTTCTTGTTCAAGTAATAGCGCATCAAAGCTTTCGTCTTGTTGTGCTTGACACAATTTAAATAATCGCTCGCGATTTTTGGCAAATTCCGCTTTTATCTGTTCTTGATCGCCCAGTTTACTCGTGGCGATATAAAAGGCTTGTTGCTGTGATTTACCTTGCGCTATTTGTGCTTCTATTTCACTGTACAGATGATCTTTTAACTCGTCTAAACTCTCGCTGTTTATCGCATTAATCTCGGTTAATGTATCAAACCACAGGTTAACTTCAGTGTCTAAATCAAACATGCTCTTCTCCTACCAAGCTTTGCAGCATTTCATTGAGCTTGCGCCATTTATTGGTTAGTGACATCAGCTCACTTTGGCCCAACGCAGTAATTTGATAATACTTGCGTTTGCGACCATTCGATGACTGCCCCCAGTATGACTGAATTAACGCTTTTTTTTCTAACCGGTGCATGATCGGGTAAAGCATACCATCAGCCCACTGCATTTCCCCACAAGACAGTGTTTTAACCTGAGCAATGATATCGTAACCATAACTATCGCCCTTGTTTAAAATAGCTAATACAAGCGGAGTCGAAGACGCTGCCACCATATCTTTGGGTAAATCCATTGTAGAAAAACCTCATACCTAGAACATCTAGGTATAAAAGATACATAGAGATTCTAGGTATGTCAACTTAGTGTTGAATTATTGCGCAGATAGCGCTTGGTCAATCGAGCAGAGCGAAGTTGATCGCGAACAAGAGAAATGAGGCTACATTGAGATTTTTGACTCGATTTTCCTTCGCCTAGTCGAATCAGTTGTCGTCGAATGATCGCCATGGTTGTTAAGGCATGTAATGTTTTATCTTTAAAACTCGGGTGTAAGATTTTAGCTTGGAAGTCTGGTTGTAACTGCCATTGATTAATTAAATCAGGCTGAAAAGCTAATGCTGAGGCAATACCAACAAGCGCGATATTTTGCTCAAGCACGCGTTCAACTGTCGCAAGCTGGGTAACACCACCGGTCGTCATAATGGGGATTGTTGCGCTTTTCGCTATTTGTTGTGCAAAGCTTAAAAAATAGGCTTCGCGTTCTAGCGTGCGACCGTCTTTAGTGACCCCCTGCATCGCTGCTGCTTCGTAACTACCGCCTGAAAGCTCAACAAAGTCAACGCCTAAGTTACCCAACATAGCAACAACTTGCTCAGCCTCATCAACATCAAATCCACCGCGCTGAAAGTCAGCCGAATTTAGCTTAACCGAAACAGAAAAAGAAGAGCTCACAGCTGCTTTGATGCCGCTAACCACCTCGAGTAACAAACGCGCTCTGTTATTGAGGCTACCACCCCATTGATCATCTCGTTTATTAACTAATGGCGATAAGAATTGTGAAATCAAATAGCCATGCGCTGCATGCACTTGAATACCATTAAAACCAGCCTTTTCGGCCAAAAGAGCGGTGGTAATAAAGCGTTTGATCACGTCCATTATTTCATTTTCATTCATCGCTTTAGGCACACCAAACAAACTAGAATGTTTACCTAAATCTAGCGGAATAGCTGAAGGCGAAAGTACTTTGCCTTGCATCTTTTTATAGACCTGCCGACCGGGGTGATTGATCTGCATGACGATTTTACAGTCGTTGTGTTGCCCTGCTTTTGCTTGTTTGGCAAATGCACTCACTGCACCTTCATTTTCTAAGACAAGCCCACCGGGCCCCGTCATCGCCAGTTTATCGATCATCACGTTACCGGTGATAATCAAACCTACACCGCCGTTTGACCATTTTTGATACAAGCGCTCAATTTCACGATCGGGTAGCTGTTGCGTATTGCCTAAGCTTTCTTCCATCGCCGCTTTTACACAGCGATTTTTCAGGGTAAGGCCACTGGCCAAGGTAAGTTTTTCAAAAGGTTGATTTGCCATGTGATACATTCCAACTACTTTGCATTAATTAACGCTTAATCATTCAATGAGCGTTTAAGCTTGCGTTGCGTCGCTGCTGAACTGACTAAACTTGCAACCAAAATGGCAAGATAAAATTGGCCGATGATCGCCTCAAAATAAGCCAAAAATTTAGTAATTGGCTGTGATGGCACAATATCACCAAAACCAACGGTTGATAGAATAACAAACGAGTAATAAATATAATCTGGGAGTAGTAAGTACCAGTGTTGAGTTTCAGTGCTGTTACTAAAGGCAGGACCTATAGTCATTTGACATAAGGTGTATAAAATAGCAAAGGTTAAACCGATCAAATAATACAGACAAATCGATCCTAATATTTTGTTCAGATCTATCGGCCCGGTAAATATCACCTGAACTGCAACGTGGTAAGCCATATAGCCGAAAAAGATAAGTAGCATCACCAATTGAAAAAGATAAAAATGGTAAATATTAAGTTGATAGCCAACAATGATTAAAGTACAGCTCAAAATCGGTAAAAAAACGGCTGGCTCTTTGAAATTTAAATTTTCTTTAACACCGAGTACAGAAACGAGCAACACCATTGCGATAGAAGTCAACATCAAACGCTGACTTGAAGCATCAAAAAATTGATGAGATAGTGCGATACCGAATAACAACACGGTAAGTGAGAGTGTTAAGTAAAAAAAGTTATCGTGATGTGAAATATTACCAATTTTAGCCATAACGCGTTCAGTAATCCCTTTAATTAGAATAAAAATAAAAATAAAGTTAGGTTAAGTCTAGCGCAATATAGCGCGACTTTATAACACCAAACCCATCACACACTCATCATACCAAACCCCGTTTACCGTGGAATGCTTGCGCAATATGCCCTCTTGTATCATGCCTTGCTTTGTCATGGTCTTTTTTGAAGCCATGTTGTCGTTGATACAATAGCCAATAAACTTAGTCGGTTGAGCAATTTGCGTAAGCTGCCTTAAAAACTCAGCCAGTGCCTCAGTCATCAAGCCTTTTTGCTGGTATAACGTCGACAGTCGAAATCCGATTTCTATTCGCTGATAGTCAATAGATTCATAGCGACAAAATAGTTCACCAATATAGTTACCATCGACTTTGTCAACGAGGGCAAATGTAACCCATTGGCCTTCTTCACCCGTCCAAGGTTTGATCGAGCTTTTAACTAGCTTTTTCGCTTCGTCTAGCGTAGGAACATCTTTTATGTACTTTTGCATGACCGGATCAAGTTCGTGGGCAAGGCAATTATCAAAATATTTATCTGTGAGTTTCTCGATCAACAGCCTCGGTGTTTGAAATACCAAATTATTTATCGAATCAACAATGGTTAGCGCTAGCATCTGAGGTTTGTAGTGTTAAAGAATTGTTGACCACACTACCGTGTTAACACTTATTTAGCCAGCATTTAAATAACATGAGCGCTGGATAAGCAATTAGCTAACCTATTAAAAGTAATCACTTACATCCATTATTATCAACTAGTTAGCTTAAGATTTTTGACTTCCCCATCGCTTATATGGCAAAAACACATAATAAATGCCAAACAATGTTAACAAAATATTAACAAACTTCTTTTTTTTAATCTGCACTCTCGCTATCATGCGTAATAAATATACCATCAGGCATAGCCGTGCCTGTATTGCAAAATAAAATCAGAAAGGGATATCAACGGAGATAATCAAGTATGCTTAGAGGAAAGATAACAAGCCTTGCGCTTGCCAGTATTGTGGCTGCTAGCCCTGTATTTGCGAGTAAGCACCAAGGCACACCAGCTGATGTCGGCGTTATTAATGAGGCGCGTATTTTATATTGGCTTGAAAAGCGCGGAGAGCTTTCTCCACTTGCCGATGAAGCCACACGTCGAGCGGCGATAAAAAACTTTATTGCGAACAAAAACTTTGGACGAGCCAAATTAAACGGTAGTTTTGGTGCTAAAGTCATGGATGCTGAACAAGCGCCTCATATGGCGATCAGCGGTAAAAAATTACCAAGCAAATATCAAAAGCAACGCTTATTTAGCCAAGAAAAGTCGGCGAGCGCTGTCGTTAACACCACAGTCAAAGTGTTAGCGATCATGATTGATTTCCCTGATCTACCCTATAATGACAACCGTCTATCGGCTAGTGATACCGATATGTACTACAGTGATTATTCAGCTGAACACTACAACGACCTGCTTTTTTCACAAACCGGTTACACTGGCCCAAGCGGTCAAAATATCCAGTCGGCTTATCAGTTTTATCAAGAAGAATCAGGCCAAAGCCTTAATTTTACCGGTAACGCAGTTGGCTGGGTAACTGCCGATAACGATGCTGCCGATTACGGTGCTAACGGCGATGATGGCGATGATATAGACGTTCAGGCACTCGTGTTAGAAGCGGTTACAAAAGCCGTAGCTGAGCAAGGCATTGATCTGGCTGAGTACGATCAAACAGACTTTTTTGACATCGACGGCGACGGCAATGTTAACGAGCCAGATGGCATTATTGATCACGTGATGCTTTTCCACTCAAGTGTTGGCGAAGAAGCTGGTGGTGGCGTGTTAGGTGATGATGCTATTTGGTCACATCGATTCTTTGTCTTTGACGAAAACCAACAGCCGGTAGATGTTCCCGGTTCAGATGTTAGATTATTTGGCTATACAATCAACCCTATTGATGCAGCTACCGGTGTTGTTGTCCATGAATTTGGTCACGACTTAGGTTTGCCTGATGAATACGACACGCTAAATGGTCAATACGGCTCACCTGTTGGCGATTGGTCAGTGATGGCCTCTGGCAGTTGGGTCGGCTCTCCGGCAGGCACATCACCTGTTTCATTTAGCCCTTATGGTAGGGATTATTTCCAAACCCGCTATGGCGGTAATTGGATCAACCAAGAGATCATTGAATTCGATCAAATCAGCAGCGAAGCTAAATCTTTAGTAGCGGCAACAAATCACGAATCAGGCGTCAACCAGCTAAAAGTTTCTCTACCACCACAGCAAGTGCCGATCGGCGCACCTTACACTGGTGATTATCAGTTTTATTCTGGCAATGGTGATGAAAAAACCAATACCATGAGTTTTGACGTAACCTTACCAGCTGATGCTGCAACGCTGACCATGAAGGCTCGCTGGAATATCGAAGTAGACTACGATTACCTACAAGTTATGGTTGATGGTCAAGCGATTGCCGGTAACCACACCAAAGTGACGAATGAATACTATCAAAACGTTACTCATTTTATCACGGGTGATTCAGCAGACATTGCAGGCGCTGAGGGCGACTTGGCTTGGGTAGACTTATCCTTTGATCTCTCGAGCTTTGCTAACCAAAGCGTTACCGTAAGCTTTTTATACAAAACCGACCAATTTGAAGGCGGTTACGGTTTTATGGCTGACGATATCTCAATTGATACCGCCAGTGAAAATGTTGCTCGTTTAGATGCAGAAACGAATGCAGGCTTTACCTTAGACGGCTTTAGCAGAATTACTAACACTATTGATGGCGCGGCACATCATTATTACGTCCAGTTACGCAGTGCAAATGATACCGACAGCATGTTACCTTCGGTAAATTACCATTCAGGTGTTTTACTCTGGTATAGCGATACAGGGGTAGCAAATAACCAAGTTAATGCTCACCCTGGTAAAGTACAAATTGGTGTTGTTGATGCTGATCAACGCCCAATCAAATCATCATCAGGTCGCTTATATAACACCAGTACACAAATCAGTGATGCTGCATTTAGAATATTGCCGCATACAGCGACTAATTTCGATAACGAAACCTCAGTCTTCGACCTATTTGACGATAGCTTAGATTATTCATTCCCCGCTCAACCTGAATCAGGTATAGACCTACCTTTCGTTGGCATGAAGATGTTAGTTGAAACAATTGCTAGCGATTACAGTAGCGCTGATTTGACGATTTCTAATAATGGCATGCAGCGCGTTGAAGCTGAGCGCCAAGGCTTAACGGTCACTTTAACCCTAGAAGCACAAGATATTGCCGACGCAACGTCAATAACTTGGAGCCTAGGTGACGGCACTAGCCTTATGGGACGCACAATTGAGCATACCTATGCGAGCGCAGGTAGTTACGATGTTGAAGTGAGTTACAGCTCAAATACTGGCACTAAAACCGTCGAAAAAGCACTATCGGTTGGTGAAGCACTAGACGGTGAAATTGTTGCCAACCTAACAGGTTTAACGTTAACTGTTGATGCTGACGTTACCGGTGGTGTTGGCGAGTTAACCTACCGGTGGAACTTTGGTGACGGCGAAGACATCGTTGCTGGCCAAAGCGCATCTCACGATTACGAACAAGAGAACAATTACGATGTAACCTTGACGGTAACCGATGAAATTAACCAACAACTGGTGCGAACCTTAAACATAGATATTGTCGACCGTGTTGCCGTTTCTATTACCCGAACAGTGAGTTATTTAACCGTTAACTTTATCTCGTCAGTATCCGGCGGTAGTGCTGATTACACTTATGCATGGGCATTTGGCGACGGCAATACATCTAGCCAAGCAAACCCTAGCCATACCTACGCTAGTGCTGGTACCTACAATGTCTCGGTGAGTGTAACAGATGCAAACGGTAATGTTGCTGAAGACACTATGTCGGTAACGGTAACAGCACGTCCTGCGCCGACAACGACAACATCAACGAGCTCTAGCTCTGGTGGTGGTTCGATGGCATGGTTATTAATCGTACTTGGTTGTGCCTTAGCCAGAAAACGCGGCTAGTTTACACACCATCGTCTTAATAAAGCCAACAACTGTTGGCTTTATTTTTTGCGATTTACTCACTTTATTATTTACATTTTCATAACGAACTCTATAATACGCTTTCGCTAAAAACTAGGTAACGTTACTGCCTTAGAAAATTTAGCCGCGACAAGCTGTTTCACGGATTAGAGAAGATCCTTCCCACGGACAGGGCCAGCAATTTGGATCACACTTCTTAGCTTGGAGTATTCTTATGGACTTATTGTTCGACATAATTGGTATGTCTGGCACATTTTTAGTGGTTGGTTGTTTTTTCCTACTACAACTGAAAAAAATTACGCCAACTAGCCTCACTTACAATTTAATGAATCTTATTGGCGCGATTTTGCTACTGATCAGCCTGTGCTATAACTTTAATTTAGCAAGTTTTGTTATCGAGCTATTTTGGATTGCAGCCTCGTTAATTGGCTTGGTCAACTATTGGCGCAGTGACAAGAACGCGGTAGTCTCAGCCTCTTAGCTATCCCTTTTTACATGTTTTAGATACTTGATTTCATCGAAGACAAATTCGATGAAAGTCTTGAGTTTTTTTGATTGAAAAATCACTTGTGGGTATAGCAGATAAATTGTCCGCTCCTGCAAGCTTTGATGTTGCAATAAAGGTAGCAACTCTCCCAGTGCTACCTCTTTTTTTGCAAAATAATCCGGTATTTTCACTATTCCACTCCCTGCTACTGCCTGATTTTTCAATAAGTTATTATCATTTAGTTGCAGCCAGCCGTTTATCGGTACTTCGCCCGATTTAAATTGCCAAACCCGTTGGTCTTGCCCAGCTAGACACTGATGAAGCGTTAATTCGTCGACCGATGTTGGCGTCCCATTTTCGGCAAGATAGCTCGGTGATGCATAACAGATCGTTTGATATGGTAGTAGCGCTCGAGCAACCATATTTTGTGGCGGCTGCGAAGTCGCACGAAATGCTAAGTCATAATCACTTTGGTGTAAGTCATGAGGAGTATAACTACAATCAATAGCGAAGCTAACTTCAGCATAGCGCTGTTTAAACTTTTGGCAGATATTGAGTAGTATCGCTTGGGTAAATAGGAGCGGCGCAGTCAATTTGATGACGCCGGTAATTTGCTCTTTACCAGCATTTACCGATCGTTCAATATCAATGAGTGAACCTTGAATATCTTGTGTTTGCCGAGCAATCGCCTGACCTTGCTCGGTGAGTTTAACGCTGCGCGTAGAACGAACTAATAAAGCAACGTTCATTTCTTGCTCAAGCTTTTTGATCTGCAATGACAGATGGCTTTTAGAAATAGCCAAACGCTCAGCTGCTTTCGTAAAACTAAGATCTTTTGCAACCTCGTGAAATAACATCAGGCGTTCAAGTTTTTTGTGATTATCCATGGTCCTTTAGCTACAAATTCCCCCAACCAACGACAATTGTACTACATAAAGAACAATCATTTCTTATTTACCTTATATATTAGACAAAGCAATTTCGTGATAATAAATAGCCACGACAAACAAAAACCAGTGATAGCACAATGAGCAAACAACACGTTTTGACCCAATACCTGCCAAACACAAGCCGAATTGTATACGGTGCCATGGGCCTGGGTGGAGGTTGGAATCAAAATCCGATTAGCCAACAAGACATTCAACACACCCATCACATTATCGATACCTGCATAGACTTGGGTATTACTAGCTTTGATCACGCCGATATTTATACCTTTGGCAAAGCAGAGCAAGTGTTTGGTCAAGTATTAAAGCAGCGCCCTGCACTGCGCGACGCAATTTCGATTCAATCTAAATGTGGTATCCGGTTTAACGATGATCTTGGCCCTAAGCGTTACGACTTTTCTAAACAATGGATCAGTGAGAGTGTTGATAATATTCTTGCTAGATTACACATAGAGCAACTCGATATTTTATTGTTACACCGCCCCGATCCACTCGCGCAAATGGATGAAGTTGCTGACGTTATCCAAAAATTAAAACAGCAAGGTAAAATTAAGCACTTAGGCGTATCGAATATGCACCACGGACAAATCGCCTTATTACAACAAGCCATTGACGCTCCTATTGTTTGTAATCAACTTGAGTTGAGCCTCAATCACCTTGCCTTCATAGAAAATGCTGTCACCTCAGGCTGCTCTGGCGAGTCAGGTGTTAACTTTGCTAGTTCTACCTTAGAGTATTGCCAACTACACAAGGTACAAATACAAGCTTGGGGGAGCTTAGCACAGGGATTATTTAGTGGCCGTGATGTTAGTGATCAGCCGCAGAACATACAGCAAACAACACAACTTGTAGCAACACTTGCCGATGAGTATCAAGTATCAACAGAGGCGATAGTGCTGGCTTGGTTAATGCGCCACCCTGCCAACATGCAACCGGTTATTGGCACAACCAATATCAATAGGATCAAGGCATGTGCTCAAGTTTACGGTATCGAATTGTCACGCGAGCATTGGTACAGTTTATATGTAACGGCACGAGGTCATGAGCTACCTTAACGCTTTATTTAGTGAGTTACTGGTTATTTTATGTCAATGGACGTGTCTCTTTTTGTCAATAGTTCGTTAGTAATAGACACTAGATTTTAATCACCAAGCGCCTGTAAGATAGTCATTTTTAAAGATTAATTTCCAGGCGTTATCACTTTATGAAGCTTCACTTGCTTGACGGCTATATCCAGCAAATCTATCTCGTTGAAGAAGCGCAACAATTGATGTTACTCGATGGTTGCTGTCGCGCTGACGTTGATACCGTTACTAATTACATAACCAACACGTTAAAACTACCACTGGCGAGTTTAAAAAACGTGGTGGTAACCCATATGCACCCCGATCACGCCGGCGCTGCCAGTGAATTGCGAAAAGTCACCGGTTGTAAATTGATCGGCGCTAATGTTGATGGCCATTGGTATCAGGGAATAGATGGCTTCTTTATGTACTTAACCGATATGGCGCTTGCTCGTTGGGTTGGTAAACGCATTGGCAAGGGCAAACAAAAAATCCTCTACCCAAGACACCTGAGCTTTGATATCAAGCTTAATGATGGCGACGTCATTCCAGGATTTGAAGACTGGCAAGTTTTGTTTTCTCAAGGCCATACCGACAGAGATTTATCTGTTATGCACTTGCCAACCAAACAAATATATATCGCTGATTTACTCGTTGCGGTAAAAGGTAATTACATTCCGCCATTTCCAATTTTTTACCCAAATCGCTATCGAAATTCGATAGCGCGGTTGGCACAGCTAGATGTCAACCACGTCTTACTTGCCCATGGTGGTAAACAGCCTAAATCGGCGCTAGATTTTAACTTGATTGAAGAACTCTCACCTTCAGTACCGCAAACGCATTGGCGATCGGTTAAGAATAAGCTCTTTAAATCATTAAGTTAGCGCACCTGTGATAACACTTTTAATACATTTTGTTGATTGTTTAATAATCTCGCTTTTGGTACAAATATAGGGGAGAACAAATTAACGATAAAACAACATGCGATACAAAAATAAAACATTGAAATTCTCTCTTACCTTTTTAGCGGCTAGCTTATTACTGGGTTGCGGCTCAACCGAGCTCAAGCCTTCAGTAGAACCCAAAACTAATTTAGCCGCATCGACAAACACCGAACAACCGAAGTACGACACATCACCACTACCAACAGCGCTTAATGAAAAGCTAGAAAATTCGATGGTACTAGTCGAAGGCGGTAAATTCTTGATGGGCTCAGATAGTCCAGAAGCTCGTCGCCGAGAAAAGCCTGTTCACGAAGTAGAATTGAGTGACTTTTACATCAGCAAGTATGAAGTAACCCAAGACCTATATATTGAAGTGATGGGTTGGAATCCGAGTTATTTTCACTGTGATGATTGCCCTCTAAATAATTTAAGCTACACACAGGCCGAGATATTTTTAGCTAAACTCAACGCCCGTACAGGAAAAAACTATCGCTTCCCCACTGAAGCCGAGTGGGAATTCGCCGCACGTGGTGGTAACAAATCTAAAGGTTACAAGTACAGTGGCTCAGATAATATTGATGATGTCGCTTGGTATTCAGGTAACGCTAATAGAAAAGCTCAGCCCGTGGGCTTAAAAGCACCTAACGAATTGGGTTTGTATGATATGACAGGCAATATGTGGGAGTTTTGCTCAGATGATTTTGAAGAGAAGTCCTACATGTACCACGACAAAAAAGATCCTCATGTGGTAATAGACATTCCACGAGCTAAAATCAAAATGAAAGTAACACGCGGCTCTGGTTATGAATACCACGCGGATGAGTCGTTCGTTTTTATACGAGATATGGCAAGTGACAATGTACGCATGCCAGACTTAGGCCTTCGCCTAGCGCATAGTAAATAAGCTGTTTTACAGATAAAAATGACAGCCTTAGGCTGTCATTTTTAGTATACGGCCGGTTACAAAAGCTTAGCGTCTACCAATACAAACGAAATGCTGTCGTTAAAGCAACACCACTAAAGTTGCCCCCCTGATTGGTTTTATCACTCATATCTGCGTATTGTAATCCCAACTGAAGTTTTAATTTATGGCGATTAAAATACCAATTAACACCACCATAGATTTCGCTATACCTATCACCGCGACCTTGCGTTAACTCACTGTCATAACGCCCTTGCCTAATGCCATGCGGATCTGATGAATGAATATAGGTAAAGCGCATTACGTATTGAAACTTATCATTTAGCGTGTAATACGGCATGAGTTCATAGCCCCAAATATCGCTTTGCTCTTTATGTCCCTTACCAAAGCCGATATCCGTCCAGATCCCCCAACTATCTCGCTCAAACTTAGTGGAAAAACTCGTAACTTGTGAGAAGGCATCATTGCCTTCAAATGGGTTTTTATCATTGACCAATACATCAATTGAAAACAGCGCATTATCCCAATATTGGTTTGCATCATAAGTACGGCCTATTGAAAAGAGTCCAAAAAGCGTAGAAGTGTCAAATGAAATACCTTTTACTAATTCTCCCAAGTAAGCACCAGCAAAATAATGCCAGTTATTCTCTAACGTATTCGTTACAGTCACGCCATTAAAGTAATCACCAACAAACCACAAGTTATTCGCAAGATTACTGCGCTCAGGCGTCAGTAATGTTCGGCTTGATGTTTTACCTTCCAAAGTAAAAGGAACAGCTTGTTTAAACACCTTAACCCGCGCGCCAGAATCAAGTAGAAAGCTAACGTTAGCGTCTGCGATACGGCGAAAAGTATCGCCATAGTCATTGTTCAAATTAAAATCGGCATCTAAGGTATAAGTAATGTCATCAAATCGACTTTCTAGACCAAACCTGAAGCGGCGCCAATAGAAGTCCTGGAAGTGGCCATATTCTTTACTGTCAACGCGCACAGAGTCGACATGAATACGGCCGATACCGTGAACATAGTCACCGTTATCATTTTGGTAAAATTTATTAAAATCCCAAAATGATTGATCAATGGTTTCAGTTGCACGCGCATCTGTTGGCAAAATGCTCGGGATAAGCATTGCCAAAAACGCAAATTTGGAGATAGAAGAATATGAAAAATATTGCCACGCGTTCATAACAAAAATAATGCTAGCTACTGATTAAGGTGCAAAAAATAAAATATATAATAAATTAACAGGTTTAACGTTTAGTTTATGAAACGAATTGTAACCCCGCTCAGGCCAGTTTTTGGCACTATGACGAAAACGATTTTTTAGCTTGAAGTTTTTTGAAAATTTCAACGGCAAAATACGCAATTGCACCGATAATAAAACCAACTGTCAGCGTCATTAATAGTGGCGAAATTGCACTCAAAATACCACCTAAAAATGACGATGTATCTAAGGCATCAGATGAACTAGCCACTAAATGATGTAAAAACGGCAAGCCGTGAGTAAAAATACCACCGCCAACAAGTAACATCGCTACTGTACCAATTATCGTCAATGCTTTCATTAATTTTGGCGCAAACGCAAGTAAGCTACTACCTAGCCAATACATTGGCTTATTATCACGGCCATACTGGCTCTTTTTCACTAAATAAAGCCCTGCATCATCGAGCTTAACAATACCGGCAACAACACCGTATACGCCGACAGTAATCAAAATGGCTAAACTAGAAATAACTGCTGCTTGCATTTGCATAGTTTGCTCTTGCACAGTGCCCAAAGCAATCACGACAATTTCAGCCGACAAGATAAAGTCAGTGCGAATCGCCCCTTTAATCTTTTGCTTTTCAAACGCTAATAAGTCTATGGAATCAGTGCTAACTGCGTTAATTAAGGCTTTGTGATCATCGCTATCTTGCTTATCAGGCGATAACCAGTGAGCGATTTTTTCAACACCTTCATAGCACAAGAAACAGCCCCCTAAAAGTAACAAAGGCGTAATAAGCCAGGGTAAATAAGCACTAATAAGCAATGCCGCGGGGACAAGGATGAGCTTATTTTTGAAAGAGCCCTTAGCAACAGCCCAGACAACGGGTAATTCACGGTCGGCTTTAACGCCACTAACTTGCTCTGCATTGACGGCTAAATCGTCACCGAGAACACCAGCGGTCTTCTTTGCTGCAACTTTCGACATAACGGCCACATCATCTAACAAAGTGGCAATATCATCAATTAAT
The DNA here is from genome assembly GCF_014898095.1 of Thalassotalea sp. LPB0316. Classification (NCBI taxonomy): domain Bacteria; kingdom Pseudomonadati; phylum Pseudomonadota; class Gammaproteobacteria; order Alteromonadales; family Colwelliaceae; genus Thalassotalea; species Thalassotalea sp. LPB0316. The sequence continues at coordinate 3,046,216 of NZ_CP062946.1, forward strand.
GCTAATAAACTCGTTCCGGCCATTGAAACCTATCTCTAAAAAGAAAAACGCCTATAGAATAACGTTTTACACGTTAATAAAAAAGAAATTACGTTAATATACCTGTTGAAATAAGTAGTTAACCCACTCAATGCTATGTTAAGGAGTTTGAAGATATTTGTGGAATTATCAGTAGTGGTTGCCAGTACAGGATTTACCTTATCTGAACGGCGCTAAACAGTGATTTAGAGACTCGACCAAACCCAGCTAAAGCAGAACCGTCATCCCCTGACGTTGTTACAGGGGGGCTCCTTTCATTTTTCAGTATCTTTTGCATTAATTTTCATAAGCTCACTTTGAATTTATGAGGTTCCCGCCTCGATAATTGCTCCTGCATTATTCTACTTACTTACATCCATGTATGCATTCGCGGGTATGACGCTTTGCTATAGTAAAAAATTGAGTTAATTGCTTCATAGCAACAATCTTATAAAGAAAACTTAATTCCGCCATTGGCACAAAGCAATATTCGTTTGGCTGAAAAATACTTTTGTGTTTTGGCAATCCCGTTATTTTGTATGTTTTGCCATCTGGATTTAAAGTCACTTGAATACTGCGTGGTAATCAACGTTCACTGTAATATCGACGCTTCCCTCTACCCCATCTAAGCCAACGAATAAAAAAGCCGATTAAACATCGGCTTTGGCATCGTCTATTGAGCATTCAAGCTATTACGCGATTTTTAGGTAATCTTTAATAATTGCTGCACCGCTATCGGCTTGAATAGGTTTAAAAATAAAACCAGAAACCCCATGTGCTTCGCATTCGCTAACGAGTTTCTGATCCGTTACCGATGACAGCATAACCACTGGAATGTCGCTCCCCATTTCACGAATCATACGCAGTGCTTCATTACCATTAATGTCATTCATGACAACGTCCATAAACATAAAGTCTGGATTTTGTGCTTTAACCTGCTCGACAGCGCTATGACCATCATCAGCTTCAATGACATTTTCATAACCTAGTTGGTTTAGGTAGCGCTTCATCGCTTTGCGAATCATCAGGCTATCATCAACTAATAAGATCTTTGACGATGTCGGTAGTTCTGTAGAGTATGGGTTGGCGATACCTGTTACGTTAGAGGCAGGTTGTTTGTCGCTTATTTCTTGATAGGACACATTGCGAATTAATAAATTGAAATAGTAACGACCCACACCTTCAACCATAATTGGCACTGTAATAACTTCTTTTACACCTTCAAGGTATTGGTCCATATCGTTAACATCGTGAACAAAGTATGGGCTTGAAAAGTCGTAATCTAAATTGTAGCGACCATGCAGCTCAGTTGAGCGACCAACAATAGTATTACCCCACTCGGCTAAGGCATGACTCAACTCTTCGTTAATTTCTTCGTAATCAAAGGTTTCATCAAACATTTTTTCGCATACAGAATTACCAATTGCGATGGCTGTTTCAGGATAGTGATGCATCATAATCACCCCGTCGAGCCCGCCAGTAATATCAGAGCAAACAGCGTAGCCTTTGAAGCGAAAATCATCAACGCTGTCGACAAAAGCTTCGCCAGCATCACCCGTAAGTTCTGTCATTGAACTTAGGCTTGCGATAGATTCTTTGATAAACGGGTATAAAATAACTTTATAGATAGTTTCTACGGACATTGGCTTTCCTTATTATTGTTATAGCTACCAACCCGCACAGTGAAATTAGCGCTCATCTTGTTGTGGCAGTTTGGTAAGTGTTTAATTTCCAACCAACAAACTACTAGAGCGCTAACAATTTTGCAACATATACCCTAATAATAGGGTCATTTAACCGCTAAATTACTCTAACCACTCACCTTTATTAAAGCGATAAATCAGGTTTAGGCTAAATAAATCGTCCCGAGTTTTATAGCGCGTACTAATCAACCTTTTTGCCTCACCTTCAATGCTCCAATTGTTATTAAGTTTGTAGTACAGCCCTGCTCCTAAACTGGTGACAAAGGTTGAGCGGTCGCGATCTTGGTCTTTCATTTCCTCGCCAAAACCTAAGCTTAAGAACGGACGCAAATCTTTATCTGTTTGAAAGTAACGTTGGCCACTCAAACCATAGTTTTCATAGGTGTATTCTTCGCCGGAGACTAAATCATCAGCATGGCCTCGAGCGTATTGTAGGCGCAATGAGTACTTTCGAGAAAAATATAAACCAAGCGATGCATTTAATGTTGTTGCGTTTTCCACCCCCCAGTCGTCATCTAAACTTGTTTGACCAAGGCCTACACCAATACCAACAATACTGGTATCGACAGGATCACCAGTGACTTTGGTGTAGTCATAACTTTGGTAGCTCGCTCTTTGGCGGCCACCACTGCCTAGGGTGTATTCTATGTTGTAACGCACCATGGTTTCGTTATCACCATTGTTGCCAACAGGTACTTCATGAACAGAGATAAAGCCAGTGCCGGCGCGCACAATGTCGCGATCGAACAGGTTATTAATGCCGCGGCCAAGGCTATCAACAGGATCTAAGAAAAACAATGCGGTTGAACCCAACCATTCTTTGCCCATCACCTTACCGCCGTTAGCAAGAATACTTTGCTCGGTTTGGAACATGTACTCCCCGACTACCCAGCCAAGCACAGGTGTTACAACTAAATCTTGAATTGACGGGCGCTCAGCAAAAGCTTCAACACCGTACTCCCAATAAAAAGTCGACATCAAAAATGAGTACATAAATGAGTCCCATTGACGATAGCCCGACTTTCTTGCCGCTTGATAATAAACACCACCAAAATATGGATGACCTAAATAGTTGATCCAAAAGACATCTCTGTCCCAAACGGGTGGGTTGGTAACGTTGTCGCCCCATTTTTTCAGGAATTTACCATCTTTATCCCAGTTAGAAATTTCGTCAGGCAACAACCAGATGACCCCGATAACACCAAAGCCATAACCAAAGATTGATTTTGTTTGCGACCAAAGCCGGGCACTGTCCTCACCATTTTGGGCATCGAACAGTGAAATTTTATAAGGATCGTCGTACTGTACTTTGTAAGGATCTTGTTGTTCCCAAATACTACTGCCAATACGCGAACTGACGACCCGTTCAACCTCGGTAAGCTCGTCACTAGACTCGGTCTGTTCATTACTTAACACAGAAAAAGAAGATAAAAATAAAAGGCTAATTAGAAAGGAGTGCCGAAGTCCAACAGGCATAAGATTTCCTTGGTTGTCAGTTTTTATCAATTATACGTTTACCTTAGGTTAACAAACAATAAAATCAATAATTTTCTCAATAACGCAATATCATCATTGGTTGACTTTTGATTGAGAACTCAATGATAACTCGCGATTTAGCTCTTCAATCTGCTTGGTTCGCTCTAGCATTTTTTGTGTCAATAGCGAATTCGCTCTGCGTTCTACGTTGCGTCGATACAGCACGAAGCTTAGAAAACCAAATAATACCAAACAAATCACTACCGCTACCCAGTACTCAAATACTTGTTTTGCCCTGAGTTCTTCTAACGCTTTAGCGTGTTTTAATTGATTAACTTCCTGAGCGAGCATTTTTGATTGATAACGCGCAAGTTTTGTATTCAAACTGATGTTATTTAACTTATTTTGTTGATTGATCGCGATCTGCATGGCGTCGAGCGCTTCTCGATTGTTTCCTTGATTGGCGTGCAACATGGCAAACAGCCAGCGAATTGGCAGCTCTAGCGCTTGATCATTTGCTTCTGTGGCAATTGCTTGAGCTTGGCTTAGATATTCGATTGCTTGCTCGGTGTCTTGGAAAACAAACCGTGTTTTAGCTAACGTATATAACGCACCAGATAACGCCTTTTGATGACCAATTTCTCGAGCCATCGTTATCGCTTGTCCTGCTAACTCGCCGGCAGCTTGATAATTTTCCAGCTCGAAGTGAACTTCAGATGCGTTGTGCAAGGCTGAAGCTAATGCATAAGGATTATTGGTATCTCGATAATACTCAACAGCTAATAGACCATATTCAAGTGCCCGTTGATACTGCTGTGCCAACTTGAGCGGCACACTGTATTCACCATAAATATGCATGATTTGGGCTTGGCTTGAGTTCGCTTTATGCCACTGTAAAACTTCTTCGTAGTGCGCAATAGCATTGTCGTATTGGCGTAAACTGATATATAACACAGCCAAGTTGTGTTTTATGTCAATTTGGTCCTCTACACTGCCGTATTGTTGATACAAGGACTGTGCTTCAGAATAAGCGACTAGCGCATTGTCATATTCGGCAACCCTAATATTGGCCAAGCCTATATTATTGAGTAAGTTTGCCTGTTGCACATAATCATTGACCATTCGATAATGCACTAGCGTTGCTTGATAACCATCAATCGCTTTATCGTAGTCACCCAAGTAGTAATAGGTAACAGCCTCAAGTTTGTTTGCTTTAGCAACATCCTCTAACAAACGCTGCGATTGCGCGTATCGACTTGCTTGCAAAGCATACGCGAGTGCATCTTGAATTTGGCCATGGCGAATAGCAACATCTGCGTAACTCAGATTGAGTAATGATTGTTCTGATGTCGACAGACTATTACCTTCAAGTGACTTTAACGCCTCAATAGCAAGGTTATAATCATCGATTTCAATGCTTTGACTGACACGTTGGTCAAACGGACTTGGCTCGGCGATAACCGCAAACCTGATCAAACAACACATGATCAAAAAATAGTGGCGTAACATATTATTATTTTTGTAATCAGAAATAGCGATATTTCGCGGATAAAACAGAGGTTAACCTAGCACGTTCAGGCGAACTTTCAAAGCCATCAACGCCTGTAAAAGACAGCTAATCACTCCATTAACACCGTTGCAACAACCGCTTGATGATCTGATAACACTTGGTCAGCAACTTGATAATCGAGAAAAGCCATCGTTTTAGGAATAAAGATCCAGTCTAACCGTTTGTTACCATAGGTGTTATGACTATTAGAGTATTTAAAATAGGTTGTTAGGGACCTATCAGACAAGATAGTACCAATGACTTTATTCCCCCCCTGCCAAGTAGCATTAAAATCTCCCAGTAATATACTCGGCACTTGTCGTTGCTGGCGCACCGCATTTAACTGGGCAATTTGCTCCAAGCGTTTACTTTGCCGCGAAAAGTCGAGATGGATTGAGTAAATATCAATGGGGTGACAGTTTGTTGGCTCAGTAGCACAAGGCAAATTAATTTGCCCGACAACAAACCCTTTGCTAGGTGTTGGTGGTGTCGGTGCAAAACGATAACTAAAGCTATTTGTTATTGGGTACTTAGATAAAATTGCCGTGCCATAGCGACCAAAAAATCGATCAACATGTTTACCGTGAATGTAATATCGATAGCCTGCCAACCCCGCAAGATAAGCGACGTGATCAAATTCTCCGCTCCACCAAGATGCTGCATCAGCCTCCTGCAGCGCGACAACATCAGCATTTTCATACGATAAAAACTGACCTATTTGATTTAAATTTTCTTTTATTTTTTCTTTAGATAACAACAATTGGCTCACGCTATCGCCACGACCGTGAGCTAGATTGAGCGTTAACAATTTGAGTTTGGTGGGTTGTGTTGTTGAATACACATCTGCCACCGAGTGATGAAGCTGAGGAATCAAAGCCTCTTCTTGCTCAAACATAGCGCCAAAAACCGAATTAGCCGACCAATTTAGGCTAATAACAATCAACCAATGAACGATGTTCAGACGCACTACTTATTACTCTGTTGCTGACGATATTCAATGAGCTTATCGATCATCCAAGATTCAACCATCATCAGCTCACCCGGTTGACACTCCAAATGATAGGCCTTGCCCGTCCACGAGCTTTTACTTGCCAAGCGTTCAATAAAGTGCTCAGCGCTGTCGGCAAATTTTTTACCCCGCCTCAGCTTTAATCGCAAATGATCTGCTGCACTCGGTGCATCGTGGATCTCGCCATTGCGATGAAATGTACAACCACTTTGTTCCACGGCATGAATTAAATAAGCGATTTCATGCTCAACTATCTCGCTATTTCCTGCAAAGGTAAAAGTGCTAAAGAAACTTAACAACAAAACAAAAACAAGATGAATCATGTATTACACCACTAGCTAAAGATGACAAAAATCACTATATCTCGCATAACAAGTAGATTCTGTGACATTTATGTACCAGTAACATTAAAGCGCAAATACACAACAATTGTTTTACATCTATGTAACTAAGTATGTTGTATGTAGTAGCTGTAGCGATGATTTTTGCAAAGCGACACTATACCGAACAAAATGCCAAACAAAATACTAAGCAAAAGCTTGATCTAGGGCATAAAAGCGATTTGCCGAAACAGCATCTCATTGTTATTGTTAATTAAAGGAGGAAAACAAAATGAAAAAGCCTTTATATATTGTCGGTGTTGATGGTAGCGAGTGGAGTGAAAGAGCGGTGATGCGCGCTATCAACCTTGCTAAACAAACAAATGCACAAGTCGAGCTAATTTCGGTTATTGAATTTGGCAAAATCCAACCCATTTTAATGGAAGGCAACGAGCCTTATGTTATCGATAAGGGTAATGTCCAAGACGAAACCCTAGAAAAAGTCATTAAACCTTTACTCGATACATACCAAGACAGCGGTGTTGAGATGAGCTATCAACTGCTTTGGGGTGATCCCGTTGATGTTTTGCATGAATGTGCCAAACACGAACGCGCCAACATGCTATTTATGGGCCGCAGAGGTCGCTCAAGGTTTGTCGATATTCTGCTCGGCAGTGTTGCTAATAAAATTGCGCACAAAGCAGGGATCCCTGTGGTTTTAGTTCCTTAGCGATAGCGGCAATAAAAATAGAAAGCCAAATGCACAACAATATGTCGCACTTTTGGCTTTATGTATCTCTGAATTTAGCTTACCTAGTCAGCTATTAGCCACTGAGCTAAGTACGTATAATGTTCTTAGCTTAGTGGCTGGTACTCTTTACCAAGAATAGGTTACATCTTTAACTCGTTTTTCAACATGCATCACTTCATACACGTGATAAACATCCTCAAAATCTAATGCTAGCTCAGTTGTGTAGGTATCACCAACGGGATAACTTTTGATCACCTTTGCACCTCTGATAACCCCTTGGATTTTTGCCGTTAACACCTGATCCGCAACAATTAAATCTGCCATGGTCGTACTACCGGTAATTTGTTGACCATAAACTTGCTCTGCGAGCTCGGCATATGCCGCAATTTTTGACGCGTTAATCGCCATTAACATGCGCTGCGTTTCATTATCAGACTTTTGCAGACTTATCGGCGCATACCCTATTGCCGTTAACACGGGGAATTTTTCAGGTTTAACGCGCTCATATTGCACGTGCTTATCAACACTAGAGCAGCCAGCAACCATTGCCGTTAGAAATAGTGCTATCAAGATATTTTTCATTATTTGCTCCTATTTCGCTTCATTGCTTTTTTGAACAGCTTGAGAATCTCGATACAGCTTGCCATTTTGCATTTTTACATTTTGTTGCTGTGATATCTGCTCACCGATCACCCAATCAGGAATGTACGCTTGTGAGGTTGCGACAACAACATGAGATTGCATGCCAATAATTTTGGCATTAACTAACACACCGCCATCTTGTTTGGTCATAGTACCGGTAACAACATAGTCAATTAATTGGCGAGCCGGCAATTGTTGCCAGTCTCTACTTTGAACAAAATCACCCTCGGGCGTTACCCGAATACTACCTGTCGTTTTATAATCAATCACCGTTAGGCCATAGTGTTGTAACTCATAGACCAAACTTTCAGCCAATTGATTACCCAACCAATGAGTTGACTCTAGATCATCTAAATTTACAAATGACGCAACCGCCAGCGGCGTTTTTGATGAAACGTAATCACTTGATTTAACTAAGTTATTAGCCATAGCTTTGACAACATCATTGATTGCGTGCACAGGCATATTCGCCGTAGTAATTTGCTCGCTTGGTAGCTGTTCATGAGCGTAATAAGCTGATGTTGGTTGTTGTGAAGATGAGCATGCTACCAGTAAACTTGGTAAAGCAATTGCAAGCCAGTGCTTCATAAATATTTCCCCTTAGTGGGTCGTTATTTGTCTTTACTAGTAGAGTTTAAGCATTTTTTACGCCAACTCTTGAATGCTGGAATGTTGGAATGCTGGAATGTTGGAATGCTGGAATGTCGGAATGTTGGAATGTCGGAATGTTGGAATGTTGGAATGTCGGAATGTTGGAATGTCGGAATGTTTTATACCTTTATACCTTCAACAAAAGATTCCCGATTAAAACACCTCGATGTATGGACTCCCTCCCTCTGGGGGAGTAACGTAATAAGTGCCTAAACTTTTACCTTGGAGTCCATACAAATGAATAATAACGTTATTGCCATCGATTTAGCAAAGTCTTCTTTTCATGCCTGTGTTATAACAGATAAAAACAAAGTGCTCACAGATAGAAGTTTTACTAGGGCATCATTAACTAATTGGTTAATTAAGCAGAAACCAGCGACCGTTGTCATGGAAGCCTGTGGCTCTTCACATTACTGGGCTAGATTTGCAGAGCAACACGGTCACAAGGCAAAAATCATCCCGACCAAATCCGTTACCCCCTTTCGCCAGGGCCATAAAACCGATAAGAACGACGCCTTGGCAATAGGCGTAGCTTCAAAACAACCGAGAGTAAAGTCTGTAGCCATCAAAACCGTTGAGCAACAAGGTTTACAGTCGATAGAAAGAATGCGTCAACATCTGAGTGACCAGTTAACAGCAATGAGTAATATGCTTAGGGCGTTAATATCTGAATTTGGCATCACCATCCCCAAAGGTATTTCGGCATTTAAAAAGCGCATTCCTGAAATACTCGAGGATGGAGAAAACGAGCTGCCTTTTGCTTTTCGAGAGCAAATAAGCAATATGTATCAACTGTATTTAGTTATCGAAGCGCAAGAGCAACACATTGAAAAACAACTAGGCTTACTGATTAAACAGCAAGCGCAATGCCAGTCTCTAATGGCACTAGAAGGTGTCGGGCCGGTTAATGCGCTTGGCCTTTATATTGCCCTTGGAAATCAAGGTAGTAGTTTTAAAAATGGGCGAGAAGCCTCGGCTTGTATAGGCCTTACACCGAAGCAATATAGTACCGGAGGAAATATTGTACTCGGTACCATAGGTAAAAAGTGTGGTAACAAACGGCTACGCTCAACGTTAATCCAAGGTGCTTTGGCTTATGTGAAAGTCGTGGATAAACGGCAACCTAAAAACAACAAAGAAATATGGATTAAACAGTTGATAGCAAAAGGTAGTCTTAAAAAAGCGGCGGTAGCATTAGCCAACAAAACGGTTCGAACCGCTTGGGCGATGTTAAGCCATGATAGTCAATATCAAAAACCAGCTGAGCTACACCACTAAATTAGACAACCCATCAATTAAGTTATAGGAAATTACATCTTTATTTAATGCGATTAAAAAATAGGTAAGACCGACCTCCAAGAGCCTGCTCATTCCCTCGGTATAAAATACCGTCACCTCGATGAGGCATGGAGGTGCGAATACATCAGGGGCCAGAGTTCGCTACTCAAATAGAGCCCGAATATACGGACGCACCTTTCCTACTTAACATTGCAAAAAATAGGTTGTAATTATCCGGGAGTCCATATACGGGAATGACACTTTGTTCTGGCCTTACAACCTTTGAACCTTGCAACCTTTAAACCTTGCAACCTTTAAACCTTACAACCTTTGAACCTTGCAACCTTTAAACCTTACAACCTTTGAACCTTTTTAAAAAGCTTCGGCATAATAAATGCATTATCGATAATCATTAGATTCAGTGCCAAAAGCGTGACAGATTTTTTATGAGTAAACTAGCTAAACTTTCGTTGATCACTCTCCTGTTAAATACCACACCAGCTTATGCTGAGTGGTTCCAAGCTTCAGGGAGTTCATTTATTGATAGTAGCGGAAAGAAAATTGCTAAAACACGAGCTACCGAAAATGCGCTAAAAAAAGCGTTACTCGTCGCTGGAGCATCCGTCTCGAGTGTTCAGCAAGTCGTCAACGGCCTAATGACCAAAGACGAACTCAATGTTAGAGCTAGTGGCGTCGTTAATGGTTTTGAAATTGTCGAAGAGTACTACCAGGATGATGTCGTTACTGTCACCATTCGCGCTGACATTTTTCCGCAAGAGAAACAGTGTTTTGCCGCCGACTACCAAAAGCGCTTGTTAGTGACGAAAGCCCATATTAAATACCGAGAACAAGCCAATATAGGTGGAATTTACCAACTGGACAGGCAAATCGCCTACCAACTGAATGAACAACTTCAAAATAACACCCGTTATATGCAAACCCAACTTGCGCTCAATAATACAACTGAGTTCGGTCGTTACATTGATAGTTTTAATCAAGATAAGCTGAAAGATTTGACTATTAGTATTGCTAATATGACCCAAAGTCAGTTTATTCTTTACACCGAAATTACCGACCTATCATTTGAGCAAGAACCAACCAACAGTTGGAAGTTTTGGCAAAATGATATTCTACCGCGAAACTTTGCTATCAGGATCCACCTATTTGATGGCAACACTGGAGAGTCCTTTCTTGAGCAGCAATATAGTGCGGCATCGCCTTGGACATATAAATACCGCGAGCAAGTTGACGTTGCCAGTAATCAATTCCAAACAAGCCCTTACGGCCTAGGCATTAATCGAATTTTAGAACAAGCGGTGATGGACTTAGATGAATCCTTAATGTGCCAACCATCACAAGCTAAAATTATTCACGCAGGTAATAACCAACTCATCTTAAATATTGGTAAACGTCACGGCGTACAAATTGGTGATGAATTCTCGCTATTACACCAAGAAAATTTTATCGCTAACAATGGTAAACAATATACAGGATATACGCTCAGCCCTTATAAAGTTACCATTACTAAGGTCACTCAAGATAGCGCTACTGCTGTTACTCAAAACGATGAAACCCTCGGCAACATCCAGCACAATGATTTAGCAGTAAGATATTAATTTAAATAGTAATAAAGTTAATATTTGGTATATTAAGTGTCAATGTCCCTGTAGCTCAGCTGGATAGAGCATTCGCCTCCTAAGCGAAGGGTCGGACGTTCGAATCGTCTCAGGGACGCCACCCTCTCACTCAGCATTAGATTAACTAATGCGAAATAGTAATTTTTTTCGTTTGTTTAATGTGCATTAAATCTTGATAATGCGCGCTCTTTTTTTGACCACGTAATTAAACAAACGGAGTAATACCCACTAATGAACGAAATGTTCTTCGACATCATCAGTTGGCTAGGTTTAGCCTTATGTATTGGTGCATTTTTTGTTAAAGATATGATTAAACTCAGGTTAGTAACCTTCACAGGTTGTCTATGCTTAGGGGTTTATTACACTCATATTGATGTCGTTCAAGGTATGATTTCCAATGTCATTATTCTCGCGATCAATGGCGCGTATTTATTCAAGTTCAAATTTAATAAACTATTCAAACGTGGAAAAACTCGCTTAGAAGATGAATTAGAGTACAGCTAAGCTCACTATTGCCCGTACAAAAAATTTACAGACATAAAAAAACCCGCTAATGCGGGTTTTTTAATCGTTAAATCCTTGAGCTTTTAATTTTCTTGCTCTATCACAATGTCCCTATCTCCATCTGTGGCGCTATTGCTGAAAAAGGCGGATAAACCTAATATCGCTACGGCTAGCATCACAGTGGTCAACTTCAATCCCCTAGGAGACGACCTATTCATTTTTTGCCTTCAGAGTTATCGTTATTATTTTTTCGACTCTTAACAAATCAACATTACGTTATTAGTAAAACGATTTCAACACATTAGCATCATTTTAGCGACTGATTCATTGATTTTTGTCAAGATATTGCTCAATAACCGATACTTTTATCCACTTTGTGTTTTATCGCTTGTTCTTGAGTCATCGCGATGTAATTGTCAGCGATTTGTTCGATGATCTCTTGCTGATCAGTTATCGCGGCAATATGTGGCGTAATATTAATATTCGGCTGCTGCCAAAATGGGTGTTTTTCAGGTAAAGGCTCTTGTTGAAATACGTCAAGTGTTGCACCGGAAATATCTCCATTACGACACGCTTCAAGCAGGTGTTCTTCATTGATAGTATTACCTCGGCCAACATTAATCAGCCAGGTTTGTTGACTACAAGCTGATAAAAATTCACGATCGATCAATAACCGAGTCGCTTGAGTGTCTGGCAATAGGTTCACTGCGTAATCACAGTCTGCTAAAGCATCATACAGCGCCTGCTTACCTTGAATACAAGGGTAGTTTTTATCTGTTTGTACCGTTCTAGACCAGCCTGTCACGTCAAATCCATTAAGCTGCAATTGACGTGCAACGACATCGCCAATTTGACCGACACCTAACACCAATACCCGTTTACCTTGTAATCGGCGCTGAAATTTCCAGCGCTGTTGTATTTGTTGCTCGGCAAATTCTGTCAATCGACATTGGCGCATTAACATCACACCAAGAACATATTCAGCCATTTGCTGAGCAAGCGAATCGACAACAATACGAGATAAAATCACATGTTCAGGTATTGCTTGATCGAAAGTAAAGTGATCAACCCCTGCCCCTAGCGATTGCGCTACTTTAATATTTGGCAGCTGTTGCCATATATCAACGGGGTGTTTCCACATCACGGCATAGGTCACTTCCTCAGGAGACGATATGTCAGGCCACAGCTGGATTTTAACCTCGGGAAGTCGTTGCTGTAATAATACTCGTAACTTTTCAGCATTGCGATCAGTGATCACTAAAGCGATAGACATAATAAAAAACTCTCTTTTGATGACAACAAGTGATTAGCCTAAGTCGGTAATATAGCAAAAGTTTTCTCTTGATATCGGCAAAAATATTGATGGCTTCCCTACCAATTGGACAGTTTTAATCACGTCCATCTCATTGCTAGATAACAAAAAACATACAAGAAATAAGAGAATAATATTTGCAGTAAATCCGTCGGTAAGCGAGAATACCGCAACTTTTCTTTTCATCAAAAAATAAACCAAGTTCAGGAGCAACTATGCCTTCTCGTCAACAATTGGCCAACGCTATTCGTGTTTTAAGTATGGATGCCGTACAAAAAGCAAAATCAGGACACCCTGGTGCACCTATGGGTATGGCAGATATCGCTGAAGTATTATGGCGCGATCACCTAAAACACAACCCTACTGACCCAAAATGGGTTGATCGTGACCGCTTTATCTTGTCAAACGGTCATGGCTCAATGTTGATATATTCGCTTCTACACTTAACTGGCTACGACCTACCAATGTCGGAGCTTGAAAACTTCCGTCAACTACATTCTAAAACACCTGGTCACCCAGAATACGGTTACACGCCAGGTGTTGAAACAACAACAGGCCCATTAGGCGCTGGTATTTCAAACGCCGTGGGGATGGCGATTGCCGAAAAAACGTTGGCAGCTCAATTTAACCGTGATGGCCACGATATTGTTGATCACTTCACCTACTGTTTCTTAGGTGACGGCTGTTTAATGGAAGGTATTTCACACGAAGCTTGTTCACTAGCTGGTACGTTAGGCCTAGGCAAATTAATCGCATTTTGGGACGACAACGGCATTTCTATCGATGGCCACGTTGAAGGTTGGTTTACTGACGATACACCTGCGCGTTTTGCCTCATATGGTTGGCACGTAATTGCTGATGTTGATGGTCATAACCCTGAAGCAATCAACGCAGCGATTATCGAAGCTAAATCAGTCACCGACAAACCAACTATGATTTGCTGTAAAACCGTGATTGGTTTTGGCTCACCGAACAAATCAGGATCTCATGACTGTCACGGCGCGCCACTAGGTGAAGAAGAAATAGCAGCAGCACGTGAGTTTTTGAACTGGCCACATGCACCATTTGAAATCCCAGCCGACATCGCAAGTGACTGGAACCAACAAGACAAAGGTCAAGCTAACCAAGCGAGTTGGAATGAAAAGTTTTCAGCCTATAAAGCGGCACATCCTGAACTGGCTGCTGAATATGAGCGTCGTGTTATCAAGGGTGACTTACCGGCTGAATTTGAAGCCAAAGCCAATGCGTTTATTAAAGAAACCCAAGCAAAAGCGGAAAACATCGCGTCGCGTAAAGCATCGCAAAATACCATTGAAGCGTTTGGCCAAATGTTACCCGAATTATTAGGTGGTAGTGCTGACTTAGCTGGCTCAAACTTAACGCTATGGTCTGGCTCTAAAGGCATAGAAACCGATCCTGCTGGTAACTACATCTTCTACGGTGTGCGTGAATTTGGTATGAGCGGTATTATGAACGGTATTTCATTGCACGGTGGTTTCATCAACTACGGTGCAACCTTCATGATGTTTATGGAATACGCGCGTAACGCTGTGCGTATGTCTGCCTTAATGGGTATCCAAAATATTTTCGTGTATACCCACGATTCAATTGGCCAAGGTGAAGACGGCCCAACGCACCAGCCTATCGAGCAGTTAACTAACTTACGTACAACACCCAATATGGTGACATGGCGTCCAGCTGACGCTACTGAATCAGCTGTTGCATGGAAAAATGCCGTAGAGCGTCAGCAAGCACCAACGTCTTTAGTGTTCTCTCGCCAAGGTTTACCTGCATTAGCACGTAACGAAGAGCAAGTTGAAAACATCGCTAAAGGTGGTTACATCCTAAAAGACAGTGTAGGCACACCAGAGGTTATTTTAATTGCCACTGGCTCTGAGGTTGCACTTGCATTAAAAGCCGCTGAGCAACTTGGTGACAACGTCCGTGTTGTCTCTATGCCGTCAACAAATATCTTTGACGCCCAAAGCGCCGAGTACAAAGAATCAGTGTTACCATCGACAGTTACTAAACGCGTTGCAATTGAAGCTGCCCATACTGATTTTTGGTATAAGTACGTAGGCTTTGCCGGTAAGGTTGTCGGTATGACTACCTTTGGTGAGTCAGCACCAGGTGGCGTTTTAATGGAGCATTTTGGTTTTACAGTCGATAATGTCGTTAATACGGTAAACTCGCTGTAATTAAACGATAATTCACCTTCAAGCGCCGAGCACTAAGCTCGGCGTTTATTCCAATAAAGAGAGTTATGTCGATAAACATCGCCATTAATGGTTTAGGTAGAATTGGCCGCAGTGTATTGCGCGCCGTCTTTGAAACCAATCGTCAACATCAAATCAATGTCGTCGCCATCAACGAGCTCGCTGACATTGAAGGTATTGCTCACCTATTAAAATACGACAGTACCCACGGGCGCTTTCCATTTGAGGTTAGGCACAGCCAAAATCAGTTGAAAATCAATGACCATACGATCAATATCAGTCATCACAAAAGCTTAAATGCGCTTGAGTGGGCTGAGCACAATGTCGACATTGTGCTCGAGTGCTCTGGTGTATTTGATAAGCGTGAGCATGGCGAATTGCACTTAAAACAAGGCGCAAAGAAAGTCTTGTTCTCACAGCCAATCGCCAAAAAAATTGATAACACAATTATTTACGGCATTAATCAAGATAGCCTGTTAGCTGAGCACCGCATTGTTTCTAATGGTTCATGTACCACTAATTGTATCGTACCTGTGATCAAAGCAATCGATGATGCCTTTGGCGTAGAAAGTGGCACTATCACCACAATTCACTCCTCGATGAATGATCAGCAAGTGATTGATGCTTATCACAGTGATTTACGTCGAACGCGCGCCGCCAGCCAGTCTATTATTCCCGTCGATACCAAGCTTGCTTTAGGTATTGAAAGAATACTGCCTAAGTTTGCCGGTAGGTTTGAAGCTATTGCCGTTCGAGTACCAACGATTAATGTTACCGCGATGGACTTAAGCGTAACAGTCAACACTGATGTTTCCATCGCAGAAATTAATCAAGCAATCATTAAAGCTACAAGTAATGGTTTATCGGGTATCCTGGGATATACCGAAGAGCCACTTGTATCGATTGATTTTAATCACGATCCGCACTCGTGTATTGTCGACGGCAATCAAACTCGTGTTAGTCACAAGCGTTTAGTGAAAATGCTAGTGTGGTGCGACAACGAGTGGGGATTTGCCAACAGAATGTTAGATACGGCTTTAGCCATGTCTAAAGTATAAATTATAGTTATTACACCCTTGTTCAAACGGAGTTAATCATGTCAGTAATCAAAATGAGTGATTTAGCACTTGCCAACCAACGCGTATTAATTCGCGAAGACTTAAACGTCCCTGTTAAAGACGGCAAAATCACTTCAGATGCGCGTTTAAAAGCGGCACTACCAACACTAAAACTTGCCCTAGAATCAGGTGCGAAAGTCATGGTGATGTCTCACCTAGGTCGCCCTACCGAGGGTGAATTTAACACTGAATTTTCACTACAACCTGTGGTTGATTACCTAGCGGCGGCACTTAACTACCCTGTTCGCTTAGTCACTGATTATCTCGACGGTGTTGAAGTGGGCGCTGGCGAGCTCGTCGTGTTTGAAAACATTCGCTTTAATGTCGGCGAGAAGAAAAACGACGAAGCGCTAGCACAAAAACTCGCTAATCTTTGCGATATTTTTGTGATGGACGCCTTTGGCACAGCTCATCGCGCACAAGCAAGTACGCATGGTGTTGCCAAGTTTGCGCCTACTGCATGTGCTGGTCCGTTATTAGCAGCTGAATTAGATGCATTAGGCAAGGCCCTCGATAATCCAGCGCGCCCGCTGGTAGCGATTGTTGGTGGCTCAAAAGTATCAACTAAGTTAACGGTCTTAGATTCGTTAGCAGGTATTGTTGATCAATTAGTTGTCGGTGGTGGTATCGCCAACACCTTCATCGCGGCACAAGGCCACAACGTTGGTAAGTCTTTATTTGAAGCTGACTTAGTCGATGAAGCTAAGCGTTTAACGGCTCAAGCACAAGCAAATGGCGGTGATATTCCTGTACCGACTGATGTTGTAGTTGGAACTGAGTTTTCGGAAAGCGCAACGGCAACATTAAAAGCCGTTAGTGATGTTGCACCAGACGATATGATTTTTGATATAGGCCCAGATTCAGCGCAAGCATTAGCCGATATTTTAGCAAACGCTGGTACCATTGTATGGAATGGTCCTGTTGGTGTATTTGAGTTTGATCAATTCGGCAAAGGTACAGAAATTATTGCTAACGCCATTGCTAATTCAAAAGCTTTCTCTATCGCCGGTGGCGGGGATACTTTAGCAGCGGTTGACAAATACAACATCGCCGATAAAGTCTCATACATTTCAACCGGTGGCGGAGCTTTCCTAGAATTTTTAGAAGGTAAGAAATTACCTGCAGTAGCGATTTTGGAAGAACGCGCAAAATAAGGCTGGAAGGTTAAAAGCTATAATGCTGGAATGTTTTTAACTTTCCAGCATTACAGCCTTATCGCATAAAAAGGCCTTTTGAACTGAAGATTCCGGCCTAAAACACCGCCGGAATGACTCGACCTAAAACACCCTGCCTTAAAGCATTTATCACCTTACAACCATACCGCCTTCTCACATTGAAACCTTCTCACATTAAAGCTATTAACTTTCCCACTTTATCCCCTTCTTTGCTTTCAACCTTCTTGCGCCTTTGATACAATCCGCGCCGACCAATGAAAACTTTCATCACCTATTACATTTGATGACACGTTTTTATCAAACCAACAAAATATCACCACAAGTGTACGACTAGGAGTTAAGAATGGCTTTAGTTTCAATGCGTCAGATGCTAGATCACGCAGCAGAAAACGGATACGGTATCCCGGCATTTAACGTAAATAACTTAGAGCAAGTCCGTGCGATTATGATCGCCGCTGACAAGACCAACAGCCCAGTAATATTGCAAGGCTCAGCGGGCGCGAGAAAATACGCAGGTGCGCCTTTCTTACGCCACTTAATTTTGGCCGCGATTGAAGAATTCCCACATATCCCAGTGGTTATGCACCAAGATCACGGTACATCACCTAGCGTTTGTCAGCGTTCAATCCAATTAGGCTTTTCATCTGTGATGATGGATGGCTCATTAATGGAAGATGGTAAAACACCATCTAGCTATGAGTACAATGTTGATGTTACGCGTCGCACCGTTGAAATGGCGCATGCCTGTGGTGTATCTGTTGAGGGTGAATTAGGTTGCTTAGGCTCACTTGAAACAGGTGAAGCAGGTGAGGAAGACGGTATTGGCGCGGAAGGTAAACTGACGCTAGAGCAAATGCTTACCGACCCTGAAGAAGCAGCAGACTTTGTTCAAAAAACCCAAGTAGACGCCTTAGCGATTGCTTGCGGTACCTCACACGGTGCTTACAAATTCACTCGTCCACCTACAGGCGATATTTTAGCCATTGATCGCATTAAAGCGATCCATGCCCGCATTCCAAATACCCACTTAGTTATGCACGGCTCATCTTCGGTACCACAAGAGTGGTTAGCCGTTATCAATGAATACGGCGGTAATATCCCAGAAACTTACGGTGTGCCAGTAGAGCAGATTCAAGAAGGTATTAAAAACGGTGTTCGTAAAGTTAACATTGATACCGATTTACGTTTAGCATCAACGGGTGCTACTCGTCGTTTCTTAGCACATAACCCAAGTGAATTCGATCCACGTAAATTCCTAGCAGAAACAACCAAAGCAATGACCGACATTTGTGTTGCTCGTTACGAAGCATTTGGTACGGCCGGTAATGCGAGTAAAATCAAGCCAGTGTCTCTAGAGAAAATGTTTACTCGTTATGAAAGTGGTGAATTGAACGCACTCATTAAATAAAAAGCCCCGAAGAGCTTTTACCTTAACAAGATAGTAAATAAGTTATTATTTTGTTAATATTTAACCGCTTAAAAAAGAGGCTATAGCCTCTTTTTTTATGGTTATTTTTTAACACTTAGCCTATCTTTATAGCCCTACACGTTAAAAACCTTAGTGTTAGTAACAAAACCATATATAATTGCCGTGCATACAGAGTGCTTTCGCTCTCTTTAGCGCTATGGAATTAACAATAAAAACCCGGAGAGTACACATGGAAAAAGTCATAAACTGGTTTAGTAATAACCAAGATATGTTAATTAACTTTGGCATTAAGCTGTTAGTTGCCATCGTCATTGTTTTTGTTGGTAAAATGTTATCGCGCTTGATCAGCAAAGCGATTGCAAAAATGCTCAACCACAAAAACGTCGACAACACGGTTGTATCATTTGTTGAAAGCCTCGTATTTGGTTTAGCCTTCACCCTTACCTTAATCGTAGCAATCTCACACTTAGGTTTTAACACCTCATCACTGGTTGCTATTTTAGGTGCTGCAGGTTTAGCCATTGGTTTAGCTCTACAAGGCTCTTTGTCGAACTTCGCATCTGGCGTGTTATTGATTTCATTCCGCCCGTTTAAAGCTGGTGATTTTGTTGAGGTGAGTGGTGTTGCAGGTATTGTTGAAGAAGTTTTAATTTTCTCAACGAAATTGCGCACTGGTGATAATAAAACTGTTATCATTCCCAACGGCTCAATTACTGGTGGCACAATTACTAACTATTCAGCCAAACCAACACGCAGAATTGACTTAGTCATCGGCGTAAGCTACGACGCTGACTTAGCTAAAACACGTCAAATTTTAGCTGACGTCGTTGCTAAAGATGAGCGCGTATTAACCGACCAACCAGTGACCATTGGCGTCAGTGAATTAGCTGATAGTTCAGTTAATATTGTTGTTCGCCCGTGGGTAAATTCAGGTGATTACTGGCCTGTATATTTTAATTTATTAGAAAACATCAAGGTTGCGTTAGACGAAGCTGGGATTGAAATTCCATACCCACAAATGTCTGTGCACCTTAATAACGAGAGTAAAAATGAAGACTAAGATGAATGTTTTGGCACTAGCACTAGTGCCATTTATCTCGCTCGCTCAAGACGACACCACATCTAAAGAACCCGAGTTAACAACGGCTATTGAACTCGGCTTCTTGTTAAAAACGGGTAATACCAATAGTGCGGATATTAGAGCTGGTGCAGAGTTACGTTACGATCTTGAGCACTGGCGCAACTCATTAAACTTCAATATCTTGGGTAAAAAAGGTGAAGTCACCGATGAAGAAGGTAATGATAAATGGGTAACCTCAGATCAAACCTGGAATATCGCTGGTAAAACAAACTACATTCTTAATGAGCGCGGTACAAACTACATCTACGGCAGTGGTGACTACAAGCAAGATCGCTTTAGTGGTTTTGAGTCACAATCTTCAATGTCAACAGGTTGGGGTCGCCGTTGGTACAAAACAGAAGTAGCAAGCTTTGACGCCGATATTGGTCCGGGTTTTAAACGTGATGTAGTTTCGGCAACAGAAACTACAGCAGAAGAAACTAGAGATGCTTTTATTATTCAAGCTTCGGGCCTGTACTTGCACAAAATCAACTCTCACGTTCAATTTCGCCAATTTGTTTCAGCTAAATATGCACCTAAAAATGGTGAAAACAATGTCTATCGCAGTGAAACGTCAGTCATTACTAAGCTAATTGAAACGTTACAACTCAAGTTTTCATTGAATATTGATCACAACAGTGTCGTTGAACCTGGCACCAAGAAAACCGATACAGAAACGGCAGTAACGCTTGTCTATAGTTTCTAACGGTAGCTATTTATAATGTAAAAAAGGGTCAGTGTAAAAATTACGCTGACCCTTTTTTTATTAACCAGTATTGCGCATACCTGTCGCGATACCAGCCATAGTGACCATAAGCAGCTGCTCGTAAACAGGGTGTTCAGGATTGGCTCTAAGTCGCTTTAATGCCTCTATTTGCATTAAGTGCAGTGGTAACAAGTAAGGTTGTCGCAGTTCAAACGAGCTTAAATTCCAACGGTCTCGCTCCATTGCCTGACGTTGACCGAGTAATTGCAAGACGGTTTGCTCATCTTCTTTTAATTGTGATCTAAGTTTATCGCCAAGTGGTTTTAAGCCTTCTTCAACTAGCGCTTCGTCATATAAAGCTGCAACTTGCGGATCTGACTTTAAATAAACCATTTCAGTTAATGAAATACGCGAATTAAAGTAAGGCCATTGCGCTAACATTTCTTGCATAACCGCTTTATTGTCAAGATTGTTTGCGAGTGCTTGACCTAAGCCAAGCCAACTCGGCACCACTAACCTGTTTTGACTCCAAGCGAAAATCCATGGAATAGCACGCAGAGATTCGATACCACCATCAGCTCGGCGTTTACTCGGCCGAGAACCCAAAGGTAATGATGATAGCTCTTGCTCAGGTGTTGCTTGGCGAAAATAACGGACAAAATCAGTCTTATCTTGGACATAACTGCGATATTGTTGGCAGCTTTCTTGTGCCATTTTCTCCATCAACGCGCGCCACGAAGCCTTGGGTTTTGGTGGTGGCAAAATGAGTGAAGACAAGATAGCTGAAGCGTATAGATGTAGCGAACGCACTGCCAAATTGGGTAAGCCGAATTTGTAGCGAATAGTCTCGCCCTGCTCAGTTACTCGCAGCCCGCCAGCCAATGTACCGGGTGGTTGTGAGGCGATTGCCGCATTCGCTGGCCCGCCGCCACGACCAATAGTACCACCGCGACCATGGAATAGTTTTAACTCGACATCTCGCTCGGCAAATACCTCAACCAATGCTTCTTGCGCGGTATATTGCCCCCAAGTTGCTGCTAATACCCCGGCATCTTTTGCTGAATCACTATAACCAATCATGACATAATGCTTGCCATCACAGCGCGCGCGATAATCACTGATATCAAGTAACGATGACATCACTTTAGGTGCGTTGTTTAAGTCGTCTAAGGTTTCAAATAACGGCGCTATTGGCATTCGCCACGATAAACCAACAGCTTTTTGTAAAAGTGCCACCAACAAAACGTCACTGACATGACTAGCCATTGAGATAATATAGATGCCAAGCATTTCTTTCGGTTGACGCGCGATCATCTCATAGGTATCGAGTACTTCTTGAACATCACTAGAAAACTCAACATCAGGGATCAGGGGGCGACTATTGTTTAATTCTTTGATTAAAAAATTAACACGGGTTTGCTCATCCCATGACTCATAATCGCCTAGTCCAAGTGCTTGGGTGATTTCAGCCATCGCTTGATTGTGACGTTCACTGTGTTGACGAATATCGAGCTTAACCATCGAGATGCCAAAACAGTGCACTTTGCGAATCAGATCGAGTAATGATGAATTAGCGCTACGCGATAATCCATGAGCAAGGAGGCTTTCTCGACAGCGATAAAGTGGCTCGAGTAACTCATCTTTTGACTCTATCGTCCCTTGTGTTATGCCATCACTAAGCAAACTAATCGTCTGTTTTAGGCTCTTGATGACTTGCTTAAGTTGATGGCGATACGGGCCAATGTGCTCGACATCAGCGACCAACAAAGCGTCGTTTGCATTATTCATTGAAAGCTCTAAATACAGTTCGGTGAAATCCTGCAAGTAAAGTTCAGCAGCGCGCAAACGCGCATTCAACAATGCCTGTTCGCTCAAAGTTGCTGTCACAAAGGGGTTACCATCGCGATCACCGGCCATCCAGCTCGCCATAGTGATTGGCGCATAATCTAATGCTAAAGCTTGGCCTGTGATTTGTTGTGCGACATCGTCTAACTCACGGATAAACTTTGGTACCGCCGTCCACAAACTGTCAGCGATCACATCTAAACCCCAACGAGATTCATCAAGGGGTGTTGGTCTTTCATTGCGAATTTCATTGGTAAACCAAGCTTGTTCTATCAGTTCAGCGATCCGCGAAGTGTCGTCAGGATTTTCTTCTAACTCTAAGGCAATCTGATGATATTTATGGATAAAAGTTCTGCGGTTGACCTCAGTAGGATGTGCAGTAAGAACCAATTCTACGTGTAATTTACTCAAAGCTTTAGCGAATGCTTCGGGCGAAACATCACCGAGCTTTTGCTGGAGTGCCGCTAACGGATGGGCCAAATCGAGTTCAGCCAACCCTTGCTCACTGACAGTATATTGCTGCTCGGCAATATTTGAGAGATTTAAAAACTGACTAAACGCACGCGCATAAACCAGTAAATCTTGCTCATTGGTTTTGCTAAATAACCCTTGAAGCGTTTCAAGTGCTTGCTCATCGCTGAGTGTGACATCGCGACTTAAATGCCGAATAACTTCGATTTTATCGACCCACTCATCGCCTTTTTCCACTGCAATCGTTTGCCCAAGTAACTGGCCCAATACTCGAACGTTATTGCGAATCGCATCTAACATAATCCCTACCTAAGGTTAACATTGTCGTATTGGCAGGTTAATCTTGCATAATTATTAATTCCAATATATATAAACTAATAAATGTATTTACTTTTATCTATATATGTTTCCAACGAATCGTACACCTACTATAAGGCAACTCCAGTTATTTTCGGCGTTAGTTGAAACCCAAAGCGTTTCTAAAACCGCCGAACGTTTGTTCATTGCCCAACCTTCGGTGTCGATCCAACTTAAAAAGTTAAGCGAATTACTCGGTGTTGAGTTATATCATCAACGCGGTAAACAAATCGTGATCACAGAAGTCGGACAAACGGTTTATCGCGCGGCACAGCAAATTGCCTGTAGCTTTGAAAATTTAGCGATTGAACTCAATGCTTATAACGGTTTACAAGCAGGCACACTGAGATTGTGTATTGTTTCAACAGCACAACACTTTATGCCTCAGATCCTCGGGCCATTTTGCCGTGAGTTTCCGAATATCGACGTAGAACTTACGATAAAAAATCGCAAAACCGTGATCGAGCGAGCAATGCAAAACCTCGACGATTTTTATGTGTTAAGTCACTGCCCTGATGATTTAGCGCTGATCAAGATGCCATTTCTCCATAACGATTTAGTGGTTATTGCGCCAGAGCGGCATGAATTGACCCGAAAACCCTCTGTCTCGCTTAATAGAATTATTCACTACCCCTTTATTTTGCGAGAGAAAGGCTCTGGTACCCGAACCACTATTGATAACTTTTGTCGGCAACACAATATCGCTTTGCATCAACGGATGATGGTAGAGAGCAATGATGCAATAAAAAATATGGTCGCAGAGGGGTTGGGATTGGCAATATTGAGTCGTCATTCAGTAGAAAATAATCCGACAACCGGTGTTGTTACCCTGCCTGTTGAGCATTTTCCAATTGTTAGTGACTGGTATTTAGTGCACAGTAAACAGCGCAAGCTATCACTACTTGCCCAAGCCTTTAGCGACTATATTCACCAGCACCATGTCAAACGCCGTTAGCTATGCCTTTGTTTAATCAAATACTTTGCTAGGCTTTTGACATTTTAACGAGAAATACTGTGTCAAAAATAAAAAAAGCCCGCTTGCGCGGGCTATTAAGGTTCAAAACTAACTAACTTTTCTAGAGAAACTAGTTTCGAATTAACCAAATTGGTTCATGGTGTTGTCTTTACCAGCCGCTTTTAGTGCAGCTTCACCAGCAAAGTATTCTTTGTGATCGTCACCGATATCAGAACCTGCCATGTTTTGGTGTTTAACACATGCGATACCTTGGCGAATTTCCTTACGTTGAACACCTTTAACGTAGCCTAACATGCCTTCATCACCGAAGTATTCTTTAGCTAAGTTATCAGTTGATAACGCCGCGGTGTGGTATGTTGGTAACGTAATTAAGTGATGGAAAATACCCGCTTCACGTGCTGCATCTGCTTGGAACGTACGAATACGGTTATCAGCTTCAATACTTAGTTCAGTCGCATCATATTCAGCGCTCATTAAGTTGTTGCGATCGTATGCTGAAACGTCTTTGCCCTCTTCAACCCATGAATCGAAAACTTGCTGACGGAAGTTAAGCGTCCAGTTGAACGATGGCGAGTTGTTGTAAACTAGCTTAGCGTTCGGGATAACTTTGCGAATCTCATTGACCATGCCACCGATTTGACCGATATGTGGTTTTTCCGTTTCAATCCACAATAAGTCAGCACCGTTTTGTAGTGAAGTAATCGAGTCTAAAACACAACGCTCTTCACCGGTACCCTGGCGGAACTGGAATAAGTTAGATGCTAAACGCTTAGGACGAAGTAACTTACCGCCGCGGTTGATAACAACATCACCGTTGGCTAAATCACTTGCTGCAACTTCTTCACAATCTAAGAATGAGTTGTATTGGTCACCTAAGTCACCCGGCTCTTTGGTTACCGCGATTTGTTTGGTTAAACCAGCGCCTAATGAGTCAGTACGAGCAACGATTACGCCGTCATCGACACCTAACTCTAAGAATGCGTAACGAACCGCGCGAATCTTAGCTAAGAAATCTTCGTGAGGCACGGTTACTTTACCGTCTTGGTGACCACATTGCTTTTCATCTGATACTTGGTTTTCAATCTGGATACAACACGCACCGGCTTCAATCATTTTCTTAGCCAGTAAGTAAGTTGCTTCAGCGTTACCAAAACCAGCATCAATATCAGCAATAATTGGTACAACATGGGTAACATGGTTATCAATTTTGCTTTGTACTTCTTTAGCTTTTGCTTCATCACCCGCTTCACGTGCTGCGTCAAGTTCACGGTAGTAACCGCCTAATTCACGTGCATCTGCTTGACGTAAGAAGGTGTAAAGCTCTTCAATTAATGCTGCAACTGACGTTTTTTCGTGCATTGATTGGTCTGGTAATGGGCCAAATTCAGAGCGAAGTGCGGCAACCATCCAACCAGAAAGGTAAAGGTAACGACGATCAGTATTTTCAAAATGCTTCTTGATTGAAATCATTTTTTGCTGACCGATAAAGCCATGCCAACAACCTAACGACTGAGTATATTTGGCAGGGTCTGCATCATAGTTGTCCATATCTTGACGCATAATTTTCGCCGTGTATTTAGCAATATCTAAACCCGTTTTGAAACGGTTTTGAAGGCGCATGCGAGCTACAGATTCTGCCGAGATAGCATTCCAACCTTCGTTTTGAGAAGAGATTAGCGATGCTGCATTATCAATTTCTTGGGTATAAGTCGACATAGCGTTTCCTTAAATCAATGTAATGTGGTTTTAAAAGTTTTCATCGAGAACGTCATCAATACTAAACCCCAAAAAACACATAACTGAAATATATTATTAGCATTACCACTATTCACCAAAATGATAATAGAGTTATAACTCTAAACAAGATATTTGTTTTTTAGTTTATAAACAATAAGTTAAAAACCAACAAACACAATTAAAACTAAAGTCTTAGTGCTAAATCAAGAAAAACATTTGCTGAAACAAACCAATTAGCACTATAGTGCACATGAAGAAGAATTATTAATTATTACAAAACCATTTAGATTATGAATATATCAAAAATTGATTTAAACCTGTTGATCTATCTTGACGTGTTATTGCGTGAAAAGAATGTCACTAAAGCTGCAAGCCAGCTTAACATTACCCAACCAGCTATGAGTAATGGATTGAAAAGATTAAGAAATTTATTTAACGATCCAATTTTAGTGCGCACCTCTGATGGCATGGTGCCAACCGAGCGCGCTAGAGCTTTGGCACCGACAATTCGCAAAATATTGCTCGAACTTGAAGAAGCATTGCAAGGCGAAGAGGAATTTAACGAGCAACATTCGCAACGTGTTTTTAGGATCATGGCAAGTGACTATGCCGCGTCAACGCTATTACCTGCGCTATTGAGAAAAATCAATCAAAAAGCCCCCAATATTACCATCGACATTATGACACCAAGCGACGTGACGTTTCACGATGTTGAAGCCGGTAAAATCGATATGGCAATCAACCGTTTTGACGAGTTACCTCAGTCATTCCACCAAAAGACGATCTGGCGCGACACCTTTTCTTGCTTGCTAAGTGCTGACAATCCTGTCGTATCAAAATTCAACCTCAATACTTACTTATCAGCCAAGCACGTTTGGGTCTCTAAAACAGGCTTTGGCGTTGGTGTCGGCATGGATCCAAAAGATGTCCAAAAGCTCGGTTGGGTTGATGAAGCACTTGCGCGGTTAGGTAAAAAGCGGGATATCAAGGTGTTTAGCCGAAATTACCACGTTGCTATGCAATTGGCCTATGAAGATGAGCTGGTAGCCACATTACCAACTAAAGCGGCAATGCTTCACAAAGATGACGCTAATTATACCGTGTTAAAGCCACCGTTTGAGATCCCTGATATTGAATTAAAAATGATTTGGAGCCCGTTATTGCATCACGATGCAAGCCATATTTGGTTTCGGCACTTAGTCATGGAAGCGGCAAATGAGCAAAGCTAGCATGATGGATCATGGCTACAGTGTGGTGATCATTGCGATCTGTTTAGCACTGGGCTATGGCATGAATGCGCTTATCGATTTTCTGCCTGCCGCGCTTTACGGTATGTTACTGCTGACCTTTGGCTTGCAGGCGGAAATTTTTCAAGCTGACAGACTACAAGCCAGTGTTGATTGGATCATTAAGCACATGGGTGTGTGTTTTGTGCCCGCAGGTGTTGGCATTATGGAGCACAAAGCACTGATTGCTGAATTTGGCTTAATACTTACCTTATTGGTGATCGTAACAACGATTTTACTGATGTTGGTCACTGGTGCACTCTATCAAAAAATTCTCAATAAAAACCAAGGCGCTCAAATAGAACTAAACAAGGACGAGTCTAGTGCTTGATCACCCTATTAGCTTTATTTTTTACCTTCTGCTAACGATAGTGGTTTATCAGCTATTTGTTTTACTGCAAAACAAACTCAAACTGATTTGGCTCAATCCGATGATGATGAGTTTATTCGTATTAATTCCATTATTGGATCATCAAGGCATTAGCTATCAAACCTATTATCAAGATACTAAAATTTTCACCCAGTTGCTCGAGCCTGCAATTGTCGCGTTAGGTTTTGTTTTATACAAGCAATTACACACGATTAAAGCGCACTTAAAGGCAATAACACTAGTACTTACAACCAGCATTAGCCTGTTTATCATGGTTAATATGACTTTCACGCTTTTGATATTACAGCGTTATGACATTGCCGTTTCTATGTCGCTAAAGTCGGTGACAACACCAATAGGACTGGCACTGACGGAGCAACTTCACGGGATTGCTGCGATCACTGCAGTATCGATTATTATTGCCGGGATTGTTGGTGCTATTTGGGGAATAAGTTTATTAAATCGCTTTAATATCACTCACCCACAAGCGCAAGGCCTAGCAATAGGCTGTGCGAGCCACGCACTGGGCACGGCAACGATTAGCCCGTTAGGCTATCAATATGGCGCTTATAGCTCGCTCGCTTTAGTCGTTTCAGCGGTGATCACAGCGTTATTAAGTCCGTTACTCATCCCTATGTTTCAGCTGTAATGTTTGAATGTTTGAACGTTGGAATGTTTGAATGTTGGCGCTAACTAGTAGCTTAAAACCTTCAAACCTTTAGAGTGACCCCGTTTTAGTGGACACCTTTTTAAATTTAATATTTAGAGGTGTCTATGCGATACAAATCTCGAAAACAATACAGTGAATGCTATAAGATGGATGTTGTAAGACAATCTGTTGAAAGCATTGAAACTCTCCCAGAGTTTGCCAAGCGAGTTGGCATAAATGTTCACATGATACAGCGGTGGCGTAAAAAATACCTTTCATCAGATCCAATAGTTCCAGTGGAGTTAAAAAAATTGAAAGGTCCTGATAAAAGCTACAAACAACTTGAAAAAGAAAATGAACGTTTAAAGAAACAACTTGAACGTGCGAATGAAGATATTGAAATCCTAAAAAAGGCGGAAGAGTTCTTCAAGGAAAAACGGCAGAAAAATTCGAGTTCATAGAGCAAATTCGAACGCCTGGAGATACTCTTCACTTGTGTAAACTGCTAGATGTATCAAGCTCTGGTTTTTATGCGTACTTTAAGCGTGGCACATCGAAAAGAGATGCAAGCAACGCTGAGTTATTACGTGCAATAGACAAGATAATTCAAATATCTGAAGGGGCATTTGGCTACCGGCAGATTCATGAGCAATTACTTGCTGAAGGCTATCAAGCAAGCCCTAATAGGGTTCAACGCCTATTACAGGCACAGCACTATCGTGCTGTTATGTCTCGAAAACAAAAGCGCTACCCTAAGGTTAGCCGTATTAACACACGGCCCAATTTATTAAACCGAGAGTTTTTACCTAAATCAGTAAATCAAGTTTGGGCGACGGATATTACGCAAGTTTATTGTCGTGAAGGTTGGCTGTATGTTTGCGTCATTATCGATTTATATTCTCGAGCTGTGCTTGGTTACAGTCAAGGGCGCGCAGCAACTTCGGATTTAGTTAAAAAGGCGTATTTGAATGCAAAGCGTTTTAGTAAGCTCAGTAACTTAAATGGTGTTCTTTGTCATTCAGACCAAGGCTCTCAATATAAAAGTGACTTGATCGTTCGGTGGCTAAATGCTCAAGGTGCTATAATTAGTATGTCTCGTAAGGGAAACTGTTGGGATAATGCTTGTGTTGAAAGCTTTTTCTCACTCATGAAACAACAATGGCTACACCCACAAGGGGTACAGCCATTGAAATACATGAGTCAAAGGGTTACGGGTTATATTGAAAATATTTATAACCGATTTAGAGTGCATGGCACTCATGGAGAAGTACCATTAGCTCGATACTTACGAGCAAGTTAAATGTGTCCATTATTATGGGGTCACACCACCTTGTTACCTTCATACCTTCTTACCTTTGCACCTTCATACCTTCTCCCCCCTAATCTAGGTATAACCATGCGTTATGGCTTTTCATATATCAATTAATTTAAAAACTTTCTGCCTTTATAATAAATAAATTTAAACAATACCAACAACAACTTGTATTCACAGAAGTTATAACAAGTATCATTTAGAGCAATAACTTTAGTTTATCCAGAGTAACAATAATCAAAAACAAAAACTTAAACCATATAAAACAACAACTTAACTAAAAACACCATACATTAATGCAGACGGTTAAAATGCTAATTGACAAAAACCTATCATGTCAGCCTCTTGCGTATGTTAAGCATTACTCTTACATTCACTACATATTTGTAAGCCCATATGAAATTTTTCAGAGGTAGTTATGTCTTCACGCACATCAATTGCAAACCTATCAATCGACAAAGCACTTTTTGATTTTGTTGAACAAGAGGTCTTGCCTGGTTTACCCATTTCCTCAACTGCGTTTTGGCAAGGATTTTCCAACGTTAACGATAAACTTGCCAACCAAAATCGCGCATTACTGGCCAAACGTGATGACTTACAAAGCCAAATTGACGCTTGGCACCTCGATAATCCTCAATTTGATTTAGCGCGTTATAAAGCATTTCTTCAACAAATTGGTTACTTGAATGAGCCTGTAGCTGATTTCACCATAGGCACACAAAATGTCGATAAAGAAATAGCGCAACTAGCTGGCCCGCAATTAGTGGTGCCAATCATGAATGCGCGTTTTGCACTAAATGCCGTTAATGCGCGTTGGGGGAGTTTATACGATGCGTTGTATGGCAGTAATATTATTAGCGAAACAGATGGCGCGGAAAAAAGCGGCGGTTATAACCCAGTTCGCGGCCAGAAAGTTGTCGACTATGCTAAGCAATGGCTAAACGAAGCACTGCCACTTGTAAATGGTAACCACGAAACCGTAACTCACTATGCAATAGTTCAAGGCCAACTTATCGTTAGTCAAGCTAGTGGTGAGCAAACCTTGCTTGCTGATCAAAGCCAATGGCTTGGTTATACCGGTGACAAAGCAGCGCCTAGCTCACTAATCTTTACCCATAACGGTTTGCATATTGAATTGTGCTTTGATGCTCAATCACCTATCGGTCAAGCAGACACTGCCAATATTAGCGACATTTTATTAGAATCTGCGCTAACCACAATCATGGATTGTGAAGACTCCGTTGCCGCGGTCGACGCTGAAGATAAAGTTATCGCTTATAAAAACTGGTTGGGTTTAATGAAAGCAGACTTAACTGAAAGCGTTAGTAAAAACGGTAAGACGTTCACTCGTAAAATGCACCAAGATAAAGCTTACATCAATAGCCAAGATCAATCGGCTAGCCTGCGTGGCAGAAGTTTAATGTTTGTGCGCAATGTTGGCCATTTGATGACTAACCCGGCAATCCTAGACCAAGATGGCAACGAAGTTTTTGAAGGCATTATGGATGGCTTTATTACCTCGCTAATCGCGATGCACGATTTACAAGGACCTACACAAGGCACTAACTCGAAGGCGGGTTCAATCTATATTGTGAAACCCAAAATGCACGGTCCAGAAGAAGTCAGGTTTGCCAATGAGTTATTTAACAGTGTCGAAGATGTACTAGGACTTGAACGTCACACGATAAAAATGGGCATTATGGATGAAGAGCGCCGGACAAGTGTTAATTTAAAACAATGTATTTTTGAAGCCAAAGAGCGCGTTGTCTTTATTAATACTGGCTTTTTAGACAGAACGGGCGATGAAATTCACACCTCAATGCTTGCTGGCCCAATGACCCGTAAAAACGATATCAAATTAACCAA
Source organism: Thalassotalea sp. LPB0316 (assembly GCF_014898095.1). Taxonomy (NCBI): domain Bacteria; kingdom Pseudomonadati; phylum Pseudomonadota; class Gammaproteobacteria; order Alteromonadales; family Colwelliaceae; genus Thalassotalea; species Thalassotalea sp. LPB0316. Next base: position 3,077,699 of record NZ_CP062946.1, read on the forward strand.
ATGGATTGGCGCATACGAGCAAAACAACGTCGATGTTGGTCTCGGGTGTGGCTTTAGCCAACGCGCACAAATTGGTAAGGGCATGTGGCCTGTACCCGATGATATGGCCAGCATGATGACAACAAAGATAGCGCACGCTCAATCAGGCGCAAATACCGCGTGGGTACCTTCACCCACAGCTGCCACCTTGCACGCCTTGCATTATCATCAAGTCAATGTTGCTGAGCAACAACAAGGCTTGTTAAATCGCACGCCTATTAACCCTGATGACATGTTAAATATTCCACTAGCCGACGACGTTAATTGGAGTCAGGCTGAAATTGAAAACGAGCTTGATAACAACGCTCAAGGCATATTGGGTTATGTTGTACGTTGGATAGACCAAGGTGTTGGCTGCTCAAAAGTACCTGATATTAATAACGTGGGCTTAATGGAAGATAGAGCGACGTTACGTATTTCAAGTCAACATATTGCCAACTGGCTAGCGCATCAGGTTTGCTCAAAAGAGCAAGTACAGCAAAGCTTAGAAAAGATGGCTGTAATTGTCGATCAACAAAATAGCCACGATGCTAATTACCAAGCGATGGCGCCAAACTTTTCTGCAAGTATTGCCTTTAAAGCAGCAAGCGCTTTGATTTTCGAAGGAAAAGCTCAACCAAGCGGCTATACAGAACCATTGTTGCATGCCTTTAGACGTGAGAAAAAGGCAAGTTAGCCGCCTATACATCACAGTTAATTGCCATTACTGCCTTGTAATGGCAATTTCTTTTAGTGCCAACGTAAAGATAAGTAAAGACACTCCTTCGTAGTCATCGCTTGTGTAAAAATACAATTAATCACACTTTTTGCATTTAATCTTAAATTGCGGGCACTTTATCCCAGACAGGTAGTCGAAGTTGATAAAGGTCACTATAGTAAACTAACGATTTAACATTTTCGTAACACGGGTTGAGTATGATAAATGCCGACCTAATTTCCTCCTTGGAGCACATGATGGATACGTTTAACAAGTTCATACCTGCTGTAACCATTTATTCTTTCGCCTGCCTGTTAAGTTTCTCGGCAAGTGCAACGGTAGCCGATGAAATAGGCTATCTCAAAAAACACCAACAAACACATGTTTACCCAATTGTTCAGATGACAATAAGCACTGCTACTTTTGATAAATCTGACAATCAGCTATTAGCTAGTGAAAATTCTCTACTTATTAGTAGTAATCAAGATTTACTACCTGTTACATCAGGAGTAACTCGTAAAGGCGGCCAAATTTTTAAGTTTTTTACTCGTTTTAACGATAACCTACAGCTGTTCTTCTCTTGGTTTTCAAGTAGTGAAAAAGCAGTTGAAAAGCCAGCGAAGGAACCGCAACAACCGAAAACGAGCGTACCTCAAAAAACCTGTCGTTAATTAGATGCTTGTTGCTATGTCTTTAGTATGCACGATACTATTGTGTTCCTGAGTAATCTTGCTTCATTAACTTATGTAGTTTTGAGATAAACCTTTTGACGTAATTTGGGGTTAGCCCGTTGTCCGTTTTATTCAACTTGTATTCTGACAATAGTTACGACATACCGTTTTAGAGCCTTACTATAACTCACTATCTATTTACGCCTGTTATTACTAGCCCAACTTGCTGTCGTTCGATAGCTAGGTATTATTAAAATATTCTGCTGAACTAAAAATGCAAATCGTTAAACAGAACAATAAGTTATGGAATTGAGTGCATTTTCTGTTAGTTTAGATAATAAATCAGTAAATCAATAATAAAGACCTACGAGTCAAGTACTAAGTTTAGAGGGATCTCAATGTATTCTGAAGATGATTTAAATACAGCAATAGAACAAAAAATATTTACTCAAAATGCTGTTGATGAATTTAGGCAAGCGATTTCCAATATTAAAAACTCGCCGTCTGTTGATGAAGAAAACTTTAGATTAGTCAATGGCTTTAACGATATTTTTGTTGTAATAGCTATTTGTTTACTTTTGTTTTCTTCCATTTATGTCTTGAAACCTGTCAATGATAGCCTAGCATCATTTAGCTTTGTCGCTCTTTCTTGGATATTATCAGAGTTCTTTGTATTGAAAAGAAAGATGTCTTTACCCGCCATTGTTTTACTAATTGCCTTTGTCGGCGGTATATTTTCAGCAACTTTGTCATTTTTTAAAGGTACATCTGAACCTGCAATGGTCACTGCAGCGGCACTAGCAACTGTTGGTGCATATACCCATTGGTTGCGTTTTAAAGTTCCGATTACAGTAGCTGCGGGTACAGTAGCTCTAATCGGAACTTTAGTTTCAGTAATATTAAGTGTGTTTCCTGATGCAAAGGAATGGATTCTTGCACTTGTTGCTATATGTGGAATCGGCTCATTTTTCTTAGCCATGTACTGGGACTCCGCTGATCTAACAAGAACGACCCGAAAAGCTGATGTAGCTTTCTGGTTGCACCTCATTTCTGCACCATTAATAATTCACCCTTTGTTTTCAATGCTAGGGGTACTTGAGGGTGACCAAAGTATTATCAATATGGCTGGCGTTATTGTCCTATATATAATTATGTCACTTATTTCTATTGCTATAGATCGCAGAGCATTTATGGTTTCATCACTGGCCTATGTTTTATATGCACTAACAACAATCCTTAAAAACTATGGTGATGTTGACTATAGTTTCGCGGTAACAGGGGTATTTATGGGAGCACTTTTACTCTTATTATCGGCTTTTTGGCAGGTAACGCGACGTCGTGTTGTCAGTTGGCTTCCTGTAGGGCTCACGAAATATGTCCCTAACGTAGTTAACTGATAACAGGCATATATCAGGTGCTAAAACTTAATTAACGCTGAGTGCCTTGCAGGTTCAATAAAGGTTAACTCTTAGCTTTTGATTGGACTATATATTAATTTATGAAAATAATAACATTTTTGTTGCTCTTACCTTTATCTTCCCATGCATTTGCATGGACTTGCCAAAGTTATGGCTCTATAGGTAAAAACTCGATTGATTATCACTTTTCTGTGTCAAGTGACATATTATTTGGTCGAGTTATCAGTGGAACATTTGATTTAGACAGAGAGCTGTCTACAGAATTTGAACTATTGATTTATAAAAGTTTTAAAGGTGGGAAAAACCGGTAGTATTATTTTTCAGACACGACCCGACAGGTATTTTGAAGATATTGTACTAGGTGAAAATTATATTTTTACTTTATATGGTGATAGTAAAATTGACTTTTGTGGGTACCACTTAAGACTTGGAAGAGATGTACGAAATGTCAAACGCTTGAGAGAAATAGCGCAAAATACAAACGCCACGCTTTACGCTCCCATCAAAAGCTTTTTTGAATATGTAGATAATGCTCCCCTTACTAGACGGTAGTCATTATATGTCCTTAATTTACTTGATAATTACGCTTTGACAACTGGAGTCAATATTAAGTTAATAAACCTCATATTGAATGCATATAAGTGTATAAATTCAACTGCCAGATTCAATCGTAATTTATCAAATCTGACAGTCTATTAACTAACACTATAGAGCAACTTAAAAACTATATTGCGTTGCTTTACTCAACAACTGTTTCGCGCTGACTTTGTCTATCACACAGTCGAGCATATCGGCCTTATTGAAAATAATCACTTTATCCAACACCCGGTTATTAACTTGTTCACCACCGCGTTTTACGACTAAGCTGATTTTTTCATCTTTAGGCAAAGCTTTTAAACTATTGCCATATGCGCATAGTGTTTCGGCAAATTGCTGATGTAAGGCGGCATTGTATTGCATGCGTTTTTTTTGCTGCTCTTGTTTTTGGGCCTGCCTAGCTTGGGCTTGTTTTTTGTTTTTCTCAGCTAAAACTTCGCGTTGCTCAAGTAGCGCTTTTTGCTCTTTCTCTAAAGCTTTGATTTCGGCTTTAAGCTCCTTTAACGCAGCTTTATCCTCGGCGATACGCTTTTCTTGATACTTTTTCTCACGAAGATCACGCTCAACATCTCTTAATTCAAAGGTAACATCGCGTTGCTGCTCTCGTAATTGGCGAGATTCTTCACGCACTTGTGCCATCGTTTCGATCGCTTTTTCATACTCATGACCTGTTGCTTCCATGGTCCGAATGATGATTTCTTCTACGTCATCATCGATAACTATATCGTGTTCAATCATAGGCGCAACAGGTGCTGGTGGTACCGAAATAAAGGCAAAGTCATCACCCTGCCAGTGAGAAAAATGGCCACCCGTTTGCAGAGTAAAAACAATTCCTTGATCTTTTAAATACAAGCTATCAACGCGCCCTACTTGCGCTCCCGAGGGGCCTGCAACTTCATTAAGAGAGGTTTTAAAAATACCGTTCATAATGTTGAGCTGTTTGTGCATATCGCTCATATCGACTTGCGCAATGCTAGTACTGCTAAACGCTAGCGTGATGAATAAGGGTATAAATTTTTTCATTATCTTCTCCTAAACACTATAAACTTGAATCAAACAGGCTGGTATTTTGATATTTCACCGCTTGTTGTAGTTGTTTTAACTGAATGTTTTGTCGGCTTTGTTGCTCGGCCATTTGATCGGTAAAATGCAAGAACACATCACTTATGTCTTCTTTTCGCTCTTTTCTCGCACTATCAAGCAAGTAGCTAGCAAGTTTGAGATTACTTTGGCTTTGCTGTTCATTGAGTTGCATCACTAATTGAGCAAGCTTTAATTCGCTATCTTGTTCATATTGCTTAATCGCTTGTGCAATTGCAGCGTCAAGCTCTACCTGCGTTATGGCTTCTTGGTCTGTTTGCCCAAATGCTATCGTGAAGCCATTATCAGAGTGTTGAAACTGCACATTAAATAACACCAAACAAACGGCCAGCACTGAGCAAGTCATCGACAACCAAGGAAGAAATGACCCGCTAGAGCCCTTGGTTGTGGTGGTTTTGTCAAAAAGTGACTGTCGATCCCAGTTGGGCACATCTAGACTGTTCATTTTAGGTGCTAGATTCAACAGAGCGTCAGCTGTTTCCTCACGTGCTTGGCTGTACTGTAAATCACTTTGCTCACATTCAAGTACTTGACTCATTTTCTCATGTTGATCAGATTTCATAATCGACCTCTAACGTTATTTTGAGTTTGTCGAGTGCGCTATAGGCTCTCGACTTAACGGTATTTGTTGAAATGCCAAGTTGTTGGGCGATCTCTTCGAAGGTAAAGTGCTGAAAAAACTTCATTTCAATCACCAGCTTTTGATTAACCGGCAACAACTGCATCGCTTGATAGAGTTGTTGTGCTTGTTGATCGTCATACATCACTTGCACTGAGCAATGGCCATCGTCACGCTCATCTAACGATGGTGTTTCATCAAGTGATAAGGTTGGCTTTTTACGCCGATAAAATTCGATACAACGATAATGCGCAATTTTAAACAACCAGCCTTTAAACGGGCTTTCACCTCGAAAGCTCGCCAAGTTACGGTAAACAGCGATAAAAATATCTTGCATCAAATCAAGTGCATCATCTTGATTGCTCACCATGCGCAAGGCGTAGTGATAAATTGGCTTTTGATAGCGAGTAACGAGTTTGTCCCACGCCGATTGCTTACCTTTTAGCGCTTGTGTAATTAGTGAGTTATCGCTTCGCTCAAACACCAGAGCTCCCGTTTTTATTGCTTTAGTTATCAAGTAGAGGCAAAGGAGAAAAAAGTTTGAAAAATATTTAAATTATTTTTAGGCCAGACAACTAGCAACGACCTCACCAAACTTTAAATAGGTAGAAGTTCGCAATGAAGTGTCACGCCATAACATGCCAATATCGCGATACATATCATCAGGTAACGGTTTGATCGTCAGCCCTTGTAAAGTACCAACACCTTGATCAACGGCCATTTTAGGTAAAAAGGTAAAACCTTGGTGAAAAGCTGTCATTTCAACTAGTGTCGCCAAACTAGAAGAAGAAAATTTATGAATTCGACTTTGATCACCTAAGCGACACGCTGAAAGCGCATGCTCGGTTAAACAGTGCTCTTTGCTCAACAAAAATACACTGGCCTCTGGCACCTGCTGATAATCTTGGGTCTCTAAGAATCGGTCAACTAGACGCTGTTCTCCCGCAATATAAAAAGGATCTTGTCCTAACACTTTAGTGCGAAAGTTATGGCCAGTAACAGGCAAAGCAAGCAGCGCAATATCTATCGAACCATCAGCTAATTTCAGTAATAAGTTTTCGGTAGTGTCTTCGATGAGAAATAATTCCAAATTAGGTAATTCAACCTGGCAGGCCTTGCTCACACTACTCAAAAGGTATGGTGCAACGGTGGGAATACAACCAATGGTTACTGAACCACAGCCAATTTTGCCCTGATATTGAGCAAACTGTTTTAGCTCGGTTGCCTGAACAATCAATTGCTTTGCCTGACGAACAACTTCTTCACCGGTTACGGTAAAACTAAAGGTCTTATGATCTCGCTCTAATAACTGACAGTTTAGCTGCTCTTCGAGCTTCAATATGGCACTACTGAGTGTTGATTGACTGATAAAACACGCACTAGCAGCGCGGTGAAAGTGCTGGTGTTGGTGCAGTGCCACTAAATAAGACAAATGCTTTAAGCTGGGTAACTCCATAATCTATTAAACCTATCAATAATTAACTTTTAATTCATTATAGAGTAATACTATAAATAACAATATATTAGAATAAAAAGTATTATCAGAATAAACACATTATTGCGATAAAACAGTTGATAGAGCTAGGGAGTATTCAGTATATTGGGTCGACATTTACCCATTAAGAAGTAAGGTAGTAACAATGGTAAGAGCATCAGCAAGACACATTCTAGTTGACACCGAGGCACAATGCCTTGAACTAAAAAGCGCGATAGAGAGCGGAGAGGACTTTGCTGAAGTTGCAAAGCAACATTCGCTTTGCCCATCTAAGATGCAAGGTGGCGCATTAGGCTCTTTTGGCAAAGGCCAAATGGTAAAAGAATTTGAAGATGTTGTTTTTAGTGCGCCTTTAAACACGGTTCAAGGGCCGGTAAAAACACAGTTTGGTTATCATTTAATCGAAGTAACCGCGCGAAGCGAATAGCTTCTTTGGAGCAAACGCAATAAAAAAGCCAATCTAAAGATTGGCTTTTTTATTAAAACTTTCTAGGTTTATAGATTACGCAAAGTACGCGTTTAACGCCCAGAAGAAGATAATCGACATACCGGCACCTGCTGGCAACGTGATTACCCATGAAATCACGATATTACGGACAACACCTAGGTTGATTGCAGCGATACCGCGCGCCATACCTACACCTAATACCGCACCAACTAATGTTTGTGTTGTTGAAATAGGTAAACCAGTACCTGATGCAATAACAACCGTACACGCTGCAGCTAGTTCAGCGGCGAAACCACGGCTAGGCGTTAAGTGAGTGATACCTTTACCGATTGTCGCCATTACGCGGTGACCGAATAATGCAAGACCAGCAACAATACCTAAACCACCTAGTGGTAAAATCCACCATGCTAATGCTGTTTTCTTGGCAATTTCACCATTGTTAGATACGATACCTTCAACCGCAGCTAATGGGCCAATCGCGTTTGCTACATCGTTAGAACCGTGAGCAAATGCCATACAACATGCTGTAACAACCATTAATACCGCGAATACTTTTTCAACATTCGCATAGTGGTGTTTCTTCTCAGCCGATTCGTCAAACTTAATGCGAGCGATGAACACTTTACCAGCTATCGCTACAAGTAAGGCAACACCAACGGCCCACATGTAACCTTCCATTGTGCCCAGCTCTAAACCGATGTGCTTTAAACCTTTCTTAATCGTTACCAGTGATAAAACAAAACCCGCCATAAACATGTACACGGGTACGTAACGACGCGCTTGCTTGTATGGGTTGTCTGTATCAAAAATTAACTTTTGTGCACTGTTAAAGATTAAGTAAGCAATAACACCTGAAATAAGCGGTGTAACAATCCAGCTACCAACGATACCACCAACTTTACCCCACGCTACGGTATCTGTACTCACACCAATTGCCGCGAAGCCGATAATCGCACCAACAATCGAGTGCGTAGTTGATACCGGCCAGCCTAACGCAGAGGCAATCAATAACCAAGTTGCAGCGGCAAATAGCGCGGCAATCATACCAAAGACAAGTTGCTCAGGAATATCAACAAAATAACTTGCATCGATAATACCTTTGCGAATGGTTGAAGTAACCTCACCACCTGCTAGGTATGCACCGGCAAATTCGAAGATCATCGCTATGATAATAGCTTGTTTAATGGTTAACGCTTTAGAGCCAACCGATGTCCCCATAGCATTTGCTACGTCATTGGCACCAATACCCCAAGCCATAAAAAAGCCAACGAGGGCTGCTAGGATGATGAGCGTGTCACCGTAATTTACTAAAATTTCCATCGATTAACCTATTTTCTAGCCAACATGATTTCAAGACGAGCACCAACGCGCTCAGCTTGATCGGCAAGTTCACCAACCCACTCGATGATCTGGTATAAAAACATTACATCAACTGGATTTAACTCGTTTTCTAATGCTAATAAATCAGCACGTAATTCAATTTGCATTGTGTCCGTGTCATCTTCAATAACATCAAGTTGTTGGATCATGTTGTTGACGATATCAACCTCACGACCTTTAAAACCTGTTTCTAACAAGTCATCTAACTCGTTAATCGCATCCGCTGCCTTTTCAGTCGCATCTAAACAACGACTTAAGTATGTATTAAATTTTGCTTTTAGTTCTGCTGGTACATCTAATTTACGACCAAGAACGCGACCGGCAATATCTTTTGCTTTATTCGCAATCTTGTCTTGCTCAGTTAATAAAGCAAGTAAATCAGCACGATCTACTGGCATAAATAAGCCACCAGGTAAGTCCACGCGAATTTGGCGTTTTATTGTATCGGCTTCTTTTTCTAATTTAGAAATTTGAGCACGCTCTTTTTCTGCTAATTCCCAGTTTTGTTCTTCTGCTGCCGCAAAAAATGGAACTAACCTACGACCCGCTTTTGTTGCCACACGAATGTGCTTTTCTAGCGGTTTTATTGGTGATTTTGCAAATACACCTAGGATTGAATTTCCAGACATAAAGTTTCCTATAGACAAATGTCTTCGTTTTACTTCGGCGCGGATATTACCTGATCTGAGCACTGTTGCAAGCCTAAATCGTATAAAACCGCATTAAGATCACATTTTACTGATTACTTTTTAACCTAACAACTAAAGCACCATAGTAGTAAAATTGCAACAGCATATTTACTACTACAGTGTTAAGTAAAAATATCAAATAATTGATGTGATTAGAGTTGTGACATGTCGTCAGCATTGGTGTGACGTACCACTTTGCCTTTTACGAAGTAGATAATGTATTCGCAAATATTTTGGCAACGGTCGCCAATGCGCTCAATTGAACGCGCAGCCCACATTGCTGTCATCACTGATGGAATTGATCGCGGATCTTCCATCATGTACGTCATTAACTGACGCATTAAGGCATCGTAGTTACGGTCGATATTTTTATCGGCTTTGTGAGATTTAATTGCCGCTTCTACATCCATACGGGTGAAGGCATCTAATGTGTCTTGCAGCAATGAAAGTACACTTCGGCCAAGATTATCTAAACTCATTAACAAGTCTTGTTGTTTGCTATCAAAGCTTTCTAACGCTACTTGAGCAATCTTTTCCGCTTCATCGCCAATGCGCTCTAAATCTGCAATCGTTTTGATCACCGCCATTATTAAGCGCAAATCACCGGCCGCAGGCTGACGCTTAGCAATAATGCGCGTACATTCATCATCAATACTCACTTCTAGGTTATTGATTTTATAATCGCTTGATAACACTTTTTGTGCGAGTTCACGGTCATTTTCGTAGACTGCTTTTAATGAATCACCAAGTTGCTTTTCAACTAAGCCACCCATGTGCATAACATGGTTGATGACATTTTCTAAATCTTCATTAAATTGACCTGAAATATGGCGGCCAATATTTAAATTATCCATAGGTACCATCTTATTAACTCCTATTAACCGTAACGACCAGTGATGTAATCTTCGGTTTTCTTTTTCGACGGTGTTGTAAATAGCGTGTTGGTATCGCTGTATTCAATTAAATCGCCCATATACATAAAGGCAGTTTGGTCTGAAACACGTGCTGCTTGTTGCATGTTATGCGTAACGATAACAACGGTAAATTCTTTCTTAAGATCGTTGATCAGCTCTTCAATTGTTAACGTTGAGATTGGATCAAGTGCCGATGTTGGTTCATCAAGTAATAAAACTTCAGGCTGAATCGCAATAGCACGCGCGATAACAAGACGTTGTTGCTGACCGCCTGATAAACCTAATGCACTATCGTGCAAACGGTCTTTTACCTCATTCCACAAAGCTGCACTGCGCAATGAACGCTCACACGCTTCGTCTAACACACGACGGTTGTTTTCACCCATAATACGCAAACCGTAAACCACATTTTCATAAATGCTCTTTGGAAATGGGTTTGGTCGCTGGAATACCATACCAACTTTACGGCGTAACATCGCAACATCAACATGTTTATTATAGATGTTCTCACCGTGTAGGTTAATTTCACCTTCTATACGACACGTATCAACCAAGTCATTCATGCGGTTAATACAACGTAAAAGCGTTGATTTACCACAACCACTAGGCCCGATAAATGCTGTTACTTGTCCTTTAGGGATCGCCATAGAAATATTGTTAAGCGCTTGCTTCTCACCGTAGTAAAGATTCAAGTTCTTAATGTCTAAGGCCTTTTGCTCTTGAGATAAATTATTAAGGTCTAATTTATCTTGTTCGCTTGAAATTAAATCTGGGTTTACTGTAATCATAATTACTCTTTCTTTTTGCGCTCAGGCATTACCTGAGCTATGCAATTAAATTGTTTGTCACTAGTGCTTAGCTGTTACGCTCTACGGTATTAGTGCTCTAGTGCGCGGTATTTTTCTCTTAAACGGTTGCGAATCGAAACCGCTGTCATATTTAGTGCTACGATAATCGTTACCAGTAGCAACGCCGTTGCGTAAACTAATGGACGCGCAGCTTCGACGTTTGGACTTTGGAAACCAACATCGTAAATGTGGAAACCTAAGTGCATGAACTTTCTATCCAAATGCAAGAATGGGAAGTTGCCATCTAGTGGTAATGTCGGTGCCATTTTTACTACACCCACAAGCATTAATGGTGCTACTTCGCCGGCTGCACGAGCAATCGCTAAAATGATACCTGTCATAATCGCAGGGCTAGCGATTGGTAAAATAATTCGCCATAGCGTTTCCGCTTTAGTTGCACCTAAAGCTAGTGAGCCGTGACGCATTGACGCAGGAATACGCGCTAAACCTTCTTCTGTCGATACAATAACCACAGGTAAGGTAAGGATTGCTAAGGTAATCGCCGACCATAAAACGCCTGGTGTACCAAATGTTGGGCTTGGCAGTGTTTCTGGGTAGAACAACTGATCTAAGCTACCACCTACCATGTAAACAAAGAAACCTAAGCCAAATACACCGTAAACAATTGAAGGTACACCCGCTAAGTTAATGACCGCAATGCGAAGTAATTTAGTTAAAGCATTTTTACCCGCGTATTCGTGTAAGTAAATCGCGGCAATCACACCAAACGGTGACACAATAACCGTCATCAACAATACCATTAATACCGTACCGAAAATTGCCGGGAATACACCACCTTCGGTGTTAGCTTCACGTGGCTCATCACCAATAAAGCCTGCGATATTGCCTAAGAAGGTTGCAACCTTGCTTCCAAAGCCTAGTTTATTGTTGTAGGTAACTTCTAAGATAGTCTCAAAGTTGATCTCAACGAGCTCACCGCCCATTGAGCGAACCATTAACTTATCGCGAGACACTTTCTCACGAAGTGCCATTAAGTTTGCTTCTAGCTCAACATATTCGTCTTTAAGCGCTTGTTCTTGGGCTGAAATATCAGCTTTAACTGCTTCAGTTAACGTATCGTCTAGTTCGTGTTTACGTGTTTTAAGACGCAAGCGCTCTAATTGATAGTTAATTGCGCCAATATCAGTTTTTTGTAGGTTACTAATTTCTTTTTGGAAATTGTTTACACGCTCGAGTAACTCATCAAGCTCCGAAATATCAACCGACTTGCCATCTAAAATGACCTGTTCAATGTAACCATAGAAATTACCGTTTGAGCGACGTTCAATAACCACTAACTCTTCAGGTTGTGATTGTTTAGTCACGTGTGGCATTAAAATCCAACGGAAATCTAAGCTCACTAATTCACGGTTACCGGTTTTAATTAACAATCGCTCTACCGTTTCTTGGTTAGGGTCGATGTCAAAGTTAATATTGTTAAGTTGTTTAACCGGAATACGCTCGCGGTCGTAAATTTCACCAATGACGCGGCTTTCTTTACCGTAGCTATCTGCCATATCGAACTGATGCAATTGCGACGGCCAAAAGTACGATAAACCGTTTGATGCGATAAGTAACAACAAGCCCACCACCGAGATTAAACTCACAGTAACACCGGCCGCTGACATCCACACCCAAGGTGAACCTGATCTAAACCAATTATTCATGATAATAATACTTCCTTACCAATACTCTATAACGAGCTGTATTTTTCTCTGAGGCGTTGACGAACAAACTCAGCTAAGGTGTTAAAGACAAAGGTGAATACGAATAACACAAATGCCGCCAAGAACAAGATTCGGTAGTGCGAACTACCCACTTCTGATTCAGGCATTTCAACCGCAATATTAGCCGATAAGGTACGCATACCTTGGAAGATACTCCAATCAACTACTGGGGTATTACCGGTGGCCATTAACACGATCATAGTTTCACCAACAGCGCGACCTAAGCCCATCATTACCGCAGAGAAAATACCTGGACTCGCTGTTAACAGCACCACTTTAACCAGCGTTTGCCACTGAGTTGCACCAAGCGCCAGTGAGCCACTAGTTAAGTGCTTAGGTACAGAGAAGATTGCATCTTCTGCCATTGAGAAAATCGTTGGGATAACGGCAAAACCCATGGCAATACCAACGACTAATGCGTTACGTTGGTCGAAATCAATACCTAAATCATTAGTAATGAACTGACGCATATCGCCGCCGAAGTAGGCTTCTTCCACCGTTGGTGATAGTCCAAACGCCGCCATACCCGCTACTAGAATAATCGGCAATAAAATGACAGGAGCCCAAGCTTCAGGTAAGCGCGCTTTCCACTCGCGGGGCAGTTTGTGCCAAGTAAACGCCGCGGCCATGGTGCTCAGAGGCAAGAAAATAAGTAATAAAGCCACCGCAGGTAAGTAATCTTCAATAATTGGCGCTAACCAAAGACCGGCCAAGAAGCCTAAGATAACGGTAGGTAATGCTTCCATCAATTCAATGGTAGGTTTTACTTTTTTACGCAACACTGGCGGCATAAAGTAAGCGGTGTAGATAGCGGCTGCTAACGCGATAGGGACAGCAAATAACATCGCGTAAAGTGCCGCTTTCATGGTACCAAATGAAATTGGCACTAATGAGAATTTCGCTTCAAAATCATCAGAGCCAGACGTTGACTGCCAAATGTAGTCTGGTTCAGGGTAACCTTCATACCATACTTCTTGCCAAAGTGCCGACCACGTTACTTCTGGGTGCTCGTTTTCAACTGAAAACAGCTTGGCTTGAGCATTGTCAATCATCATTAACCCATCGGCGCGAGGGGCAATAGCAAAACCTTGCGGCAATTGCGCTAATGGCTGACCACGCCATAAATCGGCTTCAGATGTTGTGTAGAACGCGCCCATTTCACCACTCGGTGTAAACGTGTAAAAGCTCTTGCGAAATTGTTCCGTGTGGATGCTAACAACTGGCTCGCTATCGCTCACTTCAAACTGACGAATTTCTTGGAATTGACGACCGTTATCAGTTGCCACCTCAAACCATTGGCTAACAACACCTAAGCTTGAACCAAATAGCACCGAACTACCGCCTGATAACAACGACATTGACGTTAAGTCGCCATCTAAAAACGGGGTAAATAAGGCTTTTTGCTCCACCGAGTACTCATCATCTAACTCATAAACGGCAACATCGTTACCACTGCGAACAAATGCCATAGCTAAATCAGGTGTAACAGCGATTTGGTCAACAGTAGTAAATTCAGTCTCAATAGTTTGATAAACCGCTTCAAACTCTGGATCGTAACTAAAATCATCCTCAGCAATCAACGTCGTTTTAATCAGGCGTGCATCTTGAGTAAAGCCAACGAATACTGCCTTTTCATCGTTCATTGCAAACGCTAATTTAGTTAAGGCGTGCTCTTCTTCATCAATAAGAATACTTTCTTCACCTAGCGGATATTCTACTCGCGGTGCAATATCCCTGCCTTCTGGTAGGTACTTTGATGTGAATTTAGCTTGCACTACGTTGACTTGATTAAGCTCGTCAACTAAAACGACTTGGCCATTATTACCGTGCGCAACTAGCGTGATATCAGCATCATCAATAAGTAATTCACGTGAAATTTCTGATCCTTGCTCGCGAAAAGCGCTTTGTGATAATTGATAAAAAATTACCTCGCCTTGCTCAGTAATTTCATATGTCACTTCTTTTAACTCATCAACGCCAACGACAACTGCTGGTGATTGATTAGATAAAGCAACCGAAGAAACTGACTCGATGTTAGCTGATTCAAAGATCGGCTTAATAACATAGAGTAAGTACATAAAGATTAGAATCAATGTAAACAGAACACTCACACCACCTAATGTGATGAAGTACTGCGCTAGCTTATTTTTCACCTGACGGTAGTCAGTTGATTTCGACAATGTCGTCACTCAAACAACCTATAAATGTGGGCTAATTTAACTTGCCGCGCAGTATAAGTCAGAAATGTGACAGTTTTGTGACAAAAACTAACAAACTCGAGTTAACAACAACGTCAAAAAACAACTAAAACCATACAAATCAAAAAGTTAATTAAAAACAGTAACCATACAGGTGTTGTCATATTTAAAATAAGTTGTCTTTTTTGCAGGAACGTAGAAGTTTTTACCAACAACCATTGAACGACAAGCTCGTTACCTATTCAGGTCGGTAAAATAAGGAAAAGCGAATAAAGGGGGCGCCATCAATATGAGAATCTGTAGATAAGCCGCTATCAGTCAATTTGACCGCACCAAAGCCACTATGGCCGATCATAAATTCGCCCCAAAATTGATTGCGTATTCTTCGCTCATAGGCAATACCTAAGTTAGCTTGACCAAAATCAACGTCGATCGTTTGGCCAGTGATATTATTGTCATCAGGCAATTGCCATTCAGCACCGTTAACAAAGCCGCCCACCTTAAATACGTTATTTTTATTTGGTGCAAAAGCCACTACTGGCCATGGCATCACGCCCCCAATACTCCATTGTTGGTCGATAAACCAATCAAAACCTATATAAGGCATTACGATGCGTTCAGCCGTTGTATTATATGACACCGCGCCCCAATAACTGTGAAACCTTGCCGAGTGACGATAACGACCAACGGCACCGACAACACTTTCTCTTGGCTGATTAAAGTCGTGATCACCACCGATCCCCCGATAACCATAATAAAACGCGCCAACTTGCCACTCGACACTTGGTTGCGCAACAACAGCAGCTAATAAGCCAACGGTGTCAATCCGATAATTTTCAAACGCTGTTTCAACGTGGTTTGATTCAATTGTCTGCCCCAAAATAATCATATACTTTTTATCAACATATACAGGCAAGCCGAAACCTTGTGAAATAGACTGATAATTAAATTGGCAGTTGAGTTCGATTTCACATCGGTTTTCTATTGTCACCTGATTTTGTTTGGTGTACTGCAAATAGCCAATGGGTAAAAATGGAACATTTGAAATGTTGCGATCAAAAATAAAATCACTTTGCATCACTTTATTGATCAACATTTCACCAACCGCGTAGCTCGGTGAACTAGCTAATAAAGCGCAATACCATAAATAGCGGGTTGCGTATTGTTTAATCTTAGTTGATTTCATTTAACATCATTCATATGCGGTAGCTACAATTTGATAACAATTCATCACACTTAATACATAACATTGATAATGAAACTATTATAAATTAGTTCGAAACAGTTAACTTGATTAAAGAGTTTCAAGGTCAATTAATCAAGTAGTAATACCGAGTTGACTAACTATTTAATGAAATAGGTATCAGAGCAGAGAACATTGAGCGGAGGCCGCATGAGTAAAATTCGAGTCATTTTAAATGGTAAAAAAGCGATATTAGATGAAGTAAGAGAGGCAATCTTTGCGGCGCGCGCACATGGAGACATTGAAGTACGTGTAACCTTTGAAGGCGGCGACGCAACGCGTTTCGTAAATGAAGCAATAAACGACAACTGCGAGCGCATCGTTGCTGGCGGCGGCGATGGTACAGTCAATGAACTAACCAACGCTTTAATGAAACACCCTGCCGATAAGAAACCAGAACTGGCGATTATGCCACTGGGCACTGCCAATGATTTTGCCAGTGCTTGTAAAATCCCTAGTAATTTACTCAAAGCATTAAAGTTAGCCTTAACAGGTAACAGCTACCCTGTAGATAGTATTCAAGCAGGCGATGACTTCTTTTTAAATGTCGCAAGTTGTGGTTTTGGCGCGCAAGTAACAACTAACACCCCTGTCGCTTTGAAGAATTTCTTAGGCGGTGGTGCTTATACCATTTCAGGCTTAGTACAGGCATTAAAATTCGAACCTTTTAAAGGGACTTTTTCACTGCCAGATCAAGACGCGAGCCGCAATATTATCGTTGCAGCTATATGTAATGGAAGACAAGCAGGTGGCGGCCAAGTACTTGCGCCTGCAGCAGTTATTGACGATGGCTTAATGGATATCGTATCGTTTAGCCACTTTGCACCAGAAGACGTGCCACAAGTACTATCTGAAATTCAAAATCCGACAGGTTCAGGTAAGTTTATTGAACGCGTACAAGTTAGCACAGCAAGTTGGAAATCAGAAGTTGCGATCCCTATTAACCTAGACGGTGAACCAATAAGCACGAATGATATTGAATTTAAAGTACACGAAAAAGCAATCAACCTCGTGTTACCTGATGATTGCCCATTACTATCGAAAAACAACTAAGCTTATTAGCCTGGCTATTAGTTAGCACTGGTAGCCAGTTGATTACTACACTTTTCAAGTGCAACCTTCATTGACAGTCTAAGTTCGTTGGCAATAGCACCCCTGAGCTTTCGAGTTAACCAACCGTGCGTTGTAGCCTTTTTGATAATTTTCAATGGCAAGCTCCACTACGTCACTGGCTTGATTACAAAACGCCCCTTGTGCATATGGGCCAAAGTAAACCAATTCATTTTGCTCACCCAACACTAACGTTGCAGGGGTTGAAGTCACAAAATCAGGCAATCGCTCTTGGCCTGAAACCACGACAATCTCAAAGTTTTCTGCTTGGGCTAACACCGACAGTCGATCAACGTGTTGCTTACTAAAAACATTGCACCGACAATTGGGTTCGACAAAATGATAGACCTTACCTCGAGTAGCCTTGGCATTAATTTCACTGAGAGAAAGTGCACCGGCAAATTCACTAGTACTGAACTTATCAAGCCGACCTGTGGCGTCAAACTCTACCAATCGTTGGGTAGCAAAATAATAGCCAGCTAATAAAACCCCAGCAAGCCAGATAACGACTAACAAATAGTGAACTAAGCCTGGCGAACTACTTGAAGTTCGCCACTGTTTTAACCAAAGCATTGGTTGATGACTCCACAGATTTAGTACTTTCAGACATACATGCAACTTTTTCGATGTCCTTATCCATGGTGACTCTTAAGTTTTCACTACTTTGAGCTATCCCCTGTGTTGTTGTCGCCTGCTGTTCCACAGCGGCAGCAACCGTTGTCGCTATGGTATTGGACATAGCGACAAGCTCAGAGGCTTGTTCGATTTTTTGATTAGCATCCACCGTTGCTTCATTTATGCGATCAACAGAGGCTAAACAACTTTCCATCGACTTGGTTGAGCCACTTGAGTATGTCACCAAGAGTTGTAAAGTATCATTGATTTTGTCGGTACTTTCTTTGGTTCGATTAGCTAGCGTTCTTACTTCATCGGCAACCACTGCGAAGCCCCTACCCTGTTCGCCAGCACGCGCTGCTTCAATAGCAGCGTTTAGGGCGAGTAAATTAGTTTGGTCGGCAATACTGGTGATTTCCGATAACACTTGTGTAATGCTATCAACCGAGTTTGCCAACTCACTTATCTCACCACTAGTTGATTGCAGCGCCGCAATTAATTGGTTATTCATCTCAACCATAGCGTTCATGTTCGCAGCGCTATCTTGGGTAAACTGGTTTGCTTCAGCCATTTGCTCGCTTAAATTCACGGTATCTTGAGCAATAGAAGCGACGGTTTGCGCCATTTGCTCAGCCGAGCTCGCGATCGCATGGATCTCATCTTCTTTGGCCTTGGCGGAATACTCTAAATCATCTTTATTACCAACAAGGCCAAGCGTGCACGCTTTTAAATGCTCTGACTGTTGTTTTACCTCACCAACGACTTGGTCAATCAAGCTTAGGAAGCGATTAAAGCCAGCTAAAATATCACTTTCTCGTTGTTTAGCTCGAAGTTTTAAGTCTATCGACTCAGGATCATTGGTTAGCGCTCGGGTTACTTTACTGAGTTCCTCGCCGACAAGCCCCTCTTCATAAATCGTTTTTGCAATGTAACCAGCGATACACGCTTCAACGATTGCATAAACGGCATGCACAATAACCGTAGTAAAGACTAAATTCTGCTTTTCAAACACATAAACGCCATAACCACTTGTTTGCATGAAATAAAAACTTAGATGATGCACAGCAATTAAGCCTACCGCTGAAATGTATACACGCCAATCGCGAAACATAATAAGTAAAGCAAGAGCAATAAACAGCTCAAAATGTATTTCTATCAAGCCATTCATCTGATGTATATGCAAACACGCAAAGACAATTAAAGACAGTGCTACCACGTGCTTGGTCAGCATTGCGTTTGGCATTTGATGGAGGAAATACAATCCTATGGCCAGTGTCGGAATACCAATTACAAAAGCCTCAGTGTAGGTATCATAAGCCGTTGCCAAAGCAACACTTTCTACAAACAATGCGATCAGCAGGTAGAAAAACAATTTATTAGTTTTTGTCATTTTTTATTACCACCAGGTGTAAATACATGAAGCGCGGTAAACATCTATGTTTTCAATAACCTGCCGAAGCAGCAATCGCTATTGTGTATCCTTACATGATATCAATCACACACTCATTAAGCGTAGCTCAAAATATTGTTTTTGAACAAACTTTGCTGTTAGTTGTAAAACACAAATCATTCAATCTAAAAAACCGATTACAACAATCTAAACAACCAATTTTAAGAATCAATAAAACTTATTTACTATTAATCCCGTAAACAACAACACAGTTTTTCAAAACAAAAATATTTGGAGATATAAGATGACTACTTCATTAATCAATACAAAGATCAATCCTTTTAACGCAACAGCATTTCACAACGGTGATTTTGTTGAAGTTTCAGAGCAAGACTTACTAGGTAAATGGTCTGTTGTATTCTTCTACCCAGCTGACTTCACTTTCGTTTGTCCAACAGAATTAGGTGACATGGCTGACCACTACGAACAATTACAAGCAATGGGCGTTGAAGTGTACTCTGTATCAACAGATACTCACTTTACACACAAAGCATGGCACGACACTTCAGACACCATTGGCAAAATCAAATTCCCAATGATCGGTGACCCGACAGGCAAAATCACACGTGACTTTGGTGTCATGATCGAAGAAGACGGATTAGCACTTCGCGGTACGTTTGTGATTAACCCAGAAGGCGAAATCAAAGTAAGTGAAGTTCACGACTTAGGTATCGGCCGCAGCGCAAGCGAATTAGTTCGCAAAATCCAAGCGGCACAATACGTTGCAGAGCACGATGGCGAAGTATGTCCAGCTAAATGGACACCAGGTGAAGAAACATTGGCACCATCATTAGATTTAGTAGGTAAAATCTAAACGAGCACTAGCCTAAAGACCAAATTGCACCGCTAACATAGATTCAGTGCATCAATAATTGTTAGCAAGCAACTTGGTTACCCATACTTATCGGCTTGATGTGCCTTCTCTCATTCCATCAAGCCTTTTTATCAAACTTTACAACAGTCTCAATATTGAGGCGTGAGGAGCTTATTGTGTTAAATTCCCAACTTATCGAACAATTAAAAACGTATTTAGCTAACTTAACAAAGCAAGTCACTCTTAGCGTTTCAATCGACGAGAGTGCCAAATCACAAGAATTAGATAATTTAGCAACGACAATTGCTGACTTATCACCACTGATTCATTTAAATTATGAGACATTAGATCGCACCCCTGCGCTAGCCATTAGTGGCGAAAGTGGAACTAAAATGACCTTTGCTGGTATCCCGCTAGGACATGAGTTTACCTCACTTGTTTTGGCACTGTTGCACTCAGGTGGCCATCCGATCAAACTTGACGTAGACACCATAGAACAAGTTAAACAGCTAAAAGGTCAGTTTGTCTTTGAAACGTATGTCTCTCTTAGTTGCCAAAATTGTCCCGATGTGGTTCAAGCGTTAAACATGCTAGCGGCAATTAACCCAAACATTACTCACACCATGATCGATGGCGCGTTATTCGAGCAAGAAGTTAACGAGCGCAACATCATGGCAGTACCAAGTGTTTACTTAAATGGCGCGTCGTTTTCTCAAGGTCGCATTAGCTTGGCTGATGTTTTGAAAAAAATTGACAGCGGCAGTGAAGAAAAGCGCGCACAAGCCTTAAATGAAAAAGCACCATTTGACGTTTTAGTCGTTGGCGGCGGCCCTGCAGGCGCGTCGGCGGCAATCTACTCAGCACGTAAAGGGATCAACACAGGCATCGTTGCCGACCGATTTGGTGGCCAAGTGCTCGATACTGTTGGTATTGAAAACTTTATTTCTGTTAAGAAAACCGAAGGCCCAAAATTAGTTGCTAGCCTTGAAGAGCACGTAAAAGATTACGACGTTGATATTATGACGGGCAATACAGCAGTTGATATTGAACAAGGTGATTTATTTAAAGTGACATTAGACAATGGTGCCGTATTAACAAGTAAGAGCGTAATATTAGCAACCGGTGCTAGATGGCGACAAATGAATGTACCTGGGGAAGAGGAATACCGCGGCAAAGGCGTTGCCTATTGCCCTCACTGTGATGGTCCTTTATTCAAAGGCAAGCCTGTCGCCGTCATTGGTGGTGGTAACTCGGGTATTGAAGCAGCAATTGATCTAGCAGGTATTGTCGAGCACGTTACTGTACTTGAGTTTGACAGCAAATTACGCGCAGACCAAGTGTTGCAAGATAAAGCTGCATCTATGGGCAATATTACCATTATTAAGAATGCGCTAACCACTGAAGTACTGGGCGACGGTAATAAAGTGACAGGTTTACAATACACCGACCGCTTAACAGAACAAAGCCATACGCTTGAACTAGCTGGTATCTTTGTCCAAATCGGGTTAGTACCCAATAGCGAATGGTTAAAAGATCGCGTTGAATTAACACCGCGCGGTGAAATTATCACCGATAAACAAGGTAATACTTCAGTGCCAGGGATATTTGCTGCTGGTGATGTCACCGACTCACCATATAAGCAAATTATCATCGCCATGGGCGATGGCGCTAATGCAAGTTTAGGCGCATTTGATTACTTAATTCGACAAGTACCGCAAACCCAGGCCAAAGTGGCTTAGCTTTAAATAAAGTAAGTTAACTTAAACACTTTCCACATGCACTCAACTTTGCTCAGTTATCTGCTTCAAGACCCGCAGTAACTGAGCTTTTTTTTGTTTTACCTCAATGTCACTTATCGCTTGATAGTCGATCGCTTCAAATAGGATATAGAATTCGGTCAGCAAATTTTTACTGCTAGGCTGTTTATCAGCCAGTTGCCGACAATACTCCCTAACAGTTGCATGGCTATGTTGAAAAACTTGATTTGACTGACTATTGGCAAAATGTGCTTGTAACCGATGAAAACACCGAACGTGCGTCGGTACTCGCGGTTTTCGCCAATGAAATTGACTCAACACAAAGTAGCCTACAAAAACACTAGCCATTACCAGTGCTACCGTTAGCGCAACCTTCCACTGCTGACCTTGGCCAAAAAGTTGCTGAAGTAAACTAGACTGTCTTTGCTGTGAAAAACCAACGATATATTTAGTCCACTGATAATCGACAAGTTCAAACGCCCCGCGAATGCGTAATAATGTTGCCCCGTCTAACCAACCTAAACGACCAAAAAGCCCCGTATTAAACAGCGCTTGTTCTTGTACCAACGCCGCATCAATCCCTTGTTCGATGCGCTCTGGACTTACAGCAGCTGTTGGATCAACTCTCGTCCAGCCTAGCTCCTCGAGCCAAACTTCGCTCCATGCATGTGCATCTTTTTGTCTGATCGAATAAAACCGACCTTGCTCGTGATATTCACCGCCGAGGTAGCCCGTGACCAAACGCGCAGGTATACCCGCTGAACGCATAATAAAGGTAAAGGCACTGGCATAATGGACACAAAAGCCAGCCTTAGTGTCAAAGAAAAATTGATCAAGCCTATCGCCACTAATTAATGGCGGGTTTAAGGTGTAAAAATAAGCCTTGTTGCGAATATCAGCTAATACAGTATCAATAATCAATCGCTCAGCATTTTGCTGTTGTCGAAACTGAGCAACCAAACTATCGGCGTAGTTTTGCAATCGGGGATTGGAATTGTCAGGTAGCATCAAATTAACGGCTCTTGATAACTCAGGTAATTGGCGATCAATCGTTAGCTCAGGATAACTTTGCACTTGATAAGCCAATTTTTGACTCACGGGTTTGTCAGCGATTAACGTCTGATCAGCAAGTTTAGTGACATTACTCGACCTTGACTTAGCAACATCAAGTGCGAACAAATACGGCTGATAGCTCGGCTGAACATAGACTTGATAAGTCAAGCTTTCACCTTGAAAGTCAACTGGCTGTGTTTGAGACGCAAGATAGGCTAAATACTGCTGTTTACTGGCAAATATCCCCGATAATTTGGGACTGTGCTCTGCACCTTGCCAAGTAACCCCATCAAAATACTCCATAACCAAGGCACGCCAATAAAGTGGAAAGTTCACCGTCGAAGATCCGCTAAACTCTACCTGAAAGGCAAGCTCATTTGATTGAACTAGTTGACTAATATCACCGACAGATACTTGCTCTGAAAGCCCTGTTTTGGCAATTTTAGCTTGTGGTATCGCTGCAAAAGGCTGGAGCCGAGGAAAGATAAAAAACAAACATATTGCTAAGGGCATCGACAGCAATAGTGCTTTGCCAAGTAATGGGCTAAATTGACGTAATTTAAGCAATGAGATTGGCGATTGTTGTTGATTACCGCGTTGATATTTATCGTAAAATACGAGCGGCAACAGATTGAGCACCAACAGCACTAAAAACAACAAGAAATACCACAATGATTGATGAAAAATCATCGCAGTTGCTAAGATCACCAAACTCAATAAATTAAAGGTATAGAAATCACGTGGATGGTTTTGCTCGAAAAGCTTCATGACATGGCTAAATGCCAGCAAATTGACCATGGTTAACATCAAGCCAAGCTGTTGACTTAAAGCAATTAATATAAGCGCACCAGTAATAGTAAAACCAAAAACTAAGCGACGAGCTCTTAGCCTAGGCCGTGAAATACCCAAATAATAGATTGCAATTAAGCTAACGTTAATCACCACAAACCAAGGCGATAGTTGGCTAGCCAACACGAGTAAGTTAGCCAGTACAATCACCAATAACAATCCTTGCATCTCAACGGCTAAGGCAAAACGTTGCTTAGTTTTCTGGCTAGACTTTGTCATACTCAAGCCTTAGCAAGCGCCAATAAACAAGTTAACTGGTGATGCTCACCAACCTCTGGCGCAATCGTTTGATTTACCAGCTTAATACCAAACGGTTGCTGCAGTTTTGAATACTCAAGAATTAACGCTGTCATTTCACTGTATTTATCTTCGATAAGAGCGCTTGGCATGTGTTGATAGTCAAACCAAATATCGTGACTTACTTGCCCTGTATGGCCTTTTGACAACCACTGCTGTGACTTGGCAAGCTGTTTCCAAGCCACTTGGGAAAGCGGTTGGCCGGGTTGGTAATTTTCTAGCTGATAAAAATCTTCGCCGCGTTGGCTATTTGAAAAGTTACCGCCGTCTTGTGCTGCTTGGTTATTGTATAAATGGGTTAAGTGACTTGGCTGTTTGGGCTGTGGAAAGGTGATGAGCTCACTGGCTAAATCTAATCGTGTCCACGTAGTAAAAAGCCCAAGAGGAAAGGATGACTCTATACGCAAGCGACCGAGCGACTTAACCCCTCTCGATTCATGCACTAGTGGCACATTGCAGTTTTGCTGCTCATTGTTCAACTGTTCAATCATTAACCATGGCGTATCAGACGTTACAGGCTCTACAGCAAAGCGCAAAAAGTAATGAGATTTCGCTGATTTAATTTCAAGCTTAAGGTAACTCAATTGGTGCGCGAAGCCTTGGGGTGAGTTTTTAATACTCAACGCTAACTTATTAAGGTTTTGGAAGCTGATCAGCATGGTCGTGACAAACAAGCTAGCGAGCAGAAAACTGAACATCAAAATAATGTTGTTTTGATAATTAGTGCCAAGTAAAAATATCACCAACACCATAAAAAGATAGGCAAAGCCAAAGACACTCGGAAAGATAAAAATATTTTGGCTCGACAAAACATGCTGTCGCGCCGGTGGAATGCGTTGCTTTAGCCATTTGAGCATGCGCTCTTGCAAGTAGCCTTTAAGCATTGCACTAGTCGATAACAGCGACGTTATTTAACACTTGCTGAGCGAGACTAGGCTGGCCCGCGCTTAGGTTAGCACTGCTTAAATGGCCTATTCTATGCTCACTGACCGCAATAAATACCGCCTGAATATCATCAGGAATGAGGTGGTCTCGCCCTTCGATAAATGCCCAAGCTTTGGCACAGGCAATGAGTGCTTTACTCGCTCTTGGTGACAATGGATAACCAGTAAACTCGTCATCGCGTGTATATTGACAAAGCTTGATAACGTAGTCGATAACCGCCTCACTGCAATGTACGGCTTGTACACTCGACATCATCTGGAGAAGCTGTGTTTCATCGATCACCGCTGGCACTGAATGATTTTCATTGCGAGCGCTTGAGGTTTTGAGCATTTGCTTTTCTGCCGCTTTTTCTGGAAAACCAATGGCAATTTTCATCATAAACCGATCAAGCTGTGATTCGGGTAATGGATAGGTGCCGGCATGAAAGGCAGGGTTTTGCGTGGCAATAACAAAAAATGGTACCGGTAGTGGATGACTTTGGCCATCAATGCTCACTTGGTGCTCTTCCATCGCCTCAAGCAATGCACTTTGTGCCTTAGGGCTCGCGCGGTTAATTTCATCGGCGAGTAATAATTGACTAAAAATCGGCCCTTTGTGGAGTGTAAAACGCTGGCTGTTTTGATCAAAAATCGATAAACCAACAATATCGGCTGGCAGTAAATCACTGGTGAATTGAATGCGTTGATAACTCAGGCCTAACGACTGAGCTAAACCATGAGCAAGTGTCGTTTTGCCCATGCCGGGCAAGTCTTCAATCAACAAGTGACCTTTTGCCAACAAACAGGTTAACGCCAATCTAACTTGATGCTCTTTCCCTAAAATGAGTTGATTCATCTGCGTTAAAATTTTATTAGCTAATTCTCTAGGCATGAAAGGCTCGCGTAATTAGTGAATATGGCGACAGAAAAATAATCACAGATAGTAGGGGTAAGAGTCAACTATTGGCCATCATTAAAAAAAAGCCGAGTACAGTAGACGCAAATTCAAATTGGTATCTTGATCTACGATTGGGCTATTTGTGATAGTGTCGTCATACAATGTGTAATCAAGCGCTAGCATAGTAAAGCCATCAAACAATATCGGTGTTGATACCGATAAGCCGACACTATAATTGACTGCACTCTTACCTTGATAAAAGCCACGAGTTTCACTCACTTCATGAGCCCTGACGCCATAGTAGTAATCAACGTGTTTGTCGTCTAGATAACTAACTTGCACGTTTGGCTCGATAAAAATAGGCCCTTGGCGGAAGATTTTCCCCACTTTAGCCGAAATTTCTTGGCCTTTGGATTTACCAAGAACATCAAACATGGCACTGACATCAACTTGCCAGTTATTGCGCTCGTAGCCGACACCAAGCCCGGCATCCATTGAAAAATCACGCTCGTCCATGCCGATAAAGACGTCACTATCACCATCGTCAAAGCCTTGGAAGCGAGGTGCTAACTTGAATTTGAAATCGATATCGCTAGCAGTGTAAATATCATAGCTAGCAAATGGGCCTAAAATTTCAAAGTTGTCTCCGCGATAACCAAGAACAGGTAACGGGATAACACGTCGATCATAACCTTGATATATTTCGCCACTTAAGCCTAAACCAAAGCCATATAAAAATCCTTTCGGTTCAAGCTGTGCACGATTCTCCCCTCGCTCATCTAGCTGAGAATTAGCTTCTTGAGTCGCAGCATTGGCGCTAGCGATAAGCGGAATAGCAAAGCACAGTGATAGTATACTTGGCAGGATAACTTTTCCTAAGAGCATGCCATTTTTCCTTTATAATTGGTGTTATTGCACTTACGTCATTTTGCCAAGCAAGGTTCACTTTAGCTAATGATTTTGTTTACTATTTTGCGTAGAAAAAGAGTCTTTACAAAAAGCCCAAGAGAAGAACCGATACTAATACCAAAGTAAAATTACTGTGTTTTAACGCAATTTCTTCCGGCGTGCTTAGCTTGATATAACGCGCTATCACAGCGCGCAAAAAAGGTTTCCTGACTCTCCCCTTCTCGCCACTGACTTACACCAAAGGAACAAGTAATCGATAGATTTTGGCTAAACCGGTGTGATGCAATAGTCTCACGCAGTAGCTCCGCAGTGATCAAGGCACCATTGACATCCGTTTCAGGACAAATCATTAAAAACTCTTCGCCTCCCCAACGACCGATAAAATCGACTACGCGTGTTTTTTGTGTCGCTAAGGTTGAGATTTGTTTTAAGATCGTATCACCAAAGTTGTGACCATATTGATCGTTAATCTGTTTAAAGTGGTCGATATCGAAAAGAATCAAAGACAACGGTCTGTGGTATCTTGTCGCTTTATCAAGCTCTTGAACAAAAAATTTATTGAGCGCTCGACGATTACCTAACCCGGTAAGCTCATCGGTAACAACTAACTTATCTAGCGCTTGTTTAGACGCTTCCAGCGCTTTTGTTCGCTCGGCGACTAAGACTTTTAACCGTTTATTAATCCCCCAAAACGACATAATAATGATGATTAATAGCGCTAAACCAAGCCAAGAAACGTAAGCTACTCGTTTATAATCAACGTCAGGTGAAATCACTTCGGTATACAAAAAGTCATCCAAATTGCCCTTTGCAGCTTCAGGGCTAGCTTGTTGATATATATCGGCGATACGCTGAAAACGCTTCTTATTTAAGGTACCTAAATCAATTAGGTTGGGTTTGATCATCCGCTTAGTCATCTGAGCTTCAAACATCAACATGTCTTTTGATTTATCAATATCCAAGTTAGCTAACATCCAATCGACAACCGCTTCTGGATTGTCCATGGCATATTGCCAGCCCTTAAGTGATGCTTTTCTAAAAGCTAAAGCCTGCTGGGTATTATTAAGCAAATATTCTTTAGTGGTAAAAATCAAATCGCCATAAAAATCGATACCGTAGTTAGCCGGTTGGATGAGGTTGACCTTGATACCGCGCTCTTGATAATAAAAGGGTTGATTGGTGATGTATACTGCCATAGCATCAACATTACCAAGCAGTAACTCATCATCTTTAAAAGAGTGAGGTACATGCTGGTAATCTCGATCGCTTATACCAAGCTCACTAAACATGGCTGTGATCACCGCATCATCAAAATTGCGGCGATACATCACTCGCTTGCCTTTTAAATCGATAGGACTTGTTAGATTAGCCTCTTCCAAGGTCATTAATGCTAACGGCGATTGTTGGAAAATAGTGGCTAGAACAACAACGGGCTCGCCCATCAATTTAGTTAACACGACACTCGAATCAGCTATCGCAAATTCGCTCTTACCCGAAATCACCGAATGAATGGCTTCTTGCCCTGGTGAAAACTCCCGAATATTGACCTTTAGGCCTTCATCTTGATAATAACCTTCTTTTTGCGCCGCATAAAAACCAGCAAATTGGAATTGATGAAACCACTTGAGTTGTAAATCAACAGTTTCTTGTGCCGACACGCTGAGCGGCAAAGAAAAAGCGCAAGCTACAGCCGCAAAATTAAAGCGACGCCACCACCTTAAAGCAGTTGCCCTGAACGTTAAAAGATAAAAGATTAAGGATTGCTGTTGCATAAAAACCTGTGAATAACATAATCTTACGCCCCGCTTAATAAAGTGGGGAATCAACCTTCAAGTGTTATCGTCAATCGAATAGATATCTTTAACTATGGTCGAGAAATTATCATTATTCAAAAGCTAACGCTAAAAAATCACCTTAATTTGATGTAGATCAGACAACTTGAATCGGCAACTATGACGTTAATTCACTCGTCATCAATTAAGATCAAACGCTTGGATGCTATTGAGAAATGGGCCGCTTGTGCCAGTATTACCACCAATGACATAAGTCACGCCATCTATGGTAGTTGCCGAATTATGGCGACTTGCTTGATAACCAATGTTCACTTGTTGCCACTGCTCATTAGTAAAATCATAAACGTAGGTTTGTGATAGATTGGTATAATCGCCAAAAACATAGAGTTTATCGCCAACAAGGCTAAGAGAATGGGCGCTCGCTTCAAAAGGCATTGCAGGTAATTTTTGCCAAGCATTGTCTTGTGGAAGAAAACGCTCAAAAACATTCATCGAGGACGTTCTATCAAAACCACCAACGACATAAATTGCTTGATCATGAACGATCGCACGGGTCGTTTTAGCACTTGGCATATCGGCTAGTCGTCGCCATTGCTGGGTATAGGTATTATAGGCAAGCGCTAACTTTGATACATTTAAGCCGTTTTTAGTTGGGTAGGCACCACCAAAAACAAATATCTCATCTTGGTAATAGACCGCGGTATTTATTCTCGTTGGCGCTTTTAGCTCGGTTGCGTAACTGACTTGATGGCTAACGGTATCAAATATTTCGACAGTTTTTTCAAAACGAAACTTACCGCCCTGGGCACTAACGCCGCCAATAATATATACCGATTGCTGGCCATCAAACACAGCAGAAAAATAACGGCGAGGAATAAGCTTGTCTTTTACCACATAGCTAGTTTTGGCCACGGGATCGATAATTTCTACATCAGTCACGAAACCGTCTTGATTAGCGCCGCCAAAAACAAAAATCCGTTGACCGTCATTAATCGCAGCATGACCATACCTTGGTGTTTGTAATTGGAGCTCGGTTGATTGTACTAACGTTTCATCACTCACTTGTTGAGTGCTTTGACAGGCTGACAACAAACAGGCCAAGATAATACTGCTCAGGAAGAGTTTGCAACGATTGAACATAAGATAGTCCTTTATCTCAAATGATATGATGCGATTAATATAGCTCACCGATTAACAAAAAATCAACAAACACGTCATCGACAAAAAAGGGCGTTTGCTGAAAATAACAAACGCCCTTTCTCAATACTTGATAAAACCTGATTAGTGGTTTTCTGACACCATATTAACGGTGTATTTCGGAATTTCTACCACTAAGTCTTCATCAGCAATAATAGCTTGGCAACCTAAGCGTGATTCAGGCTCTAAGCCCCATGCTTTGTCGAGCATATCATCTTCAAGCTCATCACTTTCTTCAAGTGAATCAAAGCCTTCACGAACGATCATATGACACGTAGTACAAGCACAGACTTTTTCACAGGCGTGCTCTACATGAATGTCATTCTTTAATGCAACATCAAGCAAGCTCTCGCCTGTTTCAGCTTGGACAACCGCGCCATCTGGGCACAATTCTTCGTTTGGTAAAAATATAATTTGTGGCATAGTTTAAATCTCGTCGACTGAATGACCGGATAGCGCCGTTTTAATAGATGAATCCATACGACGCTCGGCAAAAGTAGCCGTTTGTTGGTTAACTTGTTCAATAGCTGCTTCAATTGCATCAGTATCGCTACCTTGGCTGATCTTAGCAAGCTCAGTGATAGCTTGTTTGATGTCGTTAAGCTCTTGTTCACTTAATAAGTGCGCGTCACTAGCGAGGGCTGACTCAATTGCTTCAATAACCCGTGCAGCTTCGACTTGTTGCTCTTTTAACATTCGTGCATCAATATCTGCTTTGGCATTAGACATTGAATCTTTGAGCATTTGAGCAATTTGATTTTCTTCTAAACCAAATGATGGCTTAACAACAATCGATGATTCAACCCCAGTTGATTTTTCCATTGCACTGACTTCTAGCAAGCCATCTGCGTCAACTTTAAAGGTCACGCGAATGTGAGCAGCGCCCGCAGCCATAGGAGGAATGTCGCGCAATTCAAAGCGTGCTAATGATCGGCAATCGTCAACTAACTCACGCTCACCTTGTAATACGTGAATCGCCATCGCCGTTTGACCATCTTTAAAGGTGGTAAACTCTTGTGCTTTGGCCACAGGAATGGTGGTATTGCGATCAATCACTTTCTCAACTAAGCCACCCATGGTTTCTAAACCTAGCGATAACGGGATAACATCAAGTAACAGCATATCAGAATCAGGCTTATTACCCACTAACACATCCGCTTGAATTGCCGCGCCGATAGCAACCACTTTATCAGGGTCGATTGAGGTTAATGGTGTTTTCTTGAAGTATTTTTCGACTTCTGTTCGAACTAATGGTACACGGGTCGAACCACCAACCATAACCACTTCTTCAACTTGTTCAGTTGATAAGCCAGCATCTTTTAATGCTCTACGACAAGCGCGTAAGGTTTTGGTCACTAGGGCTGAAATTAATCCTTCGAATGTCGCTTTTGAGATTTCTTCTTGCCAAGTTGTGCCATCGGCTAATGTGAGCTCAACAATGGCTTGGTCAGCGTTGGTTAGCGCTTCTTTTAACGCTCTAGCTTGAACAGCTAACTGACGCTCCATAGAAGGCGACAATGGGCGCTCTAGCCCTGCTCTATCGACTAAATACTCGGCAAGGGCAACATCGAAATCGTCGCCACCTAGTGCTGAATCACCGCCAGTTGCTAATACTTCAAAAACACCTTTATTTAAGCGCAAAATAGAAATATCGAACGTACCGCCACCTAGGTCATAAACCGCAATAACGCCATCGGTATGACCTTGATGCGCCGTATCTAAACCGTAAGCAACTGCCGCAGCCGTTGGCTCATTCAACAAACGCAAGACATTTAAACCGGCGAGCTTAGCTGCATCTTTGGTGCTTTGGCGTTGCGCATCATCAAAATATGCAGGAACGGTAATCACCACGCCTTCTAACTCACCACCAAGTGACGCTTGAGCTCGCTCAGATAAGCTTTTTAAAATTTCACTTGA
Source organism: Thalassotalea sp. LPB0316 (assembly GCF_014898095.1). Taxonomy (NCBI): domain Bacteria; kingdom Pseudomonadati; phylum Pseudomonadota; class Gammaproteobacteria; order Alteromonadales; family Colwelliaceae; genus Thalassotalea; species Thalassotalea sp. LPB0316. The sequence continues at coordinate 3,109,365 of NZ_CP062946.1, forward strand.
AACCTGAACAGGATCTACCTCACCGCAGCGGGTTAATAGCGTTGGGTGATTTTCTTTGCCAGCAAACTGGTAAGGTAACGAGGGGTATTTAGCCTGAATATCACTTAGACTACGACCAATTAAACGCTTGGCTGAAACAATCGTATTTTGTGGATCGATAACGCTTTTGGCTTGCGCATCAGCGCCGACTAACGTCGCACCTTCTTGGTAGCTAACCACTGATGGCACAATATCTTGGCCTTGGGCATCTGTTAAGGTTTTAGGTAAACCACTTTGCACACTTGCAACAAGTGAATTCGTGGTACCTAAGTCGATACCCGCTGCTAAGCGATGTTCATGAGGAACGGTACTTTGTCCTGGTTCGGCAATTTGTAATAACGCCATAATGGGGCTCTATATAACAATTAGGTGATTGATTACATATCGAATAGCTGATCTTCGATGCGATCTAATTCAATTTGTAATTTTTGATAAAACTTTAATTTTCGTAAACTTTCTGAGGCCGCGAGATTGCCTTCATCAGTATTGGCCGCTAATTGTACTTGCATTTCGGCAAATAGCGACTGATATTCACTATCTAATTCTTGACTGGCAGCAAATAAAGCGTCGTCAGGATCACTTGCGTGTTTGACGTCTTCGAGTAATTCACGCAACTCCATTTGGCGCATCAAAAACATCGTATCTTTAAACGTGCTTTGTTCGTCTGGTAATTCAACACCGCGCAATTCAAGCATGTATTGAGCACGCATTAGAGGCTTTTTAAGTGTTTGATAAGCGTCGTTGATCATCGACGACTTTTGCACCGCTAATAACTGCTCTTGACTTGAGGCATGAGCAAACTTATCTGGGTGCATCGATTTTTGTAGGCGCTGAAAAACGTCAGCTAGTTGTTTTTCATCAAGATTAAAACTTGGTGTTAAACCAAATAACTCAAAATAATTCAAGTTAACTCCACGTTTTTACAGCTAGGTTAGACGTTGAAACTTTCACCACAACCACACTCGCCTTTCGCGTTCGGGTTGGTGAATTTAAATCCTTCGTTTAAACCTTCTTTGACAAAGTCTAATTCAGTGCCATCTAAGTACACTAAACTCTTAGCGTCGATAATGATGTTTACACCATCGATTTCAAACAACTCGTCATCTTCATTTAGTTCGTCAACGAACTCTAATACATACGCAAGGCCTGAGCAGCCTGTCGTTTTAATACCTAAACGCAAACCAAGACCTTTGCCTCGGTTTGCTAAAAAAGTACTGACCCGCTCATTCGCCGCGGGTGTCATGGTTACTGCCATTTTAGCTTAACCTTTTCGCTTTGCTTGGTAATCTTCAATCGCCGCTTTGATCGCGTCTTCAGCTAAAATAGAACAGTGAATTTTTACCGGTGGTAATGCTAATTCTTCAGCAATTGCTGTGTTCTTAATTTCGGCTGCTTCTTCAATAGACTTACCTTTAACCCACTCAGTAACTAGCGAGCTTGAAGCGATAGCACTACCACATCCGTAGGTTTTGAATTTTGCATCTTCGATAATACCTTGGTCGGTAATTTTTAATTGAAGCTTCATTACATCACCACATGCTGGTGCACCAACCATACCGGTTGCAACTTGTGGATCATTTTTATCCATAGAACCAACGTTACGCGGGTTCTCATAGTGATCAATAACTTTTTCGCTGTACGCCATAATAATCTCTCCTCAATGCACTAGTACTAGTGCGCTACCCACTCAACTGAATCTAAATCAACACCGTCTTGGAACATTTCCCACAGCGGAGACATTTCACGTAAATGACCGATTGATTTTTGAATTAAGTCAATAGCGTAATCAACTTCTTCTTCGGTAGTAAAACGACCGAAACTAAAACGAATTGAGCTGTGTGCTAGCTCATCATTTAAACCTAACGCTCGTAATACATATGAAGGTTCTAAACTTGCCGATGTACAAGCTGAGCCAGAAGATACCGCTAAGTCTTTCAGTGCCATGATAAGTGATTCGCCTTCGACAAAGTTGAAGCTGACGTTTAAGTTACCAGGGTAACGCTTATCAAAGTCACCATTAATAAATACTTGCTCCATGTCTTTGATGCCGTTCCATAAACGGTCGCGCATCGCAGTCACATGAGCTAAATCTTGTGCCATTTCTTCTTTGGCGATACGACATGCTTCACCAAACCCGACGATTTGATGTGTTGCTAAAGTACCACTGCGCATGCCACGCTCGTGACCACCGCCGTGCATTTGCGCTTCTAAGCGAATGCGCGGTTTGCGGCGAACATATAAAGCACCAATACCTTTTGGACCGTACATTTTGTGGGCTGAGATCGACAATAAATCAACTTTTGTCGCTTGTACGTCAACAGGGATTTTACCGACTGATTGCGCGGCATCTACGTGGAAAACAATTTTACGACTACGACACAATTCACCGATTTCATTGATATCTTGAATCACACCAATTTCGTTGTTTACGTGCATAATTGACACAAGAACCGTGTCGTCACGCATTGCTGCTTCAAGCTTAGTTAAGTCAATTAAACCATTCGCTTCAGGATCTAAGTAAGTGACTTCAAAACCCTGACGCTCTAATTCACGACAAGTATCTAATACCGCTTTGTGCTCAGTTTTACAGGTAATAATGTGCTTGCCTTTTTTGCTGTAGAAGTTAGCCGCACCTTTGATCGCAAGGTTGTCTGACTCAGTCGCACCTGATGTGATAACAATTTCACGCGGATCAGCGTTAATTAAGTCAGCAATTTGATTACGCGCAATGTCAACCGCTTCTTCGGCTTGCCAACCAAACTTGTGAGAACGCGAAGCAGGGTTTCCATAAAAACCGTCAGTGGTCATATACTGCATCATTTTTTCAGCAACGCGTTTGTCAACAGGCGTGGTTGCTGAGTAATCGAGATAAATAGGAAGCTTCATTGACTAACTTTCTCCAAACTAATGTTCACGTCGGTATTAATTACCAGTTGTGAATAATACTTTTTGTTTCAATTACCGATTTATGAGCATTTTCGAGCATTTTCTCATGCTGCTCATCTTGTCGCTTTGAAACCGATTTAACATCTCTTTGCTCAACGAGCTCAGACAAAGTGATGCCTTGTAAAAATTCTTCGATTCGACTGCTTAAGTCAGACCACAGGGTGTGGGTTAAACATTGATTGCCACCTTGACAATTACCTTGACCTAAACACTTAGTTGCATCAACGCTTTCATCAACCGCGCTGATCACATCTGCAACAGCTATTTGTGCAGAACACTTACCTAGCTTATAACCTCCGCCAGGTCCTCTGACGCTGTTTACTAAGCCGTGCTTTCTCAGTCGTGAGAACAACTGCTCTAAATACGAAAGTGAAATTCCTTGGCGCTCAGAAATATCTGCCAAAGGCACAGGCCCAGATGAAGCGTGAATAGCTACATCAAGCATGGCTGTAACGGCATAACGCCCTTTAGAAGTCAGTTTCATAATTTGCCTTTATTAAATTGCCGCGCAATTATATATATCCTACTAAATTAGTCAAACAAATACCTGAGCTAATTACTCAGGTATTCTAAAGAGGGAAAAGTGAAAGGTCAATACTTGAGTAAATTAATCAAGTATTATTTTTATTTGCTATATTTGAGGGTCAAATTCATCAACGATATTTTGGCGACGCTCCGCCGCCTTTTGCTCGTCTTCGACAAATTCGCCAACGCGCAACTCAGGCAAAGCTTCTTGACACACGTCACCGCCAAGTCGATTAATTTCTTCGCATAGAGAAGCGACTTTGTTATCCATTAAATGCATGTGGTCCAGCATTCGACCAATTGCTTTGGCAACGGGATCTGGATTGTCAGATGAGACAGCATATGCGTCAAAACCAAATTTTTCGGCAACTTGTTCACGCTGCTTTGTTTGTTCGTCTTTATTTGGGTTAACAATTCTGCCGGGGATACCTACGGCCGTCATGTTATCAGGGACATCTTTAACCACAACCGAATTTGAGCCAACTTTGCCCCCCTTGCCTATGGTAATAGGGCCAAGTACCTGAGCGCCGGCACCGATAACGACATTGTCCATTAAGGTTGGATGACGTTTACCGGCTTTCCAGGAAGTTCCGCCTAAAGTGACGCCCTGATAAAGCGTAACATCATCACCAATTTCTGCGGTACCACCAATAACCACCCCCATGCCGTGATCGATGAAAAAGCGGCGGCCAATAGTGGCACCGGGATGGATCTCAACACCAGTCAACCAACGGGCAATTGTTGATAAGGTGCGGGCTAACCATTTTAGGTCCCACTTCCAAAGCTTGTGACTTAGCCGATGGATCCACACAGCGTGCAACCCTGGGTAATTTGTTAATACCTCAAAGACGGTGCGAGCGGCGGGATCTCTATCAAAGACACTGTTAATATCTTCTTTGATACGACTAAACATAGGTGTTCCTTATATTTTTAGCGCTCGAGAACGCAATACCACACCACCAAGGGCTAAGGTATTGAACCCAGCGCTTTACTGTTGTTCGTTTTTCTTGGCGGCTTTTTCAACTGACGCTAAAATACCGCGCATCATTTTCACTTCTTTAACATCAGGGCGAGCGCGATTTAAGAAGCGGCGTAATTTTGTCATCACCAACCCCGGATGACTCGGTACAATGAAGCCAGTTGCCTTTAACGCTTGCTCAAAATGTTCGAACATACGCTCAGTTTCTTCTACAACCGGATATTCAGTTTCATCTTCGTCAGTTTTTTTACTCGCTAACTGGGCATTTTTTTGTGCTAAAAAGGCCATACGTACTTCATAACTCAAGGTCTGCACTGCCATCGCTAAGTTCAATGAACTATATTCTGGATTCGCAGGGATCTGAACGTGAAAATGACACAGCTGTAATTCTTCATTGGTTAAACCCGAGCTCTCACGACCAAAGACTAGCGCCACAGGGTAATTCGGTGCTTCTTCGATCATTTTCTCGCCGCAAGTGCGCGGCTCTAACATTGGCCATGGCAAAGTGCGAGAACGAGCACTAGTACCAACGACTAATCCACAATCTTTAACGGCTTCTTCTAACGTATCAACCACGGTTAAATCTGCTAAGACATCTGTTGCACCAGCAGCTAAGGCTTGTGCTTGGCCATTGGGCATTTCAATTGGATCAACTAACACCAAGTTTTTCAGACCCATGGTTTTCATCGCACGAGCGGCTGAACCGATGTTTCGACAATCAGAGGTGTTAACTAAAACGATACGAACTGAATCTAATAATGAATTTGACATTTATAACTATCTAGATGGCTAAAAAACTGTTAGCAGTTTAACACAGAACGATAACCCTGTTGTTAAAAAAATTCACCATTTTTCAACCCAGCACCCTATGGCAATTCATTCTGAATTAGTTGATTTACTTCTAAGGGGTGAATAAACGAGCATCTAATAAAAATCGATTTGGCCGCATGATTACAAATTTTTTGTCGTTTATTTAAATTCTTTTTGCTACAATGCGCGCCGCTTTCGCTCCTCGATCGATTTTGAGCGTTATTGCGTTGTTCTTTTACATGCTGTTTTACAAAATTTTATAGGTGATTATTATGCATCCGATGCTAAATATTGCTGTGCGTGCTGCGCGCTCTGCGGGAAATGTGATTGTTCGTGCGTTCGAACAACAAGACAAAGTTGAAGTTACGTCAAAAGGCTTAAATGACTTTGTTACAAATGTGGATAAAGCAGCTGAAGAAGCGATTATCGACATTATCAAGAAAGCGTACCCGACTCACTCAATCGTTAGCGAAGAATGTGGAAAAGTAGACGGTGACGATAATGATTACCAATGGGTTATCGACCCGCTCGATGGCACAACAAACTTTGTAAAAGGCATTCCTCACTTTGCAGTTTCAATTGCATTAAAAGTAAAAGGCAAATTAGATCAAGCTGTGGTATTTGATCCAATTCGCGGCGAATTGTTCACAGCAAGTCGCGGTAAAGGCGCACAATTAAACGGCTTTAGAATCCGCGTTAAAAACTCAAAAGAATTAACTGGTGCTATCGTAGCAACAGGCTTCCCATTCAAGCAAAAATTCCACCTAGATAACTACATGGAAATGTTCAAAACGATGTTTGGCAAATGTGCTGATATGCGTCGCGCTGGCTCTGCAGCGCTTGATTTAGCCTACGTTGCAGCTGGTCGTGTTGACGGTTATTTCGAATTAGGCTTAAAGCCATGGGATACTGCGGCGGGTGAATTACTAGTAGTAGAAGCTGGTGGTTTAGTGACGGATGTTAACGGCGGCTTAAACCACGCGCAATCAGGCAACATTGTTGCTGCAAGCCCGAAAGTGTTAAAAGAAATGGTGGCAGATATTCGCCCTCATTTAACCGATGCAATGAAAAAGTAATATAGAACGATGAAGGCAGTAAGATCGAACTGCCCAACTTTCTTCTATAGGCCTAGGCTCTTAGCTTTTAGTGCTTTATACGCTGACGCTAAGAGACCTTTCGCTCAACTATTTGAATTATTGTCACAAAAATAGGCTTCTCCCAATAACGTAATTGCCGTGTTGGAGTCTATATTTTGTCGTAAGTAGGCAATATTCCCACCTATCGCCAACGTTTCTTGCTTGAGCGTATCCATGGCACTGAGCAGTAATTGAGTTTCAGGAATAAACCAATAACTAATCATGGTACCTGCCGAACCCACGACATCACCGAGCTTTTTGCAATTATTGGGCAGCTGTGTATTATCAAAAACAATTGATACCGATGCTTCATCAGCATACTTCTGGGTAGCACAGCCGACCATTAAACCGCCAATGACCATACTTAATAAAGTAAAATAAAATCTTTTCATCTTTCCAATTGTTAATTTTAGGTTATGCTAACTAGTATGAAAAATAACACAATAATTCTATTATGCCTATGCTTGATCTTGTTCTGCCAAGAGCTGCATGCCGGCAGAGATGTAACCCAACTTCACCTTAAGCCAGGAGGTAATACTTGGTCGATTGGTGCGGGGCTTAGAACAGGAACATTTGCGTATATTGGCGAAGATAAATATCAAGATTTTCTGCCATTGATCATCTATAACGGCGATGAGTTTTTTATCGACGGTACGCGAACCGGTTTTCATTTAGTGAATAATGATAAATGGTTAGTCAGTGCCTTTGCCGCATACCGTTTTGCTGGCTTTAATGAAGAAGACTCTGAACTATTAGATGGTTTAGATCGCAATGATGCAATCGACGGACGAATAGCTGCCACTTATAACACCGATTACGGCAATTTCACCCTTGATTTTGGCCATGATATCAGCAATACCCACAAGGGTTGGGATAGTCAGCTACGGTGGTCAAAGCGGTTTGAATATCACAACTTACTCATGCGCCCCTGGCTCGGTATAAGCTACCAAAATCAGTCACTGACAAATTATTACTACGGTGTCGCAACTGATGAAGCTCAACTAGACAGGCCGAGTTATAGCACTTCCAGTGCCATAGAATGGCAATACGGTTTAGATTTTAGTTATCACTTTGCCAAACATGATTACTTGGCCTTAAATTTCCAATACTCCGAGTTAGATAAGACGAAAATAAACAGTCCGATTGTTGCTGATGAAGGGCAGTTTGAAACTTTTTTGACCTATCGTTACGAGTTTAATGACTACCAATACGATGAAAATACAAATAGCAGCTTATTAAAAGGCCTCACTCAAGGTGAATGGTATTGGCGAGTTGCTCACGGGCGTTTCACGACCGCCAAATTCAATGAGTTGATGCGCTTTAAAAATATGTTTGATCCTGAGCCAAGAAATACCGGGTTGACCAGTCTTTTTGTCGGTAAAAAAATAGCGGATAGTTTTTTAGGGCTACCGTTAGATTCATACGTTACCTTGGGCTATGCTCGTCATTTTGAAAAAGGTTACCAAGATAACTTTAATGAATATGTACTTGGTTTTAAAGCCTATTTCACCAAGTTTCCATGGTCGCATATTGTCAAAACGCGAGTTGGCATTGCTGAAGGCGTTTCTTACGCGAGACGAGTGCCAATTGTTGAACAAGAAAATGTCGATCGAAAAAACCGTTCTGCTTCAAAGTTCTTAAACTACTTGGATTGGAGCTGGGACTTTAGTTTGGGTGACGCCATCGGTAATAAATCCCTGAAAGATTGTTTTCTTGGTTGGTCGGTACACCATCGCTCAGGTATTTTCTCATCTGCAGATTTATTTGGTAACGTAAGTGGTGGCAGTAACGTCAATACCATCTATATTCAATGCCACACTAACAATGGCTAGCTAGTGATCAAAGATATAATCTAAAAAGTCAGGTAAGGGCTGGGGCAATGCCCTGCCCTAAATGCTAATGATTTAGCCTCCCCCCCACTGTTATCAATATCGGCATTTAATTTTATTTTGCTCTATTTACACTGATAATTTGCACGCCAAAAAGCACAGAATATGAAGAAAAGTACAGCCAGATCATCAAGACGACGATCGATGATAATGATCCGTACACAGCACTGTAATTAGATGCTCTATCAACGTACCAGACAAAAAATGCTTTACCGACTTCAATTAAAAAAGTTGCTGTTAGTATACCCGGCAATAATGATCTAAAGCCGAGTGTTCGGTGAGGTATCAGTCGATATACCATACTCACGAGGACAAATGTCAACACTAAGCTACTAAGATTATGGCTAAAAATACTTAATACGGCGCTTGCTTGTTTACCCAAAAATATCGACTGAGAATTAGCTAGCAGCTCAAAAACAGGGGATAGCGCAATAATAATAGTGATCAGCACAGTGGCAACAATTGTTAGGGCAAAATCTCTTAGTGTCGATAGGAAAGTCGCGCCATTTGCTTTCATGCCAAGCGATAGGTTAATCGCTCGGCTTAAAGCCCCAACCATTTTCCTGCCAGACCAAATTAAGACAAGAATGCTACTAACCCCCGTGGTTCCTCGTATTTGTACCAAAGAGTCAATAATTTTGGTCACTACAGAGGAGCTTACTGGAATAAGGCCAACAATGAATTGGTTAACACGCATTGCCATATCGTTGGATTTGAGCACGTAGCCACCTATCGATAATACGCCTAGTATCAGGGGAAACAGTGACAAAAACGTAAAAAAGGCGACACTAGCAGCCATATCTTTGCCATGCTCCTTTTCATCTTTTTTCGCAGCGGTTATCAACACCCCGATAAAAGGAAGTTGCCCGAGCCATAACTCCAGTGTTCGGATATATTGTTTGATTCGCGAAAAAACATCACCAATTTTTTGAATTATGGCCATCAATCTAGCTAACTACCTGCAAGTTCTTCTGCGGTTTTACCGATCCCGATCAACTCAATACCATCGATACATAATTTAATACCAATGAGTAGGCCTACAGCTAAATCTCCAGAAGCAGGCCATTGCATCCACATGAAAATACCTGCTAATACACTGGCTAGAGCCCCGACCATCATCCACGCGCCGCCAGCAACAGGGGGGAGTCGTGCAGCAAACACCATAGCACCGATGCCATCAACGAAAAGGTAAAAAGTCAGCACTATAGCTAATGCTCTCGCACCTTGGTCGGGGTTAAAAATCATGTAACCACCAGCAAGGCACGTTATTATCCCCATAAATGCTTTTAACAAGGTAGAACCCCAACCAAGCGACAGCCAAGCAAATAAAGTACGCCCAATACCGCTAAGTAACAGGATAAAGCCAACCAAAACACTGATACTCATGCCTGTGAAGTTAGGAGCAAGTAACGCCACTATACCTAACAATAAAACAACGATACCTAGCGTTTTTACCTTGCCCGCGACTTTAGCAACTGGACGAAGCAATTCTTGTGTTTCCATAGATGGATTTCCTAGCTAATTAAATCAACAATTTGATAATTTAAGGTTAGCCTCTGGTTTATTTAATCGCAATATCAATTACATAATGTAACTTCATTGATACTAAGCGATAACAAAATCTGCTCTGCAGGTGCTGTAAATATTATTAATGGTTAGTTATTTTCAATGAGTAAAAGCTCAGTTTGCCTGCCGTCAAAGTAGCGTATGCCGCTCTCATCGAAGTAAGCATTTTCTTCTAACATAATCCGAATTTCTTTTTGCCAAGCATTGAGGTAAACCGCATTGTTAAGCTCGATTGAATAAGCCGTTTGATAATGCAAGGGGTAATCGCCTGTGCCAACAACACCGTTTTGCTGATCCCACATGCCTATTGTCGTCCCTGCACCATGGCCATGATAGCCCAGTGGATGTGTGTATATGGTAGGTTTCAACCCTTTCGCTTTGGCTTTATTTAGTGATGATTTAAGCACCTGATTACCCGTTCTACCTTCAGCAAACTCTTGCGTGAAGATATCTTGGAGTAAATTGGCTTTTTGCAGGGCATTAACCAAATAATTAGGCGCTTGCCGCTCACCTTGTTTAAGTACATAGGCGTGTTGTTGGGTATCCGTGTTTAACCGAAGGTAACTCAAACCAAAATCTACATGAAGCAAGTCTCCCGCTTGAATGACTTGCTCACCATAACCATTGGTAAAGCTATCTTCGTGATCAAATTTAGCGGCGTCACTGCGCTGAATGGCAACTGTCGGGTGAAACCAAGTTTGTAAGTTGAGCGATAAGACTTTTTCTCTAAACCACCATTGCATATCTTCAGTGGTGGTTTTACCGACTTCAATAGTTTTACTTGAAAAGCCTTCAGCGATAATCGCGTGTGCTTGGGCGACTAACTGTTCCATGATTTCCAGCTCTGGTTCAATCCGAGTCTCTAACCAAGCGATAGCCAAAGGCTCGGCGCTAACTAATTTGTGATGATACGCTTTAGGTAAAGCATCTATCAGCTCGCGTTTATCCGTCACGTTTAGGCCGTCAGCATGGCCCCAATACTCAGACTCATTTAGGGCGATATTTCTTGGCTTGTACAGATTAATCACATCATTGAGTGCCTGCCATTGGTTTGGCTGATTTTTCTTATCCCATGCTCGCTCAAAGACAATACCCACTTTATAAGGCGCGATTGCCAAGGCTTTTAAGCCTTCTTCAGGCGTATTAATAAACGCGAGTATGGTACGGCGGCGCGCTGAGTGCCAAGTGGCTGGTAACATCGTTTTAATAATGGGATCTTCATTGTATTCCCGCGAAATAATCAGCCACATATCGACGCCGTGTTGTTTCATTAACCTCGGTAGCAGTGTTGTTATTCGCTGCTCGGTAATGCTGTCTATTACTTGTGCGCGCTCTCTTAATGGCAGTGGTTGCCAGTCAGCCAATGCTGGCACCGAAAAAGCGAAGATAAAGAGCGATGTTGCAATTATTTTGCTCATGATGTGTCCTTAAAGTTTGCTCGACCAATATCAAATCAATTAATTATTTGATTACTCATAACCACCAAATGAACCTGCTGGCCCCGGAAATACCACAGGTGATTCAAAGCCATCTTTTGAGACACTACTAACACCGAAAAAATAATTATCAATCACAACATTTTCTAAGGTAAAACTATCAACATTGCCAACATACTGACTTTTTGTCCATGTCGGCTCAGTAGTTAAGCGCCAGTGAATGCGATAACCGGCAAGGTTTTTAGCTTGTTCACCCGTTAGTTTTTGCCAACTTAAGGTGGTCGAAGGTTGCACTGCCCCTTTGATTTTCACTTGGGCAGGTGGCGCCGGCGCCCATGCCAAAGAGGCTAAACTGACCGCATTAAGTGACGTGAGTTTAGCGTTAAAGGCAAAATCGACGCCTGATAGTACATCGCCATAGGCTCTACCATTTTCAATTCTAATATCTTGGTGTTGTCTGTCGTAGTGTTCATTGGTTTCCATAATGCGAACCGCAGGAAAGCCTACTTCATTAAACGGACGGTGATGACCACCACGGCCAAACCTATCGAGGCGATAGACCATCATGGTATCTAAATTTGGAATGTACTTGTCGGCAATCACATCAATATAGCGAGCTAAATTGCGCGACGGCGAGTCAACTTCACCGCCAGTAAAACGCCTTAAACGCGCTTCTTCTGGTGTTTCAACAAAACGAACCCCTTCAGAAAATACCCGTGCCGTGGTGTTGTTGATAACACCATTAATACCGGCAATATTGCCAATCATGTCGTTGTTGATGACACCTTCTACTCGCCACTTTTCTTCAAGGGCAATTTCCGCCATGATTTTACCGCCAAATAAGCCCTGCTCTTCGCCCGATAGCGCAGCATAAACAATCGTGCCGTCAAATTGGTATTGCGATAAGACACGAGCCGCTTCAATAACGCCAGCAACTCCTGTCGCGTTATCATTAGCACCTGGCGAATCTGACGTATAATCAAGCGGATCTGAAACACGAGAGTCAATATCTCCCGACATCACAATGTAACGATTAGGATCAATACTACCGCGCTGAATCGCGACAACATTGACCACTTCAGTCGGCTCAGGGATACGCTTTTCTCCCGAGATTGTCTTGCGCTGATAAACCACTTCTAAACAACCACCACAAGCTTTAGAAATTTGGTCAAATTCGTCTTTGATCCAACGTCTTGCTGCGCCAATACCTCGGCTGTCTGATTTTGTTTCAGATAATGTATGACGCGTGCCAAAACTCACGAGCTTTGTTACATCTGTTTTTAATCGCTCACTGCTGACCGCTTTTTGGATATCGCGCAGCACTGGTTGTTCACTCTGTGGTACTACTTGACTAATAGCTGGTAACGCGCCGGTGAGTAGCACACTAATAAAACCATATTTAACAATTAGTTTGTTATATTTTGACATCTTGAATCTCGTATTATTGTTCTACCAACAGAGTAACAAGCTTATAAAATTCTCGCCATAGACAAGCTGATATATCAAAGCAAAACTTTTATTATGTATTACATTTAAGAATAAATAGTGATTTTTAGCAAAGATATGGTTATATTAAGGCTAGAGTAAAAATTCTAAACAATTGCGCAAGGTAAAAGAGATGAGCAAGCTCCCCAGTGCTGAGCACAAACAGGCGTTTATTGCCGGTGAAGTCGCCTTAGTTGGTGCTGGTCCGGGTGATGTTGACCTATTAACACTTCAAGCATTTCGCTTTATTTCACAAGCTCAGGTGGTCATTTATGATCGCTTAGTCAGTGATGAAATTATGGCATTAGTACCCAAGGAGTGCGAGCGTATCTACGTTGGCAAAAAACAAGCCGTGCACCGTGTTCCTCAACAGGGTATTAATCAGTTACTGGTTGATTATGCTAAGCAAAACAAACGTGTCGTTAGATTAAAAGGGGGCGATCCCTTTGTTTTTGGTCGCGGAGGTGAAGAAGCGCAGTTCTGTTTAGCTAATAATGTTGCCGTCCATATTGTGCCTGGTATGACAGCCGCATCAGCGTGTTCAAGCTATGTTGGTATTCCACTTACCCATCGCAATGTTGCCCGCTCTTGCACTTTTATCACTGGCCATATTCAAGAAAACGGTGAACTCGATTTACCGTGGCAAACCTTAAACGACAAACAGCAAACCGTTGTTTTTTACATGGGGGTAAAAAGCCTGCCCATTATTATCGACCAAATTACCCAAGCGGGTCGTGACATTACAACGCCAGCAGCGTTAATTCGCAAAGGTACCCAACCCGATCAGCAAGTATTTAAAGGCACGTTAGCAAACTTAGTTGAGTTAGTTGAACAACATCAAGTCAAACCGCCAACTCTGATCATGATTGGCGATGTGGTAAACACCTTTGATGGCGAACACCTCAATGGTCTGGGCTATTTAACACCCTAGCCCTTTTATCGCCGTAGCCCATTAATAGCAAAGTTATACTATCGGCCTAAAACGATAAATCACAATTGATGGCAATGCTAAACCAAAGCATAAAGCCATTAAAATAAATAACGTGGATAAGCCATTTTCCACGACCATCGACATCATCTCGATGCTGTAGCCAAGTTTGTGAATGCTAAACAAGCCAATAAAGGTTTTAAAAGCATAAGTACCTGGAAATAAAGGAATTACCGACGCGATAGCAAACACAGGCCTAGGTACAATATACTTGCGCGACCAATACACGCCAATCAAACCAACGAGTGACGCTGCCACTAAACTAGACCACTCTATCCCCCACCCCATAAAGATTAGCGCGGTTCGCAAGCTATGAGCGATTGCCCCTGCTAATGCACACAAAGGAAGAATTTTAGGTGGTACATTAAACGCCATGGCAAAGCCAACAGCAGCAATTGCCGAAAACACGGCATCTTCAACCAGTGCGAGTAATAATTCAGTCATTTACAACCACCCTTGAATACCTGTAATAGTCATCGATAATGCGATGCCTGCAGCGGCTGAAATTGTTAGTAAGCTAGCGATGATCCAGCGAGTCATGCCATTGATCACATAACCTTTCACCATGTCGAAAACCGCATTGATCAGTGGAAAGCCCGGTACTAATAGCAATACCGAAGCGGCCATAATTAATTCAGGTTGATTACCCAACTGAAAACGAACACCAATTGATGCAATAGTAGTTGCTACAAAGGCAGATATCATAAAAATCAAAAAAGGGTTGTGGTGACGATGAGCCAAGCTTTGACGAACAAACATCGCCGAGGTTGATGCAATAAAAGTCAGTACAAAAACCCAACTGTCGCCACCGAATAGCCGACTCAAACTAGCACACGACAAGCCAATCATCACCATCACTAAATAACGGTTGTACTTTAATGGTTTAATTTGTCGCATTAGTTTGATCGATTGTGCTAAATTGAGTTGCTTCTTTTCTACGCGAATGGTTACTCGTTGAATTTCGCTGACCACATACATATTGATGCCGCGATCATAAAAACGCCGTGAACTGGTAACACAGCACTGGTTTACTATACCAGTAACAAGCAGTGCATTGGCGGTGATACCGACCTCAACACTATCAAGACCTAGCGCGATACCTAAGCGCATCAAGGTTTGTTCAACAAATTTGCTCTCAGCGCCGTGTTGCATTAAGCGCATACCCGTTTCAACAACATGGGTGACAATGGTTGATTGTTGCTGATCACAAAGCGCGGGGGTGGTCAAAAGGGAAAATCCAACTAGAGCAAATAGATTGTTAATATTTTAATCAATTTATTTGCGCTAACTGTAAACCAAGCGTATGAATTTGTTTAAAACATCGCTTACTATGAATTTGAAGATGAAGCTTTATTGGGCTTTTTTCGCCAGTGCTTGCGATTTTTATTAGCCGAGCCCGCTGGTTTTTTATTCGCCTTAGGTTGCGATTGATTGTCAGTCGAACGGCTCTTATTGTGTTGTGGCTTATTGGGCTTTTGCT
The DNA here is from genome assembly GCF_014898095.1 of Thalassotalea sp. LPB0316. Lineage (NCBI taxonomy): Bacteria > Pseudomonadati > Pseudomonadota > Gammaproteobacteria > Alteromonadales > Colwelliaceae > Thalassotalea > Thalassotalea sp. LPB0316. Next base: position 3,124,644 of record NZ_CP062946.1, read on the forward strand.
TTTTCGGTAACGATTTAACTGCGTTTTGCTTGTCGCTGTTTTGTGATTTCGCTGAATCACTAACTTTTGGCTTTTTTGGTTTTTTCGGCTTTTTCTTCTTATAGGGTTTGATAGCACGTGATTCAGGCAACGGGTTATGAGGGATGAAACCATCAATTTCTCTGCGCTCAATATGTTGTTGGATCACGTATTCAATGTCTTGAAGTTGGTCTATTTCATCTGCGCTTACCAGAGAAATCGCTTGACCATCAACGCCTGCGCGTCCCGTTCGACCAATTCGGTGAACATAGTCTTCTTGAACGTTAGGTAAATCAACATTTACAACAATTGGCAATTGGCTAATATCAATGCCACGAGAAGCAATGTCCGTGGCCACTAAAGCCTGAATCGTTTTATCTTTAAATGCCTGTAACGCTCTATTTCTCGCACCTTGGCTTTTATTACCGTGAATGGCGAGCGCTTCAATTTCTTGGCTTTCTAAAAAGCGAACCAAGCGATTGGCGCCGTGTTTAGTGCGGCTAAAAACTAACACCTGTTGCCACTTTTCCTGCTTGATCAAATGGGCAAGTAGTGCCGGTTTTTTCTTTTTATCAGTTGGTACTAACCAGTGCTCAATCGTAGATGCTGTCGCATTGTCAGGTGTAACTGAAATTTCAGTTGGCTTTACCACAACACCTTTGGCCAACTCTTTGATCTCTGGCGAAAAGGTTGCCGAAAACAATAAGGTTTGGCGTTTTGTTGGCAGGAGTTTAATGATATTACGAATATCGCGAATAAAGCCCATATCTAACATGCGATCGGCTTCATCTAATACCAGTGTTGTTAATTCATCAAACTTAATCGCGTTTTGTTCAAATAAATCGAGTAAACGGCCCGGTGTTGCCACTAAAATATCAACCCCATTGCGCAAGCGCATCATTTGAGGGTTAATTTTCACACCGCCATAAACCACAGTGCTTGATACCTTTAGGTGTTTGGCATAAGTTTCAACATTTTCACCAACTTGCGCGGCAAGCTCACGCGTTGGCGTTAATACCAAAACCTTAGTGTGATTGTGCTTTACGCGCTGCTTACTTTGCTGTAATTGCTGAAGAATTGGCAAAACAAAACTGGCGGTTTTACCGGTGCCTGTTTGCGCCGCCGCCATAACGTCTTTACCCAATAAAATTTTCGGAATTGCTTGTGCTTGAATAGGCGATGGCGTTTTATAACCCTTTTCTTCAATCGCTTGTAAAATTTCAGGAGAGAGTTCGAGTGAAGAAAATGTCATGTATCGCCTCAGGCAAGTAAATAAATCGCACTAAATGGCATAAAGCATAGCCGATTTAGCAAAAGGGCGAGAAGAATACGCGAAGCGCTAAAGCTGTGCAAGCGATCAATAAGAGTTAATATCAATGTGCCTTAACTTGAATCTTTAGATTTAATAACTAGAACTCAATCATATTTTCAGTTTTGTGCCAACAAGGGTCGTTTATCTTCATCTTCGCCCCTTCAACTACGTTATAATAACGGACTATCAGGCTAGTCCAAATGGAAACCTGATGTTTAAAAATGATTCACTGCTACTACAAGGACTCGGACTTTCAATAATGAAATTGGTATATAAGCTCACAATAGCGACATGCCTGATTCTACTTCAAGGGTGTTTTAGTTCCAAATATCAGCTTGATACCGAAGATGATGAGGAAAGAGGTATCAGAAATACTTCTACTGGAGAGTTAATTGTTGCTCCAGCAGTGATTGGTTTTGAAAATCAGAGAGGCCATTATTTTGGTTATAGGCTGCCTAAACAAAATGTAATTTGTGACTGGCCCAAGAATGGGCGCAGCAATACGTTTACTATTGCTAAGTTAGACTTAACCCCCGTATTTTTCTCTCTTAACATAGAGACTGGTATGCTTAATGAGTTTACTAATAGGTCTAGATTTGATGAGCACCTTCAATCACTCGATATCATCTTAGGTGATAAATTTATGGATATTGACAACAGTCCTTTTGTTTTACATTACAAAGGAATATATAAGGATTACGACTTTTCAAGTTGTACCCCTCTCGACCACTAGGGCTGTTTGGTGCCATTAACAGACCTTCATGTGACTTTGTAATTTGGGAACGAATCGTATGAACAGCCCCAAAACAAAAACTGTATGGGGCTAAATGGACTTGCTATGACACTAACTCTTTTATTTTTTCTTTAGAAAAGAGCTTGTATAAGCTTGGTACTACAAACAACGTAAGTAGCGTTACTGTGATTAAGCCACCAACAATGACACTAGCAAGTGGTCGTTGAATTTCAGAGCCAACTCCATTTGACATTAACATAGGTATTAGACCCAACGCTGATGTGATAGCAGTCATAAGCACAGGGCGCAACCGTGAAGTCGCACCATCAAATACAGCTTCTGATATTGCTAGCCCATCTTTGATTCGTTGATTGATGCTTTCCACCATTACTACACCATTAAGTACCGCCACGCCAAATAAGGTAATAAAGCCAACAGAGCTTGGAACTGATAGGTACTGACCCGAAACGTATAGTGAAAATACACCACCAATAACAGCTAATGGAACATTAAGTAAGATCAGCATCGCTTGTCCTACTGAACCAAATGCAAAATAAAGGAGTAAAGCTATCAAAGCCAATGACAACGGTACGACAATAGAAAGACGCTGCTGCGCACGCTGCTGACTTTCGAATTGCCCACCAATCGACACCGAATAACCTGCTGGCAATTCTACTTTTGATGCTATCTTTGCTTGAATACCTTCAACCACACCTCCCATGTCACGGCCTTGGACGTTAGCTTGAATAACCACTCGACGCTGTACATCATCTCGCCTGACCTGTGGAGGGCCTGACTCAAAAGACACAGAAGCTACATCACCAATTCGCACCCAAGCCCCTGTAGGAGATTGCAGTCTAATATCGGCAATTGCTTCACTATTCGCTCTAAATTCTTTATCTAAGCGCACGTAAATATCATAACGTTCGTTACCATTGATAATTTGTCCAGCTTCAACGCCACCAATACCGTCTTTAACCACTTCCATGACATCACCAACTGATAAACCATATCGAGAAAGCTCAAGTCTATTAGGAGCGATAACAAGTTGTGCTTCACCTGCAATCTGCTCAAGTGCAACGTCTTTTGCACCCTCAATTGACTTAATCGCAGCTTCAATTTCTCGCCCTTTATTTGCTAGCACCTGTAAATCAGAGCCAAATAATTTAATGGCAAGTTGTGCTTTAACCCCTGATAACAACTCATCTACACGAGTAGCAATAGGCTGAGAGAAATTTAGTAACAATCCCGGAAACTCTTCTAATGAGCGTTCCATTTGATCTTGCAGCTCATAACGATTAGAGGCATTTGTCCATTCTGAAACAGGCTTAAGACCAATGTAAATTTCAATGTTGTTCACAGGCTCTGGGTCGCCGCCAATTTCTGCTCGACCAATGCGGCTTAGCGCGTAAGTCACTTCAGGGAATGCCATCAACTTTTCTTCTAGTATTGGAGCAACAGATAGCGCTGTTTCCAAACTTGAAGAAGGCGCTAACGTTACCCTCAGGTTAATGGTTCCTTCTTCTAACTCTGGCACGAACTCTGTTCCAATTTGTGGAATTATTGCCGCTGCTGAAGCGACTAGAGCTATTGACACAAAAACAACAAGCTTGGTTTGCCTTAATGCGATTTTCAATAACTTTCGATACAAAATATCGATAGGTTTTAAAATCAAACTTTCCCTTTCTTTCACCCCTCGCTTAAACATAAAAGTGGCAAGTGCAGGAACAATAAACAAAGCAACTACAATAGCTGACACAACCGCTAACATAATGCTGATAGCCATTGGCTGAAATAGCTTTGCTTCAACACCTTCGAAACTAAACAGTGGCGTAAAAACAACGAGAATAATTGAAGCTGCAAAAAAGATAGGGCGAGCAACTTCTTTGCCTGCCAATTTTAACTTTTGTTTAGCTTCAATACTTTCATCAGCACTTTCGCTTTCTATTTGTCTGTTTAGGTGTTTAAACATATTTTCAACCATAACAACTGAGCCATCGACTAACATGCCAATAGCCACGGCGATACCGCCAAGCGACATCAGGTTGGCTGAAATGCCTAACCAAGCCATTACCATTAATGCAATTCCAATAGAAATTGGAATTGAGATAAGCACTAGAAACGTAGCTCTTAAATTCATTAAAAATAAGGCGAGTACAACAGTGATAAAAATAAAAGCCAAAGTAAGGGCTTCAACCACGGTTGCAACAGCTTTTTCAATTAAGTCAGCTTGATCATAAAAAGGCTCAAATCGCACACCTTCTGGTAACGCCTGATTGATAAGCTTTGTTCTAGCATTAATACCATCTATCGTCGCTTTGGTATTTGATCCCATGCGTTTTAATACAATGCCAGAGACCACTTCACCTAAATTCTCAACATTGCCATTGTCCGTTTTGCGGGTCATAGTGACAGCACCTTGCCTGATCTCAGCACCAAGCTCTACGTTGGCGACATCCGAAACAGTAACAACGACACCATTAAGTGTTTTAACAGGCACCTGTTGAATATTCTCAATACCTTTTTCACCACTTTCGAACCAACCAGTACCACGAATAACAAGCTGTTCTTGGCCGCGATTCATGTACCAGCCACCGACATTGGCGTTGTTATTTTCAAGCGCGGATACCACGTCCTCTTGGGTTAACTCGTAGGATAGTAATTTGGACGGATCGACATTAACTTGATATTGACGGACGTTCCCGCCGAATGACAGTACATCTGTTACACCGTCTACAGGCATTATTAGCAGTTTAATGATCCAGTCATTCAGACTTCTAAGCGCCATTGAGTCATACTTACTTGTGTCATCTGATATCAGCAAATATTGAAACACCTGTCCTAAGCCGGAAGTGTTTGGCCCCATCTCTGGTGTCCCAACCCCAGCAGGTATGAGTTCTTTTGCAGCCTGTAGGCGTTCAAATACCAATTGTCTTGCAAAATATATATCCGTACCTTCTTTAAAGACTACCGTGACACCCGACAAACCTGTTTTTGAAATAGAGCGCACTTGTTCTACATCTGGTAATGCGTACATTACAGCTTCAATTGGGTATGTGATAAGTTGCTCTACTTCTTCTGCGGCTAAACCTGGCGATTCGGTATTAACAGCAACTTGCACGTTTGTAACGTCTGGGAACGCATCTAAATTCAACTTAGGTATGGTGATAACAGCACTTGCTATCAATGCAAGTAGTGCGATCAGCACGAGCAATCTATTGTTAATAGACCAATCAATAATTCGATTAAACATAACTGGCCTCCTTAATGATTGTGCGGGTCAAAGCCGCCCTTAGCTATCTCAGAGGCGACAAAAAAAGCACCACGGGTAACGACTTTTGTTCCAGATTCAAGGCCGAAAACTTCTCGGTATTCGCCAAAAGATCGACCTCTTGTTACTTCGACTGCTTTAAATTCATTTGGGTGGTCTTCAATAAACACAGTCCAATCACCATCACTGCTTCTAATCAACGCTTCTTCTGGTACTGCAATGACTTCGCTGTTCGATTGGAACTGAAAATAGACTTTCACAAACATACCTGAATGAAGCTTATGTCCAGTATTAATGACCGACAGTCTTACTGTTCGGGTTCGTGTAATGGGATCGATAGTATGAGCTTCTTGAATGACATTGGCTTGGTATTTATAACCATTTAAATCAATCAAGGCCGGACTGCCTAAGGCTAAATTTAACTCTTTGTTAGGGGGAACATTTGCTTCTACCCAAAGGTCGTTTTCATCGGCGAGTAACATAATGGTCTCACCCGCTTCAATGCGCTGACCTTGCATGAAGTCATCTTGCAGGACAACACCGTCCCGCTCAGCTATGAGCACGTACTGCCCAAACGTAGCGCTATCTTGTTGGGCTATTTTGTCAATCGCCTGCTTTGTTAAGCCAAATGCTACTAACTTTCCATAAACACCTTTATAGATGTTTTCTGCTTCAACAAGCGTGCGTTCGCTTATGTTGTTACTTCCTAGCTTTTTCGCTCGCTTCCAATCAGAAGAGGCTATTAAAAAATCTGCTTGAGTTTGAGCCATTGTTTCGCTGAACAAGGTAACTAATTTTTGTCCAGACTTTACGTGGTCTCCTAAGCTTGCATGGCGATTAATCACCACTGAATCTGTGCGAGGTGAAACAAGATAGCTCTTATAGCCATTGGCTTTGACTTCTCCTGGTGCATAAACCGTGTTCAAGTATTTCTTTGGAAAAACAGCATCTACTTCAATGCCTGCTACTTTAATTTTTTCCGTACTTAAGGAAATCCCTTCTTCATGATTCTCTTCTTTAACGAGACTCTCGGTTTCATGTTCTTCACCCTCTGCATGGTCATGTTCATCTGTAGCTTTTTTGACAGGCTTTTCATGCTCATGCGAGTGTTCATCGTGTTGTGTGTTTCTTTGACTTTCAATTGCCAAGGTTGTGTTTATTGAAAACACGGCAAGAATGACTACTAACGCTACGCCAGTAGTTCGAAAAATAATATTCATAATGTCTCTTAACTTTTCTTAAACCAAATTATGTTTGCGCAAAAACGCACTGTATGGAGTAGAAAGTTAAGCTATAGGTGGTCGATAGAGCCTAGTGGAAATACCCAAAGGCAATAAAGTTAATTTGTTGAAGTTATGTGAATGATTTAAAGATAGGTTTGGTGTAAACGCTTTTACCAAAATCCAACTAGTATGATTGCCACTACAGTGTCCGCAATGGTGACAGTCCTCGATATCGTGTTCGTTATTACTATCTAACTGAGGAGAATGATCTGTTTCGTGGTCATGAATAGTTTGTAGATGTTCAACATCTAACTGATGACTTTCCATGCTTGCAGATACAGCAACGAACGATTGCAAAACAATCGATATAATCAGCAGTATTTTTAAAGCAATGTTGGTGTTCAATATTCTATTCTCTTCATTAGACGTTGGTAATGTAACAAATTTCTGAGTACAAATCTAAGCCAGTTAATCAGTGTAAATGTTACTCATCTCTGCAAATTTCATTGGGAAATTCAAACTCAATGGTGGTATGCGACAAATCAAAAGCGCCTAAGTCCTCAGAAATTAGCTGCTTGAGTGATTGTAACTTAGGTACATCGTACGGAGCTTTCAAGACTAGGTGTGCTGTTAGCACATGACTTTCACCATCTAAAGACCAATAGTGCAAGTGATGTACTTCTCTCACTTCTGATTTAGAAAGTAAGGTTTCTGTTATCTTGTCTTGTGTTTCTTTATCAGGTGACGCTTGTAAAAATAATGCCAACGTAGACCTTAAGTTTTTTAGAACGTTAAATAAAATAAAAAGTGTAAAAGCGATAGATAACAAAGGATCTAAAATAGGCCAATCTACAAACATCAAGATAATGGATACGATAAGGACAGCAACCCAGCCAAGGACATCTTCTAATAGATGCCATGTTAATACCTTTTCGTTTAATGTGGTTCCCGCCTTAAGCTTATATACGGCATAACCATTTACTGTCACCCCAAGTAACGCCAATCCTAGCATTCCCTCTACCATTGGCATTTCTGGGTTAGATAATCGAGGAATTGCCTCAACCAAAATAAAGATAGAGCCAGCAATTAAAACAACGCTATTTATTAAGGCACCAAACAGTGACAAGCGCTTATAACCGTAGCTGTACGTCGAAGGTGCTTGCTTATCTGAAAAGTGGCTCAACAACCAAGCAAAGCCGATGGATATGCTGTCACCTAAATCATGAACTGCGTCAGCCATGATTGCCGTACTATTGGTTAGCCAGCCGCCGATGAATTCAATGATGGTAAAAATAACATTTAGAAAAAATGTCCAACCAATGCGCTCATTTTTATCGTGTCCATGGTGGTGGCTATGATTGTGGCTGTGCATTTTTACCTCTACTTTGGTTGCTAGCATTTCTCAAACGATTAACATTCATATTGATAAGATGACGAATCACCGACTGATATAACCAGCGTTTGACTCCTGACAAATTGGTGCCTTTCTCGCTGTAAAATTCATCTGGCGAGTTGTATAAACCAAAGTCATCATGAATGCCTTCCTTTTGAATGTATGTATCTTTTCCCATCCATTCTGTCTGAGGGTTCTCTAAACAGGTTGTTGCGATACCATACCCACAGAAACCACCTTTATCTTGTCTGAATTTAGCTTGAACGGAGCTTAGATAATCATTGTCGAGGATAAAGCCTTCTAAGTTGATCCATTCGCCATCTAAAAAGACTTCAACCCAGCTATGGATAATGTATTTGGGCGCAAGCCAAAACACGTAAGTGGGGATAGCTCCTTTTTGGAGTTGTTGATCAATCGTGAAACCATGAAATCGACACTGAATACCGAGCGCCCGTAGTAGAGCCATTAACAAGTTTCCCTTGGTATTACACTGACCATAGCCATCAGCTAAAACTTCACTTGCGGCAATATCATCGCTGCGGTTATAGCCGAACTGAATTTCATCTTTAACAAAAGAGTAAGCAGCACCTATCTTGTTGTAATCATCTAAAGCTTGCCAGCCTCGTTCTTTAATCAATCGTTGAATAGCATCGTGACTAAAATTTAAGATATTTGTTTCAGATAAATAGGTCTCGTTCATATCACCATCACTTACGTAGTTTTGCTTTACATAAGATAACTATAAAACCTATAGTAACTATAGAGTCAAGCTAGGTTTTAAAAAATATGAAAATAGGTGAACTTTCTAAAGTTTCGGGCTGTTCCATTCAAACAATTAGATATTACGAAAAAGAAGGGTTACTGAATCCGCCTAGTCGTAGCGAAGGAAATTTTCGGTTATATGATGAAAAGGCGTTGAAAGAGTTAGAGTTCGTAAAGCATTGTCGAAGCCTCGATATTCCATTGTCAGATATAAAGACCCTAGTTGAACTTAAAAATAAACCAGAAGAAAGCTGTTCCTCAGTCAATAATCTAATTGCAAACCAGCTCGAATTAGTTAACCAACGAATAAAAGAGTTGAAAGTATTAAAGTCCGAGCTTCAAATAATGAAGAAAGCCTGCTCTTCAGACAATACAGTAGAAAGATGTGGGATTATGAGAACCCTAGAGGTGTAATTAAAACCTCAGTGTCCGCTTTACGCTCATTTCAGACACCTGCAAATGTCATGCACTGGTAAAAGTTGCAGCAATAACAAAAAAGGCTAAGTTGTTGCAACCTAGCCTTGTGTTTCGTTCAATTTACTCGTTTAGCATGGCGAGTTTTTCTTGATAGCCCTGCTCTTTTTGCACGTATTTGTGCCATTGACTAGCTGTTTTTGCTGAGCTTTTTATCCCTTTAGCTTGTTCAAATGCCGTTAGCGATTGATCAAACTGCTGTAAATTAAAGTGAGCCATCCCCAAAACTAACAACATATTACCTTGATTGTCGAGATCACCTCGAGCAATCGCTTTATTGGAGTAATTTATTGCCTGTTGCCAATTCTCCGTATTGAGATAGGTTTGAGCAAGCTGTGCATCAAATTTACCGTGCTCGGCGATCTCTGCCGCTTTTTTCAGCACAGGGATCGCTTTTTGATCTTCTCTAGCTTGAATATAGGCCTGCGAAATTAATTGATAATGTTTTTCCTCAGGTACTACTTTACCTGAAGCGATAGCATCATCGAGTACTTTGGCTGCTTTAAAGGGCAGTTGTTGATACAAATACAACTGCGCAAGCATCACAATGTCACCAGGTTTAGTGATATAGCCTGCTTGCCACGCCGTTTCCATCGCGCCAAGCTGTTTTTGCTCTTGGCCAATTTCGCCGTACATTCCGGCAAGTTGTAGCCAATACTGAGGTTTTTCGTACAGCTTAACCAACTTTTCTATGACCTTAGTAACATTTTCTGGTTGTTTAAGCTCATAATACGCTGCTCGCTGCAGAATTAACCAGTGCTCTTTTGGCAACTCATTACTCGCCTCAGCCATATCAACTGCGCTAGTAATATGTTTGATACTTTCGTTAAATTGCTTGTTTTGATAATACACCTGAGCAAATAAAATGTGCTGATTAGCCACTAATGGCTTATTGTTAGCAACTTGCCACTGATTCAAAAATTCAAGCGATTTAGCATAATCTTGGCTTTGCATTGCCAGTTGCGCCAACGAGTAAAGCGTTGCAACACGCAAGGTGTCAGGAATCGCTTCTTGCGCAACCACATTTTCAAAACTACTGATTGTATTGGCAATATCTTCTTGCCCGTAATACATAAAACCGTAGAAGTTCCATAACATGGCTTTTTCATAACTATTTAAGCTGTCAATGTTATCTTTAACTTGGTCAAGTACCTCAAAGCCAGCTGTTTTATCACCGTTTTCACTTAGCTTTTGTGCTCGCGCCAACTGTGTGTAGACACGATCGCGCATTGCCGGTACCTTGGTGGTTGCTTGCGTTGAATGAGCAACCGCGCCGAAATGATGTCCAAAAACCGTGACGTTAGTTAACGCGGGCAAACTAAATAGCGCTCCGGCAATCACACTTTTTATCATTAAATGCTTCATCATTTGCTCCTGTTCTTTATTAACCGTCTATTTCAAAGGTAATTTTGTTTTGCACGCCAGCGACTTCCATTGGTTGCCCATCAACAACGCGCGGACGATATTTAAATTTGAGCGCAGCTTCTATCGCTGCTCTATCAAATATTCCTTCAGGCTGGGATGCAACGACGATAGGGTCGCGCACCGAGCCATTTTTAGTCACGGTAAACTCTAAAATAACATAACCTTCTATGCCACGAGATTGTGCTCGGCGAGGATAAATCGGGGCAACTTTAAACAGCGGTAAGTATTCACCATCTGAACTTGCTAAACTCAAACCACCTGACAAGCCCGTATCGGCTTGTACATCTGCACTAAAACTGGTGCTAACCGCGTTAGCATTGGGGTTCGCTTTAGCCATTTGCATCGGCTCAACCTGTGGCGGTGGCGTTTGTGGCTTAGGTGGTTTTTGTGGTTTGCGCTCTTTCTTTTGTGGCGTTTCTTCTTGCTTTAAGCGAATAAAATCAAGCACATTGCCTTTTGGTGGATCAGTAAGCACATCGTTACCACCTTTGATAAGCACTTGCATCCCCCACAATAAAAAGAAGGTTACGCTTACCGCTAAGCCTATCGCCAAGATATAACGCGCCAGCGCAGAGGAAAAAACACTCCCTTTAGCTGCTATTTGCGTTTGCTCTAATTCAATTGCCGCTGACATTGTTACGCCTCATCAGCCGCAATTGACACATCATAAACACCAGCGGCACGTGCTGAGTCCATGACCTTAACTAATACATCAGTCGTTGCTTTCTTATCCGCTTGAATAACGACTGTGCCTTGTGGGTTTTCAGCTTTTAATCGCTCAATGTTGGCCTGCACTGTACGCACATCAACTCGGCGCTTATTGATCCAAATCTCACCTTTATCGCTAATAGCCACTAAGATGTTGGCACGCTCTTTCTTGACCGCAGTCGCCGCTTCAGGGCGGTTAACATCAATACCGGCTTCTTTCACGAAAGATGCGGTAACGATAAAGAAAATAAGTAGAATGAAAACAACATCGAGCATGGGTGTCATGTTAATTTCTTCTGCTTCTTCAGCTTCGTGAATGACTTTTGCTAATTGTGAACGCATGTTTAAGTCCTTAAAGTTTTTTTGGATACAACAACTAGTGCTGCATCAATAATTTATCTTCTAATAGTTCCGTTTGGCGTTTTGCATAACGCTGGAAGTAAGTCACCATAAATACACCTGACAAACTGCCCACCATACCTGCCATAGTAGGAATAGTTGCACGAGATACGCCCGATGCCATTGAGCGGGCATTGCCGCTACCAGAAATGGCCATAACGTCGAATACTTCAATCATCCCTGTTACCGTGCCGAGTAAGCCAAGCAATGGGCAAAGCACAACAAGTGACTGAATTAACGCGATATTGTGATTTAATGCCGAAGAGGCTTTAGAAACCGTTGCCATTCGAATTTGCTCGGCGTTCCAAGAGCGGCGTTCCTCTCTGGCAAACCAGCGGTTAACAATATTGTTTTTCATTGCGCGGTAGCCAAATAAGACAAACGCAAGACGCTCAAAAATTAATAGCCACATTAAGGCGATGACTGCGGCAATGACGGTCAAAACCTGACCGCCAGTGTCGAGAAACTCACGGATACTATTCATCATGTCGATGAACAAAATCATGGTTTATGCTCCCTTCTCGCTGCGGTTTGCAATAATGCCAGCGCTTTGCTGTTGAAGGATGTTGATAATGCCCTTACTACGGGTATTTAATAGCGTAGAAATAAAGACCATTGGAATCGCAACCACTAAGCCTAATACCGTAGTAACAAGTGCTTGTGAAATACCACCAGCCATTAACTTAGGGTCGCCAGTACCAAACAAGGTAATGGCTTGGAAGGTATTGATCATGCCGGTTACCGTACCAAGTAGACCGATAAGTGGCGCAACTACCGAAATGATTTTAATAATGGTTAAGCGCGATTGCAGTTTAGGCACTTCACGTAAAATTGACTCAGAAAGCTTTAACTCTAGCGTTTCAGTGTCGGCATTTGGGTATTGCTCTTTAACCTTGAGTACTCGGCCTAATGGGTTATCGTCACGCGGCTTGGCAGCTTTTAATTGACGATTAACTTTCGCACCAATTAAAAACAGTGAAATGAAACGCTCAATGGCAATCAATAAGCCGACTAAACCAATCGCAATAATGACATACCCCACTGGACCACCTTGATCTACGCGCTCGCGATCACTCGGTGCTTGAATCAGTAAACTTAAAATTGAACCACCGGTTGGATCTAAGGCAAATGCTACTTGGCCATTTGATGTATTGGTTAGCTCTTTTGCGCTATCTAAATAACGATTAACAGGTTGGCGCACTAATTCTGCGACTGCATCTGTCTCGCTGATATATTCTAAATATTTGCCGTTAGCAACTAGGTTAAAACTACCAACACGTTTAACGTTTGCTGTTGTTCTCGTGCCGTCAGCAAGCACGATTTCGCGCTCAAAACTGGCAATTTTACCGCTTTGCGTCATCTCGCGCTGAAGTTCAAACCACAGTTGCTCAATCTCTTCAATTGAGGCGAGTTTTGACGTTGAGCCCATTGATTGAGCAAAGTCATCTAAAAAGCTATCACGGCCTGAGATTTGCGCCGAAATAACTGAGTTTTGGAATTTGCTTTTGGTGTCACCGGCAACTTGTTGCAACACGCCAAATAACTCTTTTAATTCACCTAAGCGCTTGTTTAACGCTTCTGTTTGATTAGCAAGTGCTAACTCATTATCTTGGAACTGACCTTCGAGCTCAGTACTGAGCTTGATTTGATTATCTCGTTGGTTAACGGCTTGTTTTAATAATGCGTCTTGCTCTGATTTACGAGCAACAAACTGAGCTTCACGGGCTTTGTTTTGCTCTGTTTGAGCAATTTGACCTTGCGCTAATTGGTTTAGTAGCTCGTCTAAGTTTTTCGCGTCATTTGCCTGGCTGCCAACACTCAGTGCTGTCATAGCAAAACCAGCTAATAAGGCTTTCTTGTTAAAGGTAAATTTCATCATAGGTTCCTTATTCGCTAACGTTTAATGGCACAATAACTAAGTCAGGGGCAAGCTGCTTTCTGGCAATGCGAAAGGCTTTGTTTAAATCGCTGCGATAACTCGCAGGTAGTGCTTCCCATGATTTACTCTCAGCGTTCCATAAACCGAGGTTTGAGCCATCGCGCGTTTGGTATAAAAAGCTCACGCGACCTATGCGTAGAAACTCAACGTTTTGCTCTTGACCATCGATCGTCAAAAGCCCGCTGTAGGCTTCTATCGTGCGACCGTAATCAACTTCAATCTGATAGGCCTCTAACACGCGGCGAAACTTCTCTGAAACGGCAATATCTGCGCGTTCCATCATGCTGTTTAAGCTTGCTAAACGCTGTGCGCGCTCTTCTGGTAAAAAAGGCACATCAAGCGCAACAAAGGCTTCTAAAGTCGAAATCATACGCGCCATGAGCGGGGAAATTTGGCGCTCAATAATGCTGACTTGCTCCATTGAATTAGCTATATCTGCTAGCTCAGCTAATTGGTTGTCAATTTGCTTTTGCATTTGCACGTTGTAGACATTCAAGCCATCAATTTCTTTATTAACCGTTTTAAATTGTTGTAATTTGGTTTGAATTTGGTCGCTAATTTTGTCGATTTTGTGTTGCGACTTTTCAGCTGACTGATTAATTTTTTGGCCTGCTTTTACAACGTCTTGAACATCGGTTGATTGCGCAGCATTAAGCGAAAGGCTGCAACTTACACCGATAAGTGCGGTTGCAAAGGCTAGCTTAGACAATTTCATAGTAAACCCTAGTTGATTTGCAAAAAATGTAATGACGCAAGGACAAAGTTCATGAACTTACGCGCTTTTGTTATGGTGCAAAATTCTAAAGGGCATTTGTGACAATAAAGTTTCAACAATATTGCAACTTTATTAAATGACAGAAAAGTGTCAGATTTTTTAAATTTATTAAGGATTTATGACAACTAGCGACAAACGTACGAGTCGTACCCGAGTAGTCGGGTATCTATTTGTTGTAAACCAGGAGATTACCGCCTGCGCGGTAATGACGGGACGAGTCATACCCGAGTAATCGGGTACCTTTGTGTTGTAAAACATGAGATTACCGCATGCGCGGTAATGACCATACGAGTCATACCCGAGTAGTCGGGTATCTATGTACTGTAAACGAGGAGATTACCGCCTGCGCGGTAATGACGATAAGGGCTAGAGATTACCGCATGCGCGGTAATGACGATTAGAGCCAGAGATTACCGCATTTGCAGCAATGACCATACGAGTCATACCCGAGTAGTCGGGTATCTATGTGCTGTAAACGAGGAGATTACCGCCTGCGCGGTAATGACGATAAGGGCTAGAGATTACCGCATTTGCAGCAATGACCATACGAGTCATACCCGAGTAGTCGGGTGTCTATGTGCTGTAAACGAGGAGATTACCGCCTACGCGGTAATGACGATAAGAGTCAGAGATTGCCGCATTCGCGGTAATGACGATAAGGGCTAGAGATTATCGCATCGATAATTGCTCCCTGTATTATTCTAATGACCTACATCCATGTAGGCATTCGCGGTAATGACGGTAAAGTCAAAAAAAGGTAGCTTGCGCTACCTTTTCTAACAGTTAGTGCGATTACGCCTTATTCAAATTCCCAGCGGAACTGAATATCAAAACCTATCCCTTTGGTTTCTGATCGGAATAAGGTATCGGAAAATTCGATCTCTTTTTTCTGATCTAGGATATTTTCAACCTTAAATTTCAAGGTCGTTGAATAGGTTGGGAAGTAGGTATAAACCAAATCTAACGAGTGAAATGGTTGCTCGTACTTATCATCTTGGCCTTCAATACCTGGAATAATAATGCGATCGCCAAATACGTTGTAGGCAAGCGTCGCCGAGTGATTACCATTTGGTGCATCAAAGCCTAAATTTAAGTTAACCACATACTCCGAGTGACCCGTCATTCTGCGCGTAGGATTGGTAATAGCCGCTGAAACACCGGTTTGATCAACCACGCGCTGGGTGTCGATATTAATTTCTGAATCACTTAGCGTGACGTTACCAGAAATAAAGAAGCTATCTGCCCATTCGCCAATAGTATCGGCTAGGAAGGTGAAATCTTTCATAAAGTCCACTTCAACACCATAGACATTGCCGTCTTCAGCGTTTGCCATAACAATCAGTGGCGGACCATCTTGGGCTGGTGATTGAACCGACTCAATTGGGTTAATCATATCTTTATAGAACAAGCCAACCGATAAGTTTTCACCGGTATCCATGTACCACTCCCAACGCAAGTCGTAATTTTTCATATCTGTTGGGTTTAGTGCTGGGGTACCGCGCACTGGATAACCCGTTAACGGATCGAGATACGTGGTAGGTGCAACTTCTCGTAGATCAGGTCGAACTGTCGTTTGGCCATATGAAAAACGGTATTGCATCTCGGCAGATGGAATGTAAGTTAGCGCTAACGCCGGATACCACTCGTCCTGCTGAAAAGCTAAATCGTTTAAGTCTGCTGGTAAATCAAACTCGCCTGTTGAGGGCTTTAAACCAGCAACGACTTGGCGAAAATCTTCATATCGAACGCCGCCGCTGATGCGCCACTGTTGATCAATAAAAACATCAGCTTCAACGTAATATGCATCAATCATTTGGGCTGCAAAATAATCATCGCCATCCACTGAAGTATCGCGAATAACAGTTTCATTGCCTTTTAGCTCACCGTTGAGAATAACCTCATCAGTTAAGATGTCGTTCATCATGCTACCGCTAAAGTCAACGTTATTAAACGCAAGCGTATTCACATCAATTCGGCGAGCAAATGCTTGACGACTTTTCTCGACAAAATCACCACCGGCTTTTAATTCAATTTCCATATTGTCGGTCATGATCGGCAGTGAAAAGTTATAGCCATAGTTTTCTAGATCATCGTCAAGCGACTGAAATGAATAGCGCGAAGCAGTAGTTGCTCGGCGCAACGAGCTTTCACTACTAACATCAAATATGCCATCTTCGTTGCCATCGGCAACTATATAACGGGTTTCAATATTGCCCGGTGCCTGGCGCTCTGATCGCGAATCTGAGTATTTCCAATCGAAGCCTAAATAGCTGAGTTCAGGAAAGTTATGACTACCGCGAATTTGATTGGCGATCATCTCACGTTCTTCGTAAATCACTTCGCTATCGCGTACGCGCAACCCATCGCTAATTAAGACGTTATTCGTGTTACCTAATTTAACGCGAAGCTCATCCACAGTGTCGTGCAAAATTAAACTTGATAAATCAATGCGATGATTGTTTTGATATTCAAAACCAACATTGAACATGCCTGACCATTTAACATTGTGCTGAGTCGATTTCACATCATCAAAACCGCGTACCAATGACCAGGTATCGTCTTGGTTACGTCTAAAGTCTTGACCGTCATAAATTTCGCTATATTGATATTCATTGTCATATGATACGGCGGCTAAAAAGCCAATGCGGTGATCGTCAAAATCAGCGCGATTACCAACAGTAAAATCAACGCCGTAGTCTAGATCAACGTGATCTTCGACAGGATCGTAGTCGCGGTTCATTTCTGCAGCAATTTGGCGATTTTCATCCTGTGAGACACTGCCTAAACCTTGGTAGCTCGACCACAGATCTTTGAGGGCTTGTGGCGCTTGACGCGTGCCATCATCAATACCTTTCCAATCATCGCTGCCGCCAGTATAGCTATAGCCTCGATTAAAGTTATCGGTATTACCACCAACATTGGCCGCCATATTCATCACAAAGTCTGAAGGAATGGTTTTTAGGCGAATATCAACGTTACCGCCACCAAAATGCGCCGGCATTGACGGCGAATATGATTTTTGCACACTCAGTGATTCAATAATTGACGATGGGAATAAATCGAGCGGAATAACGGTTCGCGTTGGATCTGGGCTCGGTACATAAGCACCGTTTAATTGGGTACTTGAGTAGCGCTCGCCTAAACCGCGAACATAAATAAATTTACCATCGACTAGCGTTAAACCGGTAACACGACGCAAAGCCGCTGCGGCATCGCCATCTCCTGTTCTTGAAATTTGCTCAGCGCCAAGAATATCGGCAACAAAAGCTTGGTTCTTACGCTCTTCAATAACGGCACTTGCCGTACCTTTTAAACGACTTGCCTTGACGACAACTTCTTCAATCGCAAGTGCTTCCTCGTTTGCCGCCTCTTGAGCAACAGCATTGGCACTTAGTCCGGTTAGGAGCGCTAGCGTGATACTCGATAAGCTAAAACGATTGGTGATATTTTTCATCTCTAACCTCGTTACTATGATTAATTTACCTGAGCAATTTGCCACTGCTGATAAAATCAACCACGGTAGTTATGAACTGTTTTCTATTCGGTTTGTTTTGATTATTAAGAAATTAAGCCACTGCCTGATGGCAGTGGCTTATAGACGCAGGCTTATTCCAAGCCTACCGTCCAACCAGCAGTCCAATCGTTGTCAGCTGTCACCGCACCGATGTGAGAGGCATTATCAAAGAATGTGCTCGCACCAAAGTCATATGCTTGTGTTGCATCTGTGGTGTAAATGCCACTTAATACATCACTGATATTCTCTTGTGTTGAGTTATCCATCATCGCATTTAATACCCAGTTACCAAGGTCAAACGATGCATCACTAGAATCAGCGGTGTTTTTAAAGTTCTCATCACAAGCAAATACCGAGTTAGTAATAACAGTGTCGCTCGCTACGGCTTGGTCAACAGTTAAGCCTGCTTCAAGCTCTAAACACTCACCCATTCCAGCGCCACCAGTGACAACAAAGTTGTGTAATTGAGCACGTGTACCTTCGCGTAAGTAAATACCTTCAGAGTCTTTATCGGCGGTATCAAAACCGTTGCCGATAATGGTCATATTGGCAATCGTTGGGTTTGATTGTGGCTCTTTACCCGGTGTTGAACCGTCATTATCGGCTTCAATTGCACGGTTCGCTTCACCGTCGTTATCAGCGTGCTTAACTAAAACATACTGCATATTACCGCGATAGCCGTTATCCCAATCGACTGAGTCGTCTTTGTTGGCCGTTAAAACAACGTATTTAGCGTTAACTGCACCACCGAAGAATTCGATACCATCGTCAGCATTTTCGTGAACTTGGATGTATTCAACTGTTGTTGCTGCGCCCACACCACCAAAAGTAATGCCGTTTAATTCATTATCTGGCGCAATTTCATAACCTGCGTGCTTAACAACTACGTAGCGCAAAGTACCAGAATTATCGTTCCAGTCCGTACCGCCAAACACAGCCCCTTCTTCAACACCTTCTACTTGTAATGCACAAGCGCTGCCGTCTGACGGACACTTGTTAGATGGTGCGTTACCGAGTAAAACGATACCACCCCATTGACCTGAGCCTGTTTCTTCACCGTTAACATCTTGGCTAGAAGTAAAGGTAATAGGATTAGCTGAAGTGCCGTTTGCTTCAATTTTTGAATCGCGGCTAACCACTAAATAATCGTTACCAGAGCGACCAAAAATGGTTACGCCAGCATCGATTGTCAAAGTAGATGAGTTTGCTTTATCTTCACCGACAAATACCGGACCATTTAATGCGTAAATATTATTCGCCGTTAAACGTAGATCGCTCGTTAACGTACCTGAAATTTCACATGCCGACTGGCCTGCTACAGCGGTGATCGCTGTTGTGCCCATTGGGCAGCCTTGAACTGGTGCTTGTGCTGTTACTTCACCGCCACCAAAACCAAACGCCCAACCTTGACGCCAATCATTTTCACTATCAAATGCACCAATGTGAGATGTCGTGTCAAACCAACCATCAACTAATGCGACATCTTGACCGCCATCGATTAATGATGAGTTAGCATCTGGCACACCAGTATTATCAATTAAGATAGAAGTGCTCACAGAATTTGACTGTTCAGCTAAGAACCACGCTTCTAAATCTAACAGTGTTGAATCATCAGCTGCTTTTGCATTTTTGAAATTCTCGCCATTTGCACAGGCCATTACTGAATTTTGAAAAACAATTTTACCTGAGTTTGCGTTATCAACCGTTACCGATGAGCTATCGCCGCCTTCAAACTCTAAACACTCACCCATTTCTTCTGGACCAGTTACAACAACGTTGTAGAATTTACCGGCAGTACCTTCGCGCAGGTAAATACCTTCCGAGTCTTTATCAGCTGTATCAAAGTTGTTGCCGATAATCGTCATATTGGCGATTGTTGGATTAGATTGCGGCTCTTTGTCTGGTGTTGAACCGTCGTTATCAGCTTCAATTGCGCGGTTCGCTTCACCGGCATTCACATCGTGTTGAATAAAAACGTGTTGTAAACGGCCGCGATAACCGTTGTCCCAGTCAACAGAATCATCTTTGTTACCTGTAAGCACTAAGTGCTTGACATCAACCGCGCCACCGAAAAACTCAACGCCATCATCGGCATTAGCGTGCACTTGTAAGTAGTCAACTTGTGTACCTGAACCAACGCCACCAAAAGTAACACCGTTTAGTTCATTGTCTGGGGCAATTTCATAACCTGCGTATTTAACGACAACGTATTTAAGGATACCTGAGTTATCTTCCCAGTCCGTACCACCAAATACTGCACCTTCTTCAACACCTTCGACTTGTAAAGCACACTCACTGCCATCTGAGGGGCACTTATTTGATGGTGCATTACCTAAAATAACTAAGCCACCCCATTGGCCAGCTGTAGTCTCTTCACCTTGAACGTCTTGAAGTGAAGTGAAAATAATCGGATCTTGTGCTGTACCTTCAGCCATGATTTTAGCGCCGCGGTGAACAACCACATAATCACTGCCAGAGTTACCAAAAATTACCGCGCCAGGCTCGATCGTTAGGGTAATTGGGCTGCCATCGGCATTAGCATTTTGCTTAACTGCTGGTGCACCTTGACGAGACTCACTTGCTGTTGTGCCTTGACCAACTTCAAGAGCGCCGTCAATCGCATAAAAGACTGGCGTCCCCTCAGCACTAGCAACCAATGTGGTATTTTCGCTAATCGCACCAGATATCGTTTGAACGTACACTTCAGTACCGAGAACCGCACTCACTTGAGCGCTTAATGTGGTATTTGGCGTACCGGCTAAATTATCTGTTGGATTAGATGGGTTGGTTGGCTCGGGATTATTGATCGTTGTATCACCTACCGAGTTATCTACTTCTGATGACAAATTGATGTCACCACCACAACCAGCAAGTATTAACGCACTAGATACAGCACTGACTTTAAAAATTTCCATTAATTTCATTGTTGTTATGCTCCGCAGCATGTCTAAGTTATAAAAAGTAAAAATTGACAAAGCGTTACGTCATGTAACTTGTTTGCTATTAAAATTTTGTTCGCCATGCTACGGAGTAAAAATGACAGAAATGTTTTGGAAATATTTATTTTTTGTTGCGCGTTTTTTACAAACAGATGACAAAACAACGCCACGCCAGAGCTAGCAAGGTGTTGTTTACATGACGTTTTTATGACAAAAAAAATCCCGAGCTACTAACTTTCGCTAGCAACACGGGATTTTTCAATTAAGACGCGGTTGGCGAAAGTCGCGCCTTATATTAATTCAGTTCAATTCAAAGAATGATAACCACCATTATTGTGGTGCATTAGTTTTCGCAAACTTAGTAACAATAACACCGTTACAATACAAATCACTTAACACTTTTTCATCTTGAATGGATTCAATACCTTGGTTTAATGCGGTGATACATAAATTTGATGCATCATCGTTATTTGCCGGTATAAACTTTTTTACTTTCACAACTTCTGGCTGCTCAGGTAGCGCCTTCTTTTGTACTTCTGATGCAAAACGCTTTAGCGTTTTGCCATTACACGTCATATGAGATAACTCTTTATTAGCATCAGAAAACTGAGTAACAGCGACCTTTTTAGCTGCTTGATAACCTTGCTCAGCGGCAACAATGCACAGGTTTGTTGCTGGTGAATCATCTAACGCAACCATTTTAACATTTGACGATAAGGCAAACGCCTGAGTGCTGGCAATTGATACAATGACTAAAGCAAATAATTTTTTCATAACGACCTCTAAAACTAAAATAAACTGGCTATCTCGCGGTTTAGAGCAATTATACTAACCCGAAGCGGAATGTAAATATATTTCGTAATAAAATTACAAATAAGATCTATTGAATACGAATTCAGTCAAACAAACACCTTAAAGAACGAATTAAACGTAATTAAATTACATTACCATTTTTGCATTTTACGGTAGATTGTTGACGGGTTTACTTGCAGTAACGCTGCAGCTTGGGTGATGTTGCCTTGGCATTTTGCAATAGCGTCTTCTATAGCTCGGCGCTCAACATCGGCTAAAGGAATGACTTCTGAACTTTCACTAGGTGTTGCTGTAACGCCTGAATTAACCATATTCTCTGGTTGCAGCCGACTGTTGTTAATACTAATGTGCTCTTGCAATATCGCATCTAACATAGCTTTGGTGATCTGTTGACCGCTATTCATGATGCAAACACCGTGAATGGTATTTTCGAGTTGTCTAACATTACCCGGCCATGCATATTGATTAATCAAGCTAACGGCATCATCAGAAAACCCAGTAAATGATTTACCCTGTTGCTCACTAAATCGGGTTAAAAAGTGTTTGGCGAGTTCGAGCTTATCCATTTCGCGCTCTCTAAGGGGGGGAATGGATAACGGAATGACATTAAGGCGATAAAACAAATCCTCACGAAATTGCCCCGCACTTACCGCTTCGGACAGACGCACGGCTGACGCACTAACAATTTGCGTATCAAAGCGCTTTATTTGATGACTACCTAAAGGTGTATACTCTCGCTCTTGTAAAACACGTAACAGCTTGGCTTGAATCGCAAGTGGCAAAGTCGTTATTTCATCGAGAAAAACCGTACCGCCATCAGCTTGGGCAAAAATCCCTTGGCTATCGCTAACGGCACCGGTGTAGGCCCCTTTAACTGCACCAAATAATTGTGCTTCAATGAGATTTTCTGAAAAATTTGCACAATTTACCGCAACAAACGGCTGATCTTGCCGTGCGCTTGCTCGATGACAAGCATTAGCAACCAATTCTTTACCTGTGCCCGTTTCACCATTGATAAAAATTGGCACATTAGCACCTGCGGCTAAGCTTATTTGCTGCTTCAAGTGCTGCATAGCTAGGCTATCACCGATAATGGTTTTTTCGACAAAGCTATCTTTTGGTGTTTGAGTCTTAGGTGCTTTGTTTTGGGTAACGACACTTTCAACGGCGAAAATTAATTCTGCATTTTTCCATGGTTTGGCAATAAATTTATCAATAATCCCTTCATTAAAGCATTTAGAAACCTGATCAAAATCTTGATATGCACTTAACATAATACGCGTTGAATCGGGCCACAGTGCTTTTGCTTCTTGCAACAAGGCGTAACCATCAATATCAGGCATACGCTGATCTGAAATAATGACACTCGGCTCTGCTGCCTTGATAGTGCGCAGCGCTTGACGAGGAGATGTAAAGGTTTGAATATCTGCAGGCAGACGAATCAAGCATCGTTTTAATGCACTACAAATTTCTCGCTCATCATCAACGATGATGACCAAGGGTAAATTATTTTGTATCGACATTTACTTCTCCTGCTGATTTACCCCACGTAATATAGACACGTAAGTGCTGTTTCGAGCTTTGCTCAAAAGTTTCTAGTTTTGCAATACACTTTGCCGATACGTGAGTACCCTTAACCAATAGCTTGCGTTCATTTTCATCCAGTAAATCTTGTGATAACACCATACCTTGTCGCAACTGCCCTACGGTAATAACTCGCTCAAAATACTCATCCGCGGTTGGCGATTCTATTAATTGAAAGAATTGCTTAATGATTTGCCGATCAAAAACCTGACCAGATAACTTTGTCATCATGATTTTTGCTTCTCCATGCGCTATAGGCTCTTGGACGAAGTCACCTCTAACCAGTAAATCGTAATAAAGTACAACAGATAAAATTTTACTTCCGATTGAAATCTCATCGTTAAATAAACCATCGGGGAAACCCGTGCCGTCAACATGCTCGTACAAATGAGCTAAGATTTCTGCACTCGGCGCTAGCAGTTGTGAACCTCTCAACAAATTAGTCGAATTAACGGAAAGTTTTACAAACCTTGCTTTTTGATTATCCGTCATTTGTTGCCATCCCTTGTGCAGTAAATCCTGCGGCACACCAAAACTACCTATTTTGTGATAAAGCCCTGCGAGGTAAATTTGTTGTGCGACACCAAAAGTTTGCCCTAAGCGCAAGGCAAGCAATTTGGCTTGCTGAGCAACGCGTTCACTTTGATGGTCGTGCTCTTGGCAAAAATAACTAATCAAATGAGCACCGACATGAATTAACTCATTATTCATGACTTTCAAATCACTTTGCTGCTGATCGGCATGTTCATGTAACAATGAGATATTATGTTCAGCTGAGGCAAGTTTCTTCTTTTTATCATTTAATTGTTTTAAGGCACTGCGTTGCTTGCGCTCAACTTGCAGTTCTTTGATTAACGTATTGAGTTGAACAATAAGCTTTTTGTTATCCCAAGGCTTTGAAATATAGCAAGATACCTTACCTTCATTAATTGCCTCTTCTGCTAACGCCATATCGGCGTAGCCAGTTAAAATAACCCGCTTGGTTGGTTCATGTAGTTTGGCAATAGTAATCAAAAGCTCAGCACCAGTCATTTTGGGCATTCGCATATCACTAATAAAGATATGGCTCGGATGGAGTTTAAACTGCTCAATAGCTTTTAGCGGATCAGTAAACCCCCGCACGTTATACTTACCATTTAGTGTGCGCTTGAGCGCGTTGATGATCTCGACTTCATCGTCGACAACAATAATCGAAGGTAGCATCTAATCTCCATCTAAATTAATGACTTGCTTTAAGATGTGCTAGCATTATAGTTATAAAGATATAATGTATAAGCCTAATTAATCAATGACAAACGGTGAAAAATGAAAGGCGCAATCTTTACTGGTTTAGCTGAATTTGTTGAAACCCATTACACTTTAACCGACTGGTTAGAGGCAATAGATAGTTGCGACCTCCCCTCCAACGGCGAATATATAGCAACAGAAATTTATGATGACAGTGAATTTTTTCAGCTTGCCGGCGCGTTATCTAAACAACTCAATGTGCCTGGCGAAGATATCTACCGAGCATTTGGCGAGTACTTCTTCACCACGTTAATGGCTATCGCATTAAAACACGTCGAACACATTACTGACTTGTTCGACTTTATCCACGCGGTTGATTCTATTATCCATATAGAAGTTCAGAAAGCCGATCCTCTAGCCTATACGCCAACGCTGCTATACGATCAACCCAATGACAACACGCTAGTGGTGCGATATATGTCAAAACGCAAAATGTGCCACTTTGCTGAAGGTTTAATTTTAGGTGCCGCTAAACACTTCAATCAACCTGTCGAATTATGTCAAAGTGACTGTATGCTAGCTGGAGATGATCATTGTCTGATCAAAATTCAAATGAAGTAATTGATTATCAGCGTACGATAAACTTACTTGAAAAAGCCCTAGTGCGTGAACGCAATGCCAAAAAGCGCCTAGAGCAAAAGCTAGATGAAAAAGCTCAACAACGCTTAGATGAAAGCAGTGAGTTTATTAAAGCTTTCCAAGAGGCTAATTCTCGCCAAATCCAATTGCAGTTTTTATCTATGCTTAACCAGGACATTATCTCCGATAAAAACCTCGAAGAAATGTTTGACTCTTATACTCGAGGGTTACAAAAACTACTAGAAAACTGCCCAGTGTTAATTGCCTCATTAACTAAGAAAAATTGGCAATTATTGCATTTATCATCCTCTGCAAGTGACTGGCAACGCTTGGAATTAAATTCGGCTTTAATCGCTATGCTCAATCAATTCTTAGGTGGGCATAGACAAAAGTGGAATCGATTGGAAGTAGACGAAACAGGCGCTTTTTCAGCGTTGCTAACTAATAGTACATTGTTATTTTATATTGTTGAGTTATCAGCCAATCAGCAGCGAATTATCTTTCTTGATATCAATCACTTTTGCTACAGTGATGACTTTAAAAATACCCTTAGAGTATCTGGTCACAACTTCACGACGGCGATCAACAAGCGCATGACTGAAGTTGAATTATCCTACAATAACCAAAAACTTAAACACGCACTCAAGACGCTAGAAAAAACCCAACTACAACTTGCGCATAAAGACAAAATGGCCTCATTGGGACAACTGTCGGCGGGTATTGCTC
Source organism: Thalassotalea sp. LPB0316 (assembly GCF_014898095.1). Classification (NCBI taxonomy): domain Bacteria; kingdom Pseudomonadati; phylum Pseudomonadota; class Gammaproteobacteria; order Alteromonadales; family Colwelliaceae; genus Thalassotalea; species Thalassotalea sp. LPB0316. Next base: position 3,150,518 of record NZ_CP062946.1, read on the forward strand.
ATGAAATTAATAATCCCATTGGCTATGTCTCAAGTAATCTCGACTCACTAAGTGATTATCTTGAGTATTTTCAACAAGCGTTTAACGCACTCAGCAAAGATAAAGCCAATCAAACAATTCTCAACAACAGTCAACTGCAATTTGCCATTGAAGATACGCCTGCATTAGTTGCTGCCTGTAAAAATGGGGTTGAGCGAGTTGCAAACATTGTTAATAGTCTCAAAACTTTCTCTCGAAAAGAGCACGACGAATTTGGCCCTACCAATGTAAATGAGGTAATTAACTCAGCAATTGAGATGATTTGGAATCAATTAAAATATCATCACCAGCTCGATCTACAATTATCGCCAGCCCTGCCATTGGTCTATGGTAACTTCGGCCAACTTCAACAGGTATTCATCAACTTGTTTGTCAACGCCTCTCAAGCAATGACAGAGAACGGTAAACTTACGGTGACCAGTCAATGGGTAGCAGATGCCGTTGAAGTGACAGTTACCGATACTGGCTGTGGTATCGCGCCTAAAAACTTAAAACGCCTTTTTGAACCCTTTTACACAACAAAGGATGAAAACGAAGGTACGGGCTTAGGCTTAAGTGTTTCATACGCGATTATTGAAAAGCACAACGCAATAATTTCAGTAAACTCAGCGATTGCTCAAGGAACCACCTTTACGCTGAGGTTCCCTGCTTTACCAGCAAATTTTGACGAAAAAAAAGCGCTCTAGAGGAGCGCTTAGACTATGGTTTTCTTTAAACCTGTCCCAATGTTAGAGCTTTGCCGTAATGTTGTCTGGTTTGTAAATATGAAATATCGAATAGCGACTCGTTGTTAACGACTGCTGGCGTGGATTTCTAAAGGAAATCGCCACTTCGACATTATCGCCTTTGAAGTCTGAATTTTTATCGCAATAAAACACGGCGCTAATCGGGTATAACCCCATATCGAGATCAACATTACCTGTCAGTATTTGTTTTTGTTCATATTTGGTAACCACGTGCAGTTTGTGATCAATAACTCGCTTGCGATTAATATCTATTCGCGCATAACACGAACCAATTTGGCTCATCACATCAACTTTGGTATTTTCTGGCGCGCCTTTTAGGTAAAACGCAACGGCGACTTGTAACCGACCCGGTTGATGGCTCGGAAATAAACCGTTCAAACGGTACATACTGGAATCAGCTTCAGTAATACCGTAGCGCTCATGACTCGACAGTGAAAAGCGTGTTTCATTCATAACAAATGAGCCAATATCGGTGGCATAAAAGATTTGTTCTTTTTTATCTGGCAATGGATACACTCGGGTGATCCAGCCAGGATACAAATCAGCGTTTTCAACAGCTTTAGCGAGCACTTCATTACTTTCAACATGATATGGATTTAACGTTCTTAGAATATCTAACTCATTTTGTTGGCTTTGTACCAAGCGCTTTTGCTCAACTAGGTTATCTTTTAAACTCGTCGTTTTATTCCACAAGTGGAAACTGGTCGCAACCGAGGCGCTAACAAACACTAAAGCTAGTACTGTCTTGATGATACTTTCTTTAAATGAGGCGGTTTTTCTGTAACGTTCTTTTCTGTAATATGCACTCATATTTCTACCCTCACACCAAACGTGATTTCGTACCTTTTATTTGCGAACTTGTTTTGTTACGCAATTACACTACAAGTACACGTGCAATTACTTAGCCAATTAATTTTTTACTTATAAAACAAACAGATAAACAAAATCAAAGACTCACTTAGGCTTTTCGCTTTGCAATTTGCATGATGACGTATTGCAAAATGCAACCCCCAAATTTCCTTCATTAACTAACCATATGATTTAAAACAACATTTTATTTATGGCTTAGCGATTGCCTTGTTTTACATGTCGAATAGACGGTGAGAAAAGGAGTATGTTATGAAGTTACTGATTTCATCCAGTATATTGGGCGCAATCTTATTGCTTTCGTCAAAGGCTATAGCAATAACCCCTGTTGATATTGAGCTTTCACTGCTTGTTGATATTTCGGGCAGTATTAGCGCCAGTGAATACGATATGCAAATGCAAGGCTATCAAGCGGCTTTCGAGAGTGAAAGACTGCAAAATGCCATTATCAATGGTACAGAAGGCCAAATTGCTGTTCAGCTCATCATGTGGTCGGGTAGCAATCAACAGCAAATAATGATCGACTGGAGTTTAATAGACTCGGCCGAATCAGCTAATAATTTTGCTCAGCTCGTTGGCGATTTAGCCAGACCGTTTTCTGGCTGGACAGCCATAGGCAGCGCAATAGACTTTGCCAGCCCGTTATTTGCCACTAATGATTATCACGGCTATCAACAAATTATCGATATCTCGGGTGATGGCACCAATAACGCTGGTCTATCCGTTGCTCAGGCCTCGGATCAAGCGATTGCCGATGGCGTTGATACGATTAACGGTATTGTCATCACCGAAGATCAAAACGTGATAGATCAATACGCCAACCAAGTGATCAACGGCGATAGTCCATTTTTACTAGCAACAACTGATTTCAGCGGCTTTCAACAAGCAATCGAAAATAAAATTGTCGCTGAAATTGAAGGCAGTCGACCGGTCGGTGCAATCAGCGTACCTGCGCCGGGTACCAACATATTATTTGCTATTTCACTCATTTGTATTTTTGGCTCAAGAGTACTTGCTAAGGAGAACACTCATGAAACAGTTTAACCGTGCATTAACTAGCTTAGTTATGGTTGCTCTTAGTGGCTTTGCAACCGTACAAGCACAAGATTACAACTTAGATTTTGGCTTAGTATTACACAATGATATCGGCGAGCCCGTCGGCTTTGAAAAAACCAATGAAATACCACTAACCTACAATGGTGAGCCAGCACTTTACGGCCTAGTGGTAACCAATGACGATAACACGCCATTTACACTAAGTTCAGTACATATATTACCAGCCGATGGTAATGATAAACCGCGTAAGCTCATGGGCAAGCCGATGTATATTCAAAAGCGCGGTGCAGTGTTCATGCGAACGGATATTGATGATGTGGTTGGTGTTTATCAGATGGAGATTTATCTTGATAATGTCTTGTATAAAACCATTACGTATCAGATCACCGACAATGCAATACAACTAGCTCAAATTCGATAACCTCACCGTGAGACAAGGATGTCGCCCTTAAAGAAAAAAACACTTTATACACCATCTGATCTGATTAAATGGCATTCGGTAAATAACGTATCTCCCTAGACAAAAAAGGCAGGTGTAATGACTCGACCTGCCTTTTGCTTGTTTAGACCGTTAGTTAAAACGATAAGTCATCTAAAATGTCGTCATCAACTACGTTAGCTAACGTCACTTTTAACTTCGGCGTTCTCGCCATTTCGCGTTTAATCGCAAAGTTTGCTTCTTCATTACGAGCCCAACTGCGTCGTGCAATACCATTGTTTACATCGAACATTAACATTGATTGTAGACGACGCTCAGCATCAGCGCTGCCATCTAACAACATTCCAAAACCGCCGTTGATCACCTCGCCCCAGCCAACGCCACCACCGTTGTGGATTGAAACCCAAGTTGCGCCGCGGAAACTATCGCCAATCACGTTGTGGATCGCCATATCAGCAGTAAAACGGCTACCATCGTAGATGTTTGACGTTTCGCGAAATGGTGAATCGGTACCACTAACATCGTGATGGTCACGCCCTAATACCACAGGGCCAATCTCACCGCGCTCAATGGCATTATTAAACGCTTTAGCAATTTCGATACGACCTTGAGCATCAGCATATAAAATACGCGCTTGAGAGCCTACCACTAACTTGTTTTGCTTAGCATCCTTGATCCAAGTGATGTTATCTTGCATTTGTTGCTGAATTTCTTCTGGCGATTCAGCCATGATTTTGTTCAGTACTTGGGCAGCAATCGCATCGGTTTTATCAAGATCTTCTGGTTTACCTGAGGTACAAACCCAACGGAAAGGACCAAAGCCGTAGTCAAAACACATCGGGCCAAGAATATCTTGGACATATGACGGGTATTTAAAATCAATACCGTTTTCTGCCATCACATCGCCACCGGCGCGTGAAGCTTCTAGTAAGAAAGCATTACCGTAATCAAAGAAATACGTACCGCGTGCCGTGTGTTTGTTAACTGCATCAGCGTGACGTTTCAAGGTTTCTTGTACCTTCACTTTGAACAGCTCTGGCTCTTCGCGAATTAAGCGATTTGACTCTTCGTAGCTAATATCTACTGGGTAGTAACCGCCTGACCACGGGTTGTGTAATGAGGTTTGATCTGAGCCTAAGTGAACAAAAATTTCTTGTTCATAGAAAGTTTCCCAAACATCTACCACGTTCCCGATAAAGGCAATTGACACCACTTCTTCATTGGCTTGAGCTTTTTGCACGCGTGCCACCAACTCATCCATGTTATCGATGAGCTCATCAACCCAACCTTGCTGATGGCGCTTCGTTGCCGCTGCTGGGTTTACCTCCGCACAAACGGTAATACAGTTAGCGATGTTACCGGCTTTGGGTTGTGCGCCACTCATGCCGCCTAAGCCAGCCGTTAAGAAAATTTTACCTTGCGGTGTTTGACCTTTTTCAAGTACTTTGCGGAACGCGTTCATTACCGTAATCGTTGTACCGTGAACAATCCCTTGTGGGCCAATATACATAAATGAACCGGCGGTCATTTGGCCATATTGGGTAACACCTAAGGCGTTGAACTTCTCCCAATCATCTGGCTTTGAGTAGTTCGGGATCATCATACCGTTAGTTACGACAACGCGCGGCGCATCTTTTGACGACGGGAATAAGCCCATCGGGTGGCCAGAATAAATATGAAGCGTTTGATCTTCCGCCATTTCACTCAAATATTTCATCGCCAGCAAGTATTGCGCCCAGTTTTGAAATACAGCGCCATTACCGCCGTAGGTAATTAGCTCTTCAGGGTGCTGGGCAACGGCTGGATCTAAGTTGTTGTCAATCATTAACATGATCGCCGCCGCTTGTTGGCATTTTGCTGGGTAGTCGTGAACGCTGCGCGCTTTAAGCTCATAATTTGGCTTAAAGCGGTACATGTAAATACGACCAAAATCTTTTAACTCTTGCGCAAACTCAGCAGCTAACTCTTTGTGCCAAGCTTTTGGAAAGTAACGCAGCGCATTGCGAACTGCTAATTGCTTTTCATCTTGCGTTAAAATGTCTTTGCGCTTTGGCGCACGGTTTAAGCCGGCAAGGTAAGGCTTCGCCGATGGTAACTCACTTGGAATACCTTGTTTGATTTGTTGTTCAAAACTCAAATTTGCTTCTTGAATACTCATCTCTTTCCGCTCCTTACTATGCTGGGTTAACGTTAAACGCTTGCGACTTCACCAAGGCAATCATCGCGTCGATATCTGGTTTTAACAGTCGGTCTTCTTCTAATTTGGCAACCTTGCTACGAATAAGCGCAAAGTTTTCCTCAATCAAATCTGAACAGGTATTCGGGCGTCTAAATTCAATCGCTTGGGCGGCGTACATCAGCTCAATAGCAAAAATCTTATCTAAGTTACCCAATACTTGGTTGAGTTTACGACCTGAAATACTGCCCATCGATACGTGATCCTCTTGGCCCATTGAAGTCGGTACACTGTCTGCTGATGGTGGGAAACACAAGGCTTTGTTTTCAGTCACTAAAGCTGCTGTCGCATATTGTGGGATCATCATGCCTGAGTTTAAGCCACCAGACGTGGTTAATAATCGTGGTAAGCCATGCAAGCCTTCAAGTAATAAATAACAGCGTCTATCAGAAATATTCCCCAATTCAGCCGCGGCAATGGTCGCGTAATCTAATACCATAGCTAATGGCTGACCGTGGAAACTACCACCAGAAATCGCTTCTTCTGAGCTGATAACGATTGGGTTATCGGTAACTGAATTCATTTCGATTTCAGCTAACTCTTTTAAATGATAGTAAGCATTGCGTGAAGCACCGTGTACTTGTGGAATACAGCGCAGTGAGTATGGATCTTGTACGCGATCACATTCTTCGTGATCAGCCATATTTTGCGAGTCTTTAAAGAATCGGCGCATACGGCTAGCTACTTCTAGATTACCTCTAAAAGCACGGGTTTGGTGAAGCTCATCTCTAAACGGCGACTCACTACCTTGCATCCCTTCTATACTCATAGCGCCCGCTAAATCAGCTAAATCAAGCAAGTAACGCATCTTAGTTAAAGCCGCAATAGCGTGAGATAGAATAAATTGAGTACCGTTAATTAGTGCAAGACCTTCTTTAGCGTGAAGCTCTAATGGCTCAAGCTTATGTTTTGCCAACGCTTGCGCAGCAGGAATGGTGGTACTGGCATCAGCCGACCAAAATTCGCCTTCACCAATCAATGGTAAGAACAGATGTGATAGCGGCGCTAAATCACCTGATGCACCAACCGAGCCTTGCTCAGGCACTACAGGGATTAAGTCTAAATCAATAAACGCTAACATGCGCTCAACCACTTCTAGGCGAATACCAGAGAAACCTTGGCTCAACGCGTGTACTTTGGTGATCAACATCAATTTAGAAATCGATTTAGCAATTGGCTCACCAACACCTACAGCATGAGTTATTAATAAATTCTTCTGTAATAAGTGCGTTTCTGCTGGTGAGATTTGGGTATCACATAGCGGGCCAAAGCCGGTATTAATACCGTAAACCGCTTCGTCTGAATTCGCCATTTTCTCAACGTTTTGGCGACTTTTGTTAATTTGATCGAGCGCAGCTTGGCACAGCTCAGCGTTGATTGTACCGTCGGCAATGCCGTTTACAATGTCAAGATCAAGGTGATCAATACCATATTTAAACGTCACGTTATTCTCCTAAAATATACTTAAAAGGTCAGGTGACCACCCAAGCGATACTTGTCGCCTGGCGAAGTCAAAATAGCGAAACTCACGACACCTGATGATGACCAAGTACGTCGTTTCACTTGTAAACAAGGTTGCTGGCTCGAAATTGCCAACAACTGATTAATTTTTGATGAAGCAATAATAGCTTCTATTTCATGCGTTGCCTCGGTAAGCGGTGCAACGTGTGATAAATATTCGTGCGGCGTTGTTTTGCCAAAGTCTTGCACTAAATAGTGAGGTGCTAGGTCAGCATTAACATAGCGCTGCTCTAGTTGAATGGGTTGGTTATTTTCAAAGTGCAAAATTTCGCTGTAAAACACCTTAGCATTGGCTTTTAAGCCAAACAGTGGCACTAATGACGCCGGCAGTTCAACTTCAATTAACTGGACTAATTGACTGTGATATTGATGGCCACGCTCGCGGATTTCATCGGCAATATTTTTTATTTCAAGCAGTGACGATTGCGACTTAAAGCTCGCGACAAAACTGCCAACACCTTGGGTGCGAAATAACACATTTTCGTCGGTCAGCTCTTGTAACGCGCGGCGCGCCGTCATTCGGCTAACACTAAAGCGATCTGCTAACTCGTTTTCTGATGGCACTTTATAATTTGCCGGCCATTCACCACTTTCGATTTGTTTAAAAATATATTGTTTAATTTCAACAAACTTTGGTACAGACATGGGCACAGACATATTTACTCGCAATCGTTTACTTGTATATACAATCAATAATAGCTCAAGTGTGTCACAAAACAGTTGTATATACAAGCAGGTTATTTCAATGTGTAATAGCAATAAGTGCAAGGTTAAGGTTAACAAGTGCAAAGCTGTGATTGTTTAGATATTGAATAACGCCTGTAGTCTTGTTAGGTTAATTATCCATAGAACAAAGTTGTTTATTAGTTTTAGGAACTTATAATGAAAAGGATTTTTACTTCTGAGTTTTTTCTTGTCTTTATTGCGGTGTTTTGTGCAACGATAATTCACAGGTACTTGATTAATTCAGTAACAGAGTTAAAAGACTTACATTGGCTTTTAGATTTCCTACTTTTTATTACTATCTTAACGCCTTTTCACCTAATCCTAGAGTACATCAAAAACAAGCTTGATAATAAAGAGTGAGTTTCAATCATGGAGAGAGCAACTAGGTTCTAGACAAGACAGCCCTATTCTTGTTTATAAATCGCTCATCTATAATTGCCAATTTACTCTAAACAACTACTATCAAATTGAATTTTGCACTCAAGCTTGTTACTTTAGCCAAGTTAATCACTTGTTAACAGCCCTGTAACCAATCACAAAAACAAGGAAGTGAGATGAAACATAACTTAATTGTGGTCCTTACCATTGCCCTGCAGTTAACCGTGTTTGGCTGTGCCAGCTCAATTAAAAGTGATTTTGTTGTTGATGGCAGTACTGAAGCGTCAACGAGTATGAGTGTCGGAAAAATTATTGATAGTCTTGAAGGTAATGAGCGCGAAAAGTTTATGATAGCACTCGTTAGGATCAACTATGCCGATATCACAGGCGATGAGTTTTTAAGACAAACAAATCAAGACAACCCTAGCCTCAATTTTGATAGTTTAGGTAGTAAAATTGATGGTATGAACTATTATCAGATCTTAGCCTTAGCAAATAAATCATCCACAAAAGTAAAAGTGCACTAACGCTTTTTCAGTACTAATAAATTGTAATAAAATGGATAGCTTATGAAGCAATGTATCTTAACTTTGTTTACTTGCCTGCTAATGGGCTGTGCGTCAAATCAATTTGTTGAAACCACAACACAAACCGCTAAAACCAATGTCGAAGCGCGCGAACGCTCGTTACCTGACGATTTAAAAACTGGCAACGGCAACGCCGATGACATGAAAAAAGGCGTTAAACATGCGACCAACGAAGGGCTATTAAAAGCGCTACTTTCTATATTCAAATAATAAATTCCTATTTTTATCTAACAAACATTAGCCCTTGAATCATCAAAAAAAACGTATTATTAATCACTTACCTCCCATATTTATGGAATCATTTAGTATAAAGTAAGGAAACTTATGAAAGCAGTTATTAAACCCCTTGTTATTTCACTTAGCCTATTAGCTTCAACACAGATAAACGCCGAAGAGCAATTAACCTTTGGTCTAGGTTTGGGTAATTTATATAGCGGCTTAGGCGTAAATGTCGGTTACCAAGGCGAAAACTCATTAAAGTATATGTCAGCTGGTTGTATGTCCTATTCTTCAATGTACGGCACAACATGTGGCGTTGGCGCGGGTATTGTTAAAACCGATATCTTTGATTTTCAAACCCCAAATCACGGCCTCGGCGCTTATCTTGGCATCGTTGGTACTCAGGTTGTCCGTTTCGACAGAAAAGCGATTTACGGCGGTGGTATTGGCTATCACTACTTCTTTAATGGCATTGATAAATCAGGATTACAACTTGGTATTGCTGGCGTTATTGGCAAAGAAGATAGTGGTACAGGTGGGGCTATGGTTGTTCAATTAGGCTATCAATTTTAGTATTGATAATAATTAAATAAAAAAGGATTAAACAAATGGATTTGATAAAACGCCACTTACCCTTATTGTTTTGCTGTATTGCCGGTATATTTCTCGGCAGCTTTCTCAAAAGCTTATTCGTGCATGGTGAGTTTAAAGTGTTAACGTTCACTTATTGTGTATTGTTTTTTGCCCTAACCTACCGTTATTCGAGTTTGTTTAAAAAGAAAAACGCGTTAGCACGGTTAATAACAACTAATGGCGAGAGCTTAACAATTCAATCACAGCAGTTTGCTTCAGCAACATCGGCAAAAAATATCGACATAAATCAAATTTCTACCATTACCATAGGCGATAATTATTTATCAGTGATTATTGGTAATAACGGCAATGGTTATGACTTTTACTTCAGCGCGAGCAAATCAGAGATTGCCGAGCATATAAAAGGCTTGATGAGCGGTAATAGTAAAGTTAACTATCAATACGTTTAGGTATTGAATTTCGCTTTTAGGTAGTTATATCACCATTAATGTATAAATACTTTGTAGATTAGTGACTTTTTCTGATTATATTGTCGGGGTGCCGACAGCACTAAAGAGGGAAAAATAGTCTGTTTCCTTCTTTAATCTCCCTCGGCGCACCAATAAAAAAGGGCTAGCATTATACAATCGCTAGCCCTTTTTTCATTTTTAACAATCGATGCTTATGGCATCATTTGCTCTTGTTCAGCACCTTCTTTTTCCACCACTTCAGGGATCAAATCTTCTTTTGATACCCCTAAGGTTAAGGCCAGTGAACTAGCAACGTAAATTGATGAATAAGTACCAACAAATACACCAAACAACAATGCCGTTGCAAACCCGTGAATTAATGCCCCGCCTTTAAAGAATAAGGCCAACAATACTAGGATTGTCGTTAATGAGGTAATAAAGGTACGACCTAACGTTTGTGTTAGTGATATGTTGATGATTTGCTCAGTACCTTCATCGCGAACTTTTCTGAAGTTTTCACGAATACGGTCTGAAACAACAATGGTATCGTTTAGTGAGTAACCAATGACCGCCAGCAAGGCCGCCAATACCGTTAAATCAAACTCTAAACCTAATACCGAGAACAACCCTAACGTTAATAACACATCGTGGAATAAAGCCACGACAGAGCCGACAGCGAAACGCCATTCAAAGCGAAATGAAACGTATACCAAGATACAAATAAGTACCGTTAGCATCGCTAAACCGCCTTGCTCGGCAAGGTTTTCACCAACACTTGCACCAACAAACTCAATGCGGCGCATTTCAATGTTCTGCCCCGTACCTTCACGTAGAACAGATAATACCTGATCACCTAAGGTTTCCGCTTTAACATCTTCGCGAACACCTAAGCGAATAACCACATCACGTGAACTACCGTATAGCTGTACCACGGCATCATCATAACCATTGGCATCTAAAACTGAGCGCAATTGGTTGAGATCAGCAGACTGTTCAAAACCGATCTCAATTAACGTACCACCAGTGAAATCTAAACCGAAATTCAACTTATTGGTTGCTAGCGTAAAGACACTCGCGAGCATCATCATAATACTAAAGATTAATGCCGGCTTGCGAAAACGCATAAAGTCGAGAGGTTTGTCAAAATTCATAATTTGCATAATTTAATCCCTCGCCTTAAATCGGTAACTTGTCGAGGCGTTTACCACCCCATATACCATTAACAATGGTACGTGTTAATAAAATTGCTGTGAACATCGACGTGATAATACCGATTGATAACGTCACCGCGAAACCTTTGATTGGGCCAGTACCGACAGCAAATAAGACAAATGCTGCGATTAAGGTTGTAATGTTGGCATCTAAAATGGTTGAGTATGCCGCATCGTAACCTTGGTGGATCGCTTGTTGCACCGACTTACCAGCACGCAACTCTTCTCGAATACGCTCGAAAATAAGTACATTGGCGTCAACCGCCATACCAACGGTAAGCACAATACCCGCCATACCCGGTAAAGTTAATGTTGCGCCAGGGATCATCGACATAATGCCGATAATCATGATCAGGTTAACCGTTAGTGCGATATCAGCAACAACACCGAAAGCGCGGTAGTAAATAATCATGAAAATACATACAGCGATAAAACCAATCACGATAGCTTGCAGACCAAGCTCAACGTTTTCAGCACCTAACGATGGGCCAACTGTGCGCTCTTCAACAATTTGAATTGGCGCAATTAACGCACCGGCGCGAAGTAGTAACGCTAAGTCATGCGCTTCTTGTTGAGAGCCCGCACCGGTAATACGGAAACTCTTACCTAAACGCGCTTGAATCGTTGGCGCTGAGATAACTTCTTCGACTTTTTCAAAAATAGTGTTGCCGTCTTTATCAACTCGACCGGTTGGCTTGTATTCAATAAAAACAACCGCCATTGGTTTACCAATGTTGTTTTTGGTTGCGTTAGAAAACTTGCTACCGCCCGGAGAATCAAGCGTAATATTTACTTGTGGACGAGAGTATTCATCAAAACCCGATTTTGCATCAACAATGTGATCACCGGTTAGCATAACGCGCTTTTTCAATAAGATAGGACGGTTAGTATCACGTTGGTTTAACAACTGAGAGCTTGCCGGTACACGACCATTTAACGCAGCGTTTAAATCACCATCAGTGTCAACCATTCTAAATTCAATGGTTGCCGTTGCGTTTAAGATTTTCTTGGCTTTAGCCGTATCTTGAATACCCGGTAGTTCGATCACAATGTGCTTTTGACCTTGGCGCTGAACCAATGGCTCAGCAACGCCTAGTTCGTTAACACGGTTGCGAATAATCGTGATGTTTTGCTGTAGCGCATATTCACGAGTCTCTTTTAGCTTTTGCTCGGTCATATTCGCCATTAGGGTTAATTCATCGTCGTTTTCAACAAAGATGAAATCGCGGTAACGGCGTGATAAAAAGCTTTCAGCCGCAGCTAAATCTTCAGCGTTGCGCAGTTTAATTTCAATACCGTTATCGGTGCGCTTAACACCGCGGTAACGAATTTTTTCACCGCGTAAATCGGTGCGAAAGTCGCCAACCATACCGTTTTCAGCTTTCAAGATGGCTTCATTCATGTTGACTTCCATCAAGAAGCTAACACCACCACTTAAGTCTAAACCTAACTTCATCGGCTGCCCGCCAATTGCGGCTAACCACTCTGGTGTTGCCGGTGTCAGGTTCAATGCAACTGAGTATTGCTCGCCGATTTTTTCATCGAGTAAATCACGAGCCTTAAGCTGATCTTCAGTGTTGGTGAAGCGAACCAATACTTGGTCTTTTTCAAACTCCGCGTTCATGTACTTAATTTGGCTTTCTTTTAACGCGCTTTCTACGGTTGCTAATGTCGCTTCATTAGCTTCATACCCGCGCAAGCCAGAAATTTGTACCGCTGGATCTTCACCATAAAGGTTAGGCGCTGCATACAAAGCACTGATGGCTACGATGAACAGCACCATTAAGGTTTTCCACAATGGATACTTGTTTAACACAATTTAATCCTAAATTATTCTTTGAAAAAACAAAAAGCCGCAACAAAGCGGCTATTTGATTATAAGTTTTTCATTGTACCTTTTGGTAAAACAGCAGATACCGCTGCTTTTTGTACTGTCACTTCTGTACCTTCGGCAATCGCTATCACGATAAAGTCTTTTTCGTCAGATACTTTGGCAATTTTACCGACTAAACCGCCTTGAGTAAGTACTTCATCGCCTTTACCTAGCGCTGACATCAAGCTTTTGTGCTCTTTTACACGCTTAGCTTGTGGGCGGTAAATCATGAAATAAAACACTAAACCAAATACAAGCAACATAATAAGCATGTCGATACCTGCGCCTTGTGCTGGAGCAGCCGCGGCATGTGCTTTACTGATAAATAAGTCCATAGTTTCCTCTTCTTATACTTCTATGTTTCTAAAATAAATTTAATTCGATAATAAAATGTCTAAATTATTCGCTATCCTGACCGGCAAGAGGCGGCACAGGTAACCCACGCAAGGCGTAAAACTCTTCGACAAATTCGTCCAATTTACCTTGCTCAATAGCATCACGCAAACCTTTCATCACACGTTGGTAAAAACGCAAATTGTGAATGGTGTTTAGCTGTGAGCCTAAAATCTCGTTACACTTATCAAGGTGGTGTAAATACGCACGTGAATAGTTTTTACAGGTGTAGCAATCACACTGCGGATCTAAAGGCCCAGTATCTGTTTTATGACGAGCGTTGCGGATCTTAATAACACCGTCGGTAACAAATAAGTGACCGTTGCGCGCATTGCGCGTTGGCATGACGCAGTCAAACATATCGATGCCGCGACGCACACCTTCAACTAAGTCTTCCGGTTTACCCACTCCCATTAAGTATCTGGGCTTATTTTCAGGAATCAAGGGGGTAGTGTGATCTAATATGCGAATCATATCTTCTTTAGGTTCACCAACTGATAAACCACCGATAGCATAACCATCAAACTCAATCGACTTTAAGCCTTTGACCGAAATTTCACGCAAGTCTTCATACATACCGCCTTGGACAATACCAAACAAGGCATTTGGGTTCCCCTGATGGGCGTCTTTTGAGCGCTGTGCCCAACGCAAAGAGAGCTCCATTGAGTCTTTTGCTTCTTGGTGAGTTGCTGGGTACGGCGTGCACTCATCAAAAATCATCACAATATCTGAGCCTAATTTGCGCTGTACTTCCATTGAACGCTCTGGCGTTAGCATGATTTTTTCACCGTTAACTGGCGAGCTAAACTTCACACCTTCTTCGGTAATTTTGCGCATTTTGCCTAAGCTAAACACTTGGAATCCACCTGAGTCAGTTAAAATCGGCTTATCCCAGTTAATAAAGTCGTGCAGATCACCGTGTTGTTCGATGATGTCCGTGCCAGGACGAAGCATCAAGTGAAAGGTATTGCCAAGAATGATCTCAGCGCCGATATCTTCAACTTCTTCGGTTTTCATACCCTTTACAGTGCCGTAGGTACCAACCGGCATGAACGCTGGCGTTTCAACGGTGCCACGATCAAAGGTCAGGCGACCACGACGAGCTTTGCCGTCAGTTGTTAGTAATTCATATTTCATCTTTATTCCTTCACCTACCAGCGAAACAGGCTGATGGTTGTTTAAGTAAATAACTTACAGCGCGCTTGCCGTTTGGCTGTTGCGCGTTAAAAACATGGCATCGCCATAGCTAAAAAAGCGATATTGTTCGGCAACCGCTTCTTTGTACGCCGCCATAATATGGTCGTAGCCAGCGAATGCGCTAACTAACATCAACAGGGTTGATTCAGACAAATGGAAATTAGTGATCAAAGCATCGACTAACTGCCACTCATAACCAGGAGTAATAAAAATACTGGTATCTTGATAATAAGGCTTTAACTCTGTACCAGCTTGTTTAGCCGCCATCGCGGCACTTTCAAGTGAACGGACCGAAGTTGTGCCTACGGCAACTATCCGGCCACCGCGAGCTTTGGTATTAGCGATTTGATTCACCACCTCTTCGCTCACTTCAACATATTCAGCGTGCATGACGTGATCTTTTACCTCATCAACTTTGACCGTTTGAAAGGTGCCAGCACCAACGTGCAAGGTAACAAAGGCCAGTTCAACGCCTTTGGCTTTAATTTTTTCTAATAGCGCGTCGTCAAAATGCAAACCCGCCGTTGGCGCGGCCACGGCACCGGGTTTTTCACTGTAAACGGTTTGATAGCGCTCTTTGTCACTGTCTTCATCTGGGCGGTCAATATATGGCGGCAAAGGCATATGGCCAATGCGCTCTAATATGTTCAAGACATTTTCGTCACCGGCAAATTTTAATTCAAACAAGGCATCGTGACGCTCAACCATAGTGGCACTAACCTCGCCTTCAAGAATAATCTCACTACCCGGCTTTGGTGATTTACTACAACGAATGTGCGCCAATACTCTGTGCTCATCTAAAATGCGCTCAACCAGCACTTCGAGCTTACCACCCGTTGCTTTTTGACCGAACATACGCGCTGGGATCACTCGAGTATTATTAAACACGAGTAAATCACCAGCGTTTAAATGTTCAAGGATATCAGGGAATTGTTGATGAGCTATGGCACCACTGTTACCGTTTAATACCATCAAACGGCTGGCAGTTCGTTGCTCTTTTGGATAACGAGCAATTAAATGTTCTGGCAAATCAAATGAAAAATCGGCTACACGCATGTTTATTTATCGGGAATTTTGACAAGTTAAAATCGTGCGCTAGTCTAGTGTTAGCCATAGAGAATATCAAGATAAATGTGTATTTTCGGCGTCTTTTTAGCCAGTAACAGATAGACAAAATAAACTAAACTTATAGCAACTATTCACTAAATAACTTATCGCCTTGCTCAGCAGTTTAATAGGCTTGAGTTAGAGCGTGTTGCTCGAGTCTAAACATATTATATTAGGTCGTTATGAATAATTTAGCTTTCGCCATCGCCAAAACCATTCTCAATGGCTTTGAGCGCCATATTTTTCTTTTCACAGAAATTACCCGTTCTGCTAAGCAGCGTTTTGAACAATGTCAGTGGCAGGAGGTTCACCAAGCGGCGAAGCAGCGCACTGACTTTTACGATAAACGCGTTACTGAAACCTTAGTCACTTTGAAACAAGACTTTGCAATTGACACCTTAGATTGTGAGCTTTGGCAAGGGGTAAAACAATGCTACGTGCAATTACTCGAGACCCATGCACAACCTGATTTAGCCGAGAGTTTTTACAACTCGATTTTCTGCCACTTATTTGAGCGAAAATACTATTTAAACGACTATATTTTTGTTAAATCAACGGCAAATAAAAACAAATTGGTCGCTCAAGCTCAGCTTTACACTCGCTACCATCCAGCCGAAAAAGGGTTAAAACAAACGATTTGCGATATTCTTGCTAAACCGGGATTTGATATCGACTACGAAGATTTAACCCGTGACGTAGACATTCTCGTCGAGCGCTTTTATCAACAATCCGAGAAAACCCGTTTCACCCCTGAAGAAATGTCATTTGATATTCTCAACTTTGTTTTTTACCGCAATAAAGGCGCTTACATTATCGGTAAGGTAAATTCGCCAGCCGGTGAAACGCCGTTTATCGTCGCCTTAGTCAATAATGAAAAAGGCGGTATCGTGCTAGATGCCATGCTCAGTGAAAGTGAAGAAATGGCAGTTGTCTTTGGCTTTGCCCGTGCTTACTTTTTTGTTGATTGCCTGTATCCATGTGCCCTTGTTGAGTTTTTACAAAAACTGATCCCACATAAAACCAAAGCGGAGCTGTACTCTGCCATAGGCTTTCACAAACAGGGCAAAACCCAATTTTACCGCGACTTTTTAGATCACCTCGCTAATAGTAACGATGAGTTAATTCTCGCGCCGGGTATTAAAGGTATGGTTATGTCGGTATTTACCCTACCCTCTTATCCTTACGTTTTTAAGATCATTAAAGATGAATTTTCGCCATCGAAGAACGTAACCAAAGCCGAGGTCAAAGAGAAGTATCGCCTAGTCAAGCTCCACGACCGTGTCGGCCGCATGGCTGATACCATGGAATATTCTGAAGTAGCCTTTCCTAAATCGCGCTTTAGCCAAGCATTACTGGATGAATTATTAAAAGTAGCGCCATCACTCGTTCGCTTTGAAGACGATTTAGTGATCATTGCCCACATGTATATTGAACGTCGGATGACGCCACTCAACCTGTATTTAGCCGATGCCACACTCGAGCAACAAGAAGACGCGCTATTTGGTTATGGCCAAGCAATTAAACAATTAATTGCTGCTGATATCTTCCCCGGTGATATGCTGCTCAAGAATTTTGGCGTGACCCGCCACGGCCGCGTAATTTTTTACGATTATGACGAAATCACCTACATGGACGAAGTTAACTTCCGCACGAAACCAGAGCCTAAAACCGAAGAACAAATTTATGCTTCAGAACCCTGGTACACAGTGAATCCCGGCGATGTCTTCCCTGAAGAACTCGCTGTGTTTGCCTTGGCAAATCCAACTTATCGCGAGCTATTTAAAAAGCATCACGAGGACTTACTCTCAGCTCAGTATTGGCAAGCTGCCCAGCAAGATGTTGCCAAGGGCTTGATCGCCGATGTATTCCCGTATCCCAATGAAATTCGCTTTTGCCAATTTTATAACTAAAGCGCGAATAGGTTTGGCGAATAAAAACGCTAGCGTTGGTGATTTATCGCGAAGTTTTTCGCCAAAATGAATAGAAAATAAGCGAACAGAAAAAATTCGCAAATTTATGCTTTACCTTTTAAAAAGCATACGTATAATGCTCGCTTGTTGCAGGGGTATAGTTCCAATTGGTAGAACAGCGGTCTCCAAAACCGACGGTTGGGAGTTCGAATCTCTCTACCCCTGCCAATTCTTCCCTCTATTCATACCTAAATTATTTCGTTAGTATATAAACCCTTATTATTACTGATTGTTTGATCATAACTTATGGCGATTTCGCAACGACAATTCGATGTGCTCAGTGAAATGGGTATCAAACTGTGGCAACGCAAATCCACACCCGTAAACGAAGCTCAAACAACCACTCAAATAGCGCTAACAAGTGACGCCTTTGCTGATATACAAAACACGGTATTGTTCCAAGATATACTGCTCGCCTTGGCATTAACACCTGATCAAGCGCGATTAATTGACGGGCATATCGATTTGGGGTTGATCAACTGGCAATTCGATAACACGGATAGCTGCACATACACTGACTCACAATTAGTTACACCAACGCTCGAGAAAATCACTGAATCAAGCGAGTTAAAACGCCAACTTTGGCAAGTAATTCAGCATCAGCAAGTATGAAGTTAACGTTTTCACCGATCAGTCAGACAACCGTTGAACGGCTGATGCCTATCGAGCTTGCTTGCCATTCTCATCCATGGACAGAAAAACTGTTAAGAAGCTGTATTGGCGGCCGATATTTTGGCTCATATGCCGAGCTCGATAATCAAGTTGTCGGTTTTTACATTGCGGATAATGTTGTTGGCGAAACGACTTTGATGGATATTTGCGTAGCTCCTGATCATCAAGGCCAAGGTTTCGGCACAAAGATACTACAGCACTACTTTGCTCAAGCAAAACAGCGGCAATGTACCACTGGATTTTTAGAAGTTAGAGCAAGTAACCACAGCGCCAAAATGCTGTATATTAATCACGGCTATATCGAAACAGGCAGACGAACTGGCTATTACCCCAAAGCAGTGGGCTATGAAGATGCCATAGTTATGTGCAAAGAGCTTAGCTAATTACCTAGCTTGTTTTTTCTTGCGCGCATACATCTGTTTATCAGCATGATCGATCAGAGCTTCTATTGAGTTGTGCTGTGATTCGTTATAACTCACCATACCATAGGAAAAAGCAATTTCGTAAGGTTTATCACTGTTGGCATTAAAGGTATCTAGCGCTTGTTGAAAGCGTTCAATCGTTCGCTTAGTTTGGTGGATATTAGCCCCAGTAAACAACACCGCAAACTCATCACCGCCCAGTCGAGCAAGGATATCTGATTCGCGTAATTCTTTTGATAACAAACAGCTAAAAGCGATCAAAACCTCATCGCCCTCTTGGTGGCCATAGCTATCATTGATCGCTTTGAATTTATCTAAATCAAAATATACTAATGACAAATTTAGGTGCATTCGGTGGCACATTTGAAAGCTAAATTCAGCTAAAATGTTAAAACCTCGACGATTAGTGATCCCGGTTAGCTCGTCAAGTGTCGATATTTGCACTGCCTCGAGCTCACGTTCGGCCAAAACAGCTAAATCTTCAAAGTCTCGCAGATCATTGCCACTGAAGGTTCTCGGCTTATCATCAATAATACAAAACGTGCCTAGCCGTACCCCATTAATGCCTTTTAGCGGATAACCAGCGTAAAAACGAATACAAGGTTCATCTAGGACTAGGGGATTATCAGCAAATCGACTATCTTTGGTGGCATCTTCAATCACTAAGCATTCATCCGATAAAATCGCATGACCGCAAAACGAAACATCGCGGCCGGTTTCTTTGACAGGCAAACCAAAGCACGATTTAAACCATTGTCGATCTTCATCCACCAAGCTCACCAGGGCTATGGGCACATTAAACAAGCGCCTTGCCATTCGCGTTAACCGATCAAAGCGTTCTTCGGGTTCAGTATCGAGGATTTTCAAGGCGTGCAGTGCTTGCAAACGTTCAAGTTCGTTATCTGGAATATCGGGGTTTCGCAAAATAGCTCCTTTGCCAACAAAATTTAACGTTGGTCGTGCACTCGACAATGAAACGATGGCCTTTAACAAGTATAGCTTGCGATCGAAAATTAGAAAAAAAATCAGTCAAATAATATGAGCCCAGCACTAAGCTTAAAAATGGACTGTTTTTTAGCCAATAAATCATAAATTTTTATACAATAGTTACTGAATGAATCCAATGTTTTAGGTATAATGTCGCGCTTTTTAGCGATTGAATTGATTTCGCCATTTCAATCCTTGTATTTTTCGTATTCGCCCAACAGGTAACTAGCATGTCTGTACAACAGCAAGAAGTCGATATTCGTCGCACCTTCGCTATCATCTCGCACCCTGATGCCGCCCAGCCTTTCAACGCTTAAAACCACCTTTCATTGCACACCACAATCACATCTCTACGTACTGAATTTAAAGGCTTTTTGTCTTTTTCTCGTTTCTTTGCTTTTCAATGATGTTCAAGCGTAACCTCGGAAAGTGTGTACAAACTTGAGTACAAATTCCGTTTTAGAGGCCTTTGGCGAAATTTCCATGACACAAATCTGGCTGTAGGCCTTGCTGTTACTGGTTTTGATGAAGAAAGTACCTCCTGCTTTTGGCACTTTGGTTTCGACATTACAAAAGCGGAATAAATGCGATCATCTCTAGTTTTTTGTTTATAAGCTTATGAATTTAAAGGGTTCGTCATTGTGGTTTTTGGTGTGTCATCGTTGCGAGTGTACAAACAGTGTGTACAAATTTTTCTCGTTAGGCGTGTTGATTGCTATTCATGACACAAACCGCCTTGTAGCCCTTGTTATTCATAGGTTTGAGCTGAAAAGTACCTAATAGCAACATTTGTGTTTTGATAAGGCTGATCTTCTGAACAAATCATGCATCTTTCTGACCATCAACAAGTGATGAATCAGGCGATGATAGCTTTACATTGATTTTCAGGAGAATGCAGATGACAGCAGTAGCGCACCAGGTAACCCCTTTTCTAACATCTTACGAAGTGATGGCTCGTTACCACATTAGCTATACGACGCTCTGGCGAAGAATAAAAGATGGCAGCTTGCCGCAACCTCGTATCAACCGAAATACGCGAAATAAGCTGTGGCACATTGAAGACTTGGAGGAGTATGAGAAGAAAGAGGACTGAGCCTCTTTCTTTTACTGTCCGAAACGCCAGTTGAACGGAAAGCCTGTCGGCTCGATGATGGTCTCTAGCTGTTGATACCAAACGTCGTAAGCATGACGCATTTCATCCAGGTACTGATATTGGTTGTAGATAGCATCCAACCCTTTTTTGCTGTGGCCAATCATCAACTCGGCAACTTCTTGCGTGGTGATGGCTGACATTCGCGTTCGCATCGTTCTGCGAAGATCATGCATAGACCAGTGTTCCATCTCAACACCAAGCGATCTGCGAGCCCAGATTTTCACATTGTTAGGAATAGTGGTATCAAAGCCATTTGTGGCAAGCTCTTCTTGTCCGTTCGCGGGAAACAAGTAAGTTGATTTGCTCATCTGCATCGCCAGTTCAATCAGATCGATAGCGGGTTTAATTAGTGGCCTCATGATCGGCGCTCCAATTTTCTCACCTTGTTTGCGGATCTCTATGGGCACTGTCCACATTGCAGATTGCAAGTCAAAGTGATGCTTTTCAGCTTGAATGAGTTCGCCCTTGCGCCCTCCCAATAAGAGAAGCAGTTTTATGTAGATGCGATTCTTCTCAGTGATTTTTGACTCATGCAAATAGCGCCAAAGTATCCTGATTTCGTTGTCGTTTAGCACCCGAGTTCGTTTGCCTTTCTTACCGCCGACCTTTTTTGCAGTGATCCCAGCGGCAGCGTTAATTTCCAAAATTTGTTCATCAATCAGCCAGTCATAAAACTTATGCAGCACAGACACTAGGCGTTCTGTGTTTGAAGGGGACGACTCCGAAACCTCACGAAGACAGTTTCTTAAGGACAATTCATTGATGTCAGTTAATGGGTACTTGCCAAGTCGGGGCAGCAAATATATTTCACTGCTGCGTTTTTGGTAGTGCCACGTTTTCTCCTTTAGCCCTTGCTTACCGGCAGAGTCTATCCAGTCTCGAAAAATCGATTCGAAGCTTTGATTAGCAGAATACTTAGCCCGTTCCTGCTGTAGGTAGAGCTTGGGGTTTCGACCTTGATCAAGTACTGCCCTTAACCTATCCAGCTCATTCCTGGCTTCAGCAAGCTTCATAAGTGGGTAAGTACCAATGTCTACCCGCTGTTGCTTGCCATCGAAACGATAACGAAACTGAAAAACAATTTTGCCCTTGGGCGATACCCGAGCACTTAGCCCATCTCGGTCGGCTTTTACTACGGTTTCTTTTGCTTCTTTATTTAACCTGGCATCGAGCCAGCTAACTGATAACGCCATGTTATAAGCCCAGCCCTAGTTTTGATTTTAATGATTGTTTACGTGATTCTGCTTTGGGTTCTGGCGCTGTACTCATAGAAGTCACTTCACCATCTGGTGCAAAGCCATCCACCTGTACAGATGTCGTGGATAGATTGGGTTGGCTCATGTGAATTAACCCAAAGGTGGCCAGCATCCGCAGACGCTCAGCGCGTTCCCGTGGTGGCGTCTTTTCCAATTCTTTGAGCAGTTCAGGGTGGCTCCCTGGGGGAATGTTGACGACGACTCTCATGATCACGCCCCATAAAACCAGAAGCCTCGGACGTTCGCCAAAACAGACTGTTCCGGCACGATGATCTTGCTTCGTGAAAAAATCTCCTTGGCCGCTTCCTTATAAGCCATGGCTCCACCTCCGGCGATCAATACCAAGTCCGCATTGATGCTTTCGTCACGCATGGATTGGCGCATGGCTGTAAGAGCAACAGGCGCTACCTTTTTCATGGCAGCATTCAGATAAGGTGAAATATCGACCTTTTCTCCAAACAGCAGGACCTGCAAGTCGCCGGTTCTCATGGCTTTTTCAAGTCGATCCATTCCGACTTTGGCACCGTGATCTTCTGAAATCAGCTTATCAATGGTTTCCAGTAGCACGGACATTGCCTGAAGACTGGTTCCTGATGAGCTGTAGCGAATTTCTCCGGCCTCAAGAGCAACCCAGTCAACAGAAAAGAAGCCGGGATCTATGACGACGACGCGACCTTCTTCAATCAAGCCCAAATCTCCACCAGTTTGAACCAGATCCATATAGGCACCGGCAGGCTGCGGCAGCACTTTGACATCATGAACTGTGATGCTGCGCTTAGGCGTCACTTGATGGACACCTTTTAAACGCTGCACAAGGTCAGACTTACGTTGTGGTTCATGAAACTGGGAAACCGGTAATCCAGTGACAACCAAATCGATGGATTCTGTTTCAGCCATTAACAAGGCGGCATGAAAAAGTGCCTTATAGGTTTTTGTGGTGGGATATTCCGGGTGAAGCTCTCGTTCCCAGCCTTGAAGGCGTCCAGCAGGAACACCAGCGGCCCAACGCTCATTATCGACTGACACATACAAACAAGTTTCATCATCGCCTCCACCGATACGCTCTGGCATACGATCCGCAGGACCGGCACCCGCAGGCAGAATAATGGTTTTCGGTTCACTGCCTGATTGGCCAATTGCCAGCTTCAGGTTCGAGTAACCGATATCTACGCCTAGTACAAACATACTTATCTCCTGTGCACTCAAAGTGCTCTAACGGTTTTCAATCAACCGCGCTGTTCACGCTTGGGCTATTCCAAGTGCTCTGGCGGTTCACTCAAATGTCATTATCAGGATTCGGTGCACTGGCGGTGGGCAGAAAGGTGACAAATCCTTTCATCTATCTGCCTATTGCATTTTCGCAAAAGTATGAGAATAGGCTCTGTTTGGCGGCGGATGACCTAGTCAAAAAAATCGAGACGCCAAACGTCGTTTGCATTCTGGCCTGAACTCGCCAAACGGTTTGTATCTTCATGACGATACGTCTTTTTAGGCGTTTTTAAGTGAAATCGGGCTGTATCCCTTGTCAGGTATGGGATTGCGCGAGTTGATTTATATCGAGACGCCAAACAGTGATTGTTACGGCAGTTTCACGTTTGGCGTTTCGATCCAAAAGCCAAACGGATAGTGGTTTTGGCTTTTGAGGTTAATTGGATGGGAAAATTGGTTTGGTAGAAATCGTCAATGAACAATGGAAAGCAGAGGTATCAGATTTACTTCAGCAAGAAACGGACAGGCTAAAAGCGCTGGCACGAACTGAAGTTGATGACTTTTGGGTTACCCATTACAAGGTTCGAGAGAATGAGCCCTTTAAAGACTGGGGCCTGCTTGGTGTCCGTATCAGAGACTTTAAGTATGGCTTTGGCATAGAGTGGTACATCAACAGTTTTCACGGTCAACGAGGCAAGCGCGTGGTCTTTAGCAAGGGACTGCGTATTTCAAAGACGAAGCTGAGATACTCATTTTTGGACTGCCAAGGTCTAGCCAAAGAATGGGAGTTAGCGCTGGCCATGGAGAAAGAAGAATTCTTCAGTGATATTCGACGCCAAGTTGATAAGCTCAACATGCTGCGTCGCAGAGTGAATGCCTATTGAGTTAACTGCGCTACTTCACTCGCGGCAACTGGTCCCAGCGTGTTGTGTAGGCGGGAGACAAATGCTCTCGCTTCATCGACCAATCTTTCTTCGTTCCTTGTCCAGCAAAGAAAACCTTTCCGGCACCACTTTGGTTAATGGTGTCCAATACAGACATTAACTGTTGGCTATTAGAGCGGGTCGATACGTCATCGAATAGTCCTGGTTGAAACATGCCTGGATCGTAAAAGTCAGACAGCATGACGCCCGCTTTGGCATAACGAAAACCATCCTTCCAAATTCGCTTGAGTAAGTGATTGGCCAGCTCGATAAAATCCCGCGTATCGCAACTGGGGATTAGCAATTCACCCGATGCAGAGTTGCTGTACTGCGGCTCGTTGTCCTTAAAGGGGCTGGTACGTATAAACACGGTCAGCACTTTGGCTTGCTGCTGTTCTTTGCGAAGCTTCTCAGTGGCGCGGGTTGCGTATTCGCATACGGCTTCACGTAACAATTCAAAGTGCGTCACTTTTACGCCAAATGAACGGCTACAGACGATTTGGTTCTTGATTGGCGGGATCTCTTCTAGTTCAATGCACGACTCACCATTGAGTTCTCTGACGGTTCTTTCTAAAACCACCGAGAACTGGTCTCTGATGGCTCTAGGAGAGGCATTGGCTAGGTCTAAGGCTGTGGTGATACCCAACGCATTTAAACGCTTAGAAAGCCGTCTACCAACGCCCCAAACATCATCAACCGGGACTAATGCGAGCAATCGACGTTGCCGATCTGGATTGGTCAGGTCTACAACCCCCTGAGTGGCTGGATATTTTTTGGCGGCATGGTTTGCCAGTTTGGCGAGTGTTTTTGTCGGTGCAATGCCTACACAGACGGTGATCCCAATCCAGTGGCCTATGCGCTCTCGCACTTGTTGTCCGAACTCGACAAGGGATATGGCAGACTCAATACCGGTTAAATCCAGAAACGCTTCGTCAATGGAGTAGACCTCTACTCGTGGTGCCATCTCCTCCAAAGTGCGCATCACTCGACTGCTCAAATCTGCGTACAGCGCGTAATTGGACGAGAATGCCAAAATGCCATGGCGCTGCATTTCAGCTTTGATCTGAAAGACGGGTACGCCCATTTTTATACCGAGTAACTTAGCTTCACGTGAGCGTGCAACCACGCAGCCGTCATTGTTAGACAGCACCACAACCGGCGTATCTTTTAAATCAGGACGAAACAGCTTCTCACAACTGGCGTAAAAATTGTTGCAGTCCACCAAGGCAAATACAGGCATGGGATACTCACGACTTGCGGCGCATGTTTCGCACCACATTGGTGACCACACCAAATATCTCTAACTCTGTCCCTTCAGGAATATGAATGGGCTCATACACCTGGTTTCTTGGGAGCAGCATGACGCACGGCCTTAGTTGAAGCTCCTTTACCGTGAGTTCACCATGGATACCAGCGATGACAATGTCACCGTGTTCTGCTTGGACAGAGCGATCAACCACCAAAATATCATCTGGGTGAATCCCGGCATCAATCATTGAATCACCTTCAACACGCACAAAGAACGTTGCAGCTGGTCGCTTGATGCACAGCTCGTTGAGGTCGAGCGTTTGCTCAACATAATCCTGCGCTGGGGAGGGAAAACCAGCAGAAACACGTTCCATGAACAATGGAATACGAAGGCGCTTGGCTTTGATGAAGGCAAGTGCGCCGCTACGGCCTATCAGCGAGACACTCATGACGAACCTCGAAAAATCACAATTGATACTGTTTGTTTATACAGTATCTAATGCTATGCTGATTTCTACAAGTAAAATTGTAGGTAAAACTGTAGTTGTTCGAGCAAGACGCTGTGTTGTCGGTGATTTATTTTTTGTGTTGAAAAACTAGATGTGGGGGATCGCTCGCCCTCGTCAAAGCCTGCAAGGCTTGGACAATACTGCTTCTGCCTACTGCTCTTGTTTCTGTTACTGATCCTGTTACTGCTACTGGTTAACGCATGGGTCAAGTAACCGTCAGACAAGGCTTGTTGAACCCTTTGCAAAGGGTTTAAAAACAGTTAGTAAAATTCTGCTTCGTATTGAATTTACTGGCTTAAAGCGAAGTTAGGAGCACCATTAAAATGCTCAGTCGAACTCGGTTCAAGCCTTTTGCAACCGTTTGAAAAGGGGTTGGCTAAGCCATACGTAAAGGGTATCGGTAAGGGTTACCTAAAGGGTTTAGCTAAGGCTTTCTGAAAGGCTTAGCCAAAGCCTTCATACATGGGTTCACCCAGTAGAAAGATTAAAAAAACGCTTAGGTATCCAAGGTGCATTTAGAAAAACCTGTGGCACAGTGAAATCACCTAAAGCGAACAATAGAATTGAAGAGGAACCATCAATGACAAGAGCCCCTGCGCCATTTCCGCTAGAGCGCCTCACGGATATCCCAGAAAGACCAGAAGATTTTAGATTGCTGGAGCGTATTCCATTAACCCGTGAGCCGCAGTCCTGGCCACTTGAACTTTCTCCTATGGTCGGTGATGAACAGCCAATGGTGCTGCTCGATACAGAGACAACCGGACTGTCTGCCGATGATGAGTCCATTATTGAGCTTGGTATGGTTAAGGTGCTTTACAGCCCCTCTGCTCAGCGGATTGTGTCGATTGTTGATGTGATCAGCCTGTATGAAGATCCCGGCAAGCCAATCCCCGAGCTGATTACCGAGTTAACCGGCATCACCGATGAGATGGTGCAAGGCCAGCGCATTGATGATGCTCTGGTAGCGAGTTGGTTATCCGATGATCCGCTGGTGGTTGCGCACAATGCACAGTTTGATCGTCCTTTCTTTGAAAAGCGTTTTGCTGCATTAGGACATCTATCTTGGGCCTGTTCAGCCAGTGGAATAGATTGGAAGGCGCTGGGTTTTGAAAGTCGAAAGCTTGAGTACCTGCTGCTTCGCTTAGGTTGGTTCTATGAAGGACACCGAGCTGCAACCGATTGTTTGGCGATGGCCTGGTTGTTTCATTTGTTGCCCGAGTCCGTTGCAAACTTGTTGTCTGAAGCAGACAGGCGAACTGTGTTAGTTCGTGCGTTTGGTGCGCCGTTTGACGTAAAGGACTATTTAAAAGAGCGTGGTTACCGCTGGCATGACGGTGTTAAAGGTGCCAACAAACATTGGTGGCGCGAAATCAGCGAAGACGAGTTGCCGCAGGAACAAACTTACCTGGATGATTTGTATCATCGTGGCTCAGAACATGCCCACTATGACTACAAAGATGCCCGCAATCGATTTAAAGCTTTGTAGCTCTCTACAAGGCAAGCCTTGCATATTTGAAAACCTCTGGAAAATGGAAAGTGAACTCATGGTTTAACCAACAAGAGGAATCTTTCCATGTACCAAGACACCTACATTGAATACTGGGGCGAAATCTTCGTCTCTGCCCGCATCATTGAATTTGGCATCACGTTCGAGCGCTTTCTTAAAGATCCATGGAAGCACTTGATGTCCTGTGGCCAAGAGTCTGCCCCAGACGCGATTGCTGAAGGAATGCTGCCATTGCTACCAGCCCAGGCAGAAGTTGCTAGGCGTGTTCGGGAAAGTGAGCAACGAGCCCTGATGTCCACGAACTCGGAAAAAGGGAAGTCTCAAAGCAGTAACATCGTGGTGCCACTGGTTCGGGTAGCGCATTGATAGCGGCTATCAGCAATGACACGAAACAAGGCCTTCACGCCCATAACTGAGCGGCAATTGCAATCAAGATCAAAAAGTTGCCGCTTAGTCTTCCCTACAAAATAATTTGTGATAGGATGATACCTAATAAAATTAATTAGGTTGAAGCCTATTCAGTGTTTTATGGCCATCTGTCCAGCTTCAACCGGTAGAGATTGATTAGTCATTGCGGATAAAGAGCAGCATTGAGTGACGCTTTTCAATGTGATTACGCGATGTCGGTCCGTATTTTATAAACAGAGTTTTAAGAATCTGGTTGAATTGGATAAACAAGACGCATGACAAATGATGGTCTGAAACAAACGGTAGTGGCGAAGTCAGATAGGCTTTCGCAGATAGCGCAGTTGCCACAAGCAACCAGGGATCGCATTGCCCACATCGATTTCACCTTATTGTTTAAGGGCGAAGCGGTGCGGGCGGATTTAGTCGATCGCTTCAGTATAGCCGCCGCACAAGCAACGAAAGACTTCACCATGTACAGAGAGCTTGCGCCAGGCAACATTGAGTATGACCAAAAGCTCAAGTTGCACAAGCGCGGTGAAGCATTTGAGCCCTTGTTCGACTACGACGTTGTGAGAACGCTGGCAACCATTAGCCAAGGGTACGGCGATGGCTTTACTGGAAAGGTAAAACCACCTCTTGCGTGTGAAGCGCCTTATCACCTTAACAAGCCGAGCTTATCGATAGTAGCGAAAGTCACCGAGGCCATACACAAAGGCAAAGCCTTGCGTATCACCTATGTATCGTTATCGAGCGGTGAAACCACGCGTGAAATTGTGCCGCATACGCTGGTAGACAATGGCCTGCGTTGGCACGTTCGTGGTTATGACCGCAAGCATAATGAGTTCCGTGACTTTGTGCTTACCCGAATTAAAGCAGCGGTTGTGCTTGAGGATTCGAGGTTGTCTGAAACCGAGCTCGAAACCCAAGACCGGCAATGGAACCGATTTGTAGAGCTGGAGTTAGTGCCACACCCACGCATAGAGCACAGCGAAGCGATAGAGCTGGACTATGGCATGACGGAGGGCGTGATGAAGGTTGAAATCAGAGCAGCAACTGCGGGGTACATGCTTCGGCTTTGGAATGTCGATTGCTCCAAAGAGGCTCAGTTAAAAACACCCGAATTCCATTTATGGCTAAAAAATTATCAAACTTTATACGGTGTCGGTAACCTTGCGATTGCGCCTGGTTTCGATATGGTCACAGAATAGGAAATAACATGAACAAGCAACAATTAGCCGCAAAAATCTGGGAATCAGCAAACCAGATGCGCTCAAAAATCGAAGCTAACGAATACAAAGACTACATCTTAGGTTTCATTTTTTACAAGTACCTGAGCGACCAATTAGTTCAGTTTGTCACCAAAGAGGGCATGACACCTGAAGACATTAATGCCCTAAACGAAGAAGACGCGGACACGGTCAAGTACATTCAAGACAATCTAGGCTATTTCATCGCTTATGATAACTTATTTTCAACATGGATTGCTCCAGAGTCCGACTTCGACGAGTCTAACGTGCGCGATGCGCTATCCGCCTTTAGCCGTTTGATTTCTCCTACCTACAAAAAATTGTTTGAAGGTATTTTCACCACACTCGAAACGGGTCTTAGCAAACTGGGTGAAAGCGCGGGTAAACGTACTAAAGCCATTAGTGACTTACTTCATTTAATCAAAAGTATCCCAATGAACGGTAAGCAAGGCTATGACGTACTGGGTTACATCTATGAATACCTGATTGAGAAATTTGCCGCCAATGCCGGTAAAAAAGCCGGTGAGTTCTATACGCCGCATGAAGTCTCGGTACTGATGTCGCACATCATCGCCCACGAATTAAAACACAAAGACACCATCGAGATTTACGACCCAACGTCGGGCTCGGGTTCGTTACTGATCAATATTGGTGAAGCGGTCGAAAAATACGCCAAAAGCAAAGACAGCATTACCTATTATGCTCAAGAGTTGAAAGCCAATACGTATAACTTGACTCGTATGAACCTGATCATGCGCGGGATTAAAGCCAGCAACATCAAAACCCGTAACGGTGACACCTTAGAAGACGATTGGCCATACTTTGATGAAAACGATCCGCAAGGTACTTATCATGCGCTGTATGTGGATGCGGTCGTTTCTAACCCGCCTTACTCGCAACCGTGGGACCCAATTTTTAAAGACAGCGACCCACGTTACTCGCGTTTTGGCTTAGCGCCCAAAACCAAAGCAGACTTTGCCTTTTTGCTGCATGATCTTTATCACCTAAAACCCGATGGCATTATGACCATTGTCTTGCCCCACGGCGTACTCTTTAGAGGTGGTGAAGAAGGGGAAATTCGCAAGCAATTAATTGAGCAAAACCACATTGATGCCATTATCG
The DNA here is from genome assembly GCF_014898095.1 of Thalassotalea sp. LPB0316. NCBI lineage: Bacteria > Pseudomonadati > Pseudomonadota > Gammaproteobacteria > Alteromonadales > Colwelliaceae > Thalassotalea > Thalassotalea sp. LPB0316. The sequence goes on from NZ_CP062946.1 coordinate 3,180,789, forward strand.
GCTTACCAGCTAACATCTTTTTTGGTACTGGTATTCCTACCGTTATTTTGGTGCTCAAGCAGAAGCGTGAAAACAATGACGTATTAATTGTGGATGCCTCCAAGCACTTTGTTAAAGAAGGTAAAAACAATAAACTGCAAGCCAGTGACATCAAGCGCATTGTTGATGCGGTCATTAACCGCGACAGCATCGAAAAATTCTCGCAAGTGGTGAGTAAGCAAACCCTGCGCGACAATGGCTACAACTTAAACATACCCCGTTATGTAGATGCGTCACCAGCGGCTGAAAGCTGGGATTTACACGCCACTATGCTCGGCGGTATCCCTAATAGCGAAATTGCGCAGTTACACCAATATTGGCAATCATTCCCGCAATTGCATGATGCGCTGTTTGTGGCCAAGTCTGCCGCCTACAGTGAATTAGCTATTGCCAAACGAGACGTTAATGCAACCATTACCCTGCATCCACAAGTCATCGAATTTATCAGTGCTTATAACCAAGCTTTTGCTGGATTTGATGACTATTTGAACAATACACTTATTCAAGGCTGGCAAGATGTTAACCGTAACCAGCAAGAGCCTGAATTAAGCACCGAGTTATTCACACGCTTAAGCAGCGTTGCCCTCATCGACAAGTACCAGGCCTATCAGTTTTTAAACAACCAATGGCAAGTTATCAGTACCGATTTGGAAGTGATGCAAACCGAAGGCTTCGCCGCCACTAAGCAAGTTGACCCTAATATCGTGGTTAAAAAGGTTAAGGGCAAAGACACCGAAGTACAAGATGGCTGGAAAGGCCACATCATGCCATTTGATTTAGTACAACAAACCTACTTGAGCGATGACCTAGCGGCACTGGCAAAACAAGAAAACCGCCTTGCCGAAATCGCTAGCACGCTGGACGAAATACTTGAATCTCTAAGTGAAGAAGACAAAGAGCAAGACACAGTAAAAGAAAGCAAAGACGGCTTTGCCAATGCCGAAGTGGCCAAGGCGGCCAAAGCCTTCTTGAAAGAACAGAAAGACAGCAAAGTTAAATTTGAAAAGGAAAGCTACGAAGCCAAGATAATTGCGGCGAGTAAACTCATCGACGAAGAGAAGAAGCTGAAAAAAGCGGTCAAAGAAGCACAAGTCGCCCTGCACTTAAAAACTAAAACCACCATCGAAGGGTTAAGCGATGAGCAAGTGTACGAATTGCTGCACCTAAAATGGATCGAGCCATTAAGCCAAGAGCTTGCTGCCATGCCAAGTGTCGTGATTTCAGATTTGACCAACCAAGTACAATCCCTTGCCGATAAATATGCGGTGACCTATTCGCAAGTGGCTAATGAGATTAAAACCACCGAACAAGAACTAGCTGACATGATGGGCGAACTCACCGGCAATGAGTTTGATATGCAGGGCTTGAATGAGCTTACCAGCTTGTTGAAGGGGGCATAGGCATGAATGTTGAAAAGAATGTGCCTGTTCTTCGCTTTGAGGGGTTTAGTGATGAATGGGTAGAAAAGCCCCTAAATCATGAAGTTGAGCTTTTTAGCGGACTTACATACTCACCAAAAGATATTAGAAAAGAGGGGGTTTTTGTAATTCGCTCTTCGAATGTTAAGAATGGACAAATTGTTCAGGCCGATAATGTGTATGTGAATCCTGAAGTAGTCAATTGCAGTAATGTGAAAGAAGGTGACATTATTGTTGTTGTTCGTAACGGTTCAAGAGCTTTAATTGGAAAGCATGCACAAGTTAACTCATTGATGGATAACACCGTTATTGGGGCTTTTATGACTGGGGTGCGAGCCAGTTACCCCGAGTTTATTAATGCATTGTTTGATACTGATAAATTTAAAGCGCAAGTTGAGAAAAACTTAGGCGCAACTATTAATCAGATTACCAATGGCGCTTTTAATAGCATGGTATTTATGTTCCCTGAGGGACAAGAAAAAACCGCAATCGGCAACACCTTCCAGAAACTCGACAACCTAATCAACCAGCACCAACAAAAGCATGAAAAGCTCAGCAGCCTTAAAAAGGCCATGCTGGAAAAGATGTTTCCTAAGCAAGGCAAAACGATCCCTGAAATCCGCTTTAAAGGGTTTAGTGGTGAGTGGGAGGTGCGCAGTTGGCGAGATACGGTTGATATTTCAACAAATATGGTTGATCCAAGGTCTAGCCAGTATGGCGAGCTATTTCATGTCGGCCCAGGGAACATAGAGTCTTTCACCGGCATGTTTTATAACAATGTCTTAAAAGTAAAAGATAGCAATTTAATAAGCGGGAAATTCCACTTTAATAAGGGTGACATTATTTATGGGAAAATCAATCCTCAACTAGCAAAGTATGTTATAGCGCCATTTGAAGGTCTTGCAAGTGCCGACGCATATGTTTTGAGTGCAAAAAATGGAGTGGTTCAGAATTATTTATATGCAATTCTGCAAACTGAAGATTTTTACAAATATACGGTGTCTGTTTCATCGCGTACTGGTATGCCAAAAATAAATAGAGATGAGCTGAATATTTATAGTTACTTGTCACCCGATGAAGCAGAACAAGAAAGAATTGGCAGCTACTTCCAAAAACTTGATGCTCTAATAAATCAACACCAACAACAAATCACCAAACTTAATAACATCAAGCAAGCCTGCTTGAGCAAAATGTTTGTTTAGCAGGGAGCACCAACATGACGACGTTTAAAACCGAAGCACAATTTGAGCAGGCATTTATCGAGGTGCTTACTCATAAGGGATGGGAGCCTGAGGTACTCAAAAACAAAACCGAAGCGGACTTACTGCAAAACTGGGCGAACATTTTATTTGAAAACAATCGCCAGCAAGACCGCTTAAACGACGTGCCACTGACGGCAACGGAAATGCAGCAGATTATTGAACAGATCAAAGAGCTAAAAACACCGCTTAAACTCAATGGGTTAATTAACGGCAAAACCGTGGCCATTAAGCGCGATAACCCCGCCGATGCCTTGCATCTTGGCAAAGAAGTCAGCCTAAAAATCTATGACCGCCAAGAAATTGCTGCTGGTCAAAGCCGTTACCAAATCGTCCAGCAGCCGAAATTTGAACGCGGCAGCCCACTGCGTAATGACAGACGTGGTGATGTGTTGTTACTGATTAACGGTATGCCGGTCATTCATGTTGAACTTAAACGCAGTGGCGTGCCAGTTAGCCAAGCGGTTAACCAAATCGAAAAGTATTCCAAAGAAGGTATTTTTAGTGGGCTGTTTTCACTCATTCAAGTGTTTGTCGCCATGGAGCCTAATGAGGCCAAATACTTTGCTAACCCAGGGCTAGATGGCAAGTTTAACCCAGATTACCAATTCAATTGGGCCGATTTTAACAACGAGCCCATGAACCATTGGAAAGATATTGCCTCGACACTGTTATCCATCCCCATGGCGCACCAGTTGATTGGCTTTTACACCGTTGCCGATGATACCGATGGTGTGCTTAAAGTGATGCGCAGTTATCAGTATTACGCCGCCAATGCGATATCGGATAAGGTAGCCAAAACCAACTGGCAACAACTGGGCAGTGCCAATAATAAAGACAGACTGGGTGGATATGTTTGGCATACCACAGGTTCGGGCAAAACCATGACCAGCTTTAAATCAGCACAGCTCATTGCCCAATCAAAAGATGCCGATAAAGTCATTTTTTTGATGGATCGCATCGAGTTGGGCACCCAGTCGCTGGCGGAATACCGTAATTTTGCAGGCGATGGTGAAGATGTACAAGCCACCGAAAATACTCATGTATTGGTAACTAAGCTAAAAAGCACGTCCCCAGCCGATACTCTAATTGTTAGCTCTATTCAAAAAATGAGTAATATTTTTGAAGAAGTGGATGATGAAGGCACTGCAACAAACTCGGCAGATATTGAAAAAATCCGCGCTAAACGATTGGTATTTATTATTGACGAGGCGCACCGTTCAACGTTTGGCGACATGCTGATCATTATTAAACGCACCTTTCCCCGCGCCTTGTTTTTTGGTTTTACTGGCACGCCTATCCAAGAAGAAAATGAAAAAAACGGCAATACTACCAGTACCGTATTCGGCAACGAGCTGCACCGCTACAGCATAGCCGATGGTATTCGCGATGGTAACGTACTCGGCTTTGATCCCTATAAAGTTCCTACTTTTAGGGATGGTGACTTAAGGCAGGCTGTCGCCCTAGAGCAAGCTAAGGCGGGATCTGTAGCGGAAGCAATGGATAATCCTGTCAAAAAGAAAAAATTTAATTATTTTATGAATGAAGTGCCTATGGCTGGCTACAAAGACGCTACAGGTAAATACCACAAAGGTATTGAAGATTACGTACCTAAAAGTCAGTACCTAAGCGAGACTCACCAAGCCAAAGTGGTAGAAGATATTCTGCACAAATGGGATGTGCTAAGCCAAGGCAATAAGTTTCATGCGATTTTGGCTACTAACAGTATTGCTGAAGCCATTGATTATTACCGTCTGCTAAAGGCTGCTAAGCCTGATTTAAAAGTATCAGCACTGTTTGATCCCAACATTGATAATGATGGCAGTGGCGACCGTGGGCCAACGTTTAAAGGTGATGGTTTGGATGAAATTATCCGTGACTATAATGCGCGTTATGGCCACGATTTTGATTTTGCCCGTCATGCAGCATTTAAGAAAGATCTAGCCGCACGCCTTGCTCACAAAAAACCTTATGAGCGTATTCATACCGATCCTACAAAACAGTTGGATTTATTGATTGTTGTAGACCAAATGCTCACCGGTTTTGACTCCAAGTGGCTGAATGTCTTGTATTTAGATAAGGTAATTAAATACCAAAACATCATCCAAGCCTTCTCTCGTACCAATCGATTGTTTGGCCCCGATAAGCCTCATGGTGTTATCCGTTACTATCGTTACCCGCATACGATGGAGCAACATATTAATGATGCGGTAAAACTATACTCTGGCGACAGACCCATTGGGTTATTTGTTGATAGGCTAGAAAGTAACTTAGAAGCAATGAATGAACTATTCGGTGATATTACCGAGTTGTTCATTAGTGCCGGTGTGGCGAATTTTGAAAAGCTGCCAGAAGATGTTGAGGCGTGCGCAAAGTTTGCTGAACTATTTAAAGTATTTAACCAGCATCTAGAAGCCGCGAAGGTACAAGGTTTACATTGGGAGCAGTCGGTTTATACATTCACGACGGACGCTTCAACAGGCGAAAATGGCACTGAACATGAGGTTACTCTCGCCATTAATGAACAAACCTACCTGAGCCTTGCGCTGCGTTATAAAGAGCTCGCATCAAAAGGTGATGGTGGTGGTGCGGGTGGCGGAGATGTGCCTTTTGATATTAGTGGCTATTTGACGGAAATCGACACAGGAAAGATTGATGCCGACTATATGAATAGTCGCTTCGATAAATATTTAAAAGAGCTAAATCAGCATAATGATCAAGCCAGCATTGAACTTACGCTTAACGAACTGCACAAGTCATTTTCTTCACTGACGCAAGCTGAACAAAAATACGCCAAGCTTTTCTTACATGATTTACAGCGTGGCGATGCAAAGTTAATAGAAGGCCATACTTTCAGAGATTACATCAACACCTACAAAGACAATGCTGAAAACGCCCAGATTAATGCCATTGTTAATGCGTTAGGTTTAGATAAAAGCCAGCTTATTAGCTTATTAAACGATAGTGTCAATGAGAAAAACCTTAATAATTTCGGTCGCTTTGACGCGCTTAAAGACACTGTTGATAAGGCAAAAGCCAAAGTTTATTTTGAAAAATTAGATGGCCTAAGCATTCCGCCCTTTAAGCTCAATATTCGCATCGATCAGTTTTTAAAGCAGTTTATTTTTGCTCAGGCTGATGATCTCTTGAATGATGTAGTAGATATGCTTGATGGAGTAATGGAAGAGTCATGAGTAGCCAATCTCATTCTCTTTGCACTGTTAACTTGGTTAATTCAGCTATCTCAGTGAGAGAGTGGTCGCTGTTTTTACGAAAAAGTATCCAGGAGGAAAATAATGGTCACATTTGATCAGCTTATGCTCCCGCTAATAAAGGCATTAGTTAACCTTGGGGGCTCAGGCAGCATCGACGAGATTTACGAAGAAGTTGTCGAGCTTGAGAAGTTTGATGAGGGTACTTTGGCTGTTCTGCACAACCCCGAAAAAAGTAGCCAAACAGAGGTTGGATATCGATTAGCTTGGGCTAGAACCTATCTGAAGAAAGCTGGATACCTTGAAAACTCATCTCGTGGCGTATGGGCACTTACAGATAAAGCTAGACAGGAACCGGAAATTGATAGCAGAGAAATTGTCAACTTTGTTAGAGCTCTGGACCGCAAGCCTGAACAGGCTAATGCTACGACATCTACTCCAGAACTGTCGTCAGATGACTCCCCAGAAGAGGCTATGCTTTGGCGTGAAAAACTGCATCATGTGCTAATTGAAGAAATGAGCCCGGATGCGTTTGAGCGACTAACACAGAGATTATTGAGAGAATCAGGTTTTATCCATGTTGAAGTGACTGGCCGCACGGGTGATGGTGGTATCGATGGCAAAGGAATTGCCCGAATCAACGGTTTGATGAGCTTTCATATCGCTTTTCAGTGTAAAAAGTACAAAGGTTCCGTTGGGGCTCCCGAGATCCGTGATTTTAGGGGCGCAACCGTTGGTAGAGCTGATCGTGGGATGTTTATCACTACAGGTAGCTTTACAAAAGCTGCCATTGAAGAAGCCAACCGTGATGGCGTTGCTCCGATTGACTTGGTCGATGGTGATCAGTTAGCCGATAAACTTAAGGAACTTAGTTTAGGCGTTAAAACAGAGTTGGTTGAAAAAGTAACAGTTGATCCTAGCTGGTTTTTAGGCCTTTAACTGTTAATAAGCACCAAGAGAACTCCAAAATGCATTTTCAAGTTCTTGAATATATGCGATTAAATACGGCCACTAACATAACGGGAAGTTAGAATGAATCCTGAAAAATACAATAGAAGTATAAGCTTGCTTTGCCCGACTTGTGGCTGTTCAGACTTTTCATACGAAGACGGTTGCGATGAAACAATACAAGTAATGACTTGTGCATCTTGTGACCGAGAGTTCAATAAAGATGAGCTTATTCAAGAGAATAGCGAAAATATTGATGAGCACCTTTCTGAAATCAAGGAAGAAGTTTTAAAAGACGTTCAAGACGAACTACGTAAATCTTTGAAAAAGGCTTTTTCTGGTAGCAAGAATATAAGGATTAGGTAATGCCGGTAACTATTGATGTAGGTGATGTGATAGCTGGATTAGCTTTCCTTTTATCTAGCTACGCAACATGGCAAACGGTCAGCTTTAATAAGAGGCAGAAGTCACTTGTCGAAAGCCAGGAAAAGCTAAACACCATTCTCTTGGAAAAAGAAAATGAAGATGCTCTGAAAGGAAAGCAAGCTGACCTTGGTGCATCAATTATAAAACTTGGCAGCAGTAAGTATCGGCTTAAGGTTTGGAATAAAGGTTCTGCTACTGCAAGAAACGTCAGAATTGAGTTCCCCGAAGGTAACGATTTAGTTATTGAATCAGAAGTGACTGACAAATTTCCAATGGAAAGCCTCGAAAAGTATCAAGCCGTTGAGCTAATAGCCGCTGTTCATATGCAAACGAAACGAAAGCATGTTGTTCGGCTAGTTTGGGAAGATGATGCCCAGTCTTACAATGAAAAGCTGTCTTACCCCACACTGTAATGTAACTGTCGGTTTTTTCACTAGAACGAAAACAACTACAGATAAATGCATATTTCTTTCAGCTATCTAACATCTTCAGTTGCTAAAGAACCTTCACACTATCGTGACGGAGGTTCATCATGTTCAAAAACCTATTTTTTCAAGCCAAAGCAATACCAGAGCTGTCATCTCAACTGGATGCAGACATTCCACGCTATCCGCCATTTCTGAAGGGGTTGCCTGCTGCGTCACCCGAGGATTTGCAGTCCACACAAGACGAGCTAATTGCCAAACTGCGCCAGGTACTTGGCTTCAACCAGCGTGATTTTCAAAGGTTAATTCAGCCCTGCATTGATCATCTGGCTGCTTATGTCCACTTGCTGCCAGCTTCTGAGCATCATCATCACAGTGGTGCGGGTGGTTTATTACGTCATTCGTTGGAAGTTGCTTTCTGGGCGGCACAAGCTGCTGAAGGGATCATCTTCGTTGCCAGTGGCACTCCAGTTGAGAAAAAAGAGCTTGAACCAAGGTGGCGTGTTGCGGCGGCATTAGGCGGTTTGTTCCATGATATTGGTAAGCCTGTTTCAGACTTGTCCATCACAGACGAAGATGGATGCTATCAGTGGAACCCATTTTTAGAAACCTTATCCCAGTGGGCCACTAATAACCGCATTGAACGCTATTTCATTCGCTGGCGCGACGGACGGTGCAAGCGGCACGAGCAATTTTCAATTCTGGTTTTAAACCGGGTGATGACACCTGAGTTGCTCGCCTGGTTAACCCAACCGGGCCCTGAAATTTTGCAAGCCATGCTGGAAGCAATTGGCAATACCGATCCAGAGCATGTCCTGTCTAAACTGGTCATTGAAGCTGACCAAACCAGTGTACAGCGAGACCTGAAAGCTCAACGAATTTCCGTTGACGACAATGCCCTTGGTGTCCCAGTCGAACGCTATCTACTTGATGCTATGAGGCGATTGCTTGCCAGTTCCCAGTGGTTGGTCAATCAGCGAGATGCCAGAGTTTGGATACGAAAATCGAATCAATCAACCCATCTTTACCTGGTTTGGAAAAGCGCGGCTAAGGAAATCATTGAGCTGTTGGCCAAAGACAAGATACCTGGCATTCCAAGAGATCCCGATACCCTTGCGGACATCCTCATTGAGCGAGGATTGGCCACTAAATCCGCCTCAAATGAGCGATATGAAAGCTTTGCCCCTGAAGTGCTGATCAAAGACGGCAAGCCAATCTGGCTACCCATGCTGCATATATCTGAGGCCGATTTATTGTTCAGCTCGAATGTACCAAGTGGTGTGACACTGTTTAACAAATCTGAGTGGGAAGCAACGCAGCAAACACAAGCAGAACCTCAGAGTCGTTCCAGTGAGCATCCAGACTTACCTGAAGCGTCATCATCAATTGAACTCAATAATTCGACTGAGTCGCCATCGACAAAACCGTCCGAACAAGATGATGAACTTCGTCATGCCAGTGATGTTAGTACCCCCCAGGCAACTGAAAATGCCCCAGGTGATGAATGCGAAAAGCCTAACAATTCATATGATGGCGCTATCTCAAATAACGTAAACCAGCAAGATGCAGAGGCATTGAATCTCCCTGAATCTTTGGCGTGGTTCCCAGAGGCCAGCAGTGCGTTGATTATGGTTGGTGAACAGCTTCTGATCCGCTATCCCGATGCCGTAAGACCTTGGTGTGCACCCCGAAAACTGCTTGCTGAACTCAGTCGGTTAGATTGGCTTGAACTAGATCCGGCAAACCCGACGCGTAAAGCCAGAACTGTGACTACAAATGATGGAGTTCAGGAGCAAGGGTTACTGCTGAAGGTATCGATTTCTAAAGGGCTAACTGCACTGATAGACCTTTCCAAACAAGACGCAGAATCAGTGACAGCAATTCAGAACAAAGAGGCTTCACAGCGTCCGAGTCGAATTAATATAACCAATGCCCAAGCAAAAGAGCCCGCCACAAGAGCGGAGCGTAAGCAAAAGCCGATTGCGGCCAATGCGAACTCAAGTACAGACCCCAAACACGCGCAGCGGCAACAGATGGTTAGTTTTGTGAAAGATTTGCCCATCTTACTGACCGATGGCGATTACCCAGACGTGGATCATAGTGCCGATGGTATTCGCGTCACGATTCAAACCTTACGCCAAGTCGCCAATGCACATGGCATTCCAGCCGGACAGCTGCTTCGGGGGATCTCGGCCAGTGACCAATGCCAGTTTGATGAGGGGGAAACGGTTCTGTTTACCGCTCACGCTGAACGTTAATCCATTTGATATTAATCGGATTGCAAACGGTTATTTTGCGGAGCATGAATGAAAGAAAACGCATACGAGATGCCTTGGCGCACGAACTATGAAGCCATGGCAGCAGCAGGTTGGCTGGTCGGAGCAACTGGGGCAATTGCCGCAGAAATGCTGACTGAGCTACCACCTGAGCCATTTTGGTGGATGACAGGGATTTCCTCGGGCATGGCGTTGTATCGCCTGCCTGAGGCTTATCGCCTTTATAAGTTGCAGATGGGGCTAAAAGGCAAACCATTGGCATTTATGGCGCTGTCGCATTTGCAAAAGGTAATGGCAAAACATCCTGATGAATTGTGGTTAGGTTATGGCTTTGAGTGGGACCAACGCCATGCCCAACGCGCTTATGAAATCCTAAAGCGGGATAAGCAAACCTTGCTTAACCAAGGTCACGGCAAGCAAATGGGTTCGACCTGGATTCATGGTGTCGAGCCCAAAGAAGAAGATGTGTACCAGCCAGTTGGTCACACTGAGGGGCATACCTTAATAGTTGGTACGACCGGTGCCGGAAAAACCCGATGCTTTGATGCGATGATCACCCAGGCCATTTTGCGCAATGAAGCCGTGATTATTATTGACCCCAAGGGCGACAAAGAACTTAAGGATAATGCGCAGCGAGCCTGTATTGCCGCCGGTAGTCCTGAGCGCTTTGTGTATTTTCATCCGGGTTTTCCAGAGCATTCAGTACGTCTTAATCCCTTGAGGAACTTTAACCGGGGTACTGAAATTGCCAGCCGAATTGCGGCATTAATCCCATCTGAAACCGGTGCTGATCCATTTAAAGCCTTTGGTCAAATGGCACTGAATAACATAGTGCAAGGTCTGTTGCTTACGTCACAACGTCCTGATCTGAAAACACTGAGACGATTCTTGGAAGGTGGCCCAGAAGGCTTGGTAGTAAAAGCCGTCACGGCCTGGGGGGAGCAGGTGTATCCGAACTTTAGTGTGGAGATCAAGCGCTTTACCGAAAAGGCCAATACCTTGGCTAAACAAGCTATGGCGATGCTGCTTTTCTACTACGAACGCATTCAGCCCGTTGCCGCCAATACTGATTTAGAGGGGCTATTGAGTATGTTTGAGCATGACAGAACCCACTATTCAAAGATGGTGGCCTCATTGATGCCGGTGCTCAATATGCTCACATCAAGTGAACTAGGTCCATTGCTATCACCGATTGCAAACGATGTGGATGACAGCCGGTTAATTACGGATTCTGGCCGTATTATCAACAATGCCCAAGTGGCCTATATCGGGTTGGATTCATTGACCGACGCCATGGTTGGCAGCGCCATTGGTTCGTTGCTTTTATCCGATCTCACCGCCGTGGCCGGTGACCGCTATAACTATGGTGTTGAAAATCGTCCCGTAAATATCTTCATCGATGAGGCGGCTGAAGTCGTCAACGATCCCTTCATTCAACTGCTCAACAAAGGCCGTGGCGCAAAAATGCGTTGTGTTATTGCTACTCAGACCTTTGCTGACTTTGCAGCTCGTACAGGCAGTGAAGCTAAGGCTCGCCAGGTGTTAGGTAACATCAACAACTTGATAGCCCTTCGGGTGATGGACGCCGAAACGCAGCAGTACATTACTGACAATCTGCCTAAGACTCGGTTGCAGTACATCATGCAAACTCAAGGTATGTCGTCCAACTCGGACAGCCCCGCGTTGTTTACCGGCAATCATGGCGAACGCTTGATGGAGGAAGAAGGCGATATGTTTCCACCGCAGTTATTAGGCCAGCTTCCCAACCTGGAGTACATCGCCAAGCTTTCAGGTGGCCGCGTGATCAAAGGCCGCATTCCTATTTTAACCAGCGCTACACAGGCAGCATAAGGAGTCTGTATGCATCATTCTGTCTGTCTGAAAATGACAACACTTACCAGTAAAGAAATGCTCGCTCAGTGGCAGCAACATAACCCCCAGTTCAAGGAAACCTTAAGACTGCTTGAAACCGACTGGCCTCATGCTTTGGCCTCGGTGTATTGCTTGGCGGACTACTTAACGGATGCGTTCACGTTAGATGGCCATTCCATCTTTGATTTGTGTCTTTGTAATGGCTTGGGCAGTTATGAAGAAGTTAGTTGTGATGATGACAGTGTACGCCTGTGGCATTTCATTGAGGCGCTGACCTGGACTGCCGCCAGTGCTTTAACGGGGATTCGCCTGCGTGATCCTGACCATTTCGAATGGGCCGCCGTGGATGGTGTGTATTTCTACTCCTGGATTCGTAATCGTCCAAATCGGATGGCGTATCTGGCTGAAGGACGCATCGATGTGCGTTATGTCAGTGGTCATACGACGACAAAGCGGCTTCAACAAGTGATTAAAGCCCGGATTATGACGCCAACCGTTGCAGCCATGCTGGCCCGAGTAGAAGAGGATGTTTGGCATGAGCAAGCATAAGTCGGTTTGGCTGCTGTGTCTGGCACTGATGCTGGAGATTATTGCCATTGGCGTGTTAGTGCCCGGTGATTGGACTGGCCGGGTCATTAGTAAAGAGAAGCAGATGATCCAAAATCAATTGGGCGCACAAACGAGCTATTGGATTGGTCAAACTAGCCATGGCTGGTATCAATCATGGGTTGTGGATACGCAGATGGAGCAATCTGTGCGTGATTTTCTAATCCCCACTGAAGAGCAGCGACTGCGCTCTAAAGGGATGGAGAACATGGGAGGCTTTTGGTTTGTCTGGGTAGAAGACCGTATTCAGGCATTTTTTGATGTGTTGTACCAAGTGTTCACTCGATTTGCTTTACTGATGGTCTGGTTGCCCTTTGCGCTTATTCTCATGTTACCGGCGTTGTGGGATGGCTTAATGACCTGGAAGATTAAGAAGACAACCTTTGATTTTTCGAGCCCTATCATTCACCGCTACAGCATGATTATCCTGGGCTCAGGTGTCATTTTGCTGTTTATGGGATTGTTCGCCCCGCTGGCTATTCCTCCTGTGGTGTTACCGTCGATGATCATCGGTTTGGCGTTGATGGCGGGGTTGGCGTTAAGTCACTTGCAGAAGAAGATATGAGGCCCATCAGGCCTCATCTTGTAGAGCTAAAACCTTACGCCTACGGTATTGCCATTCTCGTCTTCCGCTGGCAAATGATAAGTATCAATAAGGTGACCTTGAAGCCAAATATATTGCGGCATCCAAAACGAGTACTGTCGTATAAGAGCCAATACTTCTTTCAGCGGTTTGTTTGCATGAGGCTCGGCAAGACGAAAGTACATGAATGAGCAATAATCTCGAAAATACTCATGAAGCTCTGAATCCGATAGCGTTTCTTTTAGTAGCCTGTTTTGCTCATCGTCCTCGTCAGGGGAATTGACATAAATTTCAAATAGCTGCTTTTCAGTAAGCATTTCCAAGAAGTGGTCTTCAATTAAAACCCCATCACTGGTATCGACATCCATACCATCTTTGACATCAAAAGCCATGACACATCCTGAAGATAATGCCACTTCTGATGGTTTCAGTACGTCATTAGCTTGTACAACCTGATTCCAATGATTAAAACCAGCAGTTACTGCAATTTCATCGAGTGCTTGAGTGTGTGGAATAGATTTTTCACGTTTAAGCTTTCGTGCTTTTTGCTTTAAACGTTCAACCGTGTCAGAGGAAATGATTTTAGTAATTTGCATTGAGTTTCTCCTATTAGCGAATACGGTGCCCACTGCCGAGGTCGCAGAAAAAACCTAAGCAAAAAATAAATTTGATATGCATGTCGTCCCGTCCGGGTTTGCTAAAGTGGGCAGCTGGTCTCGACACGACCAATATCCCCATCATATCAACCGCATCAAAAAGATCAATTGTTAGTATTGTCTGAGTAGAACCCTCAAAACCTTCAAGAATTCGGCATCTAGCTGACCACTGAACCTGCCAATCCCAAGGCATCCTTCACTTCTCAATTCAAACAACGAGGAGTGACTATGGAACCTGTGAGTATTCCATCCTATATCGATGACCCGCCGCACTTCCTGCTTTGGAGTGCCGATGAGATGGCTCCCATTCTGTTGGGGCTAGTGATCGGCATTTTTACCGGTAATGCCTTGGTTTTATGCCTGTTGGGGTTGGTGACAACCAAGCTCTATCGGCGTTTTCGTGATGGTCGTCCAGATGGTTTTATTCTTCACGCCATCTACTGGGCTGGACTGTTGCCAACCAAAGCCAAGACGATCCCTAACCCATTTATCAGGAGCTATCTGCCGTGAAGTTCGACGTATTTTTAAAATCATGGCAAGGCACGCAATTAGAGAACCGATGGCAACGGTTCCTGATTGCGGTGCTGGTGCTATCTAATTTGCTGCTTGCGGTAGCGGCATTTTCTCGCAATACCGTGGTAGCCATTCAACCACCAACTTTGTCTGAACCGGCTGAAGTGTCACGAAACCAAGCCACTCAACCTTACCTTGAATCCTGGGGACTCTACCTGGCTGAGCTTATGGGTAACGTGACGCCAGGTAATGTGTCTTTCATCCGGGTTGCCATTGAGCCGCTACTTTCTCCAGCGGTGTACCAGCAAGTGGTCGATGCACTGGAGATTCAGGCAAGACAAATCCGCGAAGACCGGGTCACGCTCAAATTCCAACCCAGACAAGTGGAGTATGAGTATGAAACCGGCCATGTCTTTGTGACCGGTTATTCCTTGGTTTCTGGGCCATCTGGAGATGAGCAGCGCCAAACTCGCACCTATGAGTTTGACATCGATATTGAGCAATACCGTCCAAAACTTAGCTGGATGGATACGTATGAGGGGCAAGCTAGAACGAAGCGCGTTCGTGAAAAGTTGACCCAAGAGCAAAACCGGAGGGTGAATGATGCGAACCAAAATTAGTCGATGGATGACACCAAGCTTAATCGCAATGAGCTTGAGTGGCGTCCTTTTATCTCAAGCGTCGTATGCAGACGTGGAATTGCCGATTGTGCCAGCCAGTGTGATGAAGCAGTCTGCTACTGCAAATCCACCGACTCAAACCAATACGGCTTCAACGGATGTGCCAACAACGCTAATGATGACACCGGGGGTTAATGAACTGATCCCTGTAGCACTTGGCCATCTGAATCGGATTGTGACGCCGTTTGAATCGCCTCAGGTGAGAACAACCAGTGATGCTCAGACGCAAATCAAGGGGAATGTTGTATATGTGGCCACGGACAAAGAATCACCGGTTTCACTTTACATCACTCCGCCTGGTCAGGAAGCGCCCGCATTATCAGTCACCTTAGTGCCTCGTCGTATTCCACCGCGTGAAATCACCTTAGCTATTGATGGTCAGCAGTGGCCTATTAAGGGCGTCGTGAACCGAAAAGCCGCCACTTGGGAAACGGCTCAGCCATACGTCGATAGCTTACGTGATTTACTCAGACGCCTTGCACTAAATGAGTTACCACAAGGCTATGACATCCGTTTGGCTGGCCAAACTGACACAAGCCCGAAATGTTTTCAGCCGGGCTTAAAGTTTGGTTTTAAGCAGGGGCAAATTGTGTCGGGACATTACTTCACCGTCTATGTAGGACTGGTTGAAAGCTTTGCCGATGAGCCGATAGAAGCCAGTGAATTAGCCTGCCATGCACCGGATATAGTGGCAAGCGCCTACTGGCCTCGCAATATCTTGTTACCGGGTGAAAAGACTGAGTTGTATGTGGTTGTTCGCAATCATCGTGAAGAAGCGGTGGAAAGTCAGCGACCTTCGCTTCTTGTGGGAGGTGAATAACGATGAAAGCACAATGGGAACAAATGAGCCCGAACATGAAGCGGGGCCTATCGGTTGCCGGTATTGCTGGTGGTCTCATTCTTATGGTGATGGTGTTTTCACCTAATCCTGACGATGGCTCAAGTAGTCGGAACCGACAGGAAACAATTCGGCACATTCTTACGGATACCAATACTCGTGATGTTGGGGTCGATAGTTTGGCTGCGAACGTAAAACTACTCAGTGAGCGCAATGAACAGTTACGTCGTGAAGTTGAGCGCTTGCGTCGTGACGTCGATTCAGGACGGCTAAGCCCAGATTCGCCTTCTATACCAAGTGAAGTCAATGCGGAGCTGGCCCGCCTTAGAGCGGAACTTGATGATTTTCACGCTGGAGGTGATGCAGCAGTTGAAGGCACAAATAGCCGTTTTGAAGTGCCTTTATCTGCCATGGAATTGCCTAAAGAAGAAAAGCCACTGCCGTCTAACCCAGACGACTATTTTGCCAATGCGCCGCTGCCTGATCCGCTCTATCAGCAGCCAGCAAATGGCCAAGGTACACGAGCTCGGGATGTTCCATTGCCGCCAATCACGATTCGTATGATTGAGCCTGAAGTGGTTGTCGAACCAGAGGTTGTTGTGCAAGAAGCGCCGCCTTTGTATCTACCGGCGGGCAGCATCATCTCGGGTACTTTGATCACAGGTTTGGATGCACCTACTCACGAGTCCGCAAGACGCGAGCCTTTTCCTGCATTGCTGAGGATTCAAAAGGAAGCCATTTTACCCAATCGATTTAGAGCGGATATCAAAGAGTGTTTCTTGATCGCCGCAGGTTACGGTGATTTGAGCTCTGAGCGTGCTTATTTGCGAGGCGAGACCATTTCATGTGTGAGAGAAGATGGTGGCGTCATTGAAACACGACTGGATTCTTATGCCGTGGGTGAAGACGGCAAAGCCGGTATTCGTGGCCGATTAGTGTCGAAACAAGGCCAACTGGTGGCCAAATCAATGATGGCCGGATTCCTTCAGGGTTTGGCAGGCGCATTTGATGTAAATCCTGTGCCGACGATTCAGACGGGTAATGCCGGTGATACTCAGTTGTACCAGCAAGTCATGAGCCAAGAAGCATTACAGGGCGCTGCGATTAAAGGCACAGGTAAAGCATTGGATCGAGTGGCCAAGTTCTATTTGGACATGGCTGAAAATATGTTCCCAGTTATAGAGGTAGACGCTGCAAGGAAAATTGAAGTCATAGTCACTCGTGGTGCCTCGTTGTCGTTGGCCACTTCGCAAGGGGGAGGTGCAAGAAGATGAAAAAATTCTGCATGTTGCTAACCGATCGAAGTCCGTTTCAGACAATAAGATGTGTATCCAGAGGAGAGTTAACCATGACGACATCAATGCAGAACAACCCAAAGCACCAGTCAAAACAGTGGTCTAAAGCTGGATTACTTTTATTGGCAGTCGGCTCAACCTTATTGTCTGGCTGTAGTTCATTGGGTCTTGGGAGTAGTGAATATGGATGCCCAGGTATGCCTGACGGTGTGCGCTGTTTATCCGCTCGTGAAGTCTATGAGCTTACCAGTAATGGCGCTGCACCCAAGACGATTGATGCTGTGGCGACTCGAATTGGTTCTCCCTCTGGGTATTCACAATCTGATTTAGAGACAGGACTGCTGAGCCATCCAGCATTACCTGAGACGCAGCAATCTGCACCTCTTCGCATTCCTTCAAGGGTGATGCGGATTTGGATTGCGCCTTGGGAGGATGACCGTGGAGATCTGAATTTATCCAGCTACGTGTTTACCGAAATTGAACCGCGCCGGTGGGATATTGGGGTGTCAGCACCTCGAACGGTTTCGCCAGTGCTACGTCCACTTCAGACTCAAAGCGATTCAGCCTCAGCGGGAGCTGATGGTAAGCGCGATAACTTGAGTATCTACGGAGAAACTAACGAATGACAAATGCAGTTCGCAGCATTCAAACTCAGCGCCTAATGACCATTGGTGCGCTTGGTTTGATGGCGTTAATGATTTCGGAGCCCTCATTTGCGGGCACCGGTGGTGATGCTTTCTCCGATGTGTGGGATACCCTAAAAGACTGGACCCAAGGTACTTTGGGACGGATCGTAGCGGGAGCCATGGTTCTGGTGGGTATTGTGGGCGGTATCGCTCGCCAAAGCTTGATGGCTTTTGCCTTGGGCATTGGTGGCGGTATGGGTCTCTACAATACGCCAACAGTCGTTGAAAGTGTTATGTCTGCAACCTTACCTGTTGTTGCCAGCACTCAAGAAGTTATTGGCACAACTGTTCCAGCAATCAGCGCCGTTTTACTGGGCACCTGATAAACTCTATAGAGACCTTTAAAAGGTTTGGGTCTACAAAGTCACTGCTTTGTGGACCCAATTTTTACATTCTAAATTCATTATTTGTAACGTTGCCTAGTAACTCGTTACTCACAGTTTTAAATAGTTTCGCCAAAGTATTTTGCAGGTAAACTTGAAACTTATCCTGAGCTAGGGTTCTATCAAATACATCTGTTGGTAAGAAACGTTTCATTTCTGCAATGAACGCTTCACTAGACACAATATCAGGAAGTCGTTCGAGAAAGTTTTCCAACATTTTGTTGAAGTGCTCAAGTTTATAATCTGACACCTTGTTTTTAACTAAGTCCATATTGAGTGTCGCGCCTTGTTGCTGTAACCAAGCTAAATCCCATATATCTCGGTGGCGGACATACCTTGTAGTGGCAGGTAAAGAAATGATTTTATCCGCCATGACCTCATCCAAGCTTTCTGTCAGAATTAGCGTATCACTGTATCCATCAGGCAAAAAATCGTAGTTTATTTGAAGAGGTTGCGGCTCTCTTGTATAGGCTGGAATGTTTGCCACTTCTACTTTGATTTTTTGTTTTGGCAGATCTTTTCTCTCAGGAGAAGTCACTACCGCTATTTGCCACTTATCAATGCTCAATTCAGAATATTTAGGATCTTGCTTTAGATCCTTTGGTTCTTTTACTGTCACTTCAAGCCCGTATCGTTCGCCAATGTACTTTTCTATACAATGTTTCATGTCTGCCAACATTGCTGAGCTGAAATCCTTCCCGCCAGCAAAATCCAGATCTTCGCTGAAACGATTGCCTCCATAACAAAGTCGTAACGACGTGCCACCTTGAAAAGTTAGTTTGTCTAGAAGTCCACCTTTCTCTAGCGCAAATAAAATATCGTAGTGTAAGAGCTCTTTCTCTATCACTGAACGCATATGAGATACATTTTCAACCTGCATTGCTTTATTCACCAATAGCGCGAAATTTTCTTGATCAATTTTCATATAGCCCATCCTTGCTTACTAAATGTGTATTTCGGCCAACTCGTTTTAAGTCTCTGTATGCAGTTTGTTTCGTTGCTAACCTAAGTGGTCTGCCGACTAAACTGGTATTTTCTATAATATCGATTGGATCTCGTTTCGTATGCGTAAATTCAATTGTACCCAAAGGTGTTTTGAATTCACCGGAACGCCCCGTTGTCATAACCGTTAAGCGATCTACTGGAATTTGCGAAATAACACCGAAATCAGAAAGTGCAGACTCCAGGCTAATGTAGTTATATTCTCCACGTCGAATAGTTTTAGCAATTTGCTCCAACGTATCGCTGCCTTTCGACTGCGCTAAATTGTATAAATACACACCATTAATGATTCGGGTGAGTAAGCCATCGTCTTGCAAACGTTTAATTCCCGCACGCAATGCTCGTTCATTATCTTGATGAAAGATTTTCGCCAGATCTGAATTAGTAAAAACACAGCGACCACGCTTGTCATATTCTAAGAGCTTTTTAATTGCCTCAGCCTTTTTCACAATACGCCTCTAGTTATCAAGGATGACACTTAAACATGTCATAAGTGTAGACTTATTTTTTATGGAGCGCAAGTGTACAATAATGACGCTAAAAGCTGTCAAATTTGTCAACTTGACCTCTGGGGGGTATTAAAAGGACTTGGTTAGTTTACACAGTGATGAATTTTAACACCCAGAGTGTGAAAAAGCGGGTTTAGATAAACTAGATGAATTGGGGGAAGCCTGTAAGGCTGCCAGAATGAAAGCTATACCTGAACTAATAGTGCGTAACAACAAGTGGCACCCTAGCAAGGCATCCAATTCTTCAATCTATCTAACCGAGTCCACATAGGACAACTGCATAGACTGGAGCCTCGATTTACATTAACGAGGACTCCTCATGCGAAAACTATCTCCAATTATTCTGGCGCTTGCGCTGTCTCCATTGGTTCAAGCTGAACCTGTGTCTGAAGTGTCGCCCGTTGGCAAAATTGACGGCATGGTTTCTTTACCTGTCACTGGTATGAAAGCGGTCGAAAGCAATGGCCGTATTGTTTTCATGTCAGACAGTGGCCGGTTCGTCATTGATGGCACGCTCTATGATGCCTGGTCGAAAAAGCCGCTTACTAGCCTCGAAGAAATTCGTGAAGCTGGTAACACGCTGGACTTAAGTCGTCTTGGCTTAAAAATGGATGATTTGAACCCACTGACTTTAGGCGAAGGCAAAAAGAAAGTGGTGGTCTTTGTTGACCCCCGGTGCCCGCATTGCCATGAGCTTTTGAAACAAGCCCTACCGTTAACCAAAGAATACACCTTCCAAATTCTCCCTGTGCCAGTGCTTGGTCCTGATTCAGAGCGTCAGGTTCGCCAGCTTGGCTGTGCGCGTGACAAGAAAGCAGCCACCGATGCATTGCTCAATGGCCGGATTGGTAACCTAGAACAGGATGATGCCTGCAACTTAGAACCAATGCAGCGTACCTTGGTGACGGCTCAAATCCTGGGCATTCAAGGTGTGCCTTTCATCGTTGCCAATGATGGTCGCATCAGCCGAGGCCGTCCTTATGATCTTTCTGCTTGGTTGGAGGGGCGTTAATGAAAGCCTCTCTGTATTCAGGGCAACGCGCTTCAGAGCTCTTGCCAGTATTGGCCTATTCCGACGATGAGCAACTGTTTTTCATGGAAGACCAAAGTGTTGGCTTTGGTTTTCTATGTGACCCATTGCCTGGTGGTGATGAGTCTGTTGCAGACAGGGTTAATGTTCTACTTAACAACGACTGGCCAAAAGACACTTTGCTGCAATTTGGCCTGTACGCCTCGCCTGATATTCAAACCGACCTTCAGCGCATGATGGGCTTACGCCATCGTCAATCCGATCCATTGCTCAGGGCGTCGATACGCAAACGTGCGGACTTCCTCGATGGGGGCACGGTTCAACCGATAGAAGAATCAACCCAAACTCAGGTACGCAACTTTCAACTGATCGTCACCTGCAAATTGCCTTTGGAAAGTCCTATACCGACGGAGCGTGAGTTGAGTCGAGCATCCGCGCTTCGGGCTTCTTTCTCGCAAGCGCTGGCAACGGTTGGTTTTCGTGTTACTGAGATGACCGACCGAAATTGGCTCGCAGCATTAAGTGCTCAGCTTAACTGGGGAAAAGATGCTTCCTGGCGCAATCCATCACCAATCCGCAGTGAGGCTGATAAACCACTTCGAGAGCAAGTGTTGGATTATGACCGAGCTATCAAAGTGGATAGCCAAGGTCTGATGTTGGGTGATTACCGAGTTAAAACCTTATCGTTTAAGCGCTTGCCTGAACGGATCTGGTTTGGTCATGCCGCAAGTTTTGCGGGCGATATGATGACGGGCAGTCGCGGTTTACGCGGAAGCTTTTTGCTGAATGTCACCATTCACTTTCCTTCAGCCGAGGCCATGCGATCTCGTCTAGAGACGAAGCGTCAATGGGCGGTCAATCAGGCCTATGGCCCAATGCTCAAGTTTGTGCCGGTGCTTGCAGCCAAGAAAAAGGGATTTGATGTTCTTTTTGAAGCCTTGCAAGAAGGTGATCGTCCTATTCGGGCAAATATGACTTTGACGCTGTTTTCACCAACGGAAGAAGCGTCGATCAGCTCTGTTTCAAATGCTCGAACCTATTTCAAAGAACTCGGATTTGAACTGATGGAAGATAAGTACTTCTGTTTGCCCATATTCCTGAATGCTTTGCCATTTGGTGCTGATCGCCAGGCGATGAACGACTTGTTTCGATTCAAGACCATGGCGACACGGCATGTGATCCCTTTGTTGCCTTTGTTTGCAGATTGGAAAGGCACGGGCACGCCAGTGATTAACTTTGTTTCCCGCAATGGCCAGATCATGAGTGTGTCCCTTTATGACTCGGGCAGTAATTACAACTGTTGCATAGCGGCGCAATCGGGGTCGGGCAAGTCTTTCCTGGTGAACGAAATCATCTCCTCCTACTTATCAGAAGGCGGGCAATGCTGGGTGATTGATGTTGGCCGCTCTTATGAAAAGCTGTGTGAAGTCTATGACGGTGAGTTCTTACAGTTCGGGCGAGACAGTGGCATTTGCTTAAATCCGTTTGAAATCGTTGAGGACTATGACGAAGAAGCGGATGTGTTGGTTGGGTTATTGGCCGCAATGGCCGCACCTACGCAGTCATTAACCGATTTTCAGATGGCCAACCTAAAGCGTCAGACCCGTGAACTGTGGGAGAAAAAAGGTCGTGCCATGTTGGTTGATGATGTGGCAGAGGCCTTAAAAAATCACGAAGACCGACGTGTGCAAGACGTGGGTGAGCAGCTCTATCCGTTTACGACACAGGGCGAATATGGCCGCTTCTTTAATGGTCACAACAATATTCGCTTCAAAAACCGTTTCACCGTTCTGGAGTTAGAAGAGCTCAAGGGGCGTAAGCATCTGCAACAAGTGGTGTTGCTTCAGCTTATCTACCAAATCCAACAGGAGATGTACTTAGGTGAGCGGGATCGTCGCAAGATTGTGTTCATCGACGAAGCCTGGGATCTGCTGACTCAAGGTGATGTCGGTAAGTTCATTG
This sequence comes from Thalassotalea sp. LPB0316, assembly GCF_014898095.1. Taxonomy (NCBI): domain Bacteria; kingdom Pseudomonadati; phylum Pseudomonadota; class Gammaproteobacteria; order Alteromonadales; family Colwelliaceae; genus Thalassotalea; species Thalassotalea sp. LPB0316. Next base: position 3,203,407 of record NZ_CP062946.1, read on the forward strand.
AGACGGGTTACCGGCGATTTCGAAAATATGGCGGCAGTGCTGTGACGGTAACGCAGTCGGTCAACGATTTATACGATAGCCCTACAGGTAAAGCCATCGCTGAAAACTCGGCCAATATGTACCTGCTTGGCCAAAAAGCCGAAACCATCAACGCGCTCAAAAAAGAAGGCCGTTTGCCATTAGGTGAAGGCGGCTACGAATACCTGAAAACGGTTCATACCGTCACGGGTGTCTATTCCGAAATTTTCTTTATCACCGAAATGGGCACCGGGATCGGCCGCCTCATCGTCGATCCGTTTCACAAGCTGTTGTACTCGTCCCGTGCAGAAGATGTAAACGCGATTAAACAGTTAACGCGCAAAGGCCTTTCTGTTGCTGATGCCATCTCTCAGTTGTTGAAGGAGCGAGGCTATGAATAAGTCCACGCTTTGGCCATTTATGGCCTCTATTACTTTGTCTATTGCTGGTAGCGGTTTAATGACCAGCTGGCTCTTAATGAAAACACTCGAACCCATCCACAGCCAGTTGGCGTTAAGTACGCCCATTGCAGTCGTGGATTTTGGGGAGGCGGTGTTGTCACTGGGCCCCAATGCCAGTGAACAAGACATCGAATCCAGGTTGCTTCAGACCAATCAGCAAATTGAAAAGCTAAAAGCAGCCGGTTTTATCGTGCTGGATGCCCAAGCGGTGGTGGGTGCTGATGATTCCATATTTGTGCCAGTAGGCTCAAAGGAGGTGTCTCATGCAGATACTCCGTAAAAGAATGCCTTGGCGGCCATATCTCATCCGGTTGGCCGTTCTTGCGTTAATCATGGCCTTGGTAGGCACCTACGCCATGATGCGCTACCGAATAGGTATTGATACCCAGCAAGAGCGCTGCCTGCCTGATACCACGGTGTATCTGATTGACCTATGGAATAAAGAGCCCGTTAAGGATGGTTTGTATGCCTTCCACTCAAAAGGACTTGCTCCGTTATATCACGACGGTACTCGTATGCTGAAACGCCTAACAGGGATGCCTGGGGATGAAGTCAAGGTGACGCCTGAACATGTGCTGGTGAACGGTGCTGAAGTCTCAACCGGTATGGCATTAGCCCAGCGTCTTGGTGTGGCGGAATCACAATTTAGCCGCTCATTGACGCTGCAAGAAAACGAATATTGGTTTTCCGGCGAGGCTGCTACGAGTTTCGACTCCCGCTATTGGAATGCCGTTAAGCGCGAGCAGATTGTCGGTCGCGCTTGGCCGCTTTGGTAGGAGGTAGATGATGCAAAGACTATGTCTCTTATTTTTGTTGGTTGCTCCATTGTCTTGGGTTCAAGTTTCCTGGGCACAAGAGCCTTTTCCGTTGTCTGACGAGGACAAAAAGATCGTCGAAATGAACCGCAGCATTTTACAAAGTGCTGTGGATGGTTCATCTGAATTTATCGAGCCTTTTTCACCGATTGAACAACCTGCGTCGCTCAAACACAACGATGAATGGTTGATATTTGCGTCGTCTTCACTGGGGGATTCCTCACTGAAGCAGCTATTTAAAGAGGCCAGTGCTACCGGCGCTATTGTGTTGTTTCGGGGAATTCCTGAAGGAAAGACCTTGGGGGCGGCTATCCGTGATTGGCATACGCTGATGAAGGGGCTTGATCCTGTTCCTCAGGTTCGAATAGATCCGAGAGCCTTTGTGCACTGGCGGGTGACTAGCGTGCCTGCCATTTTCCGCATAGAAGATGACAAGGTGACTGCAAGTGCACTAGGGGTTTACAGCAAGGGCTGGTTGCAGCGTCAAATTGAAACAGGCAATACCGGTTCATTGGGTCAACGCGGTCCTATTCATTCGATTTTAGAACCGGATTTGATGCAAGTAGCGATGCAGCGTTTACAGTCGATTGATCTGGGCGCATTAAAGAAAAAAGCCATTGAGCGTTTCTGGTCTCGCCAAACTTTCACTGACTTACCCAAAGCCACGCAGTATCGGATAAGAATGGTTGATCCAACCATCGTCATGCAGCGGCCACTATTGGATGCCAATGGCCGAACATTGATCCCAGCAGGAACGCGTATTAACCCGCTAAAAGCCTTGCCGTTTACTCAGCAGCTTGTGGTGTTTAATGCGTCGAACGCTGAAGAAGTGGACGCAGTTGCGCATTGGCTTGAGACGCAAGATAGGACACTGCGCCGCATTACGCTTATCACCACGCAGCTCGACCGTGCCCAAGGCTGGAATCGCCTCAATGCGCTCGAAAAGACATTGGACAGTCCGGTTTACCTTCTCAATGCCTCGCTAAAGCAGCGCTTTGATTTGCAAGTCACCCCATCGTTTGTTCAAGCAAAGGGGCTCGCGTTTGAAATAGAAGAAATTCCAGTAAAGGAGCTTGTTCATGAAAAAGCTCAATAATACGTATAGTCTGATACGGACTCTCGTTGTCATGCTTGTCCTGGGCGCATCTATTCCTGCAAAAGCCGAATTGACCTGCCCAGACGCGGGGTTATTGTCCGGCAAGTTGCTGACGGATGTTTGCTGGTCATGCATTTTTCCTATCCGGGTTGCAGGTCTTCCACTTGGCTCTGGCAGTGTCCCAAGCGGCGCATCAAACAAGTCATTTTGCTTATGTGAAGACAACTTAGGTGTGCCAAGGCCAGGTATTGTTACCAGCATGTGGGAGCCAGCGCGTCTGATTGAACTGGTCAGAGCGCCGGGTTGTTCGCCTTCCCTGGGAGGGATTCGTTTACCGTTAGGTGATAGACGACTGCAAGGTGGTCATGGCGAGGGTGAATACGACACCGGTGATCTCGCTTTCTACCATTACCATTATTACGCCTTTCCGCTTTTGGTCATGCTCGATTTGTTCATGGATGGCAATTGCAATGCCGATGGTTACATGGACTTTGACTTGATGTATTTGTCGGAATTGGACCCAACATGGCTGAACGATGAACTGGCCTTTTTTACTCAGTCTGAAGCGGCTGCCGTTGCCAATCCATTGGCTATATCTGCTTGTACCGCTGACGCTGCCTCATCAACGCTTGGTAAACCCATCGACCAGTTGTTTTGGTGTGCTGGCAGTTGGGGGCATCTCTATCCGTTATCTGGCCATACCTTAGCCTTTGGCTCATTAGCAGAAAACACCAGCCATTTAGCGGCGCGTGCAATCGCAGCTCAACACAGGCGTGGTCTTGCAAGGCGAACAATGGGGAACAGTGCGCTATGCCGACCTGTTATCGAACCCATGCTGCCGAAATCCCAATACAAGATGAGTATGTTCTTCCCTGTACCAGAAACTGAAAGTGCGCATGTCATCGGTGAAAGCACCATGAAATGGGGAGAGTGGCGAACAATCCCAGGTGCCGGTGAAGATGCGCTCTATATTTTGTGGCGCTGGCAAGACTGCTGTAACTCGGGAGGTTAACCATGAAACCAACACTTTTCACCCGAGTGTTAGCGGGTATTTTATCTATCACTATGGCGTGCTTGCCCCTACATGGTGTCGCCGCTGATGTGCAGCGCCAATCCGGCTTAAGCGGACAACAAGAAGGTAAGCAATTACTGCAAAACTGGACGATGCCCGCACTTAACGGCAATACGTTGTCGGTGCCGAATGGCAGTGGTAATGAGTCCATTAACTTGCAAGAGCTTTTTCCTGGTATGGATCAGGGCTCATTGGATGTCTTAACGGGCGTTTATGGCTCTGATACCAGCATGAATCAATTGGGGACGCAGCGCCAAGAGAGCATGGCATCCGAAAGTGGCGCTACGGGTGAGGCGTTTCGTTCGCTACAGCAAATCAAAGACAGGTCGCGGCCAGATATGGTCAATGATCCGCTTTGGGCATTAACCGATGCGGTTCAAACTGACCCAAATCTATTAACACAAAGCTTCCCAGGCTGTGAGTCTCAAGGTGAAGGTAGCCCAAATTACCAGCAATGCGACAGGCTCAATACAGCGGTGAACAGCTGCACTATTACTCACGATTACACGGCAGGCATTATTGAGCATGTTTCAGGACCAATGAACCTTCGCTCTTGTGGTGAGGGATGTCTTGAAGTTTGGATTGGACGAATTGGCGACAACTACTGGAGTGGCCGTTGTAAAGTGTTTGAACAGGCCATCACACTCAAAGTCGTGAATCCCGATGCGATTACCTCAGCCGTACTTGAGTACGCCAAATGGGATGACTACATGCAAGTGTGGCTTGGTGATCAGAAAGTCTGGTCTGGGCCGAACAATAATTTTCCACCAGAAACGGCAGGTCGCTGCGAGCTTAGTACCAGTTGGGAACGCAATCCTAATACTGACCTCACCGCCAAGCTAAAAGCGGTAGAGCCCGGTTTAGAAGTGCCAGTCAAAATTCGCGTATCGGTAACGGGTAGTGGTGAGGGCTATGCACGCATCAAGGTGCGCTTTGATCCAACCAAGGTGGTGATGAATGATAGTTGGTCACCACAGTCCTGTATCGAACAAGCAGCGGATATCCCGACGAAGTTTTCAGACTACAGCATTCAATGCACGGATCAGCCGTCTTCAACCAACGGATGTACGGTGGTCAATGGTGTTTCAGTTTGTGAATCCTACTTTGCCCCAAGCCCTGTGGCTGGCATATCGCCTTTGTGTCGGCGTGTACAAGTTAGTGTGGATGATGAAAGCTATAAGGGGATTGAAAATCAGGCCTGCCAAGTGCTTGAAGCGAATCCTTCCTGTGGATTCATGTCGTCAGAATGTGCCGAGACCAATGATAAAGGTGAATGCATTCGTTTTACCGATACCTATGACTGTGGATTACAAACCAGCGATCCAAAGTGCGTGGTATCCAATCTTATGCCGAGTAGTTTTGAGGCTTGTGAGCCTACTCAGACGATTACGCCATTTACTGAAACCAAGCATGTACCGGATTACCAGGTGTGCGAGAAGATCAGCACGCTTACTCAGTGTCAGTTAGAGCGACGTGTATCCGCTGAAACCCATCAACAAAGCTGGTCCATTGAGCGCGGTTGCTTTAGCTCTGAAACCATCAGTTTTGTTCCACAGCACAGCACCACCATGCAAACTGGAAACGCGACACTGAAGATTTTTGATAATCAAAATACTGAGATAAAAATCACCGAGTCGCCGTCCAAGGCAAATGGTTGGAAAACGACACTCTCACTGACGGGCAACAAGGAAACGGTGACTGAGACGAAACCGTCCATTAAATACCCTGAAATGACCTGTCCAAAAGGAACCTTGGTTGGCTCATTGTGTAAAGTTGTCAATGGGTCGATTATTTCGTGGCATGAACCCCAGGAAGTCACTCGTTCCAGATGTGAGTCTGGCTGGAACAAAGTCGATTTCGACACTTGCAGCCGAGAAGTTCAGAAGTGTTTGGCTCCTGCGAAACTGAGCGCGTCATTGGCCTTCTCCGGCAAATACTTAGAGCAGGACGTTGTTCATCAATCAAGTGATCCGGGCATAGACCAATGCTTGATGCAAACGGATCAGTTCACTGCGGTGCAGTGGCAGTGTTTGGATACGGGCACAAAACGAATCGACGGGTTAACGGTTGGTAGTGGCGAGTTGGCCAATCTTGGAAATCTTTATCCGGCTGTTGTTTCGTCTCCTGCTCATTTAACCAGTCGCGGCAGTTCTGATGGACTGGGGCTCTCATGCTGGAGGGCAAGAGCGACCTACAATGCTTCGACTGCTCATCCTGAGTTCAACATGGGCAGCTCAGATAGCTGGGTAGATGCCAATGGTAATACACAAACCATCGTCAATAACGGACAAAACACGACCACCAATACGTGTGCCGCACTGGAGCAAAACCCAGTCTGTCAGTATGTCAGAACCGAATGCACTGAAGGCGGGGCTGGTCATGAAGGCTTCTGTTATATCCAAAGTTTGGTGTATGACTGCGGACAAAGCGTTGAAGTGCAAAACGCTCGAATGGAAACTCAATTCAACTGTGAGGGGCCAGTTCGCTGCATGGGCACTGATTGTTTAGAGCCAGAGTCAATCAAGCAGGCTAACTTTGCAGAAGCCGCAGCGATGCTTAATGCGGCGCAGTTTATGACCAATGATATGTCATGTACGGGAGCTGATGGCCAAGACAACGTTGAGTGTACGGTCTTTAAAGGTAATGCTGGCCAGTGCAAGAAAGCCGTTGGCGGCATAGTGGATTGCTGTGAAAAGCCAAGTGGCGTGTCGTTATCGGACTACATCACGATGATAGTAGCGGTTAACAAGCTTGATACGGCAGTCATGGCCATGAATCCGTCTTCGGCAATCTATGGTTCGTGGAATACGCTCAGGGAACCAATCACCAGTACTTGGAGTGCGGTCAAAGAGCCCTTTGTGTCTGCATGGGACTCTCTCATGGGGGCTGGGCCATCAACGGCTGCTGGCGCGGGAGCGGAGCAAGCTGCGACTGGCTTCATGCAGGTGTTGACCAACAAAACGGCTGAATGGGTAGGTACGACCTTTGGTTCAGGGGCGCAATCGGCACTGTTTAGTAACGTTGGTGGCGCAGTTGGAGCCGATGGTGTCGTTTCGGGTGGTAACTTTGCGCTGGGTGGCGCTGCGGGCGCGGTTCTGAGTACGGTTATGACGGCCTACATGATTTATTCAGTCACCATGATCCTCATTCAGCTTATCTGGAAATGTGAGCAGAGTGAGTTTGAAATGAACGCCAAGCGGGTATTGAAGAGTTGCCACTATGTAGGTTCTTACTGCAAGTCTAAATTCTTAGGTGCCTGTGTTGAAAAACGGCAGTCATATTGCTGCTTTACTTCGCCGCTTTCACGGATCATTCAAGAACAAGTACGTCCTCAATTGGGCCTTGGTTGGGGCAGTGCGAAGTCACCAAACTGTGAAGGTTTGACCGCGAGTCAGTTAAACCAGGTAGATTGGAGCCAAGTCAATCTCGATGAATGGATAGGTATCTTGTCGATAACAGGCAACCTACCCGAAGTACCGTCACTGGATCTGGAAAGACTCACTGGCTCAGGAAGTACGCTAAACGTGGATGGAAACCGTCAAAGTGCCGCAGACAGAGCCATTGAACGGCTAAACGGAATGGATGCTCAGAAATTACGCCAAGAGGCGACGGAAGAAATTTCGGGGAATAACTAGAAGAAAAAATCTTTGTCAGCTCCAGTATATTTTGGAGCTGACATCGCGCTAGATGTTGCATTATATGTAGTAAAGGGAACGTTTTTGAGGACGATTTATGGCTTTGCAAGTTTAATGACTTTTTAAATGTGCGTTAAATCGGTAATAAACTGTGCTGCATATTGAAGGTATTCCTGTTGTGGAGTTCGAATTACATCCCATCTTTTTGCATAGTTAAGAGGCCTGTCGCGTTGTTTTGCGTATGTAAGAACAAGCCGACGTTTGGCACGGGATACACCAACAAAGAAAGCACACCGATTAGCATCTTGATCCCCAAAGAATATTTCGTTCTCAACGGCCATAATTATCGTTGAGTCGAACTCCAATCCTTTGCTCTTATGGATAGTCAGAATACGCACAGCCTGATCATCAGAGAAACGAGTCAAGGCTTGAGGCAAATCGGGGGTAAGTTCAAGCAATTCTTCAATGCGTGCTTTGGTATCTCCCACAACTTCACCTAATCTGGCATGTGACTCATAGTCAGGCGAGAGAGCAACAAGAGTCTCCATTCCTATTTCCTTCAAAAATCCACACACAGAATCCCACCATCCTGAAAACGGTTCATCCAACAACTCGGCCATGGCTATGATTTTTCGCTGTTCCTTGAAGAAGCTTTGGAAATTTTGCCTGACGCTAGACTGCACCTCATCATCGGCAAAGGGAATCAATTGATTCATCAGCCGAATCCAGGCTTTGGGCTCTCGCTGGCCATAGAGACAGGACAAATAGTCAACAACGAGCCTTGCGGCAGGTTCGACAGTAATATCCTGCATCTCCTGCTCATTCCGGTACGGTATTCCCCTAACTTCTAATGCCACCATCAGGTGATTGGCGTAAAGATCTAGTTGTTTGGACACTAATACGGCGATTTCGGATAACGGAACCTGTTCATTTCTTATCCACCCGGCAATCAAATCGGCCAAGTACTCAGCTTCACTCTGGGCATTCTCGAATTGCCACGCGAAGACCTCTCCCTCTTCACCAGCAAGTTGGTGATCAGGCATGACGGAAGCCGGATCGAGCACGCGAATTATCTCGTTCTGCATCCGAAGCAGGCGTGGTTTTGAACGAAAGTTTCGGTACATGTTTAATGGGACCGCTGAAAAATCCCTAGCGAACGTTTGGAAAATTCCGTCCAATGCACCTGCCCATCCCATGATTTTCTGCTTGGTATCACCGACAGCAGTGAGACGAATGCTCGTACCTTGGAAGGCTACCTTCACGAGTTCATACTGCTGATCCGTGCAGTCCTGGAATTCATCCAAGAAAACATCGCTGTAAGTTTGGCGTATGGCATTTCTTGCGACAGTGGAGGCCTTAAGAATTTGAATTGCTAGCGGTACAAGATCATGAAATGTAATTTGCCTTTTTGTGACTTTTCTTTCGCCAATCGAATAATCCAGATCAAGAGCATCATTACCAGTAAGCACTACTCGGAAACGATCAATAATACGCTTTGCAAACGCATGAAATGTGTAGCTATCAAAACGGGAAGCCAATTCTTGTCCACAGCGTCGCTGGATTCGCTCCTTCAAGTTTTTGCTGGCGTCAACTTTGAAAGAGATAGCGAGTATTCTCTTCGGATAACGGCAGGTTCCGGTTCGTAGGAGGAAGTCAGCTCTTTGTGCAAGCATTTCCGTCTTGCCCGCGCCCGGCCCCGCCGTCAGTGCAAGACAGCGCGCTTGTTCCTTCGCAGCCCGCAGTGCATTGGGTTCAAGCGTTAGCCCATCCGAAGGCAGCCATGCATCTACAGCAATCACTCGGGCAGTTCCGCAAGCTTGGCGATCACGGCATCAGTGAGTCGTCCAAATGATTCAGGCATGTTCGCCAGCAAATCCGCGTCGCTTAGTTGAGCGAGAGCATCGATATGAGCAGCGGGCTTGCTGCCCAGTTTAAAAAGCTTGTGATACGTAGAGAAAAGATTTAACTCGTCATAGCTATATTGGGATGGGTCATGATGGCTCTTGCCCAACACGGCTTTAATCGTTGAGTCATCCGGAACTTCCTGTTGAACACCGTAAGCATCTGGGAAAGCAAGGAGCATTGAAAAATCCAAATCCATTGGAAATGAGAAAAACACACCACGCATTTCCAGCTCTGCAAATACACTCTTAGTACCGTTTTCAAAGAAATGGTGGGTACGAACAGGTACTTTGTCATCATTCCAATCTGATAAAGAAAAAGTATTTGGCAGAACTTTTTCAGGTTGATATAAGCCAAGTTGGTTATTTACATACTTTATTCTTCCCCAGCCCGCTTGATATCTGCCCACATCTAAATCGAGAAGGGTCAAAAATGGGATTTGCAGTGCTGATAACAGGCGCCAAAAATGGTTGACATGCCTACCTCCAAGCGGAGCAATCGTAACCGCTGACTCATCAACTGGCGCACCCTTCGCTTGGAAAAGGCGCGGTAGTACAATTTCTTCGCTATCCCCTTCACCCAACACAACCAAACGTGAGAAGTAGATCTCAGGGAATGCCTGGACAGCCTCGCGTACAAACTTGTGCGCTTCATCGGTTTTAGCGGGTAATTGGATTTTCGTAATTCTTGATTGCCGGGTTTCGGTAAGTCGAAGATATCGAATATGTTCCGGATCGACACGTCGTAACATTGACGGAGCATGCGTAGCGATTAGGGCCTGAGCATCCTCGTTGCTCGTCATGGAGTTCAGAGCGCTGACAATCCGCCCCAGATAGTGAGGCGAGAGGCTGTTCTCTGGTTCCTCAAGGGCAATCAAAGTAAAGACTGGCGGACGCAATTTTTCTGGGTCAAAAGAGCCGTCCTCACCGGCAAGGACAGCACGCCCAATTGCTTGAGATGAAAGAACCAATGACAGATAGAGCATCGACTTCTGGCCGTCACTGAGTCTGGAAAAATCGACAAGATGTTCATCATGTCCAGGCGAGAATGATACGGACAAATGACGAAGCAACGCCTCGATCTCAGATGCCACAAAAGTAATCTTGGGATCTGTAAAGTAGCTGCCTTTATGAAGGGTGCCCCATGTTTTCTTCAGGTGGGCACTAAAAGCATTGACCGATGGATTAGCAGCCAAACTCTCACTAATCTGGTCGGTGAACCCTTTGACTTCCTCCCGTTCATTTTCCCAGTTCACTGCCCGTAGCAAGCGGCCAAGCAGCGCGTTCGTTCCATATGCTATGTGGTCAGTCGGATCTCTTCTTGCGGGCAGATAGTGGACTTGTATGTGATTTCGTTCAGACCTTGGAACCGTTTGAGGATTTAGAGGCGAACCATCCGGGCCAGCTTCAAGCACATACACAAAAGTCTCATCAATATCCCCATCCAGGCCCATAGTGGCACTTAGGCGATATCGTACCCTAGGAATTCCGTCAGGGGCATCAAGGCGCATGTGACTGAAATGGGGAGCAACGGTCGAGTTATCTTCTTCATCCTCCAACTCGGGGAACACGAAGTCCGCCTCAATCCATAACTGCCTTTCTTCGGGCGCTTCTTGTTCATCGTGCGGGACATGGAAGTCTGAGCGCTGAATACGGCGTAATGATGGATCAAATGCAAACAGTCGGCACAAAGCCTGGAGTGCAGCAGTCTTGCCTGACCCGTTGGGGCCAATCAGATAGGTAATATTTTCCAGTGTCAGTTCTGTTGGTTCAGCACCAAAACTCTGAAAATTTGAAACCCGAATACTGTGCAGTTTCATTCTTTTATCCTAATACATATGGCCCGAAAAATTAAATCTTCCCGTTCCATGGGTGATTTATACAGAACAAGAATTCCCTACACTCGAGCCCGTGCACGTTCTCTCGCCTTAAGCTCTATGCGTTGTGATATTTGGCTATATAGCTGGGCTTCCTCATTCTCTCGATCAGTGACAGTCACAACCAAGGCATAGTCTTCTTGTTCGAAACTCAACGCCTCACCCCAATCTCTATCTTGTCGAGTAATTACAACAAACCACTTTTCAGAAGGCTTCGGCTGTTTAATCCGCCAAGTTGAAGATTGAACTGTACCTTTACCTCTTAATTCAGCACTTATGTCCCTATTACTTGTAGCATCATCATTTCTGGTTTTAGTTTCATCCTGAGTACTGTGATTGAAATGCCTTTGAACAGACTCAAGCGACTGATCTTTGACTAACCTAAAAGACATTTTAGTGGCCACATAGTCTATCCTAGTTGTCCTGACCGCTGGACAATAAGACAGAGTAACTCTAATTTCTCTGGAAGCACGCTGAGACCTTAAAAAATCATCGGGAAGCGGCAGTTCGAAAAAGTGATGCGAGTTGTTTTCAATTTTCTCTTCAGCCATTAAGACAACGGCATTTTGTGAAGATCTAAAAAGCTCCCCCTCATCAACAGCACCATAACCAGCTATATCTCTAAACGCATCTCGTCCATTTGCGCTCCTATAAGATTTCTTCATATCTTCAGGAAAGCTGCTTTCAATCTCCGACAGCATATTCGCATGATTAACCAGTAGTGCTCTGAGCAAATTAGCAGAAGCCTTCGGGTAGTTATTCAATAAACGACCTGCAAGATGGGTAATGTAAGGTGCCGCAAAACTTGTTCCGCTAATTTCGCTAAACAATGTGTTCCCAACGAATCGACTATTACAGGTCAGTACCCCCATGCCTCGCATAACTGCATTGAGTTCGTTGCCTGTTCTTATTGGAGAAGCCAAGTTTCCACCCATAGCTACCAGCTCGGGTTTAATTGCACCTTTAATAGTGGGACCGTGACGTGTAAATGGGGATGGTTGATTTTCTGTGGCTGGAGCCAATTGCCCAATTTCAGGATACCGTTGAGCATCGAAAGTCGCATTATGTCGAGCCAAGCTTCCCACCGTTAGAACGTTTAGTGCCGGAGCTGGATCTATGATAATACTTTCGTCAGCTAGAAGGTATTCTGGATACTCGTCTCTCCAGCTATGTCTTGGCACATCTGGATCGATAGAGCCTGAGAAGTTCCCAGCAGAAACGACAAATAAGATATTGAAGTCCCTAGCCAATTTATCCAAGACATACGCAATTCCTCGAATATGACGATTATCGTAAGGTGCATTGGAATTCCCTAACGACAAATTGAAAATTCGACATTGGTGTTCTTCGACAAAATAGGTTACAGCTTCAATGAGAGTTTTTTCGATAGAACTGGAGTCAAACTCCGCATTCTCATCAAGAATTCTACCATTGAAAATCCAAAGTTCAGGGTGCCAATAATTAGTTGAGTTACACGCTTCCAAGTCACCATACAGAGCTACACCAGCGACAGCAGTGCCATGACCATTCAAATCCATGCCACCTGTATCACCAATAAAGTCTTCACTTTCCGCAATTGCGGGTGCCAACAGGGGATGGTTAGTATTTACTCCGCTATCAAGAACACAAACCCTGGCAGCTTGATGAGTAGGGGATAGTATTCCTTCAGGAATTCTATCGATGTCACAATTCAATTGGCTATAGTGAATACCGCTCTTGGGTGGGAGATCAACCAGCCTAACATCGCTGTGATTCAGCAGTACATTCGCCTGACTAGAGTTAACCTCCAGACGGTACATTATTAAGCTATCAAGGTTAACTTTATCTGTTCGCCGTATTCCGTTATGAACTAACCAACGCTCAAATGCATCACAAGTGCTTAACCTCTCAGGATGATAAGCAACAGCCACAGGCCAAAGTTCCACATCTAAGAGAAATTTTTCTGACCTTGGTAAGCCATTTCTTCTGAGAGCCCAACTCTTCCGATCCTCACTTGTCCAGTTATCGATTCCCTCTATGGCTTCGAGAATCTGTTTGTACGTCAACTCCGCATCGTCTAAACCTAAACGTTGCAAGTGATCTGCAAACACAGCCATTCCGGTTTCATCAACAAAAACAACACACAGATGATTGTCTTCTTGGCTTACAAACTCGATACCATGTTTGTTTAGATGGGTAATATCGAGAAGTCCCGTATAACGAATTTTCAGTACAAAATTACCAGGGCGTGACGTTTGTTGACTTTGTGCGAATTTGAATGATTCAGTTAAGTCTCTGGATAATTTTTGACCATGCCCACGAAGATCACCTCGTGGATGTCTTGGAATATTGATTTTTCTTGTTCTACGTTCATTTTCAAGCAGTTCTCTTTCAATCTTAAGATGTTCATAATTAGCCATTCCTAGTCCCTTTTTTTAACTTTCTCGAGAAGCTGCTTGCTTCAAGTCCTTAACGGTCAAAAATTCCTGACTACGTAGGATCATCCTTTTTACTGCTCTACGAACAATACGTTCAATATCAGCGCCACTCTTTGTAGAAAATATCCCGAGGATAGATTTATCATCTAACTCAAATTGGCGACGTACACCACGCAATTTGAGTGAAAGAATTTGTTGTATTTGCAGCTCATCAGGTAATGGGAAGTCAATTTTTTCATCGAAGCGTCGCCAGATAGCACTGTCTAAAATGTGCTCATGGTTTGTAGCTGCTAAAATTAGACTCTTCCCTTGATAAGCGTCCATCATCTGAAGCACTGCGTTAACGACGCGGCGTAACTCGCCATGTTCGCCTGAGTCAGAACGTTCTTTGCCTATGGCGTCAAATTCATCAAATAAAACCACCATAGAATGTTCAGCAACAAAATCAAAAACTTTGCGAAGATTCGCGGCTGTTTCACCCAAAAAAGAAGATACCAACGCATCGAGACGAACAATTGCAAGAGGTAAATCAAGCTCAAAAGCAATTACCTCAGCTGCTAAGGTTTTCCCGCAACCCGGAGGACCATGAAAAATAATTTTTCCAGACGGCTTCATTCCAAAACTTCTCAGCACATCGACACGGCGGTGTTCCTCAAGAAGTTCCTCGATGGGTGCGATACTAGATTCAGGTAAAACCATTTCTTCTATTGGTCGCTGAGCTTGTCGAACATCTAATAGTGGTAGTCCTCGCTCTTTATCTACAGGAGGAGTAGGCAAAGTGTTACGTCCATTTTGTTTAAGCGGTCTTAAATGCTCACCATACAATATCTGCTCAAGATCATTTGCAAGAAGGTGATGTTGCTTTTGACGCTCATCTTGAATAACAGCTTCTGAAGCAAGCCGAAAGGCCTCGGAATCACCAATGGTTCCAGCCCTAATCAACTGTCTCAGTATTTTACCGTTAGCCACTATTATTCCCCTTTGCACTGTTCATTTATAATCGAATTACTCAGTCTTTTGTCGTATTAAATACTAATTATTTCATCATATTAATAACGATTTAAAATAATCAGACGTAACTACTTAGTATTATCTGAGGCTATGATGGGGCTTAGCCCATTCGATTTTGCATAATCCAAAATTAGTATTTCTATCATAGATGCTTGAGAGCGATGTTCTTTTTCCGCTGCTGCTTTTAGCAACAGCTTGATTTCTTTAGATGTTCGTATTGACAAAGTCTCTTCTTTTGAACGCGACACTATGCTTCTCCATGATAAATAAGCAATACAATGTACTGCATTATGCGTACATTGTATACTGTTTATTGAACTCATTACGGATAGCATGGATAGCGATATAGAGCCCCTTCGAGAGGGGCTGGTTGATGGGAGCCTAGTTGGCTAGTTGGCGGGGGTATCTGTTTCCTCTTCAGTGATATCGTGATCGGTTGAAGGCACCGCTTGTTCAACTTCTGCTTCTTTACCCTTAGCTTGAGCTGATTTTCGGGCTCGAATTTCTATATCAATAATGCGCCGAGCCAGTTTGATAATGCGCTGTTGCCATGCGTAGTTGCCATCAACACGTTGCTTATTGCTAAGCACGCTAGACAACCAGAGAGTGTCCATTGAGATCATCAACGCATCGAGTTTGCGCACTAAGCCGACAAACTGGCCAACCTGTGGCGAGCTTATTTTTGCGTTGAAGGTTATCGGATCGGTGTAGTCAGGTACTTCATCGATGCCGTTGGACTCCATCAGTTTGTCCAAACGAACTTGTTCGTTGTCTACCGCCTTCGCGCAATCCTCGATCAGCTGGCTAATGATCTGTTCCACTTCATCAATTTCGTTCTCATCGCCAATGATGCGTAGGATGACATCGATTCCGTAGAGCGCACTGACCGTCCGTCTAAAAACACGGTCAACGACACGTTGCGCCTGTAAGCTATTAATTGTGAATGATTGTTCAAAGATGGGTTTAGAGTAATTGGGTTTTGCTTGGGCCATAAGTTTGCTCCTGATATGACAATAATCAGTCCCTAGCCTAATCCTCTGTGAGGTAATGGCCTTTCAGCTAGGTGGAAGAATTGAGCATCTTTCTAACTATCCTGTCTGGATAAGACGGTTACACTGACTATCAAATATTGCTGATCTGTTTCAGTGATATCTGCGCCTGAGAGCATGAGCTCAAAGGAAGCCCGCCGCTGAGTTTTCTCAGTGGTACTAAGAGGTAGCTAGCCTCCTTAAACAAATAGCCTGCATGTTTTTACATGCTCAACCATGCGTTCCTTGCGGTTCGCCTTTTCACCACCCAACTGGGGGAGTTTTCCCCAGTTGGGGGTGACTCCTTCACAACCAAATTAAGGAGTCACCAATGGAATATATCTTCGGATTTATTATCCAAATCGCAGGCATTATGTTGCTTGCAAAACTGAGCTGGTCGCTTTTGCGATTGCTTGCTCGTCAAAGCGTGCGCCCGTTTCGATTTGTACTTACTCAAATCAAGCGATTGCTCACACCAACACCAAAACGTCGTCCAATGGCAGTGCCTAAAGCTCCTGGTATGCCCCGTTTGACATCTGCGTTTTACAAAGAGCCACATCAGTACGACATGGCTTTACTCGAAATACCAACCTATCTGCGTCGTCAGTCTTCTTTGCCCAGCCGGGTAGAAGCGACTGTGTGCACAGAGTTCAACTAAGACGAGGAAAACATCATGAAAAACCAAGTAACACTCATAGGCTACGTTGGCTCTGAGCCAGAGACGCGAGCCTATCCATCAGGTGATTTGGTGACCAGCATTTCGCTGGCCACTTCTGAGAAATGGCGCGACCGTCAATCCAATGAGCTCAAAGAGCATACGGAATGGCATCGGGTCGTTTTTCGAGATCGTGGTGGATTTAAGTTAGGGCTAAGAGCAAAAGATTTGATCCAAAAAGGAGCGAAGCTTTTTGTTCAAGGGCCTCAGCGCACGCGCTCATGGGAGAAAGATGGTATTAAGCATCGATTGACCGAAGTGGACGCGGACGAGTTTCTGCTTCTTGATAGTGTGAACAAAGCATCTGAGCCATCACCGGCGGATGATGCGAGCTCCCAAGCTAATTGGGCACAAACATATCCTGAACCAGATTTTTAACCGAGCAAAAACGCTTTAACCCAGCCGGGAGTACTTTCCCGTCAGGGGCAGACTCCCACTTTGATTGTCGGAGTCCACAATGGAAAAACCAAAGCTAATTCAACGCTTTGCTGAGCGCTTTAGTGTCGATCCAAACAAACTGTTCGATACCCTAAAAGCAACAGCATTCAAGCAACGTGACGGTAGTGCACCGACCAATGAGCAGATGATGGCGCTCTTGGTGGTTGCAGATCAGTACGGCTTGAACCCTTTCACCAAAGAGATTTTTGCGTTCCCTGATAAACAAGCTGGGATTATTCCAGTGGTAGGTGTCGATGGATGGTCTCGCATCATTAATCAACACGACCAGTTTGATGGCATGGAGTTTAAGACTTCAGAAAACAAAGTCTCCCTGGATGGCGCGAAAGAATGCCCGGAATGGATGGAATGCATCATCTACCGGCGCGACCGTTCGCACCCGGTCAAAATCACTGAGTATCTGGATGAAGTCTATCGACCACCTTTTGAAGGCAACGGCAAAAATGGCCCTTACCGTGTAGATGGTCCATGGCAGACGCACACTAAGCGAATGCTAAGACATAAATCCATGATCCAGTGTTCCCGCATTGCGTTTGGCTTTGTGGGAATTTTCGATCAAGACGAAGCAGAGCGAATTATCGAGGGCCAAGCAACACACGTTGTTGAGCCATCGGTGATTCCACCCGAGCAAGTTGATGATCGAACCCGAGGGCTTGTTTACAAGCTTATCGAGCGGGCGGAAGCTTCAAACGCTTGGAATAGTGCATTGGAATATGCCAATGAACATTTTCAAGGTGTTGAGCTGACGTTTGCGAAACAAGAAATCTTTAATGCACAGCAACAAGCAGCCAAAGCGCTCACACAGCCTTTAGCTTCTTAGCGCCACGCATTCATTTTACTAACCCTGGCGGGATTATTCTCCCGTCAGGGGGAAGGTCTCGTCTTTTTTTGGAGATCTTCCATGACTAAATCAGCCTCACTTTTTCGCTTGGTATTGGTTGTTGCCCTTGTCTTAGGTTCGATTCAAGCCGGTAAAGCGGCAATTGATTCGGTTCAAGCAAGTGTTGTTCAGCACCAAACAGCGTTAGCACAAGCTGCAAAGTAACCACTTAACCCTGAAGGGGAGTTCTCTCCTTCGGGGGAGTCTCCCCTCAAAGGAGGCAATATGAAGGTTATCGACCTATCACAACGTACTCCTGCATGGCACCAGTGGCGCATTGCAGGGGTTACGGCATCTGAAGCCCCAATTATTATGGGGCGTTCACCCTACAAAACACCTTGGCGATTATGGGCAGAAAAAACCGGATTCGTATTACCGGAAGACCTGTCGAATAATCCAAATGTGCTTCGCGGTATAAGGTTGGAGCCTCAAGCAAGGCGAGCATTTGAGAATGCGCATAATGACTTTCTTCTGCCGTTATGTGCAGAAGCCGATCATAACGCAATCTTTCGAGCCAGCTTTGATGGCATCAACGATGCGGGCGAACCCGTTGAACTGAAATGTCCTTGCCAGTCAGTTTTTGAGGATGTGCAATCTCACCGAGAACAAAGCGAGGCGTACCAGTTGTATTGGGTGCAAGTACAGCATCAAATACTGGTCGCCAATAGCACGCGAGGTTGGTTGGTTTTCTATTTTGAGGATCAACTGATTGAGTTTGAAATACAACGAGACGCGGCGTTCTTAACTGAGTTGCAAGAAACAGCGCTTCAGTTTTGGGAGTTAGTACAGACCAAAAAAGAACCGTCAAAATGCCCTGAGCAAGATTGTTTTGTTCCCAAGGGTGAAGCCCAATACCGTTGGACATCGCTGTCTCGACAGTATTGCTCAGCACATGCCGAAGTGGTCCGACTGGAAAATCACATTAAATCTTTGAAAGAGGAAATGCGAGACGCCCAGTCAAAATTGGTCGCCATGATGGGTAACTACGCTCATGCCGACTATGCTGGGGTCAAACTCAGCCGCTACATGATGGCGGGCACGGTGGACTATAAGCAATTGGCCACCGATAAGTTAGGCGAGCTGGATGAACAGGTTTTAGCCGCTTACCGAAAAGCGCCACAAGAGCGGTTGCGCATTAGCACCAATAAGCCAGAGCAGCCCGTTGAAACACCAATCAAAATCAGTCTTGAGCAAGATAACTTGGTTCTGCCAGGTGACTCACCGAGCTCATTTTATTTTTAACGTTCACTTGGAGCCGATTTCGGCTCCTTTCTCATGCGCTT
Source organism: Thalassotalea sp. LPB0316 (assembly GCF_014898095.1). Classification (NCBI taxonomy): domain Bacteria; kingdom Pseudomonadati; phylum Pseudomonadota; class Gammaproteobacteria; order Alteromonadales; family Colwelliaceae; genus Thalassotalea; species Thalassotalea sp. LPB0316. Next base: position 3,222,072 of record NZ_CP062946.1, read on the forward strand.
ACATCGAGTGCATCAGAAAGCAGTTTCACTCGTAGCCAATGCTGGGTACGAATGATAGAGCGAGCTGAACTCTTACATACACAGCCATACCACAATCAACACACCACCCGACGGGGACTTCATTCCCTGTTGGGCATGGTGCCTCGTCAAAACAGATGAGGTTTACCATGACTGAACAATCTCCATTTTTGGTTCAAGTGAATCAAGCGTTTAATGTCCCGGCTCCTGATGCTTTCGTTCTGGAAGGATTTAGTGCCGACACTACCCATCCAAACATTCCCGTTCGCAAGGACGAGTATGTTTTTAGAAAAGAAGACTTACGTGACGTATTGGCGTTTTTGTCTAACCCAGACGGTGACGGTTTGTATATTACAGGCCCCACTGGATGCGGTAAGACCTCGCTAATTTGCCAAGTTGCTTCTCGATTGAATTGGCCTGTTCAGCAAATTACTGCGCACGGTCGATTGGAGTTGTCCGATCTTATCGGTCACCACACGCTGGTTAATGGCAACATGACCTTTGTGTATGGACCGCTGGCACTGGCTGTAAAGCATGGCCATTTGCTGATCATTAATGAAATGGATCTTGCTGAGCCTGCTGAACTGGCTGGGCTCAATGACATTTTGGAAGGTGCCCCGTTGGTCATCGCACAAAATGGCGGTGAGATCATCATGCCACATAACAAGTTTCGTTTTATCGCAACCGGCAACAGTGCGGGCAGCGGTGATCAAACGGGCTTGTATCAAGGCGTGCTTCAACAGAATTTGGCTTTCCTTGATCGCTTTAGAATCATTGAAGCGACCTATGCAGAGCCATCTGTAGAGGAAGCCATTCTGGAGAACGTTACGCCGGGCTTGCCAGAAGTCTTTCGCCAAAAAATGGTGAAGGTGGCTGGTGACATTCGTCGTCTTTTTATTGGGGGCGCGGATGGCGGTGCGGAGCTTAGTATCACCATGTCCACTCGGACCTTGGTGCGCTGGGCAAAGTTAACACTTGCTTTTAAAGGTGCTCCTAACGCAGTGGAGTATGCACTGGTTCGGTCTTTGACGGCTCGTGCTGAGTTGGAGCAACGAGAAGCCATTCACCGTATTGCCGCTGATGTATTCGGTGATCACTGGGAGGATTGATGATGGAAAAGTGCTTTGCTCTTTACCGTTACAGTCATTCTGATGGGACAGCCAAAGAATGGGCCATTTATGTTGGATCAGATAACCAGGAGATTGAAGTTCGGTTTGGAAAAGCCGGTCAATTGTCGCAGCAGCGATTGATTGACTCGACTGATCCTAACGCTGAAGCAGACCGACGAATCAATGAGAAAATCAACAAGGGTTATCGATTTGTTGGACAAGTCGGCATTGATCATCAAGGGCGGCCATTTGAACTCTCAAATGCGCTTGATAGCGTAGCGTGCGCCAATAACGTCAGTTGGGAGTTTCGTACTCGCAAGGACGTCAATGGCCAAATCTCGCTGGCGCAAAAAGCGTTGTTCGATATGGCAAAGCTGCTTGAAGCCTATGGCTTGGCTGTTATTGATGATAACCAGGTCAGGATTGGAGAATGGTCATTAGGGTTTTGCAAAAGCGGATTACCTAGTACCAATCAAATCAGCATGGTGTCAGGTGAAGGCGCTGGCATTGTTAACACGGATGATGGCCCGTGGCCATTGTTGCTGTTGCTGGCTTTTAAGCGTCAATTACCACCTCTGTGTTCGCTCACAGTAGCGAGTCCTGAAGGGATAGAAGTATCCGACCAACTGAAGTTGGAAAAAGATGTATTGCGGTTGCTAGGCAGTGATTTAGAGCGGGTTCGCCCGATAGCTGAAGCACTGGACTTAATGCCTGCGAAAATCGATCTCAACCAATCGTCGCCTGATTCGCAAAATTACTATTTCTGATAGTGGTGTTGCCATTAGCGCGTCAATTACTACCACCCAAACGGGGGCCATTGCTCCTGTTGGGAGTGGTGCGTCCCCATCTCGCATGAGGATGCACTATGAGTATTCAAACCCTCGACAAACTTTTGATTTGTCACATCGACTGTTCCATCTGGAGCGGTAGAAAAAAACTAAGGCCTGAAGATTTCAGACTAGCCAATGGCAGCCAACTTCCACCGAAGGATGTTGCCAGCTTAGGGAGTAAAAAAATTTGCGACCCTGAGGCATTGGCGAACTTTGAAAGGCTTAAGAAAGAAGCGCAGCGCTTGTGTGAGCAAGTCGGTGTGCGGTTTTTAGGTGGCTATGCCGTCCCTGAAGACCGAATTGATCAGATTGTTCCAGAGCTTGACCGTATAGGTCTGGAGTTTGCGCAGTGCAAGCAGTTGTTCTTGGACAACTATGATCAGGTGACGTTTGACTGGGTTGCAAAACACCCGGAATTTGCAGATGCAATCCGGCGTGCGCTGTCACCCATCGAAGACGTGGAACAACGGCTTCAGTTCGATTATGCCATTTATCGAATGCAACCAGCTGAACAAGCTGGTGGCTTAGATGACAAGGTCAATGGTATGGGACACACCCTCTTTAGGGAGGTGGCTCGTGATGCCAATGAACTGTTTGAGCGTTCCGTTGCAGGTAAGAATCAAATCAGCCAGCGAGCCCTTAATCCTCTCAAGCGATTAAGAGACAAGTTGGATGGTTTGTCATTCCTGGATCATCGAGTTCAGCCGATGGTTGAAGCGATGGACAATTTATTTGTTCGTCTGCCGAAGACCGGCCCTGTGACAGACAATCTCTATCACGAACTGATGGCGACCATTTTAATTTTGTCTGATCCAGACAAGATGAGAATGCACGGTGAAGGTCAATTGGATATCAGACAACTGATGCCCAAACCTGAACCTAAACCCGCACAGCCAGTATCTGCTCAGGCAGATAACTTACGTGCAATACCACAACCAACCGTCAGACCAAACCTTGGTTCGACTGTACCAAACTCATTTTATTTCTAACGTCCTTGAGGGCATGTTGCCCTGAAGGGCGCATGTCCTCTGAACTATGTAAGAGGAAATTATGCAATCAACCATCCATAACCCCAGCCAACTGAACCAGTTTGAACCGCATTTTCGTGGTGTGACTGATGCTGTTGAAAGTGAATTGATACCAGAAGTGGCGTGTTGTCGAACGTTAGTACAACGGTCGTACTCAACACATAGTGTCGTGATCCCTAAGAACCCTGTGCTGATCGCAGATGCGGACGCACAAGGTGTTTGGTTATCAGCCATGGTATTTGTTCCAAACATGGCATTGCAGCAAGCCGCTCATGAGCGGGACTGGCTGCAATATCAACACGAGGTGTCTACTCAGTTACAAGACCAGTACGGTCTGACATTGGATGACATCCTGAGTTTAGACCAGCTTAAAACGTCATTTGAACAGCACGAGAGTCCTGCTCAATTGGTGCCTTGGTTAGGTCAAAAATACGACCTGGATAAGCTAAAAGCACAGGTTTAAACATCCACATTCCCAGCGGGGAAACGCTCCCGCTGAGGGAGTATTCCCCCTAATGATTAGGAGACTCCCATGAATCATCCATTAAAAAACGCACTGCCAATCGTTGCCGCCGCTTATGGCGAAAAGTTTGGTGTGAAGGTGCTTATTCAAGGACAAGATGCGTTTACCGATGGTGAGCGGATTGTGATCCCAACAGCAAACCCAGACGACCCACACTATCAACAGATAGCTTGGGGTTATCTGGCTCATGAAGCAGCGCATATTCGGCATACTAATTTTGACATGGTGCAGAAGGCGTCGTCCAAGCCGATCCGTAAGGCACTTCTCAATATCATTGAGGATGTTCGCATTGAAAACGAATTGGCAAAGGATTACCCCGGAACCCGGCGCAGTATTTCGCAAGTGATTGAGTACATGGTGGACACACAGCAAATGTGTGTACCTGAACAGCTTGAGCCTGCATCTAACTTGCAAGCATGGTTGTTGTTCCGCTTGAGATGCCATTTTCTGGGCCAGAAAGCGCTGACGCCTTTGTATCAAGCAGTCGATGAAAGAGTGAGACAACTCTTTCCTGCCGCAGCGATGAGCCGGTTAAGCGCCATGCTGACAGCAGTGCCTAGCCTAGCGTCTACAGGTGAAGTGCTGAAACTTGTCGATGCCATCGTTGTCATGTTGGAAGACGAATCTCGTCCACCACAGGATGAGTCGGATGCTGATAGCGGTAATGACATTGGACAAGATGCGAGTAATGACAGCAATAACAGTAGTGACAGTCAAACCCCGGAAGCAGACTCGTCTGCAATGGGGGATGCTGCTGAAACGGGGGATTCAGATAACTCTGATCAAGCTGACAATTTGCGACAAGCCTTAGAGGCCAGTGCCGCTCAGTTTGAACCCGATACCTTTGCCCAAGTGGCAGAAGTGTTGTCGGAACAAGCTGAAGGACATCAGGGTGTAACTCCACTCAGTTTGCCCCAAGCAGAGCAAGCTATGTTGGGTGATGAGGCCATCTTGACCTTATCGGCGTCTGAGTCCGCTCAAATTCGAGCCCGACTTAGGGGCATGGTTCAGTCCAGTCAGGACAATCGGAATCATGCCAAAAGGCACGGTCTTCGAGTTGCAACCCATCGTCTTGCCGCTTCACAAGCAGGTGAGTCGAGATTGTTTATTCAAAGGCAACCTCGCATTGCGCCTAATGCTGCTGTGCACTTGCTGGTCGATATATCGGGTTCAATGGGTAAACCCATTGGCGAAGGTAATCGAAAGTACTTTCATGTTGCCAATGAAGCCGCTTTGGCTTTGGCCATGGCACTGGAAGGCATACCGGGTGTTGTACCTGCGGTCAGTTATTTTCCTGGTATTCATCAGGAAGTTTCTATCGCGTTATTGCCCAAGCAATCGGTTCGACATCGGGCCGCCTGTTTTGACCAAAAACCACGAGGTTGTACGCCTATGGCACAAGCGATGTGGTTTGCGGCAAACAGTTTGTTAGCGCAAAAACAGAAGCGAAAGCTAATGATAGTGCTAACGGATGGTGACCCAGATGATTGGGCTGCCACGCATGACATTGTTGACCGGTGCAGACGCAGTGGCTTTGAGCTTCTGGGGATCGGGATTCAAACACGCAGTGTTGAGAAATTCTTTCCTCAAAGCATTGTGATTAATGACGTCAAAGATCTAAAGCGTGAGTTATTCGAAGTAACACAACAACTGTTAATTCAGTAACCACATCAATTTTACCACCCTGCGGGGACGATTCCGTCTCCGTCAGGGCATGGGTTCGTCTCCGCTTTTTTTTGGAGACTCCTATGAAAAACAGAAAGTTCTTAGCTGGCGAAGAAGCCGGTACTTACATCGTTCCTGAGCAAGTGACTGAAGCGGATATCTTAGATATGGCGCTTAAACTTGCCCGTGGTCGATTGAGTAAAGGTCGCAAAATTGAACAGCCATCATCGGCGTTCTCATACCTGCAAACTCTGATGCACGAGTATGAGCACGAAGTCTTTGGTGTACTGTTTCTTGATACAAAGCATCGCGTCATTCGATTTGAAGAGCTATTCAAAGGTACTTTAGATGCGGCGAGCGTGTATCCAAGGGAAGTAACAAAACGAGCGCTAGAACTTAATGCAGCAGCAGTGATACTGGTTCATAACCATCCATCGGGTGATCCTGAACCCAGTGAAGCTGATAAACGCATCACTCATCGACTCCGTGACGCCTTGTCACTTGTTGATATTCGAACGCTTGACCATGTCGTGGTCGCATCCGAGGGCTGCGTTTCGCTTGCCGAACGCGGTTATCTTTAATGAATGGGCGCATTGCCCATTCTCCTTCATCACAAAAGCAGTCCCATCAACACACGTCATCACAGCTCGAATTTCTATTTGAGTTTGATGATGCCCCAGTCACTTGGTCTGACAGGGAAATCTGGCAGTTACGCGAAGGCATTCTTTTGGATGCGATCCGAGTATTGCTGGACGGTCGTGTCAGCACTCGGTTGCGCAAGGATGTGTTGTCGTGGATTCAAAATGACGAAATAGCGCCATTTTGCTTTCGTGTTTGCGCGATGGCTGCGGTTGTCGATCCTGATGTGCTTCGTGATTCCATCATGTGGCTATTAAGACGACATGATATCCAGCTTGACTAACGTTCCTGCATTAACCAAACGGCTTAATGCAGGACCCAAGCTGACTTTTACCACCAGTGGTAGGAGTCGGCTTTTTACTTAAGGAGGTTATATGGCGTTACCTTTACAGATTGAAACAGTGAGGCCATATCTTAATGGCCAATGGCTTCAAATACTGGCGGCGTTGGTGCCAGAACTTGATGCCGCTATTGCTCGAAAAGGCCGTCATGTGGCTTGTCCTGTTCATGGCGGTCGTGATGGCTTTAGGCTGTTCAAAGATGCTGAATACACCGGTGGTGGCGTTTGTAATACCTGCGGTATCTTTCATGATGGCTTTGAACTGTTGTCTTGGATTAATGGGTGGAACTTTGCTCAGTCTATTGAAGCAATCGGCCAGGTTCTTGGTATTCAGCCCGGACAAATACAAGCACCTTCTCGGGCAATAACGCGTAACGCTGTTGATTGGAAGACTAGAAAGCAGAACGAGGACAAAGCGATTATCCATCGCTTGAATCAAACCTGGGGAGAAACGCTATCTCTTGCAGATACTCGTGCGCAACCAGTTTGGAACTACTTGCATCGTCGTGGCATTGTTACGCGGCTTCGTCCTGAATGGGATTCGGTGCTGAGGTTTCATCCAAACTTGCCTTACCATGATGAAGATGGTCTGTTTATCGATAGCTACCCAGCGCTGCTAGGTAAAATCGTTACTCAGCAAGGGCGTTCGGCCACGTTCCATCGGATCTACCTAAGTGAAGATGGATTCAAAGCGCCGGTTGAAAAGCCTAAAAAGATGATGCCGATACCAAGTGACAGAACAATCACTGGTGGTGCCATTCCTATAGGTGAGCCTGGTGAAGTACTAGGTGTTTCTGAAGGTATAGAAACGGCCCTAGCGGTAACCAGAGCAACGGGGCAAACATGTTGGTCGGTTGTGAATGCAACGCTACTGGCTAGGTTTGAACCACCAAGTAATGTGAAAATGCTGTACATCTGGGCAGATCACGATCTCTCTGAGACCGGCCTGAATGCAGCGAATGAACTTAAGAAAAAAGCCTGGCAAAAAGGCATTCTGACACAAGTCTTGATCCCTCCGATACCAACGTCACTCGGTGTGAAAAGTTGGGATTGGAATGATGTGCTGAATGTTTACGGTGCCATGGGCTTTCCGAAAGTTCATATCTGATCTAAGGGGCTTCGGCCCCTTTTTTTGCGCCTTGCATATTTGAAAAAACATGGAGAATGAAAAATAGATAACCAATAGGAGAAACAAACATGATGGTATTAACCCTGTTAACAAAGCAGATTGATGGTGAGTTTACGGTTTACTGGAAGACCGGACTTCGAAGAGGTGGTGAGCTAAAGGTCGATTTAGGTGAGCAATACGACAAGCTACCTGAGCAGCAAAAGCCAATTGCAGCTGAGCTCTATGCGATTCACCACCTATTGTCAGTGAAAGAGGTGATGGGGAGTAACCGAAGTGGCAATGGCCTTCAAGTCCGGGTCAGTAAAGGAGCCATCAAAAAGTTACAGAAACAACGCTCAACTCAGCATTCACTTTACAGCCTGACTAGGTTTTTGCTCACTCGATACCTGGAAGCACAGATCTCGGTAGAGAAGCGGGACGATTGGCTCTCACATTCCTTCGAAGAATACAGCGTCGATAATGCTACAGTGAGAGAAATCGATGAGGTCATCAACGTTCCGAACATTGGACCTGTCGTGGTGACTCGTCATGCACTGGAACGGTTTGTAGAACGGCTTTCAGACGGTGTACCTAAGCATCCTTGGAAGGCTTTGACTTCAAAGCTGACAAGTCCTGCACTAATTAAAGCTCAATTGCCAGAACGAGTAGCTATACATAAATTAAAAAAATATGCACAGCAGGCTGAATTCTGGCAGCTTGATGGCTGCAAGTTGCACTTCGTTATTGTGCCAAACGATTCGATAAAATCATTGGTTACAGTATTCTGAGTTTAATAAACGAGTGAAATTTTCTCTACGAGTAAAAGTACAAGTACAAGTACAGATTGAACCAGAGTGCCCAAAGTGCAATTGTACCTGTTATCTGAATTTTTTAGCGGAGCGAGCTTTTTCCTGAACTGAGTTAACCATCTTAGTAAATGCACGATCTTTCGCTCTTCGTTCCGCTAAGGTCGCACTATTGTGTGCGTCTTCGCGCAACAGCTTTTTGTAATTAGCTAACCGTCTTGAAGATAGCTCACCGTTCTCCACGGCCTTTCTGACCGCGCAATTCGGTTCGTTCTCATGCTGGCAGTCACTAAATCGACATTGAGAGGCAAGTGATTCAATATCGGCAAAGGTAAGTTGAATACCTTCTTTTACATCACTAAGTTGTAGCTCTCGCATTCCAGGAGTATCCATCAAAAGGCCTCCTTTTGGTAACCATTTGATGGCCCGATAGGTGGTGGTATGGCGACCTTTGCTATCTTGTTCTCTAATGCTCCCAGTTTCCATTTCATTGTGGCCAAGTAAGCCATTTACTAGCGTCGATTTTCCAACACCAGAGGAGCCCAGAAAGGCAATCGTCTTGCCTTTCTGGCAGTAGGTTTCAAGTACAGAAACATCTTGAGGATCCAATGCGTTGATGCAATGAACACTTAGTAAGAGATCAAGTTTTTGGACTTGTTCTCGAACATCATCAACATTGCGACATAAATCTGCTTTTGTAAGTACAATAACGGGTGCAACACCTGCATCATTGGCCAGTGCTAAATAACGCTCAATTCGATTTAAACTAAAATCATCATTTAACGAGCTGACGATTAAGACCGTGTCAATATTTGCAGCAATGAGCTGACGTTTGATGGCACTGCCTGCGGCCTTTCGTTGAAACAATGACTGTCGTTCAAGTACGCGAAGTACTCGTTCTTGATCGAATACAACCCAATCTCCCACGCAAACGGAATCGATTTTGGGTGGAAGGTTAAATCGTAATGTCCCATTGGTACTCATCAGTACTACGTCTGATTTATGATGTTCGACGATTCGACCAAGCGAGCAACTCTCTAGCTCTTCCAACGTAAGTTGCTGTTGAAAGAATGGGCGCATACCTAAATCAGTCAATGAAAAAGTGTGCATCAGTTTGTCCTACCAAAGATCAGGGCTATCAAGGGGAGATAAGCAGGTTGGTGTCCCCTCTATTGGTGCTATGTTTCCACCAAGCATTGATTGTGCAATCCAACCTTCGGGGTATGACAGTGTAAAGGGGGCTTTGAGTACATCTTCGCTGATCGGAGCAAAGCCTGTCTTGGAGTAAAAATTAATATCGCCGTATGTGGCTACCACAGATACGCCAGCGTTTCTGAGAGTCTCAAATCCAAAATTGATCAGTGCTTGTCCAATCCCTTTCCCATGGCAGTCTGTCGCAACTGCAACGGGTGACAAGATAAATACGCTTTCACCCTTTGGAAAGGAAAGCTTTGAAAAAATGATGCCACCAACGATGCGAGCGTCGTCATCTTGAGCGATAAATACATAAAGATCGCCGTCTTTGGTAGGCAAGGTTAAGAAATCATCAACAAGTTTGGCGATTAAAGCGCCTTCGTTTTCACCTTCCGAGTCTGTAAATGTCTTTTTGAACAGTGCGATTAATTCGTTTTTTTGTTCAGGTTTATAATGTGAATAATTCATCTCAATATCTCTTATTTGGTTTTCACAATAAAGTACTGGTAGGTAAAGTCCTTGCCAGCAAACTTTTTATAAAGGCTTGTTTCCTTTTCGATATCGCTTATTGCTTGTGAATCAAATCCTTGCTTTTTCAGCTCGATAATTCTTTGTTCAAGTGGCTCCCAGTAATTTTTCCAGCCATCTAGCCCTAAAGAAAAATGAGTTACGATTTCGTATCCATACTCATCAAACAGTTTTAATCTAGAGGGAATATCTGAAATATCAGGGTAGTCTTCTAGCCAGAATTTCTTTGACTCTTCATCAGGTTCATTAGTGAGCCAAACTAAATCGCTGACCATCATATAGCTGTTCTTTTTCAATAAAGGTTTCCATTGCAGAAGAGCTTTTGCTATACCCATGATATAGACGCACCCCTCAGCCCAAATAACATCAAAACTGCCGTGCTCAAATGGCAAATCAGTCATTGATGCACACAGTGTTTGTATTCGTCCATTAAGGTCTAAATCATGCACTTTGGTTTCGAGTGTGCTAATGGCAAGCGATTCATTATCAACAGCAGTAACCATCGCGCTTGTTTCTTGCGCGAGTAGAATGGTCGATGTGCCTTTTCCGCAACCAATTTCTAAAATATGTTTGGGGGCCTGCGTTGGGATGCATTGCAAGGCTTGTAAGGTCGCTTGCTCTGAACCAGGGCCCCAACGGTCTACGGTTGAGAAAACCTGCATAAAATCTTTCATGTAGCGTTCGTGTTCATTCATGTCTTTCGATAACCATTTAATTCTGAGCGCGTCTTTTTCTTCAAAGCCCTGACTATGTAACCAATTTGCATATTCATTTGGTGCATTTTGGTTCAATGAGATATGCAATTGCCGTTGTGATTTTTCACCAATTAAGCCAAGTAACAGCTCTCGGGCTTTCACTTTATCTTCGATTTCTTTTTCTAGTTGTGTTAATCGTTCACGCAGAGTGGTTTTGTCTATTTTTTCTTCTAAACAGCTTTGACATTCCTTGAGTGAGAGTCCTGCACTCTGCAACTGTTTAATCAAGTAGAGTCGTTGTAAGTCTCGCTCCCCATAAAACCGATAACCATTGTCTCTGCGCATACCTCTGATAAGACCAAGCTTTTCATAATATAAGAGCGTGGTTCTTGAGATGCCTGCTTTTGTGGCCAACTCTGTAATTAGGTACATCTCAGTGTTTGTCCATATAGGTTGATATGTGAACAGCATAAACTGTGAAGCTATAGACAGGTCAAGTGAGTTTCATAAATATTTTGAGATTGTTGAGTGGTGTGAAGAAGACTGATTCGTGTAAAAGAACCTAGAAGCTAGATAGTCAGAAACACACACGATTCCTTCATCTATCTGGCTAATCGCTTTTATGGGGATCTTTAGCATGTAGCTCTGTGACATTTTCTGGAGCTGACAATGAGAACCCCTTTGTTACCTTGGTTCATCCTATGGGTGACCATCCCAATCATTATTTTCTTTCTATTCATCTTGCCCGCCCATGCCAGTGATGGGCAATTCTATCAGCGTGGTCAGGAAGGCTGGTTTTGGTATCAGGTCATTCCTGAGCCAGCGGAGGCTGAAGAGCTTATTAAGCCGGAATCTGGTGTCGTGGAGTCCAGTCAGAGCGAGCTAAAGCCCTTCAGTGCTGCCTGGTTTCGTGAGCACATGCAGTCGTTTATGGACAAGGCAATTGATGAGCCGACGAATGAGAACGTCAGAGCCTATCTGTACCTCCAGCGCGTCATGATGGATAAGGGCTCACAGTTTGCTGATGTTAGTCAGCAGGTGGTCATGGGCGATCCTGTTTTGGATGAAATCAGTCGCAGACCCTTGGCGACCTATGCTGCCAATCGGATGGACCGTGAAGCTGGCGCTCAACGGGAGGTTGCTTTAGGTGAAGTAGCAAAGCGAGCTGGCTTGTTCTTCTTCTATCGTTCGGATTGCCCTTACTGCCACGCTCAAGCGCCTATCATCGAATCCATGGCTTTAAACTACGGTTTCGAGGTGTTTGCTATTGCTGTCGATGGCATGCCTTTACCCGGTGGAGAGTTTCCCAATTACAAAGTCGATTCAGGACAAGCACAATCCTTGTCCGTTACGACTGTCCCTGCCGTGTTCTTAGTTGACCCGCCTAACGTTATTACTCCGATTGGACAAGGAGCAATGAGCCTTGATGAGCTCAATAATCGAATCATTCTCGCAGCCCATCAAGCCGGTTGGATTGACGATCAAACTTACTATGCCACCAGACCTGTTCAACCCGGCGTGTCACTCGCGATGTCAGCCCAAGAGCTTAACGAAAAGATATTACAGGACCCTGAGTTCCTTGTTCGCTATCTGCGTGCACAAGGAGGGTTATAACAATGAAAAAAGTATTACGAGTATCGCTAATCGCCTGTGCGATTGGTTTTTCATCTATGAGCCAAGCAAGCTTGCAACAGGAGATGAACCAGTTGTTTGGTTCAATGACCAACACCACTGCGCCTGGCGTATTTGAGAGTCAACGGCGTGGTGTGATATCTGGCGGAAGCGTTGTTGTTCGTAACAGGATCATGAACGAGAACCTCGTCTCTATGGTGCCACCGTCATTCCAAGCCGGTTGTGGCGGCATTGATATGTTCGCGGGAAGTTTGTCATTTGTTAACGCGGATCAGTTTGTTCAATTACTTCGCTCTGTTGCTGCAAACGCCAAGGGGTATGCATTCCAATTGGCGCTCAGTGCTATGTGTGAGAAATGCTCACAGCACATGGAGACACTGCAAAAGAAAATCCAGCAGTTGAACGAGTATTTTGGTAACTCCTGTCAAATGGCTCAGGGAGTCGTGAACGATACCCTGGCTGCTTTTGGTAAAAAGGGGCAAACAGAAGCCAGCATGTTGAGCTCACTTAAAGGGGCTGGGGACATTTTTACCAGTTGGAGTGAGTCCAATGGTAAGAACCCATATGAGAACGCTTCGAGTGTCGCGGCATCTGATGTAAACAGAACGATTAAAGGTAATTTGGTTTGGCGAGCACTGAAACGTCATTCGGCATCAAGCTGGTTTGCATCGGGGGATGACCGTTTTCTTGAAGCAGTTATGTCGGTGACTGGTTCGATCATTGTTGGTGATCTAGCTAATGCCGCTGATGGCCAAGGTAAAGCCCCGAAACTGACCAGACTGAATGGCAATAAAGTGACTATTGAGCATCTAATTCACGGCGGTAACGTCGCTATGTACCGATGTGACACAGTGACACAAGACGGCTGTCTGAGTCCGACAATCACTAACGTGACCCTGACGGGGTTATCAACCCAAGTAGAAAATTTACTTCTTGGTACAGGTTCCAGTAACGGCATTATTTTTAAGTTTGCTCGAAATACAGGAGCTGCTAGCACCACCGAAAAGGCTTTTATGACATCGGCTCCTGCGAGCATTGGCGGCATGATTCGAACACTTTCTGCATTAAATGAAGGGGCTGCTAGGTCGTTTGCTTCACGAGCGGCGCCATTTATTGCTGTTGAGATGGCCCGAGCATTGGTTGAAGACATGCTCAATGCAGCTAGAAGTACCTCTGGTGTAGAAGATCATGCCTATGCGAAGTTGTTAACTGAAGACCTTGAACGTGCACGTCGCCAAATCAATGAGGAATACGCCGCGTTACAGCGAAGATACGGCTCAGAGCAAGAATTGCTGGCGCACTTTAACCAAGTGATTCAGACCATTCGCAAACAGCGTTATTACACCGTTAAATCTACGGCGTTGGGGGAATAGGTCATGTGGGAAATCTATTCCATCGGGGATTCGGCTTTTTTAGAGCAGGTCCTGAACGCTGTCGCGATGATCACTGGTACAGGCGATTTCACTTCAATGGTTCGCATTGGCTTGCTCATTGGGGTATTGATGGTCTCTGTTCAGGCCTTAATGCAAGGTGGTCGTGGGATTAACTTTCAACATGTTTTAGTCTCATGGCTAGTCTTTGCAACCATGTTTGGGCCCAGTACCCGAGTGAGCATTGAGGATGCGTACACGGGACAAGTTCGAGTGGTTGATAATGTGCCCATCGGTGTTGCTGCCGCAGGTAGTACGATTTCGACTGTTGGCTTTCAAATCACGCGATTGTTTGAAACGGCGTTCTCAACTCCCGCCATGACGGAATACGGCTTTGCATCCAGTTTACAGTCACTGATTAAAGTGAGAAAACAGGTGATGGATCGCTCTGGGTTGGGTGATGCAAATCGTGTCGCCGGTTCGGACATCGAGCAATCGTGGTTTAACTACATCAAAGAGTGCACCTTGATTGGTATCGACATTGGCCAAAAGAACCTCGATCAGGTGCTGAGTGATCCTAACCCGATGACTGCGATTAGGTTTGATTCGCGCATTTATGGCACTCGAATCATGCTCAGTGGTAGCAGTAGCGATCTGGACTGCACCGATGCCTACAGCCAACTGAAACTCATGACAGAATCAACCTTCATTCCAAGGCTTAAACAGGTTCTGTCGGCCTCATTGGGAACTTCGTCAGCAACGGATACTGATGACGTGATCCGAAATGCACTGAATAACCTTGGTTTGGATTCGGTTAACATCCAAGAGTACATGACCGCGTCGGTGCTTTTGCCTATCTATGAGCAAAGCGTGACGGGCAAATATATGGATGATCAAGCTTTCACCGCCGCCGTTATGGTTAACCAAGCGATTGAGCAGCGCAATACGCAATGGGCGGCGGAGCAGACCCTGTTCCAAAGCATCGTTCGTCCGATGATGACGTTTTTTGAGGGTTTCATTTACGCCATCACCCCATTGATGGCCTTTGTGATTGCCCTTGGCCAAATCGGGATGCGAATGGCCGGGAAGTACTTGTTAATCCTGCTTTGGATTCAACTTTGGATGCCTGTCATGGCCATCATTAACCTGTATATTCATTTAACCGTTGCAGGGAAAATGTCGGCTCTTGATGCATTTGCAGGTACAGAAGTGCCATCTTTTGCTGGGATGATGCAGATGGATTCAGTGCTGCAAACCTGGATAGCTACTGGCGGCATGTTGGCGTCGAGTGTTCCGGCGATTTCGCTCATGCTTGTGTATGGCTCAGCAATAACCGCTACCCACTTGGCTGGACGTCTTCAAAACGGTGATGCCATTGATGAAAAGATGGCAAGTCCAGATGTCTCGAAAAATGCCCCGGTGATGCAATCACAGTCAATGTTCCAAAATTCAGCCCTCACTGGTTCTGCTATGACCGGCGCGTCAAACCTACTTAGCAGTTTCTCTGTCGGAAATGCGGTGGGTTCAATGGTCGGCTCTGCAAAAGAATCCATGACTCAGGCAACTCAAGCCTTTAGCCGTCAAGTTGGCAACACCATGAGCCGAACTTTTGGTGAAAAGCTAAGTTACGACAACCTTTCTTCGGTTGGACGTCAGATTGGTTCTTCTAATTCCGCATCTAGCGCCGTTGTTAATCAGGTCACTGATGACCTGCAAACACGGTATGGTTTCGGAGACGATAAAAAAGACGCTGTACGTGGCTTGGTATCGGGCGTGTTATCTGGCGGACTAAGGGTTGGTGGCGATGGAACCATTACTAATCCCGGTGAGAAAGAAGTTGCCGATAAGGGTTTTCTTGGGAGGCTTCTTGGAACGGGAGGCAATGATTCTCCACAAGGTAATTTGCCTGGAGTTGATAAGCCAGATTCATCTCGTGTACCAAAACTATCAAGGGTACGAGCTGGGTTGGATCTAGGTGGTAACTTTAGTGGCCAAGTTGAGTCGTCAGAAGGCAGTTCTCGGTCTACGACCGCAAATACGCTCACTGGGGAGATGCAAAGCTTGGCATCGAGTGATTCACGACGTGCTGAGTTTCGCGATGCGATGGTTAAGGACCTTTCAGATTCAAGACGCTCTGGCGTTGAGATGTCGTTGTCTAATCAAGACTATCAGTCACTTCAGAGTTCAGCACAAGACGTTATCACGGCATCAAACCGCTTTAGTGAGCTTGATCAGGCCAGCTACAGTCTATCAGGACAAAGGAACACGGATGGTGCGACGTTAACTCGATTAGCAGCGGATAATCCTGAAGTCATGGATTATTTAGGTCGCTATATGAACCAGCATGTTGAAGCAGGTAACCGATTACGTGAAAACCTTCCAATGTATCAGCGCTTGCTACCTGATGATAATCAGGCGTATGTGGCCGCAGCTATGGAGTCTTTAACCTATAGCAACTCCTCGACGCCCGCTGAACGAGACAATGACTATCAAGCAGCAATGACTGTTATGGCCATGGCTACCGGAGCCGATTTACGATCTATTCAGCCACGCTCTAATGAAGGCTTGTCATCAACTGCACCTACTTTTGGTGGCACTCAAAGCCAAGTGGAATCGGGTGTATTGGGCGGCTACGAGGATGCTGCAACTGTTCAAACTCAGTTCAACGCAGCTCAATCAGCTTACCAAACTAATTTGTCTGGTGTTGATGGACAACTAAATGCGCATCAACAACAAGCCCAACAGGCCGTAGTTTCTGACACAAGTACCTATCAATCTGGACTAAACAGTGAAGCTGGCTCTCAGTGGCGATCTCGCATTATGGCTGATGATAGCGGAGTTTCTGGTGCTGAAATGTTCTTCAACAGCGCCAGTGCTATTGGTGACTTCAGTGGCAAGCATACTGATGCAGCACTGCATACCTTGAATCACTTTGGCGAAGACTATGAGAGTTACAAGGAGCAAGCACTTGAAGACCCTAGCTCACGAGGTTTCTTGCACAATGCAACGGTGGCCAGTAAATCAACCTGGGATGGCTTAAAAGCAGCCGTTGACGCCGGAACCTCTTTGGAAAACCCATTGACGGCGTTTAATGATGCATACAGTGGATCGAGTTCGCAGTATGCCTCCGAAGTAAACTGGGGTACTAAGTCTGAAGCCATGTTGGCTGGGGCATTCGGTGCGGCAGTTAACAATCGATATGGTGAGTTCTTAGAACAGTATGCCGATGATTTTAAACAGGAAGCATACAGCGAAGGGCAGAGAATGGGATTGACCCCGATTCAAAGTCAAGTGTTCGCTCAAGCTTTCAATGAAGGTTTGGCGGGGCGCGTTTTCAACTCTGAAGACTCATCGAGTTGGTCGCCTGAAATGCTAGGTCTAAGGGAGCAAATGCTAAATGAGTATCGTCAAAAGGATGAGAGTGGCGCTTACATTCCTGACAGTGTGTCCGAAGAAGATAAAGCATTTGTGGATAAGCAGATAGCGGTGATCTCAAATGCATCGCTTGCGGGAGATTATGCTCAGAACAACTTGATCGATATTAGGGCTTATAACCAGGCATCAGGAAGGAACTGAAAATAGAAGGTAGCCAGCTTGTGGTTGGCTGGCTATTTTTTTGGCTTTTTGGGATACCTTGGATAAAAGCCATCAAAAAACGAATGGAGCTTATACCAATACCATTTTTCTTCAATGCTCAAAGTTCTACCCGAATCTTTAACTTGGCTACTCAAGAATCTAATTCCAGTGCAAATAGCTAAGAAAAAGAGTCCCAAGCCAACAATTGTCCAACTCGCTTGCCAATATGCGATTGCTACAAGCATAGTGATTATGGCTATAAGTCCGATGGGATTACAGGTCGCTTTGAATCCCAAGTAGCTGAAAAAAACGACGGTGCAGAACAGAAATGGCAAAGCCGCTAACTTGGCAGATGCCGTTAATATTTCTGATGGAAAGAAATGAGCCGCAGCCAAAGTCGCCAGAAAAAGCCCCAGTGATATAAACCAGCAGCGTGCTGGTAAAGATTTAAGTAAGTTTGTCATCTTCTTAGTACTCTCAAAGTGCACAGACGGTGCACAATCAAATCATGCATCAGCATGTTAGTTCTGAAAAAGTGCTCTAGTGGTTTGCTCGGCCATAATCTCACACACAGGGCATTTAAGCTGAATGCGCTGTTGAGATACCGTCAAATACAGACTGCCGCATCGACACCGGTGTAAGGATGCAAGCTGTGATCTTAAATCACGAGCTAGAACCCAACCTTCATTGATGGTCAGTTTTTTCCAGGGGATCTCAGCTGGAAGATCTGCTTCTTCTCTTGCAACCAAATACGCATCGTAAGCCTTCATCAAAGCATCGATATTTAATTGCTTGTAGACATTATCACCACCAATATTGACATAAAGCGCCATAAGCAGGGAGCCTTCAACTAATGCTCTTCTGCTTTTGACGATGGCATCAGATTCTGGCAATTGACCAGGACAAGGTGACTTGCCAGTCACTTCTTTATGGAGCCTTCTGATAATGTGGATTGGCAAACCTGTATCGAGCGCGATAATGGTTGTTCGAAATCCGTATTTAATAAGCAGCGAGGCTCGGGTAAATAGCTCACTTTTGGACAGGTTATCAATCATGCATCCCCCTTGTTGTTTAGGGTTGATAATAAATAAGCGATTCTTGGGATACCTGTGCCTTTGCTCTTCACCATCTCAATCAGTTGGCTTTGGTTACCCCTTGGTTGAAACAGCATGAATGATGAGGTCGCCACTCGTTGCAGGTCATCAACACCAGCATTAATCAAAGCATCAACCACGTCGCGTGTAAGTCCAAAGCGCAAGACGGCCTCTTGCGGATCAATTCGCGCTAATTCTCGTGCTGCGTGTAGGTACGCCAAATTTAATTGATAGAAGTCTTGTTGATTGGTTGTCATTGACGGACCTCCAGTTCATGTAAAATATTGCGATAGATAGAAAGCACTCTTTGCCCATACCAGCGTGCACGCTCTTCGTTCCAACTGTGATAGCGGCCTATGCCAAGCTCTAAATCATTTGGTGAAGACTTGATTGCTTCGGCCAAAATACTTGAGCCGACCGTAAGGTTGGTGATGGGGTCTAGCAGTTCCGCTGCTGAGCTCACCCGATGCCCATGCCAATGCAAATTGATTTGCATAAGGCCAATATCGAGCTGATATTTTTCAGTCTCTTGCAGTGCTTGGTTTAACAGTTTCTCTGCTTCTGTCTTAGATTTGGCGTAGGTTGCGTTTGAACCATTGCGAATTGCGTATGGCCATGGACTGGTCATGTTAAGACCTCGATGTGAGGCCGACTCAGCCAAGGCAACGGCGTAGAGCATGACTGGATCAATACCAACACTTTGTGCTGCTTTTTCCCACTGATAGCCCGGAAACGCATAGACTGAAGTGCTTGCGGACATGGCTATCACTAGGGCAACGGTTTTTGCTTTAATCGTTTTCATTTTTGTCCTCTAATTGATTTCCGAGAAGCGCCTGAATGGCTTTCGGGCTTATTCTTTTCAAAGGCACTGCGCTAAAATTGGCGATGCCTCTCGTGTAAACTTGTGCCGCTTTTGACCAGTCACCTACGGCAACAGGCGCTTGCATATCAAATCCTTTTTGCTGGTTCTGATGGTCTGCAATACCCTGTAATAGCCTTGGGTATTCACCCACTTCGTCCCGCAGCAAGTAAGCCTGGTAGCGTGTTAAAAACTCTTTTTGCTTAAAGGGGTATTCCCTGTCATCAACTTTGCAGAGTTCAACCCATCCCCCCATGTCTGAAATCACGCGGTGGATAAGTGCATCGTCAAACATCACGGATGTCCAAGCGCCAACCTGACGAACAGCCTTGTCAACTTTGTTCCAAGCAACCATGGCTCTTGAACCCGAGTTGCCATCGATATGCTTGATGACGTCAGCGGGCTTTGGAAAAAATTGCCCAGTATCCGGTGATTGAATATGCCGAGTCAGACCGATTCGCACTTCTTCAATGCTATAAGCACGAAGGGCTTCAAATGCGATGGATAGCAATTGCGGTGATAAGCTTTTGCCATACATGGCCCAAGCTGCTCCCCAAACTTCAGCAAACTCGCGTTTATCAACCTCCTGCACTTGAACGAACCTCCCGAATACCTGGTCCGGCCCAGCTTTCAGCGATGCGACGATTGCTTTCTTCAATATTCAATTGGTGATTGCTGCCCTTTAGGCTCGTCGATGATTGCTGTACTTCATCAATGCGAACGTACTCGTCTTCCCATTGCCGGTTTAAAAGCCAGTTATGTGGCATAGGGGTCTTAGTCCGATCTTGATACTGCAATCGGTTGTCTCGTTGCTCTTTCCAGCGTGTTAGCACTTCCAAGGCGAGTTCATGGTCTTCATTGAGGCCCATGCGTAGCCATTCTTCTTTGGCTTTCGCTTTTTTTTCTTTGCGTATTTGTACATCCCAGAAGTCTTCAAACTGTATGTGGTCAACAGTTTTAACTGTTGGTTTATTGCTTCTCTCAGAGTCATCCGACCGTTGAGAGTCCCTTACCGGGTTGCCATCAGGCATAAACAATGATGAAAATTCTTCTGGTAGCCGAGCTTGAAAAGCGGCAAGAGATTTCAAAAGCGATGCCATACCAACGAAGTCGGCAGGTACATCTTTAAGTAACCGAAAGGCAGCCTTACCTTGGTTCGGGTTTTCGATTGGGTTGTGCTTCAGAAAGCTCCGAATCAAAGTCCAACCGGATTCCTCGCAACGAATGAGGAACTGATCTTGTTCTAACTCATTTAGAGCCTTGGCAACCTGTTGCTCATCCCAGTTCAAGTCAGAAGCAACGTAACCAATCGGTAATCGAAAGCAGCCAAGCAAATTACAATGTGGGCATGTAAGCAAATACAGTCCTAGCAACTTCGCTGAGTCACTCCAGGACAAAACGTTTTGCTTTAGCCAAAAGCGGGTATAGACCTTGCCATAATCACGCATGGAGGAACTCGCTTTTGTGTTTACGTAAAATGCTGACCATTATTTGCCCTTAATCCTACTGGTTACTGGCTTTCAGCTCGCTTGGGCATTCGGGATAGATGTCCGGTCTTAACTGGGATCGGGTTACCTGTCCTTGCGTAGCTTGTTCGATGGGTAAAACGAATTCAGCGGGAACACGCCCTGATTTATTCAACCAAAACCAGACGTTTTGCTGTTTTGAGTTGATGGCTCGCGCTAATGCTGATTGCCCGCCTACCAAGTCAATGGCACGGCGGAGATGTTTTTGTGTCGTGTTGAACACTTCCATACCGTCTCCTGTTACAATAAAAACTGTTACAAGATTGAATGTTACAGTTTAAACTGTAGTTAAGTCAACAGTTAAAATTGTTGAAAGGCTACAGTTTTATTTGTAGAATACGGGCTTATGAAAACTTTATCCGAACGACTAAACCATGCCTTGCAGCTTACTGGGGTGACTCAGTCTGAGTTGGCTCGTCGCATTGGTATCAAACAGCAGTCGATCAGCCAGATTTGCTCTGGTAAATCGGCTAGGTCTCGTTACACCATGCAGATCGCGGAGGCGCTTCGCGTGAATGCTCATTGGCTCGCCACAGGTGATGGCGAGATTGGCTTGGGGGTCGGTAATGTAGAAGTCGGGCCTGATATTAAGGGAAGAATTCCTCTCATTAACTGGGTTCAGGCCGGTGATTGGACTGAAATAGCGGAGGGATTTGCCCATGAAGATGCTGAGGAGTGGCGTGAAGTCACTGGGAAAGCACATGAGGGTTGTTTCGCACTTCGCGTAAAAGGCGACAGTATGGAAAATCCAAGCGGAAAAAAATCCATACCTGAGGGGGCAGTGATCGTTGTTGATCCTGAGTTACCTTATTCTTCAGGTTCATTGGTTGTTGCGCGTTTGGATGATTCGAAAGAAGCAACCTTTAAGCAGTTAGTTATTGATGGTGAACAGAAGTACCTAAAACCTTTGAACCCGCAATACCCTGCAATACCGATCAACGGCAACTGCACCATCATCGGTGTAGTACGACAAGCTATCATCGATTTCTGGTAGCGAAGGAATTTGTGGTTTAGCCACAGTTGTTCATGAGCTGAAGAAGCAACGATTGCAAACAGCTACAACTGAGCATTGGCGCACGCTGAGAGTAAATGGTAACCGATTAGATAACCATTGATTGTTTATAAAGTCAAGATCAGCGAAAATAGCGGCCAATTACGATTAACACGACGGATTTGACAAGCGAAGAACTGAAAATAGAGTACTTCCAAAAGTGTGTACAAATCCGTGTACAAACTAAAAGAATTTATACATGGCAAACCAAGATTTTCTTAATGAAATCAATAAGCGAAGGACCTTTGCTATCATCTCGCACCCCGATGCGGGTAAAACAACGATCACCGAAAAGGTGCTTTTATTCGGTCAAGCGCTACAAAAAGCCGGCACTGTAAAAGGTAAAAAGTCAGGTCAGCACGCCAAGTCTGACTGGATGGAAATGGAAAAAGATCGCGGGATCTCGATCACCACCTCGGTTATGCAGTTTCCGTACAACGACTGCCTAGTCAACCTGCTCGATACACCTGGTCACGAAGATTTCTCTGAAGATACATACCGCACACTAACCGCGGTAGATTCGTGTTTAATGGTTATCGATACGGCAAAGGGTGTCGAGGACAGAACCATTAAATTAATGGAAGTTACTCGCCTGCGCGATACCCCGATTATTACCTTCATGAACAAAATGGACCGCGATACGCGTGACCCTATGGAAGTCATGGATGAAGTTGAAGATGTTTTAAAAATAAAATGTGCCCCCATTACTTGGCCAATTGGCATGGGTAAAGAATTTAAAGGTGTGTATAACATTTTAACTGATGAAACGATTTTGTATCAGTCAGGCCAAGGCCATACCATTCAAGAAAAGCGAGTGATTAAAGGTTTAGACAACCCAGATCTCGATGCTGCGATTGGTAGTTTTGCCGACGATTTACGCGACGAGTTAGAACTTGTTGTTGGCGCTTCTCATGAATTCGATCTCGATGAATTCTTAAAAGGTGAGTTAACACCGGTATTCTTTGGTACCGCTTTAGGTAACTTTGGTGTAGACCATATGCTAGATGGTTTAACCCAGTGGGCACCAACACCATTACCACGCAAAACCGATGGCCGCGATGTTGAAGCAACCGAAGAAAAGTTTTCAGGCTTCGTCTTTAAGATCCAAGCGAATATGGATCCAAAACACCGTGACCGCATAGCGTTTATGCGCATTGTTTCAGGCAAATACACCAAAGGCATGAAAATGCGCCAAGTACGTATTGGTAAAGATGTAAAAATTGCCGATGCTGTAACCTTTATGGCAGGTGATCGTGCCAATGTTGAAGAAGCCTATGCCGGTGATATTATTGGTTTACACAACCACGGCAGTATTCAAATTGGTGATACCTTTACCCAAGGTGAAGAAATGAAGTTCACGGGTATTCCAAACTTCGCACCTGAGATGTTCCGCCGTATTCGTTTAAAAGATCCGTTGAAGCAAAAGCAATTACAAAAAGGTTTAATCCAGTTATCTGAAGAAGGCGCGGTTCAAGTATTTCGACCGCTCAACTCGAACGATATGATTGTTGGCGCGGTTGGTGTGCTTCAGTTTGAAGTGGTCGTGCAGCGTTTAAAAACCGAATACAACGTTGATGCGATTTACGAATCAATCAGCATCGCAACTGCCCGTTGGTGCACTTGTAAAGACGAGCGCACATTGGAGCAGTTTAGAAAGAAAGCGTTTGATAACCTCGCGCTTGATGGCGGCGATAATTTAACTTATATCGCACCAACGATGGTCAATTTGAGCTTGGCGCAAGAGCGTCACCCTGATATTGAGTTCCATCAAACCAGAGAGCATTAATTAAAGATTCCCGCCTGCGCGGGAATGACGAAAAGATATAACGCCATTTCTGCCTTCGTGGGAATGACGAGTCAAATAACCGTCATTTCTGCCTTTGCGGGAATAACGAAAAAATATAACGTCATACCGCACTCGATGCGGTATCTCATGCGCAATAGCAAAGAGAAAGTGATTACGAAATGAATATTAAACAACTACTATCAGACATTGTATTAAAAGCAATGGTCGATGCAGGCTTACCACAAGACACGAACCCTGCCGTGAGCCAATCAACGAAACCACAATTTGGTGATTACCAAGCGAACGGCGTCATGGGCGCAGCTAAAAAGCTAAAAACCAACCCGCGAGAATTAGCTACTAAAGTTGTTGAAAGCTTAACTCCGGCATTAGTTGATGCAGGCATCGCTGAGAAAATTGAATTAGCTGGCCCAGGCTTTATCAATATTCATTTATCAAAAACTTGGTTAGCAAGCGCTCTGGCACAAGCGGCTAACGATGAAAAACTTGGCGTAACACAGCGTGCAGAGCCACAAACCGTAGTGGTTGACTATTCTGCGCCAAACTTAGCAAAAGAAATGCACGTAGGCCACCTGCGCTCCACGATTATCGGTGATGCAGTCGTTCGCGCACTAGAATTTAGAGGCGATAAAGTGATCCGTCAAAATCACATGGGTGATTGGGGCACACAATTTGGGATGTTATTAGCGCATTTAAGCGATAAATTAGCCGCTAATGAAGTTGCGGAAACAGCCCTAGCCGACTTAGAGAACTTCTACCGCGAAGCAAAAGTGCGCTTCGATGAAGAAGACGGCTTTGCCGATCGCGCGCGTGAATACGTCGTAAAACTGCAAAGTGGTGACGCCGATTGCGCAACGTTATGGCAACAATTTATCGATATCTCAATTCACCACTCTGAAGAGATTTACGATAAGTTAAACGTCACCTTAACCCGTCAAGATATCATGGGCGAAAGTGCTTACAACCCAGACTTGCCTGCTGTTATCGACGAACTTATGGCAAAAGGTATCGCAGTAGAAGATCAAGGCGCAAAGGTTGTGTTCATTGAAGAAATGGCTAATAAAGATGGCGAACCTTCGGTCTTTATCGTACAAAAATCTGGTGGTGGCTATCTTTACGCAACAACCGATTTATCAGCTTGTCGCTACCGTTCGAATGAATTAAACGCAGACCGTATCATTATTTTTACTGATGCACGCCAAGCGCTTCACTTTAAACAAGTTGAAATTGTTGCTCGCAAAGCTGGTTTCTTGCCAGAAAACGTTGCCTACGATCACTGCCCATTTGGCATGATGATGGGCGACGATGGCAAACCATTTAAAACCCGTACTGGCGGCACCATTAAGTTAGCAGACTTACTTGATGAAGCCGTTACTCGCGCAACCGAGCTCATCAAAGAAAAGAACCCAGAGATGCCAGCAGAGCAACTTAGCGAAGTTGCTCAAAAAGTCGGTATTGGCGCGGTTAAATTTGCCGATTTATCGAAAAACCGCACCAGTGATTACATCTTTAACTGGAAAACTATGCTGAGCTTTGAAGGTGCAACTGCGCCTTACTTACAATACGCGTATTCACGTATTCAAAGTATTTTCACTAAAGCTGGGGTGAAAAGTGAGCAACTACCTAGCCAAGCAACGATAGTTGAACCACAAGAAAAAGCATTAGCACTTAAATTGCTACAGTTAGAAGAAGTGCTCGACGCGGTGATCAGTGATGGCACACCTAACTTGTTATGTAATTACTTATACGAGCTTGCGAGTCTTTACATGAGCTTTTATGAAGCCTGCCCAATTCTCAAAGACGGCATTGACGAAGAGACCAAACTTTCGCGTTTAGCCCTTTGTCATGCAATTGCTAATACCTTAGAAAAAGGCTTAGACATCTTGGGTATTGAAGTCATGGAGCGCATGTAGCATTAACTGCATAATCTGATTACACTAAAGGCTATCAAATTTGATAGCCTTTTTATTAGCCTTTTTATTAGCCAATGACCATGTTTTTTACCGACAGCCATTGCCATTTTGATTTCAAAGCGTTCGACCAAGCGCGTGAGTCAATCGCGAAAAGCTGCTTAAACCTTGGTGTGCATCAACTGATAGTGCCGGCTATCGCACCAAGTAATTGGCATCAAGTATTAACCCTTTCAACAGCAACTCCACTCAAACTGCACAAAGCACTTGGTATTCATCCTTGGTTCTTAAATGACTTAACAACAGATCACCTTGATCAATTATTAGCCTTATTGCTGCAATACAAAGATAGCTTAATCGCCGTCGGTGAAATAGGTATTGACGGAAAAATAGCGGAAGAGCACGATAACCTGAGCAAACAAATCGAGTTTTTTGACCGCCAATTAACTATTGCCAAACAAGTACAATTGCCGGTAATCATCCATCATAGAAAGTCCCACCCTTTATTGGTCGAGCGGTTAAAAGCCAGTAAGTTCGACGGCGGTGGGGTTATTCACGCATTTTCAGGAAGTTATCAACAAGCCAAACACTATCTTGATTTGGGTTTTAAATTGGGGATTGGTGGTACAATTACTTATCAACGCGCGCAAAAAACGCTCAACACAGTCCGTAAACTACCACTCGACGCCATAGTATTGGAAACAGATGCCCCGGCCATGCCTATTTTTGAGCAATCAACTGAGCACAATAGCCCGCAAAATATCCCAGTAATTTTTGATTATCTGGTCAAACTAAGAACAGAGCCGAAAGAAATGATCGCTCAACAGATCGAAAACAACATCAATAAAGCCTTTTGTCTTTAATTTTTATTTCTTTATAAAACAATAACCTAAATTATCATCAGTACAGACATAGGCGATTAAACACACAAAACAGTTCATTTTTGAAAGCAAAGATGAAATAATACACACTCAATTACAAGTAGTAAGGTTGAATTATGGCGACTTCAGAAGCGAATCAGACACAAATCAATGAAACAGCAACTGAGCACAAGGTTTCATTGGAGCAACAATTAGCAGACGCAAACAAGCAAATAGAAGAGCTTAAACTGCAAATTTCATGGCTTGAGCGTTCATACGAATAATTAAACCAGACCTATTCATTTGTTATTAGCGAGCCTTTAGTGCTCGCTTTTTTTTGCTCATTTGAAAACTAAAAACAAAATATTTCATCGCAACTTTCAAATTTAGTCGAACGTTACGGCTTAGCGCTTGCCACTTTAATTGCTTTATGACGTGCCTTTGAAAAGCTTTTTGCCAGCAAGAAACCAACAATGCCGGTGAGAATTAATAGCAACCTAGCTTGCTCAAAAAGCTCGTTATTCGCTTGGTTGAGCGAGCTGGTGATCATCTCGTCTTGCAAGGTAATACGGACATAGCCCAATAGTTTGTCGGCGCGAATTTCACTGGTAAAGCTCGTCTGCTTAACGGCTACATCATCAGTTAATCTTGCTTGGGTACGCTCAAGAATTGCTTGTGCTTTTTCTGAGTTAATCAGGGTTTGTCCGGTAACATCATAAAATACGACATCGTGGATAAACGCTTGCTCACTTGTTCGCTCAGCCAGTAATGTTAACGCTTTTTTATCACCGCGCTCGAGCAAAATAGCAGCACTGGTCACAAGTTGTTGCAGTTGCAGTTGCCCCACCTGCTGATAATGCTGATGAACATTGTTTTTAGACTTTTGATCGCTAATAAAATGAATATTCAAGACAACAACGATAAGCACAACCGCTATAGTTAATTGCAGAATTTTATTATAAATCGGCGATATTTTAAGGTATAAAGGCATCTCTATTCGTTTCTTAAGATGAAAAATATTCGGCAGCCAAGCAAAATCTCTCAAGCTGTAGCTTAACTATACTGGCTAAATGATGTTTTTAAAATCTAAACGCAATAAATAATATTAAAAGGTTGTAGAAGAATATGTCGATGTTTGAGTATGAAATTAACGCGTTAGAGCAGTTATCAGTAAAACAAATAATTGATTGTAGTAAACCACTCACCAAACCATTAGCTTTTTCACTCGATACTCAACACCTGCGCCTTACCAGTAGCATAGTAGCTACCGAGCGAACACCAGTAGCTAAAATAGATGACATTCAACCACTAGAACAAACAAGCGCCACGCTAGTTGTCTTTTCAACGCTCAAACTTGCTACCTTGGTTAAACTCCAAGACTGCTGTCAATTAAACTTAATGAATATTGAGCAAATAAATCAGCGCAATGGCTTAACCAGTATTCGCTTTGGCATAACCTGCCAAGATATTAGCTTTAGCAGGCAACTGCTGGCTAGCTTTAATATCCAGCACAATATTGAGGCTGCCATTACTCAGCACTCACCGAGCTTAAGTCAGCCAGGTCTACTCGTTATGGATATGGATTCAACTGCAATTAAAATTGAATGTATTGATGAAATTGCCAAACTTGCCGGCACCGGTGAGCAAGTAGCGGCGGTAACGGCTCAGGCAATGCGTGGCGAATTGGATTTTAAACAAAGCTTATATCAACGTGTTGCAACCCTAGAAGGCGCTGATGAAGCGATCTTACAAACTGTACTCGCCAACCTTCCATTAATGGAAGGGCTGACTGAACTTATTGCTACTCTGCAAGCAAATCACTGGCGTTTAGCCATTGCTTCTGGCGGTTTCACCTACTTTGCTGACCACTTAAAAGCGACGTTACCACTCGATGATGCTTTTTCTAATCAACTCGAAATTATTGACGGTAAACTAACCGGAAAAGTGCTAGGTGAAGTAGTAGATGCGAATAAAAAAGCAGACGTACTGGTGATGCTCGCGGATAAATATCAAATTCCGATGAGCCAAACTGTCGCCATTGGTGATGGCGCAAATGATCTAGTCATGATGGCCAAAGCGCAACTAGGTGTTGCTTGTCACGCGAAAGAAATCGTCCAACAAAAAGCCCAAACCAGCATCAATAAAGCACCACTTGATACGCTATTGCACTGGCTTGATTAGCAATGATGAAAGAAACTACTGACTGGCTTGTTCGGCAATGTACATTTGATGTCTGAGCAATGCCTCTTTGGTGATATCAAACAATTCAACAACGCCTGCAACACTCCAAATATCTTGCTCTAATTGCTTACCTCGGTGAATGGCATATGAGCCGATATAGCTTAACTCTGGATTTAAAAAGTCCATATTAGGCCTATCGACACGTGAAAGCTTGGTCTGTAAACAAAATAATTGACCACGCTTTAATGCTGTGGCGATAAACATATGGCGTAATTTATCGCTACTTAGCTCAATATCAAACTTAGTGATTACCGCTTTTTCAACTGACTTAATACTGGTGTCAATTGACACATATAAAATACCGTGCACAGGTAAATCAGTACTTTGTAAACGCTTAAGTGCCGCAGTTAGCATTTCAATCGCGTTGTGATGACTAAGTAGCGGGAATAGATTGATCCTGCGTCGCTGGTCACTAAGGGTTCGGCAAACAGAAACAAAATTTGAGCTATCGTGATTAGCGACAACAAGCTCTGTTTTATAACGACTGCCACTTGTTTGCACCAACAGCTGTGGAATATCTAGTGCACTTGAATATATATTAAGCAGTGCCTTACTTAAGCCCGGGATAGTTAAGGCATATTCATCAACCTCGAGCTTATCTCTGTTTTTACTGATCAGCAGCTTAAAAAAGCTCCGACCAATATGCTGATGTTGCTCAACGTAAACCTTTAAATTAATAATATTTTTCTTTTTATTAATGCGAACCACTTCATAGGGTAACTCGCTTAAATTAAAAGCTTTGGTAATTTTTTGCAGTTTAGGAAAAGTCAATTTAACGACATCACCGCGTTTTAACATCGCCTCTCGATCAAGTATGATTTTTAATCCAGACATCGAAAAATCTTCAGACTTGCCTTGCCACTTTACGCCGCCCGCCTCAACGGTTGCTGGCGTTTGATATTTAAAGCGAGACTCAGAGCGCTGGTTTAAAAAACTAATGCCAACAGATTCTACTCGTTGATTTTCTGCACTGCGTTTATGGCCAAAGCCCTTGAGCATTTTCTTATCAATGTCTTTGTAGTTATAACGCTTGTACTCTTCTTGTAAACTTAAGCACGTGAGGTCATGAGCAACAATACAATAAGGCAAATTATCGACTTCGTTGTAGACATCGTCCGATGGCGGGTCCATCAGGTATTGATCTTTTGTCGCTAGTGAATTAGACAAGGTCAACGAAGCATGAGCCTTATCCCGATCAACGTCAAACAGCTTTATTTCAGTAATGGCAAACGATTCTTTTGATGCGGCAAAACCAATAAATTTGCGCATAAAGGCTTTATCTTGCTCCAGCTGCTTATTGTCAGCGGTATAGAAGAATTGTTGGCCATTACTTTCATGAATAAAGCTATATACCAATAAGCTTTGACCTATTTTTTTGGCCATTCTCAAACGCGCAATGCGCTCTTGTGTAAGTAAACAATCAATCGTTGAAAATTGACGTTCATCTTGCCAATACTGATATAGTGCTTGGTTGTTGTGGCCTGTTAATGCATACGCGGGGCGATACTTACCGTCAACTGAACGAACAAATATCGGTAGCTCATTAATTTTTGGCAAGACAAATTGCTGATAGCTACGCGCCTTAATGGCCGTAATCGTATTGTCTAAATTGATCTTGTATCGGCGTTTATTACCTTGAATAAAGCCCTTTAAGAATTGCTTGAAGCCATCTTTATCTTGACCTTTTTTATAAACCCTCTCCATGCCAACTAGCTGAACTTTATCAACTACCTGCATGTTTCTGATCACATAGTCAAAAGCGTTTTCTTTGCCAAATTGAAATTCTTGCTCTAAACCAACAAACTGAATAGTTAACGTTTGGCCAACCTTTAAAGTTTGTTCATCAGTCATCCGCACTTTAACACCGTCAACGCTCATATCTGAGGTTGTTGCCAGTAAGATATCATTGGCGTTCACTTCTACTTTTACCGGAATGGCAAAGTTCATGCGCTCTTCTTTGCGATTGAAATATGGGCCTAGAGTTACAACCTCTGCAGGGTATTGCGTTTTATCTAAGATGCGCTCTTGGTCTTGAGCTTGAGCGGAATCTACCTTTGCCTTCTCACGCTGATAGATTACCCTAAAATTGTTGTCAGTATTCTTAACTGCCTCATACACGCCAAAGGTATACGAGCCATAACTAGCAATGCTTTCTTTAAAGGTTTGGATCGCAACATCATCGAGAAAATGTGTTTTACCATCGTATTCAAACATTTTACATTCGCCATCAACCAAGCCTCGTAAGTCGACCAAACGAGTACAAGGTTGCGCCAGCCGTTTCACTTCCATCTTTAGTAAGAAGCGATCACTGGTCGGTAAATGTTTTGTTGCCGCATTATATTTAGTTTCGAAATCAGCCTTAAATACCTGACCTCTAAACTGATCAATAATGCGATTATATTTTGTTAAGTCTTTTGACATTGACCTTAAACTAACTCATCAACTACTGCGTTAAACGCATATCATTATCTTACAATCTTAACAAAATCAACAAGCAATATGCGTACCTAAAGCAAATAACCGAGAAATAACTTGCTCTGCATCGCTAATGTTGAACAAAAATAGCCAAGCTCATTAACGAGAAATAACTATACAGGCAATAAATTGACAGTAGCTTGCCAGTTGCATCTTATACCCGAAACAGCGACACTAGCGCGATAGAAATCATTATACGAAGAAAGGTGATAGCGCCAATGGCCAAAGCGGCAAAAATCGAATTTGTTTGTACCGATTGTGGAAAAAATTATACCCGTTGGCGTGGTCAATGTGAGTGTGGCGCTTGGAATACACTTGCAGAGATGAAAACATCAGCGGCCAAAAAAGCAACAAGTACCAAGTCAAGTGCAGCGGCTGGCTATGCTGGTATTGCTGGTGGTGGTGCCAAAAAAATAGATGAAGTGGTATCACTTGAAGCAGAAAAAAAACCAACCGGCATAGGTGAGCTCGACAGAGTATTAAGTGGTGGTGTCACCACAGGCTCAGTCAATATCATTTCTGGTGATCCCGGCGCTGGTAAAACTACCTTGTTATCTGCACTTGTTGCTCGCATGTCACAAGATGTCGCATCGCTTTATTGTACCGCCGAAGAATCGTTATCCCAGTTTAAAAATCGCGTTCAACGGTTAAAGCTCGATTATCAAGTAGACAACCTCTATTTACTATCTGAAACAAGTGTCGAGCTGATCATTGAAGAGCTCGATAAACATCAAATCAAATTTGCCGTAATCGACTCGATTCAAGCTGTCGTTACGGAAAACGCCAATGGTAGTCCTGGCTCACCATCACAAGTAAAAAGCGCCGCCCAAGCGTTAACCCAATATTGTAAACAAAATAACGTGACCATGTTTATCATTGCTCACGTCAATAAAAACAACGAAATTGCCGGCCCGCAAACCTTAGTTCACATTGTAGATGCCCTACTTCACATCGATACCAACGATGGCCAAGTAAGAACGCTAAGAGCGAATAAAAACCGCTTTGGTGATATTGATACCGTTGGTATTTTTAAAATGACAGAGCGCGGCATGATCAGTGTTGATAACCCCAGTGAAATCTTTTTGTCGGGTTCAACCACTAACTCTCCGGGCTCCGCCATTACCTGTATTCGCAAGGGCAACCGCAATCTGCTACTCGAAATTCAATGTTTGACCACGGAAATAGAATCCGAATTCCCGCAACGCGTCTGTGTCGGCTTAAACATGAACCGAGTAAAAATGCTAACCGGTATTTTGCGAAAGCACACCAAAACCAAAATTTTTCACGATACCTTTTTCAATATTGTTGGCGGGTTAAAAATTGATGAATCTGAAACCTGTATCGATTTAGCTTTAGTCACCGCGCTACTGAGCTCACTCAACGATTTTGTTGTCCCGAGAACGACTTGTATTATGGGCGAACTCAGTTTAAATGGCGATGTCCGGCCTATTGATAGTGGTGTACCCAGAGTAAAAGAAGCGGCACAACACGGTTTTGAACAAATTATTATTCCACACCGCAATTACCACAAATCGATGGAAGGTAGCGGTGCCCGTATTATTCCAGTAAAAACCATTCACCAATTATTGGAAATCATTCAATAATCGCCGCAAGCGCCTTAAACAGGGGAAGCAAATTAAACCTGACGTTTTCCCCTGTTGTTTGGTATTATTGGCCGATTAGATGTTATTCACTTAATGCTAGAAAAATTTCATGAAAAACGCAGTTAAACAGTTAGCTATCGGCGTAAGTGCCCTAGCGCTTTGCTTTATCTCGGTAGCTGAAGAAGCACCAAAAGTTGAACCACAAGAATTAACCATTGACCGAATTTATTCTTCACCATCGTTAAATGGTGCCACACCAAAATCACTGCGTTTTTCGCCAGACGGTAAGCGCGTAACTTATTTACAAGGCAAGCAAGAAGATTTATATCGCTACGACTTATGGGAATACCATATTGACAGTGATGAAAATCGACTACTGGTTGACTCTAAAGATATCTTTGACGGTATCGAAAACCTATCTGACGAAGAAAAAGCCCGCCGTGAGCGCCAGCGCATATACGGCTCTGGCATTATGGAATACAAATTTTCGAACGACGGCAAAGCCTTGTTATTTCCGTTAAATGGCGATCTCTACTATTACAACTTAGCCGAAAAAAAAGCCAAGCGTTTAACGAATACACCAGCATTTGAAACCGATGCGAAGTTTTCGCCAAAAGCCAATTTTGTTTCCTTTATCCGCAATCAAAATATTTTTGTTATCGATATCGACTCAGGCGAAGAAACAAAACTGACAAAATCAGGCGGTGGTACGATTAAAAACGGCATGTCTGAGTTTGTTGCTCAAGAAGAAATGGGCCGCATGACGGGTTACTGGTGGTCACCAGATGAAAAGTATATCGCCTTTTTAAACGTCGACGAATCGCCGGTAGACATTGCTGTGCGCAATGAAATTTACGCTGAAGAAATCAAACTTGTCGAGCAGCGCTATCCATATACTGGTACGCCAAATGTAAAAATCAAGCTCGCCACGGTTAACGTTAAAAGCCAGCGAATTCGCACTATTGATATCGGTGAAGAAACTGACATCTACATTCCACGAGTAAACTGGTTGCCTAAAGGCGATGCCTTGACCTACCAATGGCAATCACGCGATCAAAAAACACTGAAACTCAACCTCTATTCAGTAAAAAATCGTCGCCAATCAACCTTGCTCACTGAGACCTCTAGCCATTGGCTTAACCTACATGACGACTTGACCTTTTTAAGTGATAACAAGCGCTTTATTTGGGCGTCTGAGCGCGATGGCTTTAAACATTTGTACCTGTATAACACTGATGGTGAGCAACTTGCCCAATTAACCAAAGGTCAATGGGTTGTCGACTCGCTGCACGCGGTAGACGAGCAAGCGGGCTGGATATACTTTACTGGCCGCGCCGATACACCGTTAGAGCGTCACTTATATAAAGCACCACTTGACGGTAAAAGCCCTGAGCACGTTGTTCGAGTAACGAAACGCAACGGCTTTCACGACATTGTTTTTTCGAGTGATCTGAACACCTATATCAACAAGTTTTCGAATATTCAAACACCGTCACAAGTGAGTTTGCACAAGATCAACGGCGAGCACATTACGTGGTTAGAAGAAAACAAAGTCGATAATAACCACCCTATTGCACCTTATTACGATCAACTCGTGATGCCGGAATTTGGTACGTTAAAGTCGGATGACGAAACCACCACCTTGTATTACAAAATATACAAACCCAAACAATTAGTGCCAGGCAAAAAATACCCTGTTATCGTCAATGTCTACGGCGGCCCTTACGCACAGCGCGTTACTAACCGTTGGCAAGGAGCTGACTTCACGCAGTTTATGGTCAGCCAAGGCTATATTGTTTTCCAATTAGACAATCGCGGCTCAAACTACCGCGGTACCGCGTTTGAATTTCCGATTTATGAAAACCTTGGCGATATTGAAGTCACCGATCAGGTAACCGGCGTCAAATTTCTGCGCACGTTAAACTATGTTGATGAACAAAGAATTGGCATCTATGGCCACTCATATGGCGGTTATATGGCGCTAATGAGCATGTTTAAAGCAGGCGAATACTTTAAAGCCGGTGTTTCTGGTGCCCCAGTAACCGATTGGCGTTTATATGATACCCACTACACTGAGCGCTACTTAAATCACCCGAAGGCGAATGAAAAAGGCTATGAGTCGAGTTCTGTTTTCCCATATGCCAAAGATTTGAACGGCCCGCTGTTTATTTATCACGGCATGGCAGACGATAACGTATTATTTACCAATACCACCAAACTGATCAAAACGCTGCAAGATGAAAATAAGCTCTTTGAGTTGATGACCTACCCAGGCGCAAAACACTCAATGCGCGGTAAAAAAGTTAAGGTGCATTTAAACAACTCGATTATCGACTTCTTTGATCGTCACTTTAAAGCACAGCCATAAGCCAATCAGGCTTTTTATCAAAGGCAACTTAGGTTGCCTTTTTTATTTTCACCTCTAAATCACCGCTTCGAGTATGTCGATATCGTCAAATGAGTCGTTGTCGATAGTAAGGTGCAAACATAATGCTGCTATTACCTTCGCAATAGATGAATAAATTTTGACTATAAACATATTTCATTTTAGCGGTAATTGTGTTTAATTATGATGCGTCATATTTATGTTACTGAATAATAATAACAAACATCAGAAAACGTAAGCTGTTTTGAGTGCTGCCATTCAAGTATCCGCTACTTTAACCAAGTATTTCTTTGGTTTTACCCTGTTGTTTAAAAAAGAAAATTTTGGAAAACACCCATGAAGAATCGTCCGTCTGTAGTACGTAAAGTACTACTTTCTATTTCTGGCATTATTGCCGTTATTGCCATTGCCGTGGCTTACTTTGTCACCTCAGAGCGCGCCTCAACCGTTGAACAAACCGTTACGCAAGAAATTCGCCGCGCCACTCAACAAGCGGCTTTTGGCATCCATGAGTTTTTCCGCGAGCGATCGCGCGTTGTCACCTCATTACAAGCTAACCCATTCGTCAATGACTGGTTTGGTCGTTATAGCGAGCGCGGCTCATCCATTGACAACGACAAACAATACCAACAAATCGTCGACTTATTTAAAAACGAATCTGACCATGATCCCATGATCAAATCAGTGTTTTACGCGCCAGCGGCAACCCATGAATATTTTGATATCAATGGCCGTTACAACGATCCAAATTACTTCACTAGCAAGCGACCTTGGTGGTTTGAGGCACTGGAAAAAGATCGCTTGTTTATCACTAACCCTGAGATTGATGCTAACGACGGCTCCATTGTTACGTCAATAAAAACAACAGTCTACTCGCCATCACGCACCTTGCTTGGGGTGATGGGTATCGATATCCTCGCCTCAGAAATCAAGAGTGGCTTAATTGATAAAATGCATTACCAAAACGAAGGTTATGGCTTTTTATATACCGCCGATGGTCGTATTATCTCGTTTCCTGACGAGGCTAATAACATTGATATGAGCACCCTGCCTACCCTCGATCAAGTCGATAGTTTAATTAGCCACGCCAACGGTTTTAAAGCACTATTAAACGACAGCAAGCCACAACAAGAGCTGCTTACTACCCTAGATTTTAAAGGCGAACAGTACCTAGCCTTAGTCGCCCCGATTACCGATGAAACCATGGCTCTTGACTGGCGAGTTGGCTTTATGGTGCCAATGCACGCGATTACCGATCCCGTCACGCAAACCACTTATTCATCTATTTTTTCCGTGATCTTAGTACTCGCACTTACTTCTGGTGTTATTTTTATCACAATACAACGCTTACTTACCAAGCCACTTAAGCGCGTGATGGCGGCAATGGATGATATTGCCACTGGCGACGGCGACTTAACCAAGCGCATTGATATCAATACCAACGACGAGCTAGGCCAGCTAAGTGAGTCGTTCAATACTTTTGTTGAGAATATTCAAAAAATTATTAGCCAATGTAACCTCACCACACAAAAAGTACTGAGTGAATCAGATGATGTTAGCCATTTAGTTGCCGACTTCTCCTCAACGGTTGGCATGCAAAAAGGATACATCGAGCAAATAGCAACGGCAGCCACTGAAATGACCCAAACCATTCACGGGATTTCTGATAACGCTCAAACGTCATTAGATTACGCCACTAAAGCAGCTAATGAAGCGAAACAAGGTAAAGCCTTGGCTGATAACGCCAACACCTTGATCAATGATTTAGCTAATGAAGTGAGTCATTCAACCGAAGTTGTCAATGCCCTACACAAGAATTCAGAATCTATTTCAGCCGTACTAGAAGTGATCAAAAACATTGCTGAACAAACGAACTTACTTGCGTTAAATGCCGCCATTGAAGCAGCTCGAGCCGGTGAGCAAGGTCGTGGCTTTGCCGTTGTCGCCGATGAAGTAAGAACCCTTGCAAGTAGAACACAAGATTCAACGGGCGATATTGAAAAAATTATCGTGAAACTGCAAGAATCAGCCTCTAGCGCCGTAGCTGCAATGAATGTTGGCAAAGAAAAAACCACCGAAGGCGTTAGCGTTATCTTACAGGTCTCAGAAAAACTCGACCATATAAACCAAGCGGTTGCCCTCATTGAAGAACAATCAAATGAAGCGGCTTCAACCATTAAAGAGCAAGCGTCGGCGTCAGATGAAATTACCCAACAAACGATTTCGGTCAATGAACTTGCCGATCAAGCGGTTCATCAGACCTCAGATATGGCTCTAAAGAGTGAATCACAAAAAGCCGTAACTCAAGAGCTCACCGCGACTATTTCGCAATTCAAGGTGTAGTCGCTATTTGGTATTCGCAGGCGATAACGTTATAGTAGTAGCGTTTATCGCCTTTTTTATTTTAACACTTTATGAAAATTTCAAACGCCGTTGACCTCAACCTTGATGAAGTAGAAATCAGCGCTATTCGCGCGCAAGGCGCAGGCGGACAAAACGTCAATAAAGTTAGCTCTGCTATTCACTTGCGATTCGACATTAACGCCTCGTCACTGCCGGATTTTTACAAAGAGCGTCTACTGGCATTGAAAGATAAACGACTGACCAAAGACGGTGTTATTGTCATTAAAGCCCAACAACACCGCACTCAAGAAAAGAACCGAGAAGAAGCCCTCAAACGGCTTGTTGAGCTGATACAAAGCGTCAATGTGGTACAAAAAGCGCGCAAACCGACCAAGCCGACCAAAAGCTCGCAAATTAAACGCATGGACAGTAAAACCAAACAAGGTAACGTCAAAAAGCTCAGGCAAAAAGTAAAGTTTTAACTTAGTAGCAAACAGAGTTATCTGGCAGTGGGTAGGTGGAACTGACATTATCGGCACTGGTAATTTGCAGTTGGTTGTCAATCACCTCAAATTCAAACGTTCGCCCCAACCATGGCGTTTTTACTATCAATTCAAGTTGATAACGATTTAACGGCTGTTCACATAGCAAGTAGAAGTAATGATAAGCCCGCCCCATCGCGCCAGGATCTGAGGTATAAACGTAGATAGTTGAATCTTCAAAGGCTCGTTGCTGGTGGTAGTAAGTTAATTTGTTGGCGGTGTCGATGTTGATCATCAAGCCAAAAAACATCACGATAATTTGTAATGCAGCTAATAATAGACTCACAAACCACACCAAGGTCGCGCACCATGTTGGCTTAATGACTTGCTGAAAACGCGTAAGCGCAAACACTACCAGAAAAAAGCCAACTAATACACTGGTGTATTTTACATAGAACAACCAATAGCCGACCTTGGCCATAAATAACGGGCTGTCAAAATTTAGCCCCCACAATGTTGCGCCATAAAAACTTTCAAGTAATGGCAATATGATGAGTGCGATAGCAAGTAAAATATATTTCACTGTCAGCTGATATCCTTTTCTCGCTGTGCTAGTCAAATTTAGACAGTGACGTTACCCGTTGAATCTCGTACCACTAATTCAGGGGTGAACTGCTCAACCATTTTGCTATCAGACGACTTTTTGATTTGAGCGATCAATAACTTAGTCGCGTTTTCAGCGATTTTTTCAGTTGGTTGATCAGCGGTTGTCAGTTTTGGCCAAGTTTGGCGCGAGAACGGGCTGTTTTCAAAGCCTGCAATTGATAGTTGCGTTGGAATATCGATGTTCATCAAGCGCGAAGCGAATAATGCACCGGCGGCAATTTCGTCATTACAAGAAAAAATAGCAGACGGTTTTACCTCACGCTCCATCAAGGTTTTTGCTCCTTCAACACCTGATTCAAACGAGTATTCGCCATCGACAACTAAGCTACTGTCTAACGCAATGCCATTGGCTGTTAAGGCGTCTTTATAACCGTTAAAACGCTCAGCACTTGAGTTGTGCTCTTTGCCACCAGCTAAAAAGCCAATGCGCTGATGACCAAGGCTAATCAGATGCTCAGTAATATCAAACGCCGCTTGATGGTCATTAACCATCACGCAAGGTGAAATTTCATCAGGTGCGTGTTCACCCGACATGATCCGAACAACTTTGACATCTAAACTGGTTAAATGCTTGACGAACTCAGGGTTTTCAGAAAACGGTGGTGTTAACACTATGCCGGCAATACGCGACATTTTTACCATTAACGTGATTTCTTCAAGAATGTTTTTAGATTGTGCATTACACGGATGAATAACCAACTCGTAACCTTGAGACTTACAGGCTTTTAAAATACCGTTTTGCATATCAATGACGTAATAAGCATTGGGGTTATCGTAAATAAACGCGATAGAAAACGATTTAGTGCCAGCCAAGTTACGAGCTGCTAAGTTGGGTTGATAATCTAAAGCAAGCACCGATGCCATGACTTTTTCTCTCGTTGCATCGCGTACTGACGGCTCGTTATTCATCACCCGAGACACCGTTTTTATTGATACGCCAGCGTGTTTGGCAACATCGTTGATCGTCGCTTTCATTTAAATTTCAAACCCTAAAACAGATAATTTCTTATTATTTCCTGAGCGCTAGAGTATTGGCATTTATCAATAATCGCAACCAACAAATCTTGAAATTTCATTGAAATGACAATTGACAGCGCTGTCATTTTAACTTAGCTTTGCATAATCATTAACATTTAGGTTGGAAAAATGACAGCTAGAACTCAGCTTGCCAGTTGGCAAAAACTCGAACAGCTTGCAGCATCAGCAATACCTTTCGATGTAAACAAGGCGTTTAATCAAGATCCTTCGCGCTTCGACAAATACCATATCGAACTCGATAACCTGTTATTCGATTATTCAAAAAACTTTATCAACGATGAAGTATTAGCCACGCTGCTCAACTGCGCAAGAGAATGTCGGTTAGAGCAAGCAAGAGATAGCATGTTTGCCGGCAGCACCATTAACAAAACCGAAAACAGAGCGGTTTTGCATACTGCCCTAAGAAGTAAATCAACACAGCCCCTAATGGTGGAAGGTCATAATGTTCGCCTACAAGTGACACAAGAGCTAGCAAAAATTGAGCGCTTTGTTGAGCGAGTTCATTTAGGTCATCACACCGGCTATAGCAATAAAGTGATCACTGACATTGTGAGTATCGGTGTTGGTGGCTCGAATCTGGGGCCCGAAATGGTCTGCCAGGCGCTAACTCGCTATGCCCTAGCTAAAGTTAATGCCCATTTTGTTTCTAATGTCGATGGCGAACAAATATCGCAAGTTCTCGCTACAATAAACCCTGAAACGACATTGTTCATCGTTGCTTCAAAAACCTTTACAACCTCTGAAACGATGACCAATGCCAACACCGCAAAGCAATGGCTTGTTAATTATTTCAAATCGGAAGGTGCCGTTGCCAAGCACTTTGTCGCGGTCAGTAGCAACCTCGACAAAGTTGCTGAATTTGGTATCGCCAGCGACCATATTTTTGCTATGTGGGACTGGGTAGGCGGCAGATTTTCAATGTGGTCGGCAATCGCCTTGCCAATTGCCCTATACATCGGATTTGATCATTTTAAAACACTGCTTGAGGGTGGTGAATCGATTGACCAGCACTTTATTAACGCACCGCTTGCACAAAATATTCCTGTCATTATGGCCTTGCTCAGCTTTTGGCATGCGAGCTTTTTAGGTCACCAGAGCCAGGTGATTTTGCCTTATGATCAGGCACTCGCGAGATTTCCCGCCTATTTACAGCAGGCTGAAATGGAGAGTAATGGTAAATCAGTATCAACCCAAGGTGAGTCGCTACCCTACCCAACCGTGGCTGCGCTTTGGGGTGAAATTGGTATCAATGGTCAGCACGCTTTTTACCAATATTTACATCAAAGTAATGCCATTGTACCGGCTGATTTTATTGGTTCTATCGCAAGTCATCACTCACTTGATAACCATCAACAAGTATTAATGGCAAACTTTTTCGCACAAAGCCAAGGCCTGATGACCGGGGTTAGCCAACAAGCAGTCGAGGCTCAACTAGCCGATAAAGGCCTATCAGCTTCACAAATACAAGCACTCGCCCCACACAAGGTTCACCAAGGTAACAAGCCCTCGAATACCATTTTATTGGATAAGCTGACACCATTTAGCTTAGGTCAACTCGTTGCCTTGTATGAACATAAAATCTTTTGCCAAGGTGTGTTACTCGATATTCATTCATTTGATCAGTGGGGTGTTGAGCTTGGCAAAGTATTAGCGAAGAACATTGAACAACAGCTCAACGAGCAGCAAGTTGAATCAAATCAAGACAGTTCAACGCGTGGACTACTCAGTTATTACTTAGCGAAACAGGCTCAATTTAGTACGAATGACAGCCAATTAGGCGAATTAAACAGCAAAAATAGCACTGATTGAGTGGCCAATTAACGAATAAGCGAAGTGAAAACAAATTTATTTATTAATAAAAACCAACAACTTAGAAAATTTAGTTACTTTTTTTTAATAATTTTGTAGCCAAAATAAAATTTTCTGTGTAAGGTTTATACAAATTTGATGACAACGCTGTCATAAAAAGACAACGCTGTCATTTCAAATATCAAGCAACCAACTAAAATAATATTCACAACAATGTGTATTAAGGGAAAGTCAATGTCATCTAAACACTTTAAAAAAGGCGTCTTAGCAAGCTCTATCGCTATGGTGCTAACTGGTGGTGCTGCGCCACTTGCTCTTGCCGATGAAGCAAAAGCACAAGATAAAACAGAAGTCATCGAAGTTCGTGGTATTCGTGGCTCGTTAAAAGAAAACATCAATGCTAAACGCTTTTCAGACTCAATTGTTGATGTTATCACCTCTGAAGATATCGGCAAATTCCCGGATAAAAACGTTGCTGAAACACTCTCTCGCATTACTGGTGTTGCGGTTAGCCGTGAATTCGGTGAAGGTGAAAAAATCAGTATTCGCGGCGCTGGCCCTAAATACAACCGTACCTTATTAAACGGTCAAACTGTAGGTACTGCTGACTGGTTCATCCTTGATGAAGCGAACCGCAGCTTTAACTACACCATGTTACCGTCAGTTATCGTTAAAAACTTAGAAGTTTACAAGTCACCTGAAGCTTCAACTGACGAAGGCTCAATTGGTGGTACCGTAATTTTACGCACTCGCCGCCCGCTTGAACTTGATTCAAACACCGTTAGCCTTTCATTAGAAGGTCAATACTCTGAAACATCAGGTGAAACCGATCCACAACTTGCTGGTATGTACTCATGGAAAAACGAAGAAGAAAACTTCGGTGTGATGATTTCAGCAGTTAGCCAAAGCCGTACGTTAGAGCGTCAAGGTTTTGAAGTATTAGGCTGGATTGAAGACGAAGCCGACGACTACATCGTTCCACGTAACATTGGTGCACCTCGCTTTTTACAAGAGCGTGAACGCGATACAGTATTCGCGACCTTACAATACGCGCCATCAGACGACTTATTATTCACGTTCAATGCCATGTCTTCAAAAATGGACGTTGATAACCAAAACGCTAACTTAATTAACTTTGCTTTTGCTGACCGAGCTGAAATCATTGCTAATGCAACGAAAGTTGAAAACGGTGCAATTTTAGCATCAAGCGCTGGCGGTAACTACGCATACAACTTTATCAACCGTGTTTCTAGCACTGAATCTGAGCAATTCCACTTAGATGTTGACTACGATGCTGATAACTACACGTTAAATTTCGAAATTGGTACAACGGCTGCTAAAGGCGGTACTTACCGTGAAACATCTTGGGAATACGTTGCGGTAGGCGCAGGTTATTCATACGACTTAACCGGTACCCCAAATGTTGATATCGGTGTTGACCCATCAGACGGCTCTAACTTTGCTGCAGGCTGGATCTGGGGTGGTGCGAAACCAACCACTGACGAAGAAACATTCGCACAGTTAGACTTAGAATTCCCAGTAGAAGTTGGCCCATTCACGGCATTAAAAACCGGTTTAAAATACCGTCAAGCCGAGCGTACTCAAGGTCGTCACGCCTACAGCTGGCACGCGCCATTTACTGATGGTGGCGGAGCAGACTGGAACGTTTACCTAGGTCACATCTTTGAAACTTGCCCAACATTAGCTGACTGTGGCTTAGACGCATTAGGCTCAGTCAATGTCGATGTTGCAGCAACAGGTAACTTAACGAACCAAGTAGCCCACAACCGTCCATTAATGGAAGAAATCGCTTTTGGTGGCTTAAACGGCATTGATGCGGGTTATGCTATTCACGACAACCTACCTGAAATCTGGGAAGTTGAAGAAGACATTTTAGCTTTCTACGTACAAGGTGATTTCAGTGGTGAAGGCTACCGCGGTAACTTAGGTCTTCGTTACGTAAGTACAGACCAAACTTCATACGGTTATGAGTATTCAGGTGAGACTTGGGGCTTAAACACGATTAATGGCGACTGGTTAACGCCAGAAGTATTAAACTGGGTGAATCAATCAAACGATTACTCAGAAATGCTACCAAGCTTTAACATTGCCTTTGACGTAACGGAAGATCAAATTCTACGTGTTGGTGCAGCACGTGTCATGGCTCGCCAAAACTGGGCTGACATTTCTTCATCTGAAACTTATGGCTCACTAACTGGCGGTCGTGGTTCAGGAACACGTGGTAACCCACAACTTTCGCCGACAATTGCCAACCAGTTCGATGTATCGTGGGAATGGTACTACGCTGACGCTTCAGTCCTATCTGTAGCTTACTTTGCTAAAGATCTTAAGTCGTTACGTACATCAACAGTGGTAACTGAAGATCGTTACGACCAAGAGAACGATGTTTGGGTGCCAGTTGATTTCACTCAACCTGGCAATGGCTTAGCTGGTACTATTGAAGGTATCGAATTTGGTTTACAGCACGACTTTGGTGGCTACGGTGTCCAAGCTAACTACACTTACACAGATTCTTCTTCAGAAGAGCCTCGTGATGAAATGAAGCCAGGTTCAGGTCTTGTTGAAGGTACGTCTGAAGACATGCTGAACTTAACTGCCTACTACGAAAACGATACTTTCGGTGCGCGTATTATGTATAACTACCGCAGCGAGTGGTACAAAGGCTTGCACTTTAATGGTGATGAGCTATTTAACGACGATTTCGGTCAGTGGGATGCAAGTGCTTCTTGGAACTTCAATGAGTACTTAACCTTCACTCTTGAAGCCGTTAACTTCACTAATGAAGAAATTGTTGAGTACAACAGCTCTAAAGAACGTGTGATGTCGATTTATGAAAATGGTCGTCGCTACGTTGCAGGTGTTCGTGTTAACTTCTAAAAGTTAACCACAAAAAAAGCCGAGCTTTGCTCGGCTTTTTATTCACCCTAACTAGAGTTTTCCCCAATGAAAAAACGCGCGTTAAAACAAGTTGCCACGTGGCACAATGTTGACAAAGCAAGGTTTGAACAAGAAATCCAGCCCTTAGCAGAGCCAGCAATTTTAAAAGGTTTAGTTGATGATTGGCCGTTAGTTAATCACGCTAAAGCTAGTGAGAACTCAGCCGCGCAAGCCGTTATCAAACAACTTTCATCATTATATATTGGCGGCAATGTCCAGTTTGCTCGGTTAGATAAAACTAGCGCCAACGGCCGTTACTTCTACAACCCTAACTTTACCGGCTTCAACTTTAGCCGAGAAATAGCAAGCTTTGATGCGTTCATTAGTGAGTTATTAAGTCATTCCACACAATCAGAGCAAGCTGTTGCCATACAAAGTGCGCCTGTTGCCGATTACTTCCCCAAGTTCGAACAAGACCATTCACTCGATTTATTTGGCGCTGAAGTAAAACCGCGTTTTTGGTTGGGCAATCATTCAACCGTTGCGCCCCACTACGATGACGCCGATAACATTGCCTGTGTGGTATTAGGCAAGCGCAGATTCACCCTATTTCCGCCTGAACAAATTAGCAATTTATACGTTGGTCCGTTGAACAATACACCGGCCGGTGCACCGGTTAGTATGGTCGACGTTGCTAACCCAGACTTTGCCAAATTCCCGAAATTTAAAAGCGCGCTAAATCAGGCGCTCGTTGCTGAACTTGAGCCCGGAGATGCGATTTATATCCCAACCTTATGGTGGCACAACGTAGAGGCGCTCTCTAACGTTAATCTACTCGTTAATTACTGGTACGGCGGCTCT
The DNA here is from genome assembly GCF_014898095.1 of Thalassotalea sp. LPB0316. Lineage (NCBI taxonomy): Bacteria > Pseudomonadati > Pseudomonadota > Gammaproteobacteria > Alteromonadales > Colwelliaceae > Thalassotalea > Thalassotalea sp. LPB0316. Next base: position 3,267,040 of record NZ_CP062946.1, read on the forward strand.
ATTGCCGGTACTGAAAAACCCGTGCCAATGGATACCTTGCTGATGAGTTTACTGACGCTAAAAAACTTACCGGCTCAGAAGCGCAAAGCCTGGCAAGCGTTTTTCAATTACTATATTTTCGAAAGCCCCGATGACGCGCTAGATCATATTCCAGCGCATATTCGCGGCATATTGGCTGATTTATCCAGCAGTCAAAAACAACAAATTAGCCAATGGCTGATCAGCCAACTAAGCAATAAGAATAACCCATAAGAAGACGTTCATGAAAATAACTAATCTATCTTTTATCATCGCCTTTTCCTGTTCTAGTAGCCTATTACTTAACGCCTGCTCAGAGGTTAAAACACCTCAGGCAGTCGAATTACACCAAGCAAAACAGCAAGACATTAACGAGATTGCTGACAACCTTCAGGTTAAGTTTTCACTGGTCACGAACCAGCCAAGCGAGCATTGCGATCCTGATAAAACCGATGGCGATTGCTTTACCGCGCAGTTAACATTAACAGCGCTTGATGCGATCAAAGCAACAAACTGGCAAATTTACTTCTCGCAAATCACGCCAATTCAGTCGTCACAAAGCGATGAGTTTGTGATTGAACATATCAATGGCGATATTCACCGCATTAGCATGAAACCAGAATATGCCGGTTTTGGTAAAAACGAAGCCAAAACCATCACCTTTTACGGCAGCTATTGGTCGCTATCTGAAACCGATGCCATGCCTAACTACCTAGTTACTGCGCCTGATTTAAACGCGCAAGTGATCAAAAGCACAAAAGCGAAGATTGATCCTGAAACCGGTTTAGAAATTTTACCCCATGTTACCCCTTACACGAGTGTTGAACACCACTTCAAACGCACTGAATCAGACAGCACACAATGGCTAACTAGCGATTTACTGTATCAGCGCAACCAAGCGACATTTGATGCGCCACTCGATACCGACTATTTAGCACAAGCTATTATTCCAACGCCCAAAAGTGTTGAACTTGCTGACGACAAACGTCCAGTTGCGATCAAACAAGGGATTTCGGTTAACTTTAATCAAGTGCCAAGCAAGGCAGTGAACGCCGCGCTAGAGAGACTCGCTACGTTAGGCGTAAAACAAGTTGATAATGGCATTGCCGTTAATTTATTCATTGAGGCGACGCCAGAGCAAGTTAACGGTAGTTATAAGTTATCGGTGAGCGATGATGCGATTAACATCGTTGGTCAAGATGAAGCCGGCGTGTTTTACGGTTTGCAATCACTGGCGAGTTTAGTTGATTTAAACAGCGATACCATTCCACAACTAACGATAATAGACGCGCCACTTTTTGAGTTTCGCGGTATGCTAGTCGATGTTGCTCGCAACTTTAAAAGTAAAGACTTCATCCTCAAATTATTGGATCAAATGGCAGCTTACAAGCTCAATAAATTTCATTTTCACTTGGCTGATGATGAAGGCTGGCGAATTGAAATTCCAAGCTTACCTGAGCTAACGCAAATTGGCAGTCAGCGCTGTTTTGATATCACAGAACAACACTGCTTAATGCCACAGCTTGGTGCGGGCATCGAGACTGACAGCGAAGTGAATGGCTATTACAGTGTTGCCGATTACCAAGAAATTTTGCGTTACGCGAGCGCGCGCCACATTCAAGTTATCCCATCACTTGATATGCCTGGGCATTCAAGGGCAGCGGTAAAGGCGATGAATGCTCGTTTTAACACCTACAAACAACAAGAGCAGCTTGATAAAGCCAATGAATTTTTACTTTATGAAGCTGATGATTACACCAAATATTCATCGGTACAGTACTATCAAGACAACACCATTAATGTCTGTTTAGATTCTTCATACCGCTTTGTTGAACACTTGATGAAAGAAGTCCAACAGATCCACCAAGCGGCAGAGCACCCTCTCACTCGTTACCACATTGGTGCAGATGAAACTGCCGGTGCTTGGGTAGAAAGCCCTGCATGTAAAGCGTTTTTAGCCAATAACGATCAAGGGATCACTGAAGCTAAGCAATTATCGGGGTATTTCGTTGAACGCGTAGCCACCATGATTGCAAAATTAGGTATCGAGCCTGCAGCTTGGGCTGATGGTTTAGAGCACACCCGCGTTGAAAAAATGCCGTCGGTAGTACAGGCGAATGCGTGGGGGCCATTGATGTTTGGTTCACACAGTCAAACGCATGAGTTGGCGAACCGCCAGTGGCAAGTGGTGATCTCATCGCCTGATGCGCTGTACTTTGATTTCCCATACGAGGCCGATCCGAAAGAGCATGGCTATTATTGGGCTTCACGTGAAATTAACACAGAAAAAGTGTTCCAGTTTATGCCGGAGAATCTCCCGATTCACGCTGAGTTTTGGACCGATCGTCAGAACAACCCATACGAGGCTGATGATACTAAAAAACAAGCTGAATCAGGCCACTCGGAACAAGGTCCTCTGGATCAAGGTGTTAAATTTTACGGTGTCCAAGGTCAGCTCTGGACCGAGAATACTCGCAGTGACGACATGGCAGAGCACAAAATATTCCCTCGCCTACTGGCACTTGCCGAACGCGCTTGGTACAAACCCAAGTGGGCAGTTGATTACAACTATCAAGGGGCGAAATACAGCCAACAAAGCAATGTATTTAGCACACAACATCAAGCACTTCGCGACCAACAATGGCAGCGTTTTTCACAAGTTATTGGCAGTAAAGAATTAGCTAAGGTTGAAGCGGCAGATATCGCCTATCGACTACCTACAGTTGGCGCCAAAATTATCGATGGCAAATTACACGCAAACATTGCTTTTAAAGGATTAACCATTGAATACAAAGATGCATCGAATGTTTGGCAAACCTACGAAAAGCCAACATTGGTTAAAGGCCAAGTGGTTGTTCGCGCTCGAACATTTGACGGCAAGCGCGTAGGTCGCAGTTGGCAAGTTGTTCAATAAGCTGCATAAAGCCAACTCTTGTAGCGCGAAATAATGCGTAAAAAGCCAATAAAAACAACGATGTTAAAAAAATATTGCAGAAAGTTAAAATAACAAATGACAACGCTGTCATTTATGTTAATATGATTACCAATAACCGATTAAATAATTGCTTTAAAAAGCTCGTGAAGAGTTATCACAGAGGTTAACATGCCGACAAATAACAAGACCTACTTTTTAGGAATCGATGGTGGTGGTAGTAAATGCAAAGCCATTATCGTTTCTGAAGATAACAAAGTATTAGGCACTGGCGTTTCAGGACCGGCTAATCCGATCCACGGATTTGAGCAAGCAACCCACTCCATTACCGAATCAGCCTTACTCGCACTAGACGACGCTAAGTTAGACGATGTTAAGTTATGTGACTTGGTCGCTGGTGTTGGCTTAGCGGGTGTTAATTTGCCTGTATTGTTTGAGCAAATGTCAGCTTGGCAACATCCATTTAGAGCGATGTTTTTAACGACCGATTTACTGATAGCCTGTTTGGGCGCACACCAAGGTCAAGACGGTGCCGTCATGATTTCAGGCACAGGTTCATGTGGTTTTAGCTATGTTGATGAGACCCCATTTATCGTTGGTGCACATGGTTTTCCGCATGGTGATAAAGGCAGTGGCGCGTGGATTGGTTTACAAGCAACCAAAAACGTTTTGCTGTCACTAGATGGCTTGATCGCGCCAACGAGTTTATCTGAAGATATTCTTAATCACACCCAAGCAAAAGACGCAGTGTCATTAGTCGAAGCTATCGCTGGTAAGCCAGCAACCTATTACGCCAAACTTGCCAGTTACGTGTTTAAACGCGCAAATGAAGGCGATGCGATAGCCAAAGCGATCATTTTAGAGGGCGCGCAGTATCTTAGCCAAGTGGCCAAGCGCCTTTCACAACAAAACCCACCGCGTATTTCTATTATTGGTGGCTTATCCAGTTTCATTGTCCCTTGGCTTGAGCAAGATGTCCAAGCCAGTTTATCTGAGCCTGTTTTTCCTCCCGAAATGGGCTCAGTTCTTTTTGCTCAGCAGCAGCTCGCAAATGCTACTCACTAAAAGGTTTTTCTATGTCTAGCACATTAATGGAACAAGAAGCGAAACAAACGCCTCAAGTTATCGAACAACAATTGATTAAAAACCAAGCGGTTGCACAACGTATCGCTAACCAGTTAAACACCATTAAGCCGACTAACGTCATGATTATTGGTCGCGGCTCATCAGATCACGCCGGCGTTTTCGGTAAGTACCTCATCGAGATCGAAGCGGGTATTCCAGTGAGTTCAGCAGCGCCATCGGTATCAAGTGTTTACAACAAGCAACTCAAGTTAGCGCAAAGCTTAGTGATTGTGATCTCACAATCGGGTAGAAGCCCAGATATTTTAGCGCAAGCCCAGATGGCAAAGGATGCGGGGGCATACTGTGTCGCATTAGTTAACGATGAAACATCGCCACTTGGTGAAATTGTTGATGATGTGATGCCGTTATCAGCGGGCGCTGAAATATCTGTGGCGGCTACAAAAAGCTACTTAGCAACGCTTTCTGCCCTATTACAACTCACCGCCTACTGGACTAACAACCAAACACTTATCGAGGCATTAAATACCTTGCCAAGCGCACTTCAGGCAATCATTGATTCACCAGCGCAATTAACACCTGAATCTATCGACGGTGTCAAAAACCTAGTGGTACTTGGTCGTGGTTTAGGTTTTGCCGTGTCAAAAGAGATGGCATTGAAGCTCAAAGAAGTGGCAAGCATTCACGCGGAATCTTTTAGTAGTGCAGAATTTCTTCACGGCCCAGTAACCTTAGTGGAGCAAGGGTTAGCGATTATTAATTGTCAGGTCAGCGACGAAAGCTTGCAATCGCATCAAGAGCAAGTGCAAGAAGTGACTCGCCGCGGCGCGAATGTGGTCGATATTAAGCAACTCGACAATCACATTCACCCGAGAATTGCACCGTTAGTTGTCTTGCAAAGATTTTATTTAGACGTGGCATCTGTTGCCGTGTATCGTGGCTTTAATCCAGATGAGCCAAAGGGCTTAAAGAAAGTAACACGGACTTTGTAATGAACGAGATGAGCATCAGCGTTGCCAAACTGTTTGATGGTGAGCGCTTTTACAACAACTGCCAAGTCACGATAAGCAACGGCAAAATTTTAGCCCTCAAACCTGGGCTTGCACCAAGTGAAGTTGACTACCAAGGCTTATTAGTACCCGGTTTTATCGATCTGCAAGTTAATGGCGGTGGCGGTGTATTGTTTAATGCTACCCCAACCGTTGATGGCATAAAAACTATGTTTGCTGCCCATAACCGCTTCGGTACAACGGCGATGCTCCCAACCTTTATTACCGACAATGTTGAACAAATGGCGCTTGCCGCTCAAGCGGTAAGTGATGCGATAGCGCAAGGCGTAAACGGGATTTTAGGGATCCACTTTGAAGGCCCGCACCTGTCTGTTGCCAAAAAAGGGGCTCACAGCGCCGAGTACATTCGACCGATTAGCGATGATGAATGGCAAATATTATCGCGTAAAGATCTCGGTAAAGTGATCGTCACCATAGCACCGGAAAATGTCAGCGAAGCTGATATTTCGAAAATGGTTTCGCTAGGCATCAAAGTTTGTTTAGGCCATACCAATGCAGATTTTAACACCGCACAAAAAGCCGTAGATGCCGGTGCTAGTGGTTTTACCCACTTGTTTAACGCGATGTCGGCGATGACGTCACGAGAGCCAGGTGTTGTTGGCTGTGCCCTACTAAATGATCACACCTACTCTGGCTTGATTGTCGATGGCCACCACGTTGATTACACCAGTTGTGAAATCGCGTTAAAAGCTAAAGCGCAAGGCAGTGTATTTTTAGTGACCGATGCGATGCCACCTGTTGGTACCAACGACAGTGAATTTGCTTTCTTCGATCGCAGCGTGCAGTTACATGATGGCAAATTAACCTCTACTACCGGTGAATTAGCGGGCTCTGTGCTCGATATGGCTTCAGCCGTGAGAAATTGTCATCGCTATGCCCATCAACCGCTCGACAACACGCTGCGCATGGCAAGTTTATATCCAGCAAATTATATCAATGAAAGTCGCCACCGAGGCCGATTAAGCGTTAATCATCAAGCCGACATGGTGTTACTCGATGACGACTTAACGGTCGTTAGCACTTGGGTTGGCGGTAAGCAAACCTATCAAAAATAACAACAACAAAAATAAAGCAACAAGTTCGAGGAAGTATTATGACAACAAATGCAATTGAGCAGAGCAAACCAAGCAGCGTGGTGCCAATGACCATAGTTGCGGTACTGTTTTTCATTTTGGGCTTTGCCACATGGATAAACGGCTCGCTCATGCCTTATCTAAAACAAGTGTTAGATTTAACACCGTTTCAAGCATCGCTTATTCTTTTTTCATTTTATATCGCCGTTACCTTTACTGCGATCCCATCAGCTTGGTTGATCAGAAAAGTCGGTTATAAGAAAGGCATGGCCTTAGGTATGACAGGCATGATGATCGCTGGCCTATTGTTTATTCCTGCCGCTAAAACACAAATTTTTGCCCTATTTTTATTTGCTCAGTTAGTGATGGGTGCTGGTCAAACGCTATTACAAACAGCGGTTAATCCTTATGTTGTCCGTATTGGTCCTGAAGAGTCAGCCGCGGTTCGCGTCAGTATTATGGGGATCTTAAACAAAGGCGCAGGCGTTGTAGCGCCCCTAGTATTTAGCGCGCTAATTGCCAGTAGTTTTCAAGACACCGTTGGCACCGAGCTTAGCGCAGAACAAATTGATGCCATGGCAAACTCACTAGTAACCCCTTATTTAGGTATGGCGATATTTATTGGCGTACTCGCCTTAGCTGTATTTAAATCACCACTGCCTGAATTAGAAAAAGAGCCAGAGCACGCCGATGAAAGCCTGATCAAGCAAGCCTTGGCTCACAAGCATTTAGCCTTAGGTGTGGTCGCTATTTTTGTTTACGTTGCTGTTGAAGTTATCGCTGCCGACACCATAGGTACTTATGCCTTGTCTCTGGGTATTGAAAATTACGCGGTAATGACCTCATACACTATGGTCTGTATGGTCTTAGGTTATATTTTAGGGATCCTGACTATTCCGCGTTACATTTCTCAGCCACAAGCGTTATCGATTTCAGCTGTGCTTGGTATCCTACTCACCCTCGCGGTGGTCTTTGGTGATAGCCAGTCATACGTGATTGCCGAAACTATTTTAGTGCCATTTGGCGGTGCAATGTTACCCGACACCTTATTGTGTATCGCCTTTTTAGGTTTAGCTAATGCCATTGTTTGGCCTGCCGTATGGCCATTAGCCTTATCTGGTTTAGGTAAACTCACTTCAACAGGCTCAGCTTTGTTAGTCATGGGTATTGCAGGTGGTGCATTTGGTCCTTTGTTTTGGGGTCTATTAAGCAATACTTCACTCGGCCAACAAGGTGGTTATATTGTGATGCTACCGTGTTATGCCTTTATTTTATTCTATGCATTAAAGGGCCATAAAATAGCCCCTAAACGCTAACACAAGTACCCTCGATTGGTGGAAATTCCACAAGGCATAGCTAGTTCGGGCCAACTAGCTATGCCTTTTTTTATCCTTAAGACATGGTTAGTATGGCTAGTTCGGGGCTATAGTTAGCTATGCTTTTTTTATAATTACACGGCCTTTCCAAATCAATAATTAGCTATAGTTTATTTTTGCTAAAAATCTAAACTCAAATACACGACAAACGATTTTTTCGTCGCTTTGGCAATATCAAAGTTGCCATTATCCGGATACAAAGGCAAACCGACGATTTGCTCTACTGAACGAATATCGGCAAACCTGACTTTACCGTTGCCCCATTTGTGATAGGCGCCTACGGTGAACGGCATTTCTAACAACTGCCCTTCATAAGCCACTGAAATACCAATTAAATCAATATCCTCTACGCGCTGAAAGTCGATAGTGGTATCTATTTCACTATTTGAATTATCAGTAAAAACACCAAAAGCTAACGCAGACTTATTCGACAAAGGTAGCTTAGCACCAATAGCAAAGTTAGACACTTGGTTTAAATCTCTCGTTATTGGCGTTTGAATATCATCGACATAAAATTCATCATTTTCGACCTTGGAATAAAAGTGCCAATCAAAACTCACGAGTACCTGATTAAATTGATGTGCCACGCCCAAAGCAACATGCCACGGATAATCTTGCTCTTCATCATGGTTTGCAGTGATCCTAGATATCGGTGTCACACCATCGGGCAATGGTTGTCGGCTTGAAACTAAAATATTACTGGTCACCTGATAATCTCTCGACAGCGTGAAGTCTTTCGATAGCTGGCCGCCAAAGCGCCACTGTTGATAACGATACTGAAAGCCAATAGCCGGTTGTAATATCCACATATCATCATCAAATCGGCGGCTCGCATCGAAACCACTTATCACAGGGACGTCATCAACTAGGGTTGTGACTTGCGTGCCTGAGCCTTGGATAGTTTGAAACTCGCGATATTCGAAGCTCAGGCCAAAACCATAACTCAGTTGTTCATTGGCTTGGTACGCACCGGCAAAGGTAAGTTTATAGGCGCTATTATCAATATTGATATTGACGTATTCATTGACTTCTTGATTTGCGCCATCGCCGACATCGGGAGCTTGATAGACAACATCTTGATTTGTGCGCTCTTTAGAGAAATCTGTAGCGGCGATTGAGGCGGCGTATGACCACTTGCCAGATTGTGCTCTTACACCAAATAAACCAGGAATCACTGAAAACGCCTCGCGATTGAAATCTTGACCGTTGGTAAAAACCTCTTCAAAATCAGTTCTCTCCCATGCCAAGGTATTTATTGAAGCGGTTTTATTACGCTTGACCCAACTCAACCCTGCTACGTTGTAATGCATCACAGATAGGTCGTTTGCTAAGGCCGTATAAGCTCCCCCTAGTGAAACGGCCTCACCGCCAACCAGTAAATTATTGTAGTGATATTCATCGGCGACACTAACCGATGACACGCTTATCACAATGGTCGACACCAATAATTTGAGTTGAAACTTTGTCGAACTCTTGAACATTATCACCCACCCTGCTACATCCGTATAATATTTAGTTTAGACAAGTTAATCTAAATGGCTAAATTACAAGGTAAAAACTGTTCTATTGTAGGGCTTAATCACTAACATTAAACCGAGCCAAAAGCCCTTTGGCATGGTTAATAGCATCGCGCTCAATTGACGAAATTGGATCCTTTTGGCCTTTTTTAGCACCATTTAAAATTGATTGGGCGAACTCGATAGCATCGCGTTCTATTTGATAAAGTAAACCGGTAGGCGCTTTATATTCAGCTACTTTGGGCGACCCCATTTCCTGTGATAATTCACTAACCGAGGTTTCAAAAACAGCTGCCAAGCATTTTAACGACTCTAAGCTTGGTTGTTGCTGATTTTCGATACGTTGAATCGTTCGAACACTCACGCCAGCTAATTCCGCCAATTGCTCTTGCGACCAACCTTTGTCTAGCCGTCTTTGTTTAATGGTCATAATTACTCTCCTTATATGAAGTGTAGTTTATGACAAAAAATACAGTGCTAGAACACGACACTAACCTGACACACAGGAAAAAAGTTTAGATTTCCGCCTGCGCGGAAATGACGTCAGATAGTAGGAAAGAGGCACAGAATAGCAGGAAAGTGGCACACAATAGAAGGAAAGTGGCGCACAATAGAAGGAAAGTGGCACACAATAGAAGGAAAGAGGCACAGAATAGCAGGAAAGTGGCGCACAATAGCAGGAAAGTGGCGCACAATAGAAGGAAAGTGGCACAGAAATAGAAGGAACGTGGCACACAATAGAAGGAAAGTGGCACACAATAGAAGGAAAGTGGCACAGAGAAAAACAGAAATGACAGTAGCCACCGTCATGCCCGCGAAGGCGGGCATCTCATGAAGTATAACGGCTATTCTTCCAAATTAGGTGCTAACCAACGCTCTGCGGTATCGAGATCCCAGCCTTTGCGATCCGCGTAGTTTTGCACTTGATCTTGGTCGATTTTAGCGACAGCAAAGTACTTGGCATCTGGATGAGCAAAATACCAACCACTTACCGCAGCACCTGGCCACATGGCGTAACTTGAAGTCAGCTCCATGCCAATATTATTCTCAACATCGAGTAACTGCCATAAGCTACCTTTTTCTGTGTGCTCAGGGCATGCAGGATAACCTGGCGCAGGGCGAATACCTTGGTAAGATTCGCGAATAAGCGCTTCATTATCAAATTGCTCATCGGCCGCATAGCCCCAATAGTATTTGCGAATTTGCTCGTGCAAGTATTCTGCGCTCGCTTCGGCTAATCTATCAGCAACCGCTTTCATTAAAATACTGTTGTACGTATCGTGTTTAGCATCAAACTCAGCGACCAATTCATCACAACCAAAACCGGCAGATACGGCAAAAGCGCCCATGTAATCATTAACGCCAGACTCTTTGGTCGCAATATAGTCCGCTAAACAACGATTGTATTGCCCTGCAGGCTTTTTACCTTGTTGGCGCAAATGATGGGTTGTTATTAAGTGCTCGGTCTTAGCTTCATCGCGATAGAGGTGTACATCGTCACCCTCTCGAAATGCCGGGAATAAACCAAATACCGCTTTAGCACGCAGTTTGTTATTGTTAATCACGTCATCTAGCATGGCGTTGGCATCGTTAAATAGCTTAGTCGCCTCTTCACCAATTAACTCATGTTCGAGAATTTTGGGATACTTACCCGATAACTGCCACGTCATGAAAAAAGGTGTCCAATCAATATAGTTGCGAACAACATTCAGATCTAAATCATCAAGTACCGTAACGCCCAAATTTTTCGGTTTGGTTGGCGTGTACTTGTCAAAATTAATTGGGCTTGGGTTTGCCTGTGCCTGTGTTAAAGAAACCAGTGTTGAGCGTGGCCCTTTATTAAAGTGACGCTCTCTTACCCGTTCATACTCTTTGGTTTGACGTTCCATAAACGCAGGACGCAGCTCATCAGACAACAGCGAACTCACCACAGACACCGAACGAGAAGCATTAGGTACATAAACTACCGGATGCTGATATTGCGGCTCAATTTTAACCGCCGTATGGGCTTTTGAGGTTGTCGCACCGCCAATTAACAATGGCAACTCAAAGCCTTGACGTTGCATTTCTTTTGCTACGTGGACCATTTCATCAAGCGATGGCGTGATTAGGCCTGATAAGCCAATCACATCGACGTTTTCTTCTTTTGCAACTCGCAAGATCTCTTCACAAGGCACCATGACACCTAGGTCGATGATCTCAAAGTTATTACACTGCAGCACAACGCCCACAATATTTTTACCTATGTCGTGAACATCGCCCTTTACTGTTGCCAGTAATATTTTGCCGTTAGAACTCGCCTGTGTCTTTTCGGCTTCGATAAACGGTTGCAAGTGAGCCACCGCTTGTTTCATGACACGAGCAGATTTTACCACTTGCGGTAAGAACATCTCACCGGCGCCAAACAAGTCACCAACCACATTCATACCATCCATTAATGGTCCTTCAATGACATCGAGTGGGCGACTTGCTTCAAGCCTTGCCGCTTCGGTATCTTCAACAATAAATTCGTTGATACCTTTAACAAGCGCGTGCTCTAGGCGCTTTTTAACGGGCCACTCGCGCCATTCAAGATTGGCTTTGTTATCTTTGGCGCCAGCTTGACCGCGGTACTGTTCAGCAATATCAAGTAAGCGCTCGGTTGCGCCATCGTCAGCGTTTAAAACAACATCTTCAACCGCTTTTAACAAGTCTTTGGGAATATCAGAATAAATCGCCAGCTGACCGGCATTAACGATCCCCATATCCATACCGTTTTTAATACAGTGATAGAGGAACACCGCATGAATGGCTTCACGCACTGGGTTATTACCGCGAAACGAAAAAGAGACGTTCGAAACACCACCAGAAATCATCGCGTGTGGCAGATGGGTTTTAATGTCTTTAACCGCCTCGATAAAATCGACGGCATAGTTATTGTGATCTTCAATACCGGTGGCAACAGCAAAAATATTAGGGTCGAAAATAATGTCTTCAGGTGGAAAGCCTATTTCGTCAACCAAGATACGGTAGGCACGCTGACAAATTTCGAATTTGCGCTTGCGGGTTTCTGCTTGGCCAGTCTCATCAAACGCCATCACGATAACTGCTGCACCGTATCGACGAATAAGTTCGGCTTGCTCGCGAAAGATTGATTCACCTTCTTTTAAGCTGATTGAGTTAACAACGCCCTTGCCCTGAATACACTGGAGGCCCGCTTCTAAAATTTCCCACTTTGACGAGTCAATCATCACAGGGACCTTGGCAATATCGGGTTCACCAGCAATTAAGTTTAAAAAGCGAACCATGGCAGCTTTTGAATCAAGCATGCCTTCGTCCATATTGATATCGATAATTTGCGCGCCGTTTTCTACTTGTTGTAAGGCAACCGAGATTGCTTCATCATAGTTTTCTTCGGTGATCAGGCGCTTAAAAATTGCCGAGCCAGTAACATTTGTCCGCTCACCGACATTAACGAACAGGCTTTCCTTTTCAATGGTTAACGCTTCAAGGCCTGACAAACGACAAGCAATTGGCTTAGCTTCTATTTTTCTTGGCTTTATCTTAGCGACCGTTTCAGCCATGCCCCTGATGTGCTCAGGTGTGGTACCACAACAACCGCCAATAATGTTTAAAAAGCCAGACTCAGCCCACTCTTGAACATGGCTGTTCATATCTTCAACGGTAAAATCGTATTCACCAAAAGCGTTTGGCAAACCGGCATTGGGGTGAGCCGATACGGCATAATCGCTAATGCGACTTAACTCTTCAACATATTGGCGTAGTTCAACCGGCCCGAGCGCACAGTTTAAACCAAACGAAACCGGTTTGGCGTGGCGCAATGAATTGTAAAATGCTTCGGTTGTTTGGCCTGATAATGTACGACCTGAGGCATCAGTAATTGTGCCTGAGATCATCACAGGTAAGCGAATTCCCTCTTGCTCAAATACAGTTTCAACGGCAAAAACCGCGGCTTTGGCATTAAGCGTATCGAAAATGGTTTCAATTAAAATTATGTCACTGCCGCCTTTAATTAAGGCCGTTGTTGATTCAATGTAAGCTTGTTTTAGCTGTTCAAAGCTAACATTGCGAAATGCGGGATCGTTAACATCAGGAGAAATCGAACACGTGCGGTTAGTTGGCCCTAACACACCAGCGACAAAACGCGGCTTTTCAGGCGTTTTTTGATTGTACTCATCAACGGCTTGGCGAGCGATTTTGGCGGCTTCTAAGTTAATCTCATAGCTGATATCTTCCATGTCGTAATCAGCCATGGCAATCGTTGTTGCATTGAAAGTATTGGTTTCAATGATATCAGCACCCGCTGCGAGATATTCTTGATGAATGGTTTTTATAATCTCAGGCTGAGTAAGCACTAACAAATCGTTATTACCTTTAACATCGCAATGCCAATCGGTAAATCGCTTACCGCGATAATCTTGCTCTTCAAGTTTGTAAGCTTGGATCATGGTTCCCATGGCACCATCTAAGATCAAGATATTATTTTTTAACGCCTGTGTTAATTGATTAAACGATGCTAACTGCTGCACGTTACTCTCCTGTGATCGATGTCTGAATGTGCTCAGCATCTAATTGGTATGGGGTAATTTGATATACGTAATAGTTGATCCAATTGTTAAACAACAAGCTGCCATGACTGCGCCAACTGCTGCGCGGCTCGTTATCTGGATCATCACCTTTAAAATAGTTGACGGGAACTGTAGGCTCAAGCCCCATGGTCACATCGCGCTGATATTCTTGTGCTAACGTGTGTGCGTCATATTCTGGATGCCCAGTAACAAAGACTTGGCGCTTATCTTCACTGGCCACCAAATACACACCAGCTTCATCTGATTGCGCTAAAATATTTAGCCCGTTAATCGATTGATAATCTTGCTCGGTGACTTGCGCATAACGCGAATGAGGGACTTTAAACTCATCATCAAAACCTCGTGTCAGTTTTTCTAGCGGCGCGAGTACTTGATGATCATAAACGCCTGAGAGCTTTTCATCTCGGAGCTTTCGATCAATACCGTAATGATGATACAAGGCAGCATGTGCTGCCCAACAAAGATACATCGTTGAAACCACATGTTGTTGCGCCCAATCGAATACTTCGCAAATTTTGTCCCAATAACTGACCTCTTCATAGTCAATTAAACCAAGTGGCGCACCAGTGATAATTAAGCCGTCGTAGTGTTTGTGTTTAATATCGTCAAATAATCGGTAAAACGACTCTAAATGTGAAGTTGGTGTATTTTTCGACGGATTTTTGTGAATGCGCACTAACTCAATATTAATTTGTAGTGGCGTATTCGATAACATGCGTAGGATCTGCACTTCCGTTTCAATTTTATTCGGCATTAAATTTAATATCGCGACTTCCATCGGGCGAATCTCTTGATTAACCGCGCGATGTTCAGACATGACGAAGATATTCTCGTTGCCAAGAATATTTAATGCAGGTAATTGATCGGGAATTTTAATGGGCATGTTAGTTACCTAATCAGGTGAATTCAAAAATAAGGCTGATGACAATTTACATTTAGAAGTTTTTACATTTAAACGTTTAGACGTCTAAAATAATAACGTTTTCATCATAAATAGCAAGTGGCTTTTCTTGAACAGGCGATAAAAATAAAAAAGGCCTCAAATTAAGAGGCCCTATTTCTATGTAAAGCTAGATTAGCTTCAGCTTAAACATGCATGTCGATCTATGATCTTTTAGCTAAACATCGCTTTAACATTGGCGCTAAGCTCTTCGAATTCAGGTGTATTCATAAAGTCGATGTCTGGCATGATCCCCTTGTCGACATAGCTCTTTAACAGTACTGAACAGGTGGATTCTGATTTAAAAATACCGCATTTTATCGCGCCAGCACGGATAAAATCTAAGTAACTCGCTTCTTTTGGTAAAACGGTTAAGTCACTCCAATGCTTGACGATGTCGGTAAATTCATCACTAAACCCCCAAGCTTTGGTTACTTCAGCACCTATTGGACTTGATAACTTGACAATAGCTTGTTGTAAAAATGTCGGATTCGCGAAAACATCTGGGTGATTCTCTGCCTCAGTTAATATTGGCAACACCCCAACATTGTGGATTAAAGCAGCAAGCGTCAGTGTATCTATTGCTAGCGGCGAATGCTTATTACTACTTTTATAGTGGGTCATCAAAGCGATCGCAACGGATGCTACATCAACGGTTTTATCCCATGATTTTTTTAAGTACATACTGATAATTTCGTTATCAGAAATAAATACTTGTTCAAGTGCCATGGCTGTTGCAATACTTTTAATTTGTCTTAGGCCGATACGAGTTACCGCTTGGTTGACCGTTTCAACTTTTACAGAGCGCCCCATGATCGCATTATTAGCCACTTTTAACATGCCTAAAGATAAGGCAGGATCTTGGCTAATAATATCGCTCATCTGATTTAGGTTTACCTCAGGATCATCTGCGGCTTCCCTCACTTTCAAGGCTATTTTCGGTAAGGTGGGTAAGACAAGCGCATCTTGTTTTATTTTCTCTATCAAAATGATGTAGAGGGCATTTTCTGTTGCCATATAGGAATCCTTAAAATGTGTACCTTATTACAAAATAGCACAATTTTATGTTTTATCATGCACTTTAAACAAACATTTAATACAAGGTAAATCATTACAAAATAATGACTTTTGATATACATCAAAGAAAGATTGATTTCATCAGCTGTTTACACTATCTGTATTGATGGACAACTTGCTCAAACGGTAAAATAGGCGACATTCTGGACTAATTGGAATTTTGATGTTTTCACCTGAATTGCTATCACCAGCAGGTAGTTTAAAAAATATGCGCTATGCCTTTGCCTATGGCGCTGATGCTGTTTACGCAGGCCAACCGCGTTACTCTTTACGCGTACGCAATAACGAGTTTAATTTAGAGAATTTAAAAATTGGTATCGATGAAGCACATGCCTTAGGCAAGAAGTTTTATGTTGTCACCAATATTGCACCGCATAACAGTAAACTAAAAACCTTTATCAAAGATTTAAAACCTGTTGTTGATATGGGGCCAGATGCATTGATCATGTCAGATCCAGGCTTGATCATGTTGGTAAAAGAACATTTTCCACATATGCCAATTCACCTGTCAGTGCAGGCTAACGCGATCAATTGGGCAACCGTTAAGTTTTGGTATCAACAAGGTGTTGAGCGGGTTATTTTATCGCGTGAATTATCCGTTGATGAAATCGAAGAAATTCGCCAACAATGCCCTGAAGTTGAGCTTGAAGTATTTGTTCACGGTGCATTGTGCATGGCTTATTCAGGTCGTTGTTTGTTATCGGGTTACATCAATAAACGCGATCCAAACCAAGGAACCTGCACCAATGCTTGCCGCTGGAAATACGATGTTCATCAAGCCCAAGAAAATGAAACCGGTGATGTCATCGCGATTGCGCCACAAGCCGAGCCTGAAATTTACACACCGAGTGACGAAATTGTCTTGCTACAAGAACAAGGCCGTCCGGGTGAATACATGCCGGCGTTTGAAGATGAGCACGGCACCTATATCATGAATTCGAAAGACTTGCGCGCAGTAGAGTTGGTTGAACGACTGGTAAAAATTGGCGTGCATTCATTAAAAATTGAAGGCCGCACTAAGTCGTTCTATTACTGCGCTCGCACCGCTCAAATTTATCGCCAAGCGATTAATGACGCCGTAGCAGGTCGTCCATTTAATCAACGCCTAAATAACGACCTAGAGCATTTAGCACATCGCGGTTACACCGAAGGTTTCTTGCGCCGTCATCGCCATGGTGAAACGCAAAACTACGAATACGGCTATTCGATCAGTAAAACCCAACAATTTGTTGGTGAAGTTATTGGTCTAAACCCCGATAATGGCCTTATTGATATTGATGTTAAGAATAAGTTTTTAGTCGGTGATGAACTGCAATTAATGACGCCTAAAGGCAACCAAAGCTTTATCCTTACTCATATGGAAAACAATAAGGGAGAGGTGATTAAGGATGCGAAGGGGTCGGGTCACAAGGTGTCGTTGTCGCTAGACACCAATCTTGATTTAAGCCATGGCATTTTATTGCGTTACCTAGAGGACGGTGAAAATACGAGAAACCCGTTCTTACAAGCCAAAGCGTAAATGAGCTAAGCGACACTAAGCCACGATTAAAACTCGTGGCTTTTTTATTTTCTATCATAGTTAATTCACTCGGTATTAACTGCGCAAAACGGCTTTATTGCGCCCGGTGCCTTTTGCCTCATATAAAGCGTCGTCTGCGGCCTTTAATAAATGATCCAATGAGCGATAGCTTTCATTAGACTTGACCAAGCCCCCGCTAATGGTCACATTGATCGCACAGTCATCATCACTTTTCAGCGCCAACTCAGCAACATCAATCCGCATTTTCTCGATTAATTGACAAGCTTCTTGCCATGTTGCTGTAAGGATCACAGCAAACTCCTCACCACCAAGCCGGCCGACCACAGCACCTTGTGGTAACAACTCTTTAATGGTTTTCGCGACGGCTTTAATCACCCTATCCCCTGTGGGATGACCGTAGTTATCATTAATCGGTTTAAACTTATCAATGTCGATCATCATTGCGCATAAATTTTCAGCAGCTTGCGCAAACTGCTGTTCAGCAAGCTCAAAAAATTTCCGTCGATTGTAAATCCCAGTCATTTGATCAAACGATGATAAGTTATCTAAGTGTTTGATAAGGGCCTGAAGTTTTAGCTGGGTTTTGATTCTGGCTAGTAATTCTTTGGGCTTAAAGGGTTTAGTGACAAAGTCTAAACCACCACTGTCATACGCCAGTTCAATGGTTTCTTCGTCCGTTTTCGCGGTAATAAAAATCACTGGGATATGTTTGGTTTCTTCATGGCTTTTGAGTTGCTTACACACTTCAATACCGTCCATTCCCGGCATAATAATATCGAGTAATATCAAGTCAATCGGCTCCTGCTGAGCAATTTCGATTGCGCTATCTCCGTCAAGGGCAACGAGTAAGTCGTAGCCATCAAGTAAACCTAACAAGATGTCTATATTCTGCTTGGTATCATCAACTACCAAGATCGTTGCTTTATCTGCCATCATGACGCCTTTTACTCATTATTTATTTCGCTGTTTTTGTTTAAGCTTAGTTGAGTTATCAATAAATTTGCCTGTTTAAATTCGTAACCATCGAGGTGAGTAGCGATGGTTTGATAGATTTCACGGTCACTTGGTGCTAATTTATAGCGCTCTAATTCTTGGCGAACTTGATCACACTTTTTTGGCCGTTTGCTTGAAATTGCACTTGCTAGCTGGGCAAACAACTGCGCTCGTTGCTCACCTTCAAGCCAAGGTTTATGCTCAGGTTCATTATTATGACTCGTGAGCGTGAGTTTAATTTTGTCATCAATTTCGTCGATTAACGCTGTCAGTTGATAATAAAACTCTCGCTGGGATGTAGGTGTTGCCGAGCGTTCAAGCTGTTTTGCACACTGATGTAATTGTGTTGCACCAATATTACCGCTTAACCCTTTGATGGTATGAATGACTCTAGCTTTATCTTCATCATTCAATGCTGTCTCCTGCAGTTGTCGATATTCGTTGGCAAAATCAACTAAGACATTAGCGTATAACTGCGAGTTACTAACAAAAAAACGCAATCCCTTTTCTACATCAACACATGTCATCTTGGGTATGTTGAGATCCTGCTGATAACCTTGCTCTGATACCTCAATGTCGACAGATTCAGTGCTTGGCGATAAATAGCACAACAACAATTCATAGAGTCTTTCAACTTCAATTGGTTTAGCCAAAATACCATTCATGCCAGCAAGTTGTGTTTTCGAGACTTGCTCAGACATAACATTAGCAGTTAAGGCAATAATCGGGGTAAGAGCGTCGATATCTCTGATACCACGCGCCGCTTGATAGCCATCCATAATAGGCATTTGTAAATCCATTAACACCAATGAATGCCGCTGAGGACAAAAACGCTCAATGGCTTCTTGACCATTTACCGCGAACTCGATGATGATTCCCGTGCCATCGAGCAACCCTTTAAGGATTTTTTGATTAATGTGATTGTCTTCTGCCGCCAAAATAGTATTACCGCGCATCGGCGCTAGCCTTAATTTTAATTCACTAATCGACCGCTCTGATGGCACAACATCGATTTTTTGTGTTGAGTTAAACAATAACTTCACTAGCGCTTCATTAAATCGTTCGGGATCTAGCGGTTTTTGAAGGAAATAAGATATACCTAATCGCTTTGCTTGCTCGAAAAAGTAATCTTGATTGTAGGAGCTAATCATCATGATAGGAATAAGCTCGATACCACCTTGTTTTCGCGCTTCTTGACTATCAATAATTTTTTCGATCGCTTCAATACCATTCATTTCAGGCATGTTCCAATCCATGATAATTAAGTCGATTTGATACGCTTGTTGCTCGAGTAGTGCGATAGCTTCTTCGCCACTACTGGCATTCAACACCTCAAGCGAAAATTGTGTTAAATATTCAGCAATAATTGACTGACACTGGGCGTTATCGTCAACGACCAACACCGTTTTATCGGCAAAGTCAGCGATAGTGATCAGTTTATCACTGCTGGGTAACTCAATTTCAAACGTAAATTCACTGCCTTGGCCTAAAGCACTCCGGGCAGATATTTCGCCGCCCATAAGCTCAACTAATTGCTTTGATATCGCTAGTCCAAGACCTGTTCCACCATATTTACGGGTTGTGCTTTCATCTGCTTGGCTAAATGATCTAAAAAGCTTATTCATTTGCATCTTGCTCATACCAATGCCAGTATCAACCACCGAAAACTTCAGCCGCGAAGCACTCAGACGAGTAATATAGATATTGACTGAGCCTTTTTCAGTAAACTTGATCGCATTGCTAATCAGGTTGATCAGTATTTGTCTTAATCGATAAGGATCACCTTTGAATGAGCTACCGACATCGGGTTCGTAATGACATTTTACGGATAAGTGCTTGGCACTAATTTCGATGAGCATTAAATCAATCACGCCATCGATAAGTTTAACTAAATCAAAATCAATTGTTTCCATCTCAAGCTTGCCTGCTTCTATCTTGGAAAAATCTAATATGTCATTGATTATGCTAAGTAACGACTTCGCTGAGTATTCAATATCGCGCAAATACTTTTGTTGGTTGTTGTCTAAACTAGTTTGCAAGGCTAGGTGCGCCATACCAACGATACCATTCATTGGCGTTCTAATTTCATGGCTCATATTAGCGAGGAAATTACTCTTTGCTTCGTTAGCTGCTACCGCTTTTTCTTTGGCTTTTCTCAACTCTTGTTCACTAACGATACGCTCTGTTATGTCCCGAGCAAAAGCGATTACTCTGTTTTCCCCGTGGTAACTAACAAATTGTGCGGACACCTCAACAGGGATCTCTCCGCCCATTTTATTAATGTACTTTTCTTGAATTGTTCGGTTTGGGCTTAACTTCAACACAGAAACGTAATTAGGCCAAAAGGAAATCGTGTGAAACGGGCTGATATCAAACACGCTTTTGTCGACAAGCTCTTGTTGTGAGTAGCCTAGAGCACTACTAGCAGCCCCGTTAGCATAGGTAATTTTACCATCTTCTGCTTTGATAAAAATCACCATATCTCCCGTATTATCGACCGAGAACTGCACGAAAGTCAGCTCCATATTTGCTTGCTCTAGCCCTCGCTTAGCGGCAGATAGCTCTCTATTTACGCGTGACAGCTTATTAATCCAAAGCCCAGTAGAAATAACAATAACTAAGCCTGCACTAGCTAATGCGGCGAAAAAATAAAGACGAATATTAAATGGGGCTTTGAGCTCTTCGGGGAGCCATTTTCGCTGCATCTGCTCTAACTTAACTTGATCAATCTGAACGATAGCCTTTTCCAAGATAGACAGCAGAGTTTTATTCTCTTCCTTGGTTGCAAAAGCAATAGGAATAGTAACATTTAGTTGACCACGAACGCCTAGCCCCGACAGCTCATCACTTTTTTTGAGTCGTTCTATATTACTTAACGGGCTAATAAAGCCGTCGATTTCACCATTGCGCGTATCGGTGAGCATCGAGGGTAATGACTGATATCGCTTTAGTTTAATATTGGGGTATTGCTCAACAACTTGATCGATAAAACTCGCATTTGCCACCACACCAATAGCGGTTAAATCTGCGCGTTCGAAATCGTAAATTGTCTCTTGTGAG
This sequence comes from Thalassotalea sp. LPB0316, assembly GCF_014898095.1. Taxonomy (NCBI): domain Bacteria; kingdom Pseudomonadati; phylum Pseudomonadota; class Gammaproteobacteria; order Alteromonadales; family Colwelliaceae; genus Thalassotalea; species Thalassotalea sp. LPB0316. Next base: position 3,288,308 of record NZ_CP062946.1, read on the forward strand.
GTGTAACTAACAAAGTGGATGGCATCGTTATAGTATGGTTCGGTATAGCCTAATGTATCCGTATGCTGCTCGCTAATAGCCAAGGTAATATCAAAGTCACAAACACCACTGACGAGGTTGCTAATACTCGCCTGCTCACTGTTAACCGCCACACCATTAAAACTAACCGGTAATTGTTCAGCGACAGCATTTAGCACATCAATAGCTAAGCCTTGGGGCCGTTGATTGTTTTCACCGAACGATAACGGAGAAAGACTTTCATGATAACAATAACTGAGTTGACGCTTGTTGTAGAGATAGCCATTATCGCCAATCGATAGCTTGAGATATTGCTGACCAACACTCTCAGGCCCTGACGATAGCCACTTACGGTGGATAGCATCAATCGTGTCGCTATCTAGTGATTGAATTGCTCGGTCGATGATTTGATAAAGCTCTACTTTTGATTTTGTTACCCCCATAACAAAGTTTACAGGCTTAGTTTCAAACAACGGCTCGAGGTAATCCAAGCCAATACGTTTAGCTTCATAACTCAAACTTTCCGAGTAAAGTGTGTAGTCAGCTTGATCAAAAGCTAGTGTGCTTATCACTTCGGCAATAGTATCGACTTCAATAATCTTGACATTGCTCACAGTTTCGGCAAATTGTTCAACCGCTTTGGCGCCTTTTAGCATCACCATGGTTTTGCCAGTTAAGTCAGCGAGCGTTTGAATATTAAGCGGGTTGCCTTTTTTTACATAAACATAGCCATGTGTTGAGGCATAGGGACTGGTATAGTTAATGAAACTCTCAAACTCGTCGATTTGCGTTAAGGTGACAATCATATCGATCTCGCCGGTTTTCAAATTTTTATACAACTCGGCCAGAGGCTTAGTTTGGATGTCAAACTCTAATCCAGTTAACGCGGCAACGGTATCCAAATAATCGATACCAATACCTTTGAGGATACCGTCTTTGTCTTTATATACGAAGGGTTGATTCTCCCCCATCTCTCCAACAATAACCTTTGGGTTTTCACTAATATAGGCGCGTTCTTGAGCCGTTAAAATCAAACGGTTTTCACTCGAGAACCACTGGTCTTTTAATTGTGCTACTTTGTCTTGAGGGACTAAACCAATGGCTTTATCTAGAATATCGCGCAACAAGACATCATCGATATGAGTAGCCAGTTGTGCCTTACTGGCAATGCCGCGCTCAAGACTTAACGCTGGTAATATCTGAATATCCCTGAGCTGGTATTTCTTTTGCAGATACTGAAGCGCCAACATATCCCCAACAACAACGTCGACTTGTTCATCGCGTAACATATTGAGCTGCTTTTCTTGTGATAGTTCATAACTAACATCTAAGTGCGGATAAAGCGCGAGTAATGTCGAGGTGTAATAATTTTGCTGTGTGGTTACCACTTTGCCAGCAGTCAAAGCGGATAAATTTGTTATCGGTTTATTGATCCGACTCGCTATCCCAGTGAAAGAATCAAAAAAACCCTGAGTAAACAAGTAGCGAGATTTTCGCGCTGGAGTTTCCGTGATGTTAATAAGAAAGTCGAGCTTTTTGTCGGTAAGATCTTGCATTGCATCGGGCCAAAAATCAGTATATTGCAAATCAAATGACAAGCCAGAGTATTGACCGAGCAATGCTAGATAATCAGCGAGAAAACCTTTCGGCATATCGTTACTCAAAAACTGATAGGGTTCGTAATCAATTTCATGCTGTACTTTTAACGGTAACGCGGTACTCAACCGATTTCGTTCTTGGTCGGTTAACAAGGCATTAAACTGAGGAGTTAAGGTATTGAGTTTATTATTAAATAGCAGCTGATTTACCGACACCCGTTCACTGTGGCTAGCAGTCGCGTTTAACCTTGATTGCGCTTGCTCTAGCTTTGAAACTTGAATACTGCCTATTTCATAAACATCATCGAGCATTAAATCACGCGTACCATGCAAACTAAACTCAATCGCCGATTTAGGCTTTCCTTGTTGATTATAATATTGCTCAATTATCGCAACCATTTCATCAGGGTTATTGATCGCGTATTGCCAACCTTGATTCGTCGCAGTAATAAAGTTATTCACCAACTCACGGTGACGGTGAGCAAAGTTTGCTGATGTGACGATATTTTGTGTATTCGCTGTTCCCCCCCAAAGCTTAGGTTTAATCAGTTCATAAGGGATATTTTGTGCTTGTAAATCATAAATCTGATCGGTGATATGCGCGGTAAAGCCATCTATCTCTTTATTTTTAAAACGCTCGATAACGTTGTGATGCCGAACCAGTTTAAGACTACTAAGGTCAACTTGATAAAGTGATAAAACATCAGCAATCTGACCAGATAAAAAGCTCGCTTTACTTGGTACAGCAAGCGTTTTATCGGCCAAAAGTTTTGGCGAAGATATTTCAGGTTGAGTAACGAGGACAATAGGGCTTTGTTTGAGGTAATTAGCGATTAAACGAATGTCAGGATATTGCTGAAATTGCTCAACCACATTATTGCCCAACATGCCAAATTGTGCATCGCCATTACTGACACGTTTGACAATTTGAGTGCCATCTTTGTGCTCATGGAAAACAACATTGAGCCCAGCGGCTTGATAGTAGCCTTTGTGTTTTGCAGCGTAATAGCCAGCAAAGCTGGCATTATGTTGCCAGTACAAATCAAAATGAACCGTTTTGCTTTGCCCTGAAGCTTGCCCGTTGACTAACAAGCTCATCAAGCAAATCAACCCGTTAACGATAACCATTGCACGCTTCATTCAATTACTCCAGCAACAACTATTGAGCAATTCACGCTAACTACCAAGGATTAAAGTTCGAAAAAGAATGAAATTAACGTGGCCAGTGTGCGCAAGTAGTCTTCATCTTGCTCCTGCCATTGCGCTACACTGCCAACGCGCTCACAACAAATTATGCCTTTTGGCTGAAAATCTTTGAAAAAACTAATATCAAGTAGTGAAAAGATGTCATTGGTAGCGAAGTAGTCAGTATTAAAGCACTTAGTTACAGTGTGCTCTCGAGCATTTTCAGCCAATAGAAGTTCACTTTCGATAATAGAATCAAAGTATTCGGGGTAATCTGCCTTTTTTAAAATGGTATCTTGGAAAAAAAGATCTTTTTCTTGGTCGTAGCCTATCATGCAAGAAATTTGTGACTGGTCATCGCTAAATCGCCAAAAGCTCACTCGATTGGCGTCACCAATTTGATCGCAGGTACTCATACATATCTGCTTGAGTTTACTCACCCCATTAATACTTTTATCCCCGATAACTTTGGAAATATCGACGCAAACAGCCAAAACAACACTCCGTGTAAAACACTTTAAAATTATTTTAATAACTTATAGAGGCTAGACCATTATTTGAGTTTTTGACAAATTTGCCATGCACTGACTTTGCAACAAAATTTGTGATTGATATTTAATTGGCAGCAATTACAGACACAAGCAAGACATCAACACTATTACCTTGTCGATACTAATGGTGTAAAATACGGGGCTCTTTTATCGTCTCTAGCAATGTATTTGTTAGCCGAACACAAGGAAAACCCATGGCTTTAAAGATTTTAGATTCCTGCATTAATTGTGATATGTGCGACCCTGAATGCCCTAATGAAGCTATAGCCTTGGGTGAAGAAATCTACGAAATAGATCCCGATAAATGCACTGAGTGTGTTGGTCATTACGACAACCCAACGTGTGTTTCAGTGTGTCCTATCGATTGTATTATCAAAGATCCTGACAATGTTGAAACCGAAGAAGAATTGCTAGGCAAGTTTTTATTGATGCACGGCTAAAAAGAAAATAGCTTGAAAGCGATAAGGCTGGGAGGGAGAAAAGTTGGAAGGTAGAAATGTTGGAAGGTGGAAAAGTTGGAAGGTGCTAAAGCCATACAACCTTATAGCCTTAAAACTCTACAACCTTACAACTTTAAAACCTTAAAACCTTACTAAGTAATGTTATGAGATTCCCGATTAAAACACCTCAGGAATGACACATTGTTGTGACCTTACAGCCTTATTTCACAGTAATATGCGGTGAGCGTTTTACCACCTCATCGTTTAATTCAATACCAATACCAGGTGACTCACTGACTTGAAACACACCGTTTTTCGGTTGTGGATCTTGAATACACAATTCTCTATTCCACGATTTAATCGCGTAGGTATGGTGCTCGTGAATTAAAAAGTTGGGGATTGCTGTTTCTAAGTGCAATGATGCTGCCGTCGCCACTGGGCCACCACAAACATGCGCTTGAATACGAATATCGTATACATCGGCGTAATCACAGACTTTTTTCGCTTCGGTGAAACCGCCACATAAGCCAACGTCTGGTTGTAAAACATCAATCGATTGATCTTCAAAGTACGGACGAACATCCCAGCGATGATATAAGCGCTCACCGCCAGCAATTGGCACGCGCAAGCTATCCGATACCTTCTTGTGAACTTTCGAGTTTAAGTAATTAACTGGCTCCTCAAACATCATACAGCCAACTTCTTCTATTACTTCACCCATTTGAATGGCTGATGCAGCGCCCATTAATGAGTGGGCTTCAAAAATAATATCAACATCTTCGCCCACGGCATCGCGAATAGCGCGCAAGCGATCACCAAACAGTTTCATTTGTGGCTTGGTAAATAACTTGGTGCGATCAAAAGACGACTCGCCATTGGCATCATAAACAATCGGATCAACCTTCACACAGTCGTACCCTTCTGCCATCGCTTTAAGCGCCGCTTCGGCATATTCTGCTGGCTCAATAAGTTTTTTACACTCTTTATCCCAGTCAAACTGCAGTTGGCTTGCATAGGTGCGCAGCTTATCGTTGACTTTACCGCCCAATAATTGATAAACAGGTACACCAAGTGCTTTACCTTTAATATCCCATAACGCAGTATCAATAGCACTCATCGCCGAATACAATACCGGTCCACCACCTAAGCCCCAAAAGCTTTCTCTAAGCATACGAGACCACAACAGCTCAGTTTGAAAAGGGTTAAAGCCAATAAGCACGGCTTCAGCAATTTCTTTGATCATCGCTGCCGCTGCACTGTGCCCCCAATCATAAGCTAAACCTGCCTCGCCTACACCACTGAACCCCTCATCGGTGTGAATGCGAACAAAAACCGGATTCCACGGCGGACGTTCTGGACAATGGATATCAAAAATTTCTACATGCGTTATTTTCATTGTTATACCTACAATTTATACCAAGTGAATTAAATATTTGGTCACTCAGCGAGATTTAAAAGGCTTTTAGACAAGGCTTTGATTGCCGATAATGGTTATTCCCTTATCAAAATCAGTAACGAAGTATAAAAGCATTTTAAACTCGCCCTTGGGAGCTCGTCAGCAAAGTGATAATTTCACAAATTTACTTGATGTAGAATGACTACACCTGCATAAATTTCTTTTATTCTAACTTCCCTGACGTAGCTCTGAGTCGGTCAAATATTTATTTCAATTGGTATTATTCTGCAAAACGAGGATCAGCGCGATAAACTTTGCGCAACATCGCCGGCCAAGATTTTTGCCCGCCGGTAGCGCCAGAATGAACAATATTTGCTTGCGCTTTAATGTTATCGACAATTGCTTGCTCAACCAGTACCGGTTTCATGCCCGTTGCCATGATTTGTAATTGCACTTGGCAAGCGCGGGTTAAATCGTACATATGCATAAAGGCATCACCTATGGTTTGGCCTAGCGTCATGCCACCGTGATTCCTCAACAACATAAAATTCTTATTACCTAAATCAGCTTGCAGACGTGCTTTTTCATCCGCATTAACTGCCAACCCCTCATAGTCATGGTAACTCATCGATGCCAAGGCAAACATCGCATATTGACTCAGTGGTAATAACCCTTCTTCTACACTTGCCACCGCGATTGTTTCGTTAGTATGTAGATGTAAAACACACATTGCGTCATGGCGAGCTTCGTGGACAGCAGAGTGAATCGTAAAACCTGCAGGGTTGATTTCAAATGGGCAATCTTTATCGAGAATATTGCCGTCAATATCAATTTTTACCAAATTAGAGGCGGTGATTTCATCAAATGCCAAACCAAAGGCGTTAATTAAATACGCTTGGGTATCAGGAATTCTAGCTGAAATGTGGGTATAAATTAAATCATCCCAGCCGTGCATGGCCACTAGCCGATAGCAGGCCGCCAAATCCACCCGAGTTTGCCACTCAGCTTCTGAAACCTTGCCTTTGAGTGAGGGGGTAGGTATCTCGAACATAAACTTTTCATTCTATTTAGATGTCTATATGGCTAACTCTAACCTAGTTCTTTGTTCGATTAAAGCGCAATTGATGACAAATATTAGGAGATTAGTTGATTGACCAGTGCCGTGATTAACAAAATAAACACTAACACCATCAGAATTTTCGAATATTTTTGCTGTTGCTCAGGCTCTAACGGCTTGCCGTGTTTTTCGCCAAAAATAACCATTAAAGCTACGCCCCCAAAGACACAGGCCAAGATGATTAATAACGCCATATTTGTTTCTTCCTTAGTTTGATTACAGTTTCTATGATAATTTACTGCTATTAAAGCATTTTTTAATTAGAATATAGCGGTTCATTCGTTACAACTTGTATCAACCATGCCAAACGCAGAAACTTTTAAGCAAAAACGTCGATTTATCATTAGGCTAGGTAAAGCCCTGCATAAATTTGGCACTAACTCTTTTCGCAGTGAAGCACATTTACAACACGTTGCTGACTTTTTAGAGCTTAAAGCATGGTTTATTATCACGCCAACCTCCTTGACCTTCACTTTTCTCGATGATGACGACCAAGAACACAACTTCCTCGTCAGAGTAAAACCGAGCGAACTTGATTTAGGATCACTTGCCCGAACCGATGAACTTGTCGATGAACTCATTTCAGGCAAACGAACCCTAGATGAAGCGCTTGAGCGATTAGAAGAAATCGCAGAAATGCCAAACCCATACGGCAAGCTCATTTCTTTCTTTGCTTTTGGTGCCTCATCGGGCGCATTTGCTATGTTAATGCACACCAGCTGGAATGACGTGTTTTGGTCGACGATTTTAGGGCTTATTGTGGCTTTATTTATTTTCTGGGCTGAACGTTCTAAGCGCGTCACAGAAATGTTAGAGCCATTGTCATCATTAGTTTGCGCGCTTGCAGCATCAGCTATTGCTTCTGTCGACCCCAAGGTAAACGCGCCACTGGTCGTGCTATCAGCGATCATTGTATTTATTCCCGGCTTATCATTAACGCTTGGCTTATCTGAGCTTTCAGCTCGTCATTTAATCTCAGGCACCGCCAGAATAATGGACGCGATTATGACCTTATTTAAGCTTTATTTTGGTGCGTTTCTGGGCATGGCTTTAGGGAGCTTTGTTTGGCAACCATTACCATTTGAAGCGTCAGAGCCATTAAACGACTGGACGGCATGGCTTGCTGTATTTATTTTATCTTCAACGCTATCTGTGCTGTTTAGATTGCGTGGAAAAGATGCGCCTTGGGCGATACTAGGCGGGTTTGTTGCTTTTGGTACTAGCCTGTGGGCAAGTACTTATTTAGGGTTGGCGCTTGGCGCATTTGCTGGTGCATTTGCGCTTGGTGTATACAGTAACCTGTTCTCTCGCGTGATGAACTTGCCTTCGAGTATCGTATTATTATTAGGCTTAGTTGTGCTTGTTCCGGGCAGTAAAGTTTTTATCGGCTTAAATACCGCTATCTCGGGCAAGGAAATGTTGCATGTCCCCGATATAGGTTCACAAACCTTTTTAATTTTTATGTCATTAGTGGCCGGTTTAATTTTTTCGAACGTTGCTGTGCGATCGAGAAAAAGTTTATAACGATTAGCAAGGAAAATTATGGCGGGTTCGAGTTCAACAAAAAAAGCAAAGTACCACCACGGCGATCTAAGGCAGGCGCTTATCCTCGCGGCGACTTCAATGGTAGAGCAAGAGGGCGTCAACAATCTGTCGCTCAGAAAACTCGCTGAACAAGTGAATGTTTCTCGCACCGCCGCCTATCATCACTTCAAAGACAAACACGATTTACTGTGTGCTATTGCTGCCCAAGGATTTGCTCAATGGACAAGCCTAGCACAAGAAATTTCCGATGATAGCAGCCTGAGTGCACAAGAAAAATTCAAACAGTTTTTCCTCAAGTACATCCAATTTGCGATTGATAATTCGGCGATTTATGAGCTGATGTTTGGTCATCAACTGTGGCAAAGTGAAAGTGACAACAGTGCGTTAACCCGTGTTTCCTACCCCTGTTTTCAGTATCAAGTTGAAATGACCCGGGCGTGGCAACAACAAGGCCTTTTCCCGATTGACGAAAATCCAACACGCTTAGCACAAGTGACTTGGGCGACTATGCACGGTTTAGCTAAATTGTATATCGACGGAATTTACACCCAAAGTTCAACTATCGAACAAATGTGCGATACGGCAATTAATTTACTGCTCAAAAACGCTGTAAGTTCTTGATGCACAGCAATGGCTAATAACCTTTACACTCGCAACTTTGAGCGACAAGGTTGGTCATAGCTTTTAGCCCTAAATCTCGATACTATGGATAAGTTAACTAATCCATAATAATAACTATTGAGAGTATGCAATGAAAGCAATATTCACGAGCGCAGTTTGCTCGTCACTACTACTATTAAGTGCCTGTGATAACTCACAAAACGCACAATCAACTCAAACACCAAGCCAAGCGACAGCTGAAAAAGCAATGACGAAAACCCCGTTAGCTACTGGTATTGAAAAAGCTAACATGGATTTAACGGTTCGCCCACAAGATAACTTTTATCAATACGTCAATGGTGGTTGGTTGAAAGCTAACGAAATCCCAGGTGACAAAACCTCTATCGGCTCATTCTACGACTTGCGCGATAAAGCCGACGAAGACGTTAAAGCGATCATTGAAGAGTTGTCTCAGGCAAAAAATTTAACCGCTGGCTCAGATGAGCAAAAAGTTGCAGACTTATATAATTCATATATGGATCAGCAGCAGCGCGATAGCCTAGGGATCACGCCAATCCAAGGCTTGCTTGCAGAAATTAGCAACTTAAAAGACAAATCAGAACTTGCTAACTTTTTTGGCAAATACCAGTCAATCGGCATTACCAGCCCGTTATATCTATACATCAGTGTTGATGCAAAAGACTCTTCGCGCTACGCAACACACGTTTGGCAAGGCGGTTTATCACTGCCAGATCGCGATTACTACATCAACGAAGATGATCGTTTCGTTAAACTTCGTGAAGGCTACGTCGCCCATATTGAAAAAATGTACGATATTGCCGGCTTTGAAGGCGGTCAAACGGCTGCCCAAACCATTCTAAACTTAGAAACCAAAATGGCGCAGTCACACTGGACTAATGTTCAATCGCGCGACAGTGAAAAGCGTTATAACAAATTTGAGGTTGCTCAACTCAACGTCTTAACTGACGGCTTCGACTGGACAGCATACCTAGCTGGACAAAGCGTTGCTAACCAGGGCGATTTAATTGTTAACCAACCCGATTTTGCCCAAGGCTTAGGTCAACTATTTAAAGAAACATCACTAGACGAGTGGAAAACCTATCTAACCTTCCACACCTTAAGTGCGTTTTCATCGTACTTAACCAGTGAATTAGACCAAGAAAATTTTGAGTTTTTCTCAAAGCAATTGAGTGGCCGAAAAGAGCAACAACCACAGTGGAAACGCGGTGTATCATTGGTCAACGGTAGCTTGGGTGAAGTTATCGGCAAAGTGTATGTATCTCGTCACTTTAAACCCGAAGCCAAAGCGCGTATGAGTGAGCTAGTTGAAAATCTTCGTGCGGCTTACGGTGCCAGCATTGACGACCTCACGTGGATGTCAAAAGAAACGAAAAAAGCTGCCCACGTGAAACTTGCGGCATTCACGCCTAAAATTGGTTACCCAGACAAGTGGGAAGATTATTCAGCACTGACGATCAAGGGCGATGATTTAGTCGGCAACATGATCCGCTCAGGTAAAATTTCACATCAAAAGCAAGTGGAAAAGCTCGGCGGCCCTATCCGCAAATGGGAATGGGGAATGACACCTCAAACCGTAAACGCTTACTACATGCCAACGATGAACGAAATCGTATTCCCTGCCGCAATTTTACAACCGCCATTCTTTAATATGGCGGCTGATGATGCTGTTAACTACGGCGGTATCGGTGCGGTGATTGGTCATGAAATGGGCCATGGTTTTGACGATCAAGGCAGCCGTTACGATGCCGAAGGCAATCTGCGCAACTGGTGGACAGAGCAAGACTTAGCCGAGTTCAAGGTACGTACGCAAGCACTAGTAGAACAATACGGTGGTTATGCTGTATTTGACGACTTACACGTTAACGGCGAGCTAACTTTAGGTGAAAACATTGGCGATTTAGCCGGTGTAACCATTGCCTACAAAGCTTATAAAGCATCATTAAACGGTAAAGAAGCGCCAGTGATTGATGGCTTAACAGGCGATCAGCGATTCTTCATGGGTTATGCGCAAATTTGGCGCGTGAAAATGGTTGAAGAAGCATTGCGTAACCGCGTTGCAACCGACAGCCACGCACCAGGTGAGTTTCGTGCATTGGGCTCGTTATCTAATATGAACGAGTTCTATCAAGCCTTTGATGTTAAAGAAGGTGATGCTATGTATATCGCGCCAGAAAAACGCGTGAAGATTTGGTAATGCATTTTATGTAAAACGCATAATGAGTAAAAAGGCTACTTCGGTAGCCTTTTTTGATCGTGTGGTCGATTAATAGCTTTTAAATGCTGTTAATCGCACGGTAAAAAAATCGTTAAAGACCGATCCAAATTGCTAAGTATTTCGTTTAATAAGTTAATGTTTTCAATGATTGGTCGATGAAATGTGGTTAGTCAACAATCTAGGGTTTAATGCCATTTGGTTTAGCGCCATATTCCTGGGTAACACAGCGTTAGCCTTGGGTGTGCCATTACTCATTGCACACTGCTGGTATTACCGAGCGCGCAACGAATTATCAACACTACTACAGGTAGTGGTGATTGGCATATTAGTTGACTCCACATTAATGCACTTTGGCGTCTTCAAATTTGCTGAGCAGTCTGTTCTGATACCCGTTTGGTTAATGCTGATATGGGCAGCTTTTGGGGCAACACTTAACCACAGCTTGGCCTTTTTGAAAGACAAAAAAACCTTAACATTGTTAGTCGGTTTTTGCTTGCCGCCACTAAGCTATTTAGCCGGAGAAAAATTTGGCGCAGTGAGCTTTGGCTACAGTACCCCTTATACGCTAGCCATACTCGCTGTCATTTGGTCACCACTTTTATACGGGTTATTTAGGATATCTTATGTTAAACCTCAAACTCGCCTTGCCTAAGTTTTGCCGAGCAAGCTTACTGCTCATCACGTTGCTATGGGGCTTGCCGAGCGCCGTAGCGCAAGTACCACAAATAGAACAGCTCAAAACCACTTACAAAGAAGTGGGCAGTGCTAAATTTAGCGTGTTGTTTTGGGATATTTACCAAAGTCGCTTAGCTAGCCCGACGGGTAAATATCATCCAGAAAAAACCTATTTGTTCGAAATTACTTATTTACGTGATATCAAAGCACAAGATCTGATCGACAGGACAATTGAACAATGGCAACACATTGGCTTAAGTGAATCACAATACCAAGCTTACCTTGCAGACATCAAAAACTTATGGCCAGACATTGCCAAAGGCGACAAGTTATCGATGTACGTAGCTGACGATATCACCGCTTTTTACCACAACGACAACTTCCGAGGGATTGTTGAGCACCCGAGTTTCGCTCAAGACTTTGTTGCCATTTGGCTGAGTGAAAAAACGAGCCAACCAAAATTGAGACGCCAGCTACTAGGAGAAAGTAATGCTGACTAACCTGCTAAAAGTGCGCTATTTAGCCGTAGCTACTATCTTGTCTTCAACACTCTTATTGACCGGTTGTCAGGCACAACTTAGTGATTACGACAACACAACCCCCAACCTGAAATACGAAAACTATTTTCAAGGGCCAATGGTAGCGTGGGGTATGGTGCAAGATTATCAAGGCAAGGTTACCCGCCGATTTTGCGTCGAGATGACCGGTACATGGCAAAACAATACCGGGGTATTAGCCGAGACCTTTTATTTTGATGATGGTGAAGTGAGTTATCGCAACTGGCAATTAACGAAAGTTGCCAACGATAAATACATAGGTGAGGCAGAAGACGTGATTGGTGAGGCGTCAGGAACAGTCAATGGTTTTGCCGGTAAATGGCAGTACACCCTCTCGTTAGACGTCGGTGAGAGTAATTACCACTTCGCTCTAGACGACTGGCTCTATCAACTAGATGAGTATCGCGCATTCAACAAGGCAAAAATGAAAAAATTCGGCATCACGGTAGCAGAGCTCACGTTATTTTTTGACAAGCAAACGCCACTGCGTACTTGCGATAAAAAAGGCGCTTAGAGCGCCTTTTGTTTACTTTGTTCGCTACACCGCAAACGGGTATTTAATTGCCTCGTGGCATTGATAGCCGATCACTTCAAAGTCATCAGTAGTAACCCAGGTTTCAATATCCTCTAATGACTTAATATTGGGGTTTATCTTCAGTTGTGGCGCTGGGAATGGCTCGCGTTTTAACTGTACATCACGCATTAATTCAAGTTGATTCTCATAAATATGAGCGTTGACTATTTTATGGTACGCCTTACCTGGCTTATGGCCAGTAATTTGCGCCATTAATGCCAGTAATACAAAACATTGGATTTGATTAAAATTCAAGCCCAACGGCACATCACAGCTTCTTTGTGTGCTGTTTAAATACAGTGTATCGCCCAAAAGTGAAAATTGGTGTGAATACATACACGGGCGTAAACAACCTAAATCGAACTCGCCAGGATTGTAGAAAGTAACGATTTCGCCGCGATCATCAATGCCTTTAGATAAATTATCGACCACTTTTTTGAGCTGATCTAACTGGCTGCCATCGGGGCGTTGCCAAGCTCGGCCTTGAACGCCGTATACTCGCCCCATGTCATCTTCGCCCTTGCGCGCGGGGTTGTTTAGCCATGCTTGATTCTCATTGGCATTGGCATCCCAAGTTTTACAACCAATTTCACGAAATTGCGCTGCGCTATCGTAGCCGCGTAAATACCCTAACAACTCGGCAATGGCTGCTTTGTAAAAGCTTTTACGCGTGGTTATAAGTGGAAACTGATTATTTGCCACATCATAGGTTAAATCGGCATTGATCACGGTTAAGCATTTGATACCTGTGCGTTTGTTTTCAATCCACACCCCCTCATCAACAATGCGCTGACATAAATCTAAATATTGTCTCATTTCAACTAACCTACCGTGTCTTGTTACTTTGCGTTTGCTTGGCGCTTTGAGCCGTAAATAATAATGAATAATCCGATAATTACCATAGGCAAGCTTAAAATTTGCCCCATCGAGATAAATTCAAAGAAGAAGCCCAAGTGATCGTCTGGTTCTCTAAAGGCCTCAACAAACATTCTAAATACGCCATAACCGATTAAGAACACACCAGATAACATGCCCAGCGGCTGCTTTTTCTTGCTCATAAAATAAAGAATGAAAAACAGTACTACACCCTCTAAAAAGAATTCATAAAGCTGTGATGGATGACGCGGCAATTGCTCGGGATCAGTCGGAAAAACCACGGCCCAAGGCACATCGGTTGGACGCCCCCACAGTTCTGAGTTAATAAAGTTACCCAAGCGCCCCATCCCCAAGCCAATCGGTACTAGTGGAGCGACAAAGTCGCCAACCGTGAGAAAGTGCTTGCCTTCCTTTTTAGCAAAAATCAAAATCGCGGTGATCACCCCCAGTAAGCCGCCGTGGAATGACATTCCCCCTTGCCAAATTTTGAATAAATACAGTGGTTCGGCCAAGAACAATTCAAACTGATAAAACAAAACGTAGCCAATGCGACCACCTAAAATCACCCCCAAGAAGCCATAAAACAGTAAGTCACTTACCTGCTCTCGCGTCCATAAACCTTCACTTTTATCAGCTGCTTTATTGGCGATGTACATAGCGGCAACAAAACCGATTAAGTACATAAGTCCATACCATCTCACCGCAACAGGGCCGATTGAAAAAATAACCGGATCTATATCAGGAAATTGTAAATACTGGGTTGTCATATAAGTTCCATAAATTTTTGAATTAACGTGTGATACGCAATGTTGATTAAGATAAAAGCATTTCTATTGCCAACAGCATTAAAAAGCTAGCAAATAGTTTTTTTAGTGTTCTTACTGGCAGCTTGGTCGCTAGTTTTACGCCAACAGGGGCGAATAAAAATGACGTAGAAATAATACCAAGTAGCGCTGGCAAATAAATGTAGCCTAAGCTCCATTGGGGCAGTCCTGTTTGCTGAGTACCGGTTAACACAAAGCCAATAGAGCCAAATAGCGCAACCATTAAACCACATGCGGTTGCCATACCAATCGCTTGTCGCACCGGAATACTCAAATAACTGAGCGTCGGAATCAAAATCACGCCACCAGAAATCCCCATTAAACTGCCAATAACCCCCGTTATCACGCCAATAACATTAACCTTCCACTGCTTGGGATAAGGTTTAGTGCGCTCCACTTTGATCGAAATTAACATATAAATAGCTAGAACAAGCACTGCGCCAGCAAAAAATGAGGTTAATGCTTTTGCCGATAACAATTCAGCGATATAAGATCCGGTGATCGCCCCGACACTGACAGCCACCATTAAAGGTTTAGTTAATTGCCATGGAATGTTGCCATTTTTATGATGGGCAAAAGCGGCAGAGGATGATGTAACGACAATAGCAGCAAGCGATGTTGCTAACGAAATAGGTAAAACAAGGTGCTCTTCAATACCAAAAATGGGTAATAAATAAACTAACGCAGGCACAATAATCAGCCCACCACCTATGCCTAATAATCCGGCAAGGAAACCGACAGACATACCTAAAATGGCGCAAACCAAAATAATGGTTAAAGCTAACATTGCGTAATACTACATTCCTGCTCGAACAAATCCACCTAACCCTATGGCTTCAAGTTGTTCATTTAAATAGTTTTTAATTTCTTTTGCACTCGTTAAGGTTAAGACATTCGCCAGCATTGCTTGCGCTTGCTCCATCGAAATATGGCGAATGATCCACTTAATACGGCCAACGTTATGTGGGTTCATACTTAGCTTGTCGTAACCCATCGCCACTAGTAGTACAGCGCCGATAGCGTCACCAGCGAGTTCCCCACATAAACTCAATGGTACGGCGTGCTGTTTAGCTTGTTTCGCGATCTCATATAAAGCGCGAATCACTGAAGGATGATAAGCATTGTACAAGTGCGCTACGCGCGCGTTATTTCGGTCAACAGCCAAAAGATATTGCGTTAAATCATTACTGCCAACCGAGAAGAAATCGACTTTACCCGCCAGCTCAGGTAACAAAAACAAAGCACTGGGCACTTCTATCATGATACCAATTTTCGGCTTTAATATAGTTTCGTTCAGCTCTTGGCACAGCTCAAAATAAGCTTGATTAATCAGCCTGATAGCTTCATCAACTTCAACCAATGACGAAATCATCGGCAACATGATCTCAAGATTACCACAGCCAACATTAGCCCTGATCATCGCTCTTACTTGTAATAAAAATAGTTCGGGATGATCAATGGAAATTCTAACGCCTCGCCAGCCAAGAAACGGGTTTTCCTCTTTTATTGGGAAATACGGTAACGATTTATCTCCCCCAATATCGAGGGTACGCATGGTAACTGGCTGGTTTTCAAAGGCTGTTAATACATTATAGTACCAAATTGATTGTTCTTGCTCTGACGGAAAGCTTCGGCTTTCCATAAAGGGAATTTCAGTGCGATACAGCCCTACACCTTTCGCACCAGCACGCTTAGAGTGCTCAAAACCAGAGCTTAAGCCCGCGTTTAGCTGTAGTTCTACACACCTCCCGTCTACGGTAACAGAAGGCAGGGTTTCAACCGTTTTAATTTTTTCTACTAAGGCGATCTCTTCATTAACTAAATGTTGGTACTCTTTGAGTAAGCTTTTTTCGGGATTGATAAAAAGTTCACCCGAATAGCCATCAACGATTGCCATTGCGTGATTAAACGTTGTTAAGGTACTCTCTTGCACCCCCATAATGGCCGGAACACCTAATGCTCGAGCCAATATCGCAGCGTGTGAGTTATTTGACCCTGATAGCGAGACAACTCCTTGTAAACCTTGGTGTTGTAAATCAGCCAACATTGAGGCTGTAACCTCTTCGGCAACAACGATAAAGGTTTCGGGCAAGGTTTCTTGGCGTTCATCCTGTTCTTGAAGATTTTGTAAAATTCGGTTGGCCAAATCGCGAATGTCGCTAGCGCGTTCTCTAACGTACTCATCTTCTAAGGCTTCAAATTGCACCACATAAGCGTCGATAACTATTTTTAAGGCGCTTTGAGCACACCAACCTTGCTCAATCGTGGTGTGAATTTCTTGACCTAACTGCTCGCTTTCAAGCAAGTGCTTATACATTTCAAAAATATCAACACTCGCTTCATTAACCACGCCTTGGAGTTGTTCAGTAATTTGAATAAACTCTGCACGGGTTTTGCGAATAGCTTGCTTTAACAGCTCAATTTGTTGTTTGCTATCACTGTGATGCTCAAGGGTGATGTTTCGCAAGTCGGCTTTAGGTCGACGCACAAAAATTGGCGCGATCGCAACACCTGGAGAGCCTGCAACACCTTGAATATAAGGCCTTACCTGCTGTTTTTTATCGCGTTGCATTGACCAACCGCGATTTTGAGCATGCGCCAGTGAAGCTGCAAGCTGGGCCGACAAAGTCACCAGAAACGACTCTTCGGTTTCCGTAAAGTGACGCGCTTCTTTTTGCTGAATTGAAATAACACCCAGTACTTGGCCTTGATGAATAATCGGCGTACCTAAAAAGGCGTTTAGCTCATCTTCTTTTACTTCTGGCGCGTACTTAAAGTGAGCGTGTTTGCGCGCGTCGGCTAAGTTGAGTGGCTCTTCACGCTGCCCAACCAGACCGATTAAACCTTCAGAAAAGCCAATGGTTGTTTGACCTAAAGACTCTTTTGCTAAGCCGTCTGAGGCAACCAGTAAAAAATGTTGTTTTTGATAGTCAGCAAGATGTACCGAGCAGCAATCCGTGTTCATTACTCGTTTAACTTCAGACGTCATCCGCTCTAAAGCTTTGTCGAGCTCAACGGCTTGACTAAACTCTAATACGATTCGTCTTAAGTTTGTTAACATGTGCTTCCTTGGGAGTTAAGAAAAACAAACCGCTACTAAAAAGGAGCGGTTTGAAACATAGTAATTTAGCCTTTTCGCTTGCGTCGGTCGTGACGATGAAAAGGTAACGCGATGGGGGCAAATTCTTTCATGACCTTTCGGTATACCTCGCGCTTAAATGACACCACTTGCCTTACTGGATACCAATAGCTTACCCAGCGAAAGTCATCAAATTCAGGATGGCCTGAATGTAATAGGTTTACCGCGCTGTCAGGACTTGTAAGTTTCAATAAAAACCACTTTTGTTTTTGTCCGATACAGACCGGTTTACTGTCGTGTCTAATTAATCGTTTTGGTAATTTGTACCTCAGCCAATGTTTTGTTGAAGCAACAAGTTTAACATGTTCAGGTTTTAGTCCGACTTCTTCGTATAATTCCCGATACATGGTTTGTTCTGCACTTTCATCATCGTCAACCCCACCTTGTGGAAATTGCCAAGAGTGCTGACCATATCTTCGTGCCCAAAAAACTTGTCCCCTGTCATTGATAATTACTATGCCGACATTGGCTCGATAGCCATCAGCATCTATCACAGGAACTCCTGAATAAATTTTTAATTTATGCTTTGATTCTTCCACAATCTTGGCTTTCGAGCAAATGAATACTGACATTATTTTTTACACTGTGTAAAAATAGTGGCTTGCGAGTCAAAATTAATAAAAATGATATGAAACCAAAGGCTAAAGCGCCAAAATCAGAACAAGAGTTACTCGAAAGAGCGCAACAATTAGCCGGTTTAAGCCTAGGTGATATTGCCAACGCCGCAGACATCGCTGTACCGTCAAATTTGCGCAAAGAAAAAGGCTGGATCGGTTTGTTATTAGAGCATGTACTTGGCGCTACAGCAGGCACCCAAGCCAAGCCTGACTTTGATCAATTAGGCATCGAGCTCAAAACCATTCCAATTGACTTTACCGGCAAACCACTCGAAACGACCTTTGTCAGTGTTGCTCCGCTTGTCGGTTTAGTTGGCGCTTCTTGGCAAAACAGCCATATTCGAGAGAAACTTGCTCGGGTTTTATGGGTGCCAATTGTGAGTGAACGAGCGCTGATGATCAAAGATCGGATTGTTGCTACACCGTTTATTTGGTCACCTAATGAGCAAGAAGAGCAACTCCTCGCCAATGACTGGCAAGAACTCACTGATATGATAGTACTAGGTGAAGTAGAGAAAATATCTGGCAAATATGGCCAAGTATTACAGTTACGGCCTAAGGCCGCGAACAGCCAAGCAAAAACCAAAGCATTTGATAAGCACGGCAATGTTTTTATGACCTTGCCTCGCGGATTTTACTTAAAAACCCAATTTACCCACAAACTCATTGAGCAACATCTGAGAACTCGCTAATAGGGTCAACACTCGCTAGCCCAACCAATGTTCGCGAGATAAACTACTAGTGTAATAATTTCAGTAAAAACACGTTGCATCTCTGGGGATTAAAAAATAAGCTAGAGTAGTATCTTACATACAACACCCACCTGATATTTATAAGGTTTTTGAATAAGTATTGCATGAAGCTAATTAATAGGTTTGATCACTATATTACTGCAGTTTTCTTCGTCACTATTTTTGCCATAGTAGCGACGTCTTACTTTACCTTTAAAACGGTCATTTCAACCTATAACAAACAGCAACAAGATGCGACTATTCCCTTATTTTCATGGATAAACTCAGAGGTTATCAGCCCACTAACTTTATCAACTTATATGGCGCAGGACCCATTACTGATTGATTTAATTGAACAAGATGAACTCGACGAAGCCAAGCTCAATAAGTTTTTAGAAGTATCGTCTCAAGCAGGTAAATTACGTGCATTTATCGCACTAGAAAAACACAATATCATGATGAACTCTGAGGGTTTAAGAATTAACTTTCAGCATCAAGACGCCGAGTGGTATCAACGGATCAAAAAAATTGATCAAAACTTTACTGCAGATATTGGCGATTCCGAAAATCCAACCCTGTACTATGACGTTAAAATCTTTAATGAACAGGGGCTATTTTGCGGCTTCACCGGTGTCGGTGTAGATTTAGACATCTTCGCTGAAAAGTTAACGGAATTTAAAAACCAATTTGGCTTTGAAGTGTATTTCGTTGACGAAGAAAGCAACATTACCCTTTCAACCAATAGCTTAATGAAAACAGAAAGCCACCACCGCCGTGACGAACTGATTAATATTGCTTCTATGCCTTGGTACAAGCGCTATGAAAAAAGCATGGTCGAAAAAGAAAACGAGTTTGACTACAGCTCCGGCGATAATATTTATACCGTGACCCACCTCGACATTGAGGAGTTAAGATGGAAAGTGTTCGTGGTTGCGCCATCAGCGACTGGCCAAAAAACTTTCTGGTTACTGCTAATGAGTCGTTTTGGGATATTTGTTTTAGTTGCCTTAATACTATACTTTGTCTTCTTTTCACTGTTGGAATTATTCAAAAAAGACGTTGTTGCCGACGCTAATTTAGATAACTTAACCGGATTACCTAACCGCTCGTATGTGCAATGGAAATTTAAAAACTTATTGAGCGAGTATAGTGAGCTTGCTGTTGTGGTAACCGATATTGATCACTTCAAAGCGATTAACGACACCCATGGCCATATCGTGGGCGATAAAATTTTAAAACGCGTGGCTAAATTATTAAGCACGGACCTGCGCACTAAGGACATAGCGGCTCGTTGGGGTGGCGAAGAGTTTGTTTTAATTTTCCCCGAAACCTCGTTGCAACAAGCTGCAGATATTTGTCAACGCTTGCGCGCTTGTGTTGAAAGCACTGAGTTTTATGGTAAGGATAACCAGCAACCGATACGCGTCACCATGAGTTTTGGTGTTAGTGTTGAAAAGACCGAAAACCTGCAATTCAAACACTTTATTGAAAACGCCGACAAAGCTGTCTATCAAGCCAAAGCAAACGGGCGTAATCGCGTAGAGATATCTGAATAGAATAACTATATAGTCCACCATAACTTTTCTTTTATCTTATCAATAATGAACAGTTCTGCTGTCAGTAATATTTACACAGCACCAACCCAGCTGGATAAAAAACAAACAAAACCAACAAATTAGCATTTGGTATATATTATGCTTAACTAACTTTGATAAATAATTATTACAAAGGGTGTTGAGATTATGAAAAAATTTATTTTAGCTACTTTGCTGATGTTAGCCTCTACCACAGCAAGTGCGAGTATCATTTTAAGTGAAGTAGACGATAATGCTTACATCACTGTTGGTGGCTACGATATTGCTTGGGCTTCTCCTGTTAATTTCTGGGATGTTAACTTGTCTCATCAAGCACAATACGGTTGGCAGGCAATGACGCTTGCTGTTTATAATGAAATTGGTGGCTTAGATGCCGTTGATTTTGCAGGCGATGGCTACAATGCTATTTGGAATCCCAACCTTAACTATTATGTTGACCCTGTAACTGGTGCAACAGCCTTTACAGGTGGCTATGTCGGTTTTGATTCAATCGCAGTTGCATCACCTTGGTTCTCTAACAATTACGAGCACATTGACTACGGCCAAGCTGTTGGTGGTAATGCATGGGCAGGGGCAGATTTTGATGGCCCGAGCTGTCCTAATTCATGTAACGAGTCACTTGTATTTAGAGTATCTTCAGTATCCGTGCCAGAGCCAAGCTCTCTCGCCATTTTAGGCTTGGGGTTAGTAGGTTTAGTTGCTCGTCGCAAAAAACAAAGCTAACGCGTTTCTACAGGTTAAAAAATACTATGTGCGCAATATTCATTGCGCACGACTTACCTTGCATTTCCCTAGATAAATAAAAGTTGTTGACTAACCATAGAGTGATTAGTCTCTTAACTTCACTAACTATTTTGAACAGCTATAACGGGCTCGACAACAAAGTACCCAGTTAAAGACGTCTGATCTCAATATGCTGGCTAATAGTATAACTATTACGACTAGCCAAAACTAAAGGCTCAGTAAAACCAGCCTCTAAACAAACAAACTCCTTTTCTGCGCCAAGATGAACATCGCTCATACCTTGCGCTACTTCTTCGCCTGGATTCCACAAAATCCAACTACTTGTCCCTGTTGTTGATAAACTAATGATACGGGCTAACTTGTTATCAATTAGCTCAAGATTTTGATTGGTTTGATAAACCCTGTCTTTTGGGCCACGACAATCCACCATCGGCTCGGTGACAATTTGATCCGATAACTTATCAAAAAAGGCCACATTATTGAGCTTGGATACCGAAACTTTACTTGGCTCTCCTACCTTAAAATAGCTGTGCAGCGCACCCGTGTGCTCAAATGGCTCGTTACCAAGGTTGTCGATTTTCAGGCTTTGTTTAAAATCTTGACCAAAATATAGCTTTTGCTCAACCTCAAACTGATATGGCCATGTTGTCGCTAAGCCTTGACCGCCAAAGAGTAAAGTCAGTTCAACACCTTCATTATCGGCTTTTACAGAGGTCAATTGCCATTGACTTGTTCTAGCAAAACCGTGGTTAACTTCATCTTGTTTTGGCCCAAACCAAGGCCAACACAGCGGAATACCGCCGCGAATCGCCTTGCCCTGTTGATAGCTTGTATCATCTGATAACCAAAATACCTCGTCATGCCCAGTCGGTTGCCAGCTCAGTACATGACCTGCGTACAAAGAAACGGATGCCTGACAAAGCGGGTGCTTGATGTTGACAATATCAATGTCGTTAATCGATGACTGAACAACTTCAATATCCCCTTGTTGGAAAAGCAATTGAGGCGAGTGTGACATAAACGGAAACCTTTATTGAATGATCACCGATACTTTAACAGATAGACAGCTGTTGCAAAGCTTAAAATATTTCGATAGTCATGCCGTTTCCCAAGGAGGCTAATTTTTTACAAACATAAAAAAACCACCTTTCGGTGGTTTTTTCTAATGTCCGTCAACGACTACTTGGTATATGCTCGAGGCATATCTGAAGTTGCCATATAACGATCTCGAAGCTTGTCTGAGCGAGACTGTGTTGAGTACTCTTTACCGTCTATCCAGATGTGTTCAACCTTAGTGCTCAATTCAAATGGGTCTGCGCTCCAAAGGACTAAATCCGCTTTTTTACCAACCGCAATCTCACCAGCGTCAAGTCCAAAAACTTCCGCGACAGTTGATGTAATTGCCGCAAGTGCTTGCTCTGGCGTTAAGCCATTAGCAATCGCGTTACCTGCGTTGTAGCGCAATTGATACATATTGTGTGTATCACCACCGGTGGTAATCACTACTTTAACGCCTGCATTAATTAACTTAGCAGCGTTATCAAGTGAGTTATTTAACGCGTCAAAACTCGATGGTAGGTTTTGCATAGCATCAATGATCACGGGGACATCTGCCTTAGCCAGCTCATCAGCAACAACCACGGCGTCGGCAGCACTGACAATGGCTAAGTTTAAGCCAAAGGTTTGTTTTAGCTTGATAATGTTTAACAACTCACTTGCTCGATCTGCGTAAACAACCATCAGCTTTTCGCCATCAAGTAATGACTTGAGCACTTGCTCATCGCGTTTTAGCTCATCACCTTTTTTGTCGTCTTTCTTTGCTTTTTCCAGCTTGGCTTGGAAATCTGCTAGCTTGTCGGTGAGCTTTTGTAAGTTGGTTGCACGTGAGCCTTTGCTTTCAGCGCCTAACTCAACGTAAACGGCATTGTTGGCCACGCGAATACTGTCAAACTCACCTGATAAATCCGTGTAAAACGTTTGCCCTTTAAACAAGCTATCGCCACCGCGAGGTGACACCACACTCGAGGTAATACCGCCTTTGCGCGTGTACGCAATAACCGTTGATTTAGGGTTATACGCTAAGCTCGGATCAAACGTAATACTTGCGCCTTTATCACCAGCATCACGGCTGCGAGAAACAGCACCAACCTCAACAAGCCCAAGGTTATTCATCACGCTAATAATACCCGGCGTTAAATTTTTACCTTGCGCATCAATAACTTTGTCAGCATTTGCTGCAGACGGATTAATTGCAGTGATGACGCCATCTTCAACTAAAATGGTTGCATTCGTTAATACACCTTGCTCGTTAGCGGTATGCACGGTTGCATTAGTAATGGCTAAACTCTCTGCATTTGCCCAAGTAGAAGTTGCTGCAACAGCTAATGCCAATAATGATGATTTAAATAATTTCATGAGGCAGCTCCTTATTCTTGACCTAGTAAGAAATCGCTTTTCGCTTGATATTTTTCATCAAAGCGATCGTAAACTTTGGCGCCGTCAAGAAACACTTGCTCAGCTTGTGCGTAGACACTAAATGGGTTTTGGTTCCACAAGACAACATCGGCTTTCTTGCCAACTTCTAAGCTACCGGTTTCAGACTCAATACCGAGTGATTTCGCTGCATTGTAAGTGATCCACTTGATCGCATCTTGCTCTTTCAAACTAAAACCATTTTCATTTGCGCGGTACATAATTTTACCGGCTTCTTGGTTTAGGCGTTGAATCGTTGATGATGAATCTGAGTGAACAATGGCACATGAATTTGGCTTGCCGTCAACAATCGCGACATTCTCTAAGGTCATGTCGTATGCTTCCATTTTAAAGCCCCACCAATCTGGCCACATCGCTGCACAGTTGCCGTTTTCAGCAAGTAGATCTGCTACTTTGTAGCCCTCTACCGCATGGTGGAAAGTCCCCGAGTGGTAGTTAAATTCTTTGCCTAAGTCGATCATCATTGCCATTTCCTCTGCTTTGTAGCAGTGGTTGTGGATCATGATCTCGCCCTCTAAGACGCCGACAAGTGTATCTAACTCAATATCGCGCGCTGGTGGTGTTGGGTTTTTACCTGCATCGTAATCGGCGTTGTACTTATCCCATGCGCGCTTGTATTCTTCTGCTTCAGCCCACGCCATGCGATAGCCGGCCATATTGCCCATACGCGTTGATGGTGCGACTTTTTTGCCACCGTAAACGCGTTTAGGGTTCTCACCACAAGCCATTTTTAAACCATATGGCGCATCGGGAAACTTCATCCCTTGCATAGTGTGACTCGGCACGTTACGCAATGTTACGCCACGACCACCAAATAAGTTAGCTGAGCCAGGTAAAATTTGTAACGTAGTAATACCACCGGCACGTGCGGCTTGAAAGCCAGGGTCTTGTGGCCAAACACTATGCTCTGCCCATACTTCAGAGGTATTGGGTGAGATAGCTTCATTACCGTCGGAGTGCGACTCAACACTCGGGCTTGGATAAACGCCTAAATGTGAGTGAACGTCAATAATACCCGGCGTAACCCACTTGCCAGAGGCATCAATAGTTGTCGCGTTATCTGCCGTTAAATCTTGGCCTATTTTTGAAATTTTGCCATCAACTAACAATACGTCAGTGTTATCTAAACGCTCGCCAGTACCCGTAAGTACTGTGGCATTCTTTAATAACGTAGCAGTCGACGGCAGTACTTGGTAAGTACTTGGATATGGATTTTTGTTAATCGTAACTCTTGGATCTTGTGTTTCAGACTGCATACACGCAGTCAGTGCTAGCGAGATACCAGCAACTAAAAGAGTTGGTACAAATTTTTGCATTATTGAGGTTCCCGTGGTTGTTTCTGCGTGATGCGTGAACAACTTCATCGTTAGAGTATTGTCATACAGCGTAATAAAAGGCTTTACCAAGCTGTAGTTTTATCAAACTTTCACACTGACCTTATATTGATTTAGCCGAAACGACAATAGCTTTTATCGGTGTTCGATTGAATTATCGACAAGTTGAAGTGTTTTTACGATATTTTACTAACGATTGAAATAATCGTTTGAGTTTGTCTTTACGCAATGCCAATAAAAACAATGTGGCAAGCAAATAAATAGAGGGCTCGATCAGTTCGGATTTCACCGACCAATAAAAGTGTATTGCAACGAGTATTACTATCAAATAATTACCGTTATGTAAGCGCTGCCAATTGCCTTTCATTTTTCGTTTAAACCAAGTGATTGAAGTTATCGCCATCGGGATAAGCCAAATAAATGCTAACATACCGAGCGTTATATAAGGCCGCTTGAACACTTCTTCCAGGAAAAAACGCCATTCAAACTGCAGATCAAAAGCTAAAAAGTTAACGACATGACAACTCGCGTAAGTAAAGGCATATAAACCGAGTAATCTTCTCGTTTGCATTAAAAAGCCGAGTTTAAAACGTTGTGCCAATGGCGAAACGAGTAAGGTTAATAACAACAAATTAAACGCGCCAATGCCAGTAAAATGAATGATTGCTTTCACCGGATCACCGCCGAGCTGGTCATTTATCGCCAGCGCATACTGCTCTACGAGTAAACCAAGCGCACAAAGATGAATAGTAAGTTTGAGTAACAACACTTTTTGAGCAGTCGACATGTTCAATTTTCGCTTAATTTTTCGCTTAATAAAACTTAGTTAAATCCATGTTTTTATAGAGGTGAGCAACCTCATCGCCATAGCCATTAAATATCTGAGTGTCAATGCGATTTTGCGCGAATAGCCCGCCAGACGTAATACGTCGCTCTCTTGCTTGACTCCACCTTGGATGGGCAACGTCGGGGTTTACATTAGCGTAAAAGCCGTATTCGTGAGGCGCTAAGATATTCCATGTTGTTGGTGGCATTTTTTCCGTCAGGGTAATTGAAACAATCGACTTAATACTTTTAAAGCCGTATTTCCAAGGCACAACAAGCCGAATGGGGGCACCATTTTGCGGTGGTAAGGTTTTTCCGTATAAGCCAACACTTAAAAAGCTCAACGGATTCATGGCTTCATCGAGTCTCAAGCCCTCTTTGTATGGATACTGAATGCCGCCCCCTAATCTTCTACTGGTTTGCCCCGGCATTTGGCTTGGATCATATAGGGTTTCAAAGGCAACGTATTTTGCTTTGCTCAAAGGTTTTGCTTGTTTGATAAGCTCAGCTAACGAAAAGCCTACCCAAGGGATCACCATTGACCAGGCTTCAACACAGCGCAAGCGATAGATTCGCTCTTCTAAAGTAAAGCGTTTAAATAGATCGTCGTAATCTAAGGTGATCGGCTGTTCAACTTCACCATTAATCACAAGTTGCCAAGGGGTAACCTTAAACGATTGTGCTAATTCTGCCGGTTGATGCTTTTGCGCGCCAAATTCGTAAAAATTATTATGTGATGTAACTTTTTGCTCAGGTGTAAGCTTATCGGTACTCGCTTGAGCCTGC
This sequence comes from Thalassotalea sp. LPB0316, assembly GCF_014898095.1. Lineage (NCBI taxonomy): Bacteria > Pseudomonadati > Pseudomonadota > Gammaproteobacteria > Alteromonadales > Colwelliaceae > Thalassotalea > Thalassotalea sp. LPB0316. The sequence goes on from NZ_CP062946.1 coordinate 3,314,785, forward strand.
TGATAATCAAGTTTGGTTTGGCTTGAACGCATACTTTCTTTATCGTCAAACCAGTTAATCGCATTTGCGGTGTATGGCGCTAACAAGCCGGTTGCACCGATATAACCAAGAGATTTTAATAATTGACGTCGCTCGGTATAAACTCGCTCATCGGTCACTTGGTTTTCTAATAGTTGAGACTTCTTGGGGATTTTTATCAGCATATTAGGCCTTAACTTATATCGCGTAACTTCTACTACTATTAAGACCTTATACGCAAAGAATTACTTTCTTGATTAATTAATTTTTTCCAAATTGTTGGTCAAGGTAGTGAATAATATCGTTTGATTCATACATCCATGTTGCACTGCCATCGGCTTGTTCAATGCGCAAACACGGCACGGTGCGTTTGCCACCTTGGCTCACTAGTGTCTCGAGGTTGTCTGAGTCATGAATATTTTTCAAGCTAATAGTTAACCCTTGACGTTTAATCGCTCGGCGAACTTTGACACAAAATGGACAAGCGGGCAGTTGATACAGGCTCAAATGACGGGTTTTATTATCTAACTCAGCTTGCTCCTGAGCACTGCGCTTTGGTCTACTCGGTGAAAAGATAAAATCAAAAAATAATATGATGCGGCCAATAAGCCAACGAATGATCTTCATTAATACTGCCTTAAATGAATGTTAAAAAGTGGCTACTTGCAGCCTAAACAAGCGCAAGCAGCACGGGAGTTACCACATTAAATCATCTGGAATTTGAAAATCTGCATACGGATCATCTTCATCGATCTGTTCTTCTTGCTTGCGATCGTTTTTCAACAGCACAACTTGCGGATCTATCGTCGCTAATTTTTCCGCAGTTTCAGCAGTAACGACATAGGTTTTTTCGTCTAAACCACATAACGCAAGACGACCATTAACTAAGGCATCTTGAATAACTTTGCTAACATGTAGCTTCTTAATTTTACCGTCAAAGGTATAGTTGTACTCTAGATCGCCGTCGATATCAGATAACGAGTGATGGGTTAAGATCTGCAAAATACGCTGATGCTGCTCTTTTTTTGCTAACTCAGCTTTTTTCTGCTCATTGAGCGCTTTATCTTTTTCAAGCTTTTGTGCTTGCTGCTTAGCTAAATCTTGTTTCACTTGCTCTTGCAAGCTCGCTTCAACGTTCGCACCACTGCGTTTTTGTTTGTTTTTACGACGTTTATCACTATTGGCTTGACGCGCTTTTTGCTTTGTCGTCAAACCAGCTTTGAGTAATTGATCTTGTAATGATGACATGTCTCAACCAGCTAAAAATTTAAGTGCGCTAATTTTAACAAGGTTCGTTACAATGAGCGAGTACAGAATCCGTTTATAGAATTACCGCAGGAATAATATGCATTTACTCAAACTCAACTCGCTACAAAAAGCCCGTGTAATCGAAGAGTTCCAAGAATATTTTGATCAGGAATTAGGTTTCGACCTAGGTCAATTTGACGTGGAATTTCTATTGAGCTTTATCGAGAAAACGCTTGGCAACGCTTATTACAACAAAGGTTTAACCGACGCTCAAACCATGATTTCAGCGCGCTTAGAGCTATTAACCGAATCAATTGTTGAATTAGAGCAGCCGAGCGATATTTAGTAAACGTATGTGTCGCTAATTATTTAGTTTGTCTGTTAGGGTTAAACCGCCCGACGTCTTCGGCTAGCGGTAGGTTAGCTAAGAAGTAAATTGGCCATGCAACCAAGGCAATCACAAGTAACTTTAAATACCAGTTTGGTAAGATGTAACAAGACCAAGCACAAGTGAGAACAATCGAAATAATCGCAATGCGCTTTGCTCGTCTCGGAATGCTGCGCGTTGTTTGCCAGTGATAAATCAGTGGGCCAAAAGTGGGATTGTCGAGCAGCCATTGATGTAAACGCGGCGATGATTTGGCAAAGCAAGCGCCCGCAACGATTAGAAACGGCGTAGTTGGTAAAATAGGTAACACGACGCCTAGTGCTGCTAGCAAAACGAAACACAAGCCAAGTAAAATATAAAGCCAACGCGGTATCGCGTGTTTCATTTGTTATTATCTCGTCTTTTCTTCAGCCTTGACTTGCTGCCAGTAAGCTTCGAGTTGCGCTAGGTCACAATTTTCAACTTGGCTATGTTGCTCACGAGCTAAACGCTCGACTTGCTCAAAGCGCTTGGTAAATTTTTGATTGGCCGCGCGCAATAAGCTCTCAGGATCTTGTTTGGCATGGCGACACAAATTAACCACGGCAAAAAGTAAATCACCGAGCTCTTGATTAAGCGCTTCACCTCCGGTTGGCAACTCAGCTTTAACTTCGGCGACTTCTTCTTCGACTTTGGCAAAGACATCTTCGATTGACGACCAGTCAAAGCCAACATGGGCACAGCGTTTTTGAATTTTATTCGCTTGAGAAAGCGCGGGTAAACTCTTGGGAATATCGGCAAGAATACTCAACGAACTGGTTTGGTTCTTTTGTTCGCGCTCTTTGGCTTTTTCATTTTCCCAATTCGCTTTAATTTGTTCATCGGTCGCCAAATCTGTATCACTAAAGACATGCGGGTGGCGGCGAATAAGTTTTTCACAGACCTTTTCAATGACGCCGTCAAAGCTCAATACTTGTTGCTCTTCGCCTAACTGACTATAAAAAATCACCTGAAACAACAAATCACCGAGCTCTTTTTCGAGCTCGACAAAATCCTCTAGGGCAATCGCATCAGCGACTTCGTATGCTTCTTCAATGGTATGAGGGACGATAGTGGCAAAAGTTTGTTTAATATCCCATGGACAGCCTGTTTCTGGATCGCGCAACTGTGCCATGATCCAACGCAGTTTATCAATCGATGCTGGTGCCTCAAGCATAGCGGTTAGTTTATTGTTCACAGACGAATAACCTCAGAAACATCATCAAGTTGTAAAATTTTATTGGTTAAGCGTGCCAGTACCTCAGCGTTTGCTATTTCCATGGTTATACTCATGCGTGAATTTTGCTTAGCTTTGTCGGTTTGACTTTGCATGCCTAAAATTGAAATTCGCTCGTTGGCTATTAAGGTAGAAACATCGCGGAGCAAACCTGATCTATCACCTGAGATAATCGCAATCGTAACCTGATATGTCGATTTAACATCATCGCCCCACTGCACTTCGACACCGCGCTCAGGTTGTTGCTCTAATGAAGTAGCAAGTTGCTCACAATCTTTGCGATGCACGCTGATCCCCCGACCTTGGGTGATAAAGCCCTCGATTTCGTCGCCTGGTACTGGGTGACAACACTTCGCCATATGCGTTAATAAGTTACCCACGCCAGATACCGTAATGGCGTTATCTGATGATGTTTTAGCTTGGCTCGATTGGCTGACTAGGCTTTGTGGGTCAATTTCTTCTTCTGGTTGTGATTTTTTTATCAGCTGCTGCAAGTAATTCATCACTTGTTGCAAACGAATATTCGCTGTGCCGATAGCTGCGTACAGATCGTCAATAGTAGTCATATTGAATTTTCCAATAACCTCAGACAACTGACTTAATGGAATTTGACTGCGGGTTGACTCTGCTTCAAGCATTTCTTTACCAGCGGCAATATTTTTATCGCGATCAAGTAGCCTAAAGAAGCTTTGTACTTTGGCACGAGCTCGACCTGAGTGTAAATACCCCAAATTAGGGTTTAACCAGTCCCTACTCGGATTAGGGTTTTTCGAGGTTAAGATCTCGACCTGATCACCCGTTTGTAACTGATAAGTAAAAGGAACTATACGCCCTGAAATTTTCGCACCGATACAGCAATGGCCAACATTGGTATGAATGTAATAGGCAAAGTCTAATGGGGTTGAGCCTACAGGCAAATCAATTACATCACCATTTGGGGTGAAGGCATAAATGCGATCTTCAAATACCTGTGAACGCAGTTCCTCAAGCATTTCACCGCTTTCAGAGACATCTTCTTGCCACTGCAAGATTTTGCGCAGCCAATTCACCTTCTCATCAAAACCGGTTTTCTTACCACTAGCACTGCCTTCTTTGTATTTCCAGTGAGCAGCGACACCTAATTCAGCGTCTTGGTGCATTGCTTCGGTGCGAATTTGAACCTCAACTGGCTTGCCTTCCGGCCCTAAAACAACGGTGTGGATCGATTGATAACCATTAGGTTTAGGTGTGGCAACATAATCGTCAAACTCACTCGGCAGGTGTTTCCAGTTGGTGTGGACAACTCCTAATGCACCGTAACAATCTTGTAGCTCTTCAACTAAAATTCTAACCGCACGAACGTCAAATAACTGCTCAAAATCTAACGATTTTTTGCTCATTTTTTTCCAAATACTATAGATGTGTTTAGGGCGGCCATAAACCGTGCCTTTAACATTCATCTTTTCTAACTGATGTTGTAAATTATTAACAAAGTCAGTCATATACCGTTCGCGCTCTAAACGCTTACCGTCGAGCATTTTAGCAATTTTCATATAGGTTTCAGGGTGAAGATAACGAAACGAAATATCTTCCAACTCCCATTTCAACTGGCCGATACCTAAACGGTTTGCCAGTGGCGCGTAGATATTTGCTGTTTCTTTCGCCGCTAGTACGCGAGTTTCCTCATCGGCATTTTTCACTAAACGCAAGTAACACAGTCGTTCCGCCAGCTTAATAACAACAGCGCGAACATCGTCAACCATCGCTAGGAGCATTTTCCTGATATTGTCGATTTGCTTAACCGCAACTGGGTTATTATGACCTTGCTGTAAGGTTTTAATGGCGTCCATTTGATCAACGCCTTTAACCAAGACAAACACTTTTTTGGTCAGTAATTCTTCAGCTTGCTCTAATGTTAAGGCATGGTATTCAATTAGCGGGTAAATAAAGGCGGCGCACAACGAATCTTTATCTAGGTTTAATTCCGCTAGAATTTCGACCATCTCAAGGGACTTGGTGAGGCTTTCATCCTCGTCGTTGTAGTGGTGATGAATTTTCTGCCACAAGGCATCTAGAGCGTCGCGTTTTGCTTGCGTGAGTTCAAGCTGCGACAACCACTGCTCAAAACTGTGCTCAGAAATTAAATGTGACTTGCGAACTGAAACCATCAGTATTCCCTTTACTACTTAATACGCGGTGAATTAACGTTGAAACAATACCATAGTTTCAACGTGTTTTGTTTGTCCAAACATCTCCATTAAGGCAATTTTTTTGATCTGATAGCCTTGTGCAACCAAAACTGCGCTATCGCGAGCTAAGGTTGCCGGATCACAACTGACATAAACGATGTCGGTCGCATTGAATCGGCCAAGTTGTTGACAAGCTTCAAGTGCGCCAGCTCGGGCAGGATCTAATAAAATTTTATTATACGATTGTTCAAGCCAAGCACCCGACTGCCAATTTGCGTTTAAATTAGCTTGATAAAACTGACAATTACTCAAGTTATTAACACTTGCGTTGTTAGCTGCTTTATCGACCATGGCTTGAACGCCTTCAATCCCTGTAACGCTTGCCACTCTTTTAGCCAGCGGTAAACTAAAGTTACCAAGGCCACAATAAAGATCTAAAACCTTGTCTTGTTCTGACAATGATAACCAATCGATTGCGTGACTAATCATCTGTTGATTAACTTGATGATGCACTTGAATGAAGTTACTTGGTTCAAAAGCTATCTCAATATCGCTATCGACAAGATAAGACAAACCTTCAACCTGATTGAGCGGCTCAAGTGGTTTCTCTTGACCAAAGTCAAAATAAACTTGAAAGGTGCTGTTATTGCTTGCTTGTTGACAAAATACTTGCCAGCGCTCTTTAACTGCTTCGGTTAGCTTACCCAGTTGCCGAATAACCAACGTAATAATCGGCTGGTTTTGTTGCGCTGGTTGACGCTCGGTATAAACTAGCTCGATATGACCAATCGATTTCGCCGGCAATTGATTAACCGTGGCAACTAACTCAGGAAGTAGTTTTGATAACGGCTTTAGTAAAACGTCGCATTGTTTAATGGGTGTTACATTATTGGTGTGCTTTTCGCGAAAGCCCACCACAGCATTGCCATTTTTGTGATACTGAACACCAAGCCGTGCTTTGCGACGATAGTGCCACTGGCTATCAACTAAAGCGTCTTGCCAGGGTAAATCTAGCAATTTCTGCCTCGCAAATAACTCGGTGACTTTTGCCTGTTTGATCTCAACGTGTTGAGATTCATCGATATGCTGCATATCACAGCCGCCACATACTTTATAGTGCGGGCATTTAGGCGCAGAGCGAACATCACTTGGCTTGATTACATCGAGCAGTTGGCCAACACAATACTTACTCGATTGCTCGATAATTCGTACCTTTACTTGCTCTTGTGCCAACGCGCCGCTAATAAATATGGGTTTATTTTGATAACGAGCAACGCCACGACCGTTAAAGTCTAGTCGCTCGATGGTTAGCGTTAAGTTTTTTCCTTTTAGGGCTTTATTGGCGGTCGGTTTAAAAATTTTTACCATAATTTTCTTTGAATTCGGCTGAGTATTTGTAATTTTTTTTGGTCTACATGGCGAACTATGCCATGATATAGCGAAGCAGGGACAATTTTACACCAAACACGACGTTAGATGCAGAAAATAAGCCTAAAAGATTGGGTAATTCTCATTACCATTTTACCGACGACACTAATCGGCTTAGGATTAGCAGGTTATTTTACCGCGAGTCGTCACGCCCAACTCAATGATTTTTTAATCAATAAATCAACTAATATTATTGAACCGATTGCCATTGCCTCAACCAAATTATTGGAAAATCGTCAACGAGAAGATGTTCGCACGCTATTGAGCTTCACCCATAAAAATCACGCCGATATTATTCGCAGCATCGTGCTGTTCACCAATGACAACCAAGTTTTTGTTACTAGTGCTTACAATGGCGACACTAACGTCATGCGAGTGCCTGCAGGATATGACCTACCGCAAAAAACCACGGTAGAAGAAATCAACGATCAGCTAATATTTCGCACACCGATCATGGTTGAAGTTGAACCCAGTGAGAGCTTTTCGTCGTCACAGCAAATTATCGGTTACTTATCGATGCAGATAGATAAAAAGTCTATTCAATTTGATCAGCAACGCGAAATGATCATCGCCTTTCTATTGGTTGTTTTGGGCTCAATTATCAGCGCTGTCTCGTCATTTCGTTTGATTGGCAAGGTAACGAGGCCGCTTGGCTCGATGGTGCAAGCAGTTGATAGAATTCGTGAAGGTAAACTGGAAAGCCGAGTCAGTGGTCAGTTAATTGGCGAGTTAAATTTTCTTAAAAACGGTATTAATGCGATGGCACAGAGTCTAGGTGACTACCACCTAGAGATGCAACGCAGTATCGACCAAGCCACTCACGACTTACGCGAATCACTTGAGCAGTTTGAAATTCAAAACGTGCAATTAGATATTGCCAAGCGCAAAGCCCAAGATGCTAACCGCGTTAAATCAGAGTTCTTGGCTAATATGAGTCACGAATTACGCACGCCACTTAACGGTGTAATCGGCTTTACCCGCCAAGTATTAAAAACACCACTGAGTGACACCCAACGAGATTATTTACACACGATAGAACGTTCAGCTAACAATTTGTTAGCGATCATCAATGACATTCTCGATTTTTCAAAGTTAGATGCAGGTAAAATGGTGATTGAAAATATTCCGTTTGCCTTGCGAGAATCACTTGAAGAAAGCATCGCGCTGCTCGCCCCTAGCGCCCATAAGAAAAATATCGAATTATCATTGCGCATTAACAAAGACCTGCCTGATTCACTGATTGGCGATGCTATGCGGATCAAACAGGTACTTACTAATTTAGTCAATAATGCGATTAAATTTACCGATCAAGGCTCTGTGACGATTGATGTTGACACTGAGCATATTGATAAAGACAGCGTCGTCGTCAAGGTATTGGTAAAAGATACCGGTATCGGCATGAGCAAGCAGCAGCAACAAACTTTGTTTGAAGCCTTTAACCAAGCCGATAAAAGTGTCACTCGCTTATACGGCGGTACGGGCTTAGGTTTAGTTATATCACAGCGTTTAGTCCATGAAATGCACGGCGACATCGGTTTGCAATCAGAGCCTGATATTGGCTCAACATTCTGGTTTACGTTTAAAGTTGATCTCAACCACATTCAGTTGACAACGTTATCAAATGAAACAAGCCTCAAAGATAAATCGATCTTGTACTTTGAGCCCCATGCTCATAGTCGCCAAGCGGTAGCTGAGATTTTAACTTCGACCCAAATGAAAGTCACTTGCGTCGATGATTTATCAGAATTCGAGCGACTAACTGAACAACAAAACTTTGATTATGCGCTCATTGCAGGCGATGTCAGCCCCGGCTCGCTCAACCAACTGAAAAGCTTAGTCAGTCAAACCAGTGAGCGCATTGACAATGTTCACGTTGCCATGAACAGTACCTCGCCGAACTTACAAGAGATGATCGTCGCTGCGGGTGCCAAAACTTGTTTATCTAAGCCGTTAGTTGGCTTAAGGCTAATCAAAGCACTACAAGATAAATCGAGCGATAATGGCCACCTACCACTGCGTTCAAATCACGTTATAGTGCCAATTAAAGTGCTAGCGGTTGACGATAACGAAGCTAACTTGAAACTGATCAAAGCATTACTGAGTGAACAAGTTCAAGAAGTCGTAACAGCGACCAATGGTGAAGAAGCTCTAGCACTGTGTAAGCAAGAAAAGTACGCCATTATTTTTATGGATATTCAAATGCCGAAAATGGATGGTATTACTGCGCTCAAACACATAAAAGATGATACCTTTAACGAAAAGACCCCTATAGTCGCAGTGACTGCTCACGCGCTTAGCGACGAGCGCGATCGTTTATTAAAGCTTGGTTTTAATTCGTATATGACAAAACCTATCGATGAAACCATGTTAAAACATACCATCTACGAATATTGTGACTTTAAGCTGTTTATTAACGCGAAAAAAGACCCGGTTGAAACGTATACGCAAACTCGGGTAGAGGTAACAGAACAGCCAAAACCTGCAGTGATTGATTGGTCGCTGGCATTAAAACGCTCTGCAAATAATGAAGCACTAGCAAAAGATATGTTATCCGGCTTGGTCAATAGCTTACCCGAAACACAAGAAAAACTCACTGAGGCTATTACTTGCCAAGACATCGACACAACGAAAAGCCTAATTCACAAATTAAATGGCGCTTGTTGTTATTCTGGCGTGCCTAACTTGGCAAACTGTGTCAATGAGATAGAAACGCAGTTGAAACAAGGGGCGAGTATTGATGATTTGGAACCAAACTTTTTTGAACTAAGTGATCATATCGAAGCGTTGACCGAACAAGCCAGTCAATATGTCACACCTGCTTAAGACACAGGATTTAGCGAATTTGAATGTCAGGGGATGAGTTTATTTCGCCATCTTCTGTGATAACTGCGACACCGCCATTACACATTAGGACAGCTAAGCTCCGGCCATTATCATTACGAACAAAAGACAGCTCATAGCCAAATTTTCCCAGACTACTTGCCGAGAATTTTTGCGCGAGCGATAAGCGATTCCACCAGACCGATTGATGTGGCGACTCGGTTCTGCGTTCAACATGCATTTGACTATCTACCTGATCGTGAGCTTGCATATACTACCTCTTTATAGCGTCACCTACTTTTTAGTATAGTCACAAAGTATATTTTTTGTACAATTAATTCTAGCGTTTTTTGCGCTGTTTAAGATTTGACTCAGGTAGCAACAAAGCGTTAATCATGTAATTCGGGGAAAGAGTCAACGTACTCTGCCTCCGAAATAGATTAATTTAACCAATGCGGAGGATGGTTAAACGGGGGCAATTGTGCTAATCGGGGTCAGTGTTAGCGAACTGACCCCGATCCTCTTTAACCTACTATCTCGCCGAGGTCAGCAACAGGTGTATTTAATGCCTATATCTGATGCGTCCAGATAGTGGTCGGTCAGAATTATTTTAACTTGTTATATGAAGCTCTAACTTCATTTGCTGGTGTAGAATTCTAACCACCAAAATATCGTTTTCTCTTTGTTTAAAGAAGATGCTATGTTTTCTGTATAAGTATCTAAAATAACCCAATCTAATATCACTAATATCATGAGCTAGTTCAGGTTCATCACAAAGCAATTGCAGGCAATCATTAATACCTATCAAATAACTCTCAGCTTGAAGTTCTCCGAATTCAACCGCTGTATATTGGTATATTTTTTCTAAGTCTTTCTGCGCGCTATTTGACAGTGTATATTTTTTCATTATCAAGATTTTGATTTTTGTTGTTTGATAATATCTAAAACCGTAAGTTCGCTTTCACCGCTTAACTCACCTTCAACAAGCGCCATTTTAATAGCATCTTTTTCACTCTGGTTATGACGAATCAAATCACGGATGTAGTCACTTGCGTTCGCGAAACGACCTGACTCAATTTGCTTATCTATCCAAGTGCGCATTTCATCTGGGATAGATATATTTAGTGTTGCCATAATTAAAACCCCAACTGAGAACGAAGAATTGATATTGGCATATATTGGCAAATATTGCCATATAGATTTTTCATTAACCCTATGTGCTAATGGTGGACATCGGTAACAGTTAATAAAATTTCCCCGTCATTGCAGTAAGTGCTTACATGAATGTATGTAAGCAGAATAATGCAGGAGCAATTATCCAAACCGCAACCTCCTGTTCACTACATGGGTTCATAAGAGGTGCTTTTGCATATTTTTGTCACTTTAAATTACCATGTCTTTGTTTTTTCAAGCCCGCTTTTTAACATGTCTTTACATTATTTGCGTTAATAGCCTGTTATAAAAGTATATTGAGGAATTGAACAACCTAGCCTGCATTTGATTCAATGATGGTGTTAACTGTCTTTAAAGCATTTGTCGAGTTAAGAAACAATAGAGTAATTTAGGCTTTAGAGAGTTGTCTTAGAATCGGCTATAACAAATGTCGATTAAGTTAGTGTTAAAAGAAAAGTTATGAACTTAACATTGAATTCTGTTCTACCAGCAATATCTGTTGCATTGCAATTTATTATATTTTTTATGCTAAAGAAGCATGAGCCAGAGCTGACCAAAAAATATTACTTAAATGGTTCTATTTATAGCACTTTAAGTGATCAAAGCTTTAAAGCACAAGTGAAAGCTCTATGGTTTTACTACAACCCAATAAATTGGAAAGCAATCAAACCTTTACATATAAAGCTTACACTTATGCTGAACTTCATAATATTCGTATATATTATTTATGATGTTATGTTAAAGCCATCATTAAATAGCTAGGTCAATGGCTAATACTCGAATAAAGTGCGCCTCAGTTGTTAGGCTCATTACAGAATGAAACAAAGACAACGGTGTTTAGTCTTTGTTTAATGGTTTATGTGATTCAGAAGTCCTTACCGCGATAGCCCAAAACGTCAAAGACACCAAAAATCCATTTAAGCCATAAGTTAGATACTCCATTGTTCTGAGATCGTTAGGCATATTACTGTCCACTAGCGCGTTATATTTATAGTAAATAGATGCCAAAGCGCCAAGGAAACTATAAATATACCAATGTGTTAGTCCAAATGTAGATAAAATAGAATGTGCAACGAAGCCTATCGAAGCAACCATAACAAAGGTGACAGTCACCGAGGTGATTATCACCCAGAGAACGCCATCAAGAGGCGGCATAACCTCTGCTGAATAAAAAAATTTAATTAATTGAAAGGCTAACACAATAATTGAGGCGAAAGGCGAAATTATCGTTGCTAAAAAAGTACGTTTAAAGCTCATAGTTAACCACTAACCTCTATGGCAAAATACCCTCGTTATGGAACAAGTAATTAAGCGTAATACACTAATTCTTAACGTCGTAGGTTGGCATTACACCACCATTACCCGACATCAATAGCACTTTGGCATTTGGGTTATTTTTAACGAGTTCAATCTTTTCTCGTTCAATTTCAAGCGATCGCAACATCAAATATTGATCGATATTCATCTGAGATTGAACGATATAGCCGCGGTCGGCATCGGCTTTTGCTTTTTCAGCATTCAAACGAGCATCCTCTGCTTTTTTTCGTTCTTGTTCTGTTTTAACACGTTGAGACTGAGCGGCTGTGCGGTCTATTTCGTCCTGTAAGGCTTTATTTGGCTGTGCTTTGCCAATTACCACTCGATTGACTAATAGAGGGAGATTCACACTATCGATATAGTTTTGCATATTGCTGTGAATTTGTTGCTGACCATCGAGTAACGAGTCGGCATCAGAAATGAGATCAGAGCCAGATAGTTTTTTGGCAAAATTACGCACTTCAGTACGAAACACGTCTTGAACATTATTCTTGTACCAGTTAGCGCCAAAATTTTCATGTAATACCGGCGTTAAGCCCTTCTTTATTTGAATCGTTAGGTAGGCGTTAAAATCGACGGGAATTTTATCGGACGATACCAAGTCATTAAAAGGTTCATCGAAACGCTTTGGTGTTATCACATAACGTGTTGATGAAGTTGTCCAGCTTACCCACTCGGAGCCGGCAGAAACAGGTTCAGATAGCACCCCTTCCTTACCAAATAAAATAGGCTTGGCGGTCAGTACTAACTCCTCTCCGCCCTCAGCTGTTACACGAAACATCCACCCTAATAATAAAATACCTATAACGATGAATATCGCTGTACCACCAAAGGTAAATACACCTGATGAATGACTTTCAAATTTCATGACGACTTCCTTGCTTTACTTTTCTTAGAACAGCTGAAATGTTCTGCTTTTTTATCAATAAATTACGTTATTAATAGTGATTTTGCAAATGTGCTAAGCTAGCGGCCTACTTACGAATTAACCACAATGTTTCGCCCTTTGTTCTTAGCTTGATATAGCGCAGAATCAGCCCTTCTTATTAACATCTCCACAGACTCACCGTACACCATTTCAGCAACACCAAAGCTACAAGTTACCGGTTTAGATATTGGCCAAACCTGCTCACTTAATACTTCTCTTAGTGAATTGGCCAAATTGTTAGTGTCGAATAAAGAGGTTTGAGGACAAATACACAAAAACTCTTCACCGCCCCAACGTATGAAGTAATCATTATCTCTTAAGCGATTGAATATTGTTCTAGCAAATAGCATTAACACGTCATCACCTGCATCATGGCCAAATTCATCATTAATCTGCTTAAAATGGTCTATATCCATTATAATTATTGAGTCTCCTTCTTTTAGTTGTGGAAATATTTCCTCTGTAGCATGTCTATTTAGTGCACCGGTCAGCGCATCGATATTAACCTTATTTTTTAGACTGCTATTTTTTGAAGCTAAATATTTATTCCTGATAGATAGCTCAAGCACTTTTTGTTTTTGTCTCTCAGATGTTTCTTTATATTCCTTTACGCTCATAAATAAATAAAAGACAAGAAATAAAGTAAGTAAAATTATTATGCTGTAAAGCACCTGCGTATCATTGAGGTATTTACCAATCAGCTCAATACTCTCAATTTGTATTTCATAGCGTCCAACGGGAATGTTGTTACCTGTAGCAAGTTCAAGAACCATTGCGTGTTTGAATTCAGGACCTGAGTATTCGATAGATATTTTATTGTGAGTGAGCCACCAATTAGGCACTTGCAATGTGTTTAAAGGGATCTCATAAATGTTATTACTATTGGGGGTTGAGATTTCAGTTGTTAGAAATTTCCAAGTTTCAATTTTATCCTCTTTGGAATAGTTAGGGTTAAAAACCCTAAGCTGTGCTCTAATACCTTTAAAGTCAGCATTAGCATATTTCATCTTAATTCGGATTTGACTAAAATTCCTTAAATCTAAACCTTTTCTCGAGGCATCATTATGATCAGAGAGTGCGATCGTAATGTTACAAAACGGCCATGCGTAAGTTGATTTTTTAATATCACAGTCAAGAATAAGTTGTTCGCCTTTAACTCTTCTAATGTTAGCAAGCGACTCCCCTCCTAATGCAAAAGAATCGCTTTGAGCTAAATAATTATAGTGACTGCTAGGAAATAATTTAATGACTTTATTATTATATGATTGCCAAAAAAGAGTACAAAAAACAATAACTAACAAAACAATGCCAATTATAATTCGATTTACAGCCTGTCTTACTATGATCATCTACTGCACCTCCTTAATTACAGTTTAGACCAAGTATTTAGCAATGAGTGTCTATCGACTCAGCACAACAAAGGCACTGATCAATGCGTTATCATCGGCTAGAGAAATATGCCAAGACGTGGCACCAAGTGCCTGAGCTTTTTCTAGCGCGACACCGGTAATGTCGATAATTGGCGCACCAGTGTCAGTATTGTTGATTTCAAAATGTTGGAAAGATACGCCTTTAGCTATCCCTGTTTGCAGGGCTTTAGAGGCAGCTTCTTTCGCTGCCCAGCGTTTGGCAAGATATTGGCTAGGAAAAGTGTGTTCGTGATAACGCTCAAGTTCATTTGGCGTTAATACTCTTTTGGCGAGTTTCTCACGCACTGCCGGCTTCATATTGGCAATGCGCGAGCTATCGAGTATATCTGTGCCTATGCCAACAACCGACATTAGCCTCTCGCTTCAATCATTAAGCGCTTCATATCGCGTACCGCTGTATCAAGACCATCAATAGCGGCACGAGCAATAATCGCATGGCCAATATTTAACTCGATAATATCTTTAATCGCGGCAATCGGTTTAACGTTAAAGTAATGAAGGCCGTGACCAGCGTTTACCTTAAGCCCTAATGAAGTTGCATATTCAACGCCTTGCTTGATTTTCTCAAGCTCAACTAATTGTGCTTGTTCATCAGTTGCTTCTGCGTAATGGCCCGTGTGGATCTCAATAAATGGCGCACCAGATTTCGCTGCCGCTGTAATTTGTGCTTTATCAGCATCGATAAACAAACTGGTTTGAATGCCCTGCTCCGCTAACTGATTCACCGCTTGGCTGATACGATCTAACTGACCAGCCACATCTAAACCGCCCTCAGTGGTTAACTCTTCACGCTTTTCAGGTACTAAACAAACAAAGGTTGGTTTGACATCACAGGCAATCGCTAACATTTCGTCCGTCACTGCCATTTCCAAATTCATACGCGTTTGAATGGTTTGCGCCATTACGTAAACGTCACGGTCTTGAATATGGCGGCGATCTTCACGCAGATGAATGGTGATACCATCTGCGCCCGCGTGCTCTGCGACACTTGCTGCATGAGCTGGGTCAGGATAAGTTGTGCCTCGTGCTTGGCGCAATGTCGCAATGTGATCTACGTTAACGCCTAAATAAATTTCTTTCATTGCTTTTTATCTCTCGCCATAAATAATTCACGGCTTTTTAATGGTTTGTGTCCTAGTAGGTGATTGATCATTTGTCGCATCAAAACTTTATGCGTCGTCAACACACTTTGCGCTTGATAATTAGCTTGCGCGATATTTAATAAATCACTTCGTTGGTATATCGGTAATTGGCTTCCTTGGTTAGCTTCAACAAAGCCCTGCTCGGCGATAAATTGCCAATATTGATGCGATGATTCCTCAACAGTAGTGAAGTTTAGACTAAAGCCAAGCTCATCGAGCAGCTGCATTTCAAAGGTACGCAATATCGGCTCAATCGTATCACTTTTATTCAAGCTTTCAATAGCTTGGCCATATTGCTCAAATAACAGCTCACAAGGCACACATTCTGGTAATAGCCTAACAAGTAACTCATTGATATATAAACCGCTATAGAGCGAATTACCCACTAACACTCTGTGTTGATGACAACTTTCTAGCTGACTCGCTTTTTTTAACTGGTGACGACCCGAAAGCTGAAGCGAAAACAACGAAAAGGGTTGTAAAATCCCTCTTTTATTGGCTTTTAATGAGTGCCCAGATGAAATAACGGCACTCACTTTGCCATCGCGTTGCGTGAGTAAATCGATAATTAACTGATGTTCTTTAAATGGACGACTATGCAACAGATAGGCTTGCTGTGTCTCGAACATCATGGTTAACCAGAGTAATCGTCACCGTAGCCTAAGCTACGCAAGGCGCGCTCGTCATCTGCCCAGCCCGACTTTACTTTCACCCAAGTCTCTAAGAAAACTTTTCGGTCAAAGAGTTCTTGCATATCGCGGCGGGCTTCTTGACCAATCACTTTAAGCTTTTCACCCTTGTTACCTATGATCATGCGTTTTTGGCTATTGCGCTCAACAAGTACCAAGGCATTAATATGCAAGATACCTTTTTCATCAATTTTAAACTGCTCTATTTCGACTGTCGTTGAATACGGTAATTCATCACCCGTAAAACGCATCAGCTTTTCACGCATGATTTCTGAAGCCATAAATCGGCTCGAGCGATCAGTAATGTAGTCTTCTGGAAACCACCAATCACTTTCAGGTAGCGCTTTAAAGCATTGGGCTTTGATCGCTTCAATGTTTTCGCCTTTTTTGGCGGAAATGGGAATAATTTCTTTAAAGTCGTATTTACTGGCAAGCTTTTGTAAATGCGGTAATAACGCCTCTTTGTCTTGCACGTTATCGGTTTTATTGACCGCTAAAATGGTCGGCACATTGGCATTTTTTATTTTCTGTAAGACCATTTCATCGTCTTGGGTCCAGTGTGTTCCCTCAACCAGAAAAATGACTAACTCAACTTCAGCGATAGAGCTGCTGGCCGCTCGGTTCATCAAACGGTTAATCGCGCGCTTTTCATCAACGTGTAAACCAGGGGTATCAACCAACACCGCTTGATATTGATCTTCTGTCAAAATCCCAAGAATACGGTGGCGAGTCGTTTGCGGTTTACGTGAGGTAATACTCACCTTTTGACCAAGCAAATTGTTCAATAGCGTCGATTTTCCGACATTCGGCCGACCGACAATGGCAATTAAACCACAATGAGGAGCGTTATTTGTCATCTTGTATTCTCTTTAAGACTAGCTCTGCCGCAGCTTGTTCAGCTTTACGGCGACTGGTGCCTTGGGTGATCACTTCATCGGTTAAGATGTCAGTCGTACATTTTACTGTAAACGTCTGATTGTGTGATTTTCCTTGAATATCAATCACATCGTATTGTGGTAATGCGATTTTTTTGCCTTGTAGCAATTCTTGCAATCGTGTTTTCGGATCTTTTTGCACGCCCGGCTTGATCGTTTTTAAATGCTGTTCAAACCAACTTAAAATCAGTGCTTTTACCGTATCAATGTCGGAATCAAGATAAACCGCGCCAATGATCGCTTCAATGGCATCTTCTAAAATTGATTCACGACGATGGCCGCCGCTTTTCATTTCACCTGGCCCCAATACCAAGTATTCACCCAGTTTAAAATCTTGGGCTAGTTTAGCAAGCGTCACACCGCGTACTATGCTTGAGCGCATCCGCGTTAAATCGCCTTCACTGTGTTTAGGAAACTGTTCAAACAGGGCTTCAGCAATAACAAAGCCTAAAATGGAGTCACCTAAAAATTCAAGGCGTTCGTTGTGAACGCCCTTGGCACTTCGGTGAGTTAACGCTTGCACCAAAAGTTTAGGATTAGAAAACTGATAACCAATTTGCTTTGATAACCGATTAGCTGCTAATGGATTTGTTTTGATGTTCAACCAATACCACCTAATCTTTCAAATCTAATACCCGTTGGGATCCATGTTGGTAAGAAGTCTTCCTCGGTGCGCTCAAAATCAAAGCTCATCCAAATGAACACGGCTTTACCGACTAGGTTTTCTTCCGGAACAAAGCCCCAAAAACGACCATCTAGCGAGTTATCACGGTTGTCACCAATGGCAAAGTAATGGCCTTTAGGCACAACAAACTCATCAGCTTGTGTGCCTGTTTGCTGGAAATAATGTGGTACGCGTGGACGAAGCCCCTCATTAACCAAAATTTCGTGGTTAACGTCACCCAACTGCTCAGCATAGCGAGTTAACTCGTTAAAGCCATCTGAATAAGTACCGCGCTCAATAAAGGTTAATGGCATTTGTTCAAAATTCGGACATTCTTTATCTTGTGCTTGGCATGCTCGCTTAATATAAAGAACTTTGTCACGATAAATAATGCGGTCACCCGGTAAGCCGACAACACGCTTGATGTAGTCCAAGTTAGGGTTTACTGGATATTTAAAGACAACAATATCGCCTCGCTGTGGTGCGCCATTCTCGTAGAACTTATTTCGGGCAACCGGATCGCGTAAACCGTATTCGTATTTATTCACTAAAATGAAATCACCATCTAGCAAGGTTGGCATCATTGAATCTGATGGGATTTGAAATGGCTCATATAAAAACGAGCGCAAGATCATCACAAAGGCGATCACTGGAAAGATTTGCACTGAGGTATCGACAAATCCGCTTGGCGCTAAAATGCCGTTAACCACATCCTCTGGCAAGTCACCTTCACATTGTGATTGCGCAGATTCAAGGTTTGCTTGGCGTTGCGGTGCCAAATAAAATTTATTAACCAACCATACAACCCCAGTAAACACTGTGATTGCGACCAGAAATATTGAAAAATAAGCAGCCATAAACTCTCTTTAGTTATCCATTTTAAGTACAGCTAAAAACGCTTCTTGAGGAACTTCCACGTTACCCAATTGCTTCATGCGCTTTTTACCTTCTTTTTGTTTCTGTAGAAGTTTCTTCTTACGACTTACGTCACCGCCGTAACACTTAGCGGTTACGTTCTTACGCATCTGCTTAACCGTTGTACGCGCAATGACGTTATTACCGATAGCAGCCTGAATCGCAATATCGAACATTTGACGGTGAATGAGCTCTTTTAACTTATCTACAAGGCTTCGACCACGAGATACAGAGTTAGTTCGGTGAGTGATCATGGCAAGCGCGTCAACGCGATCACCATTAATCAGTACGTCAACACGAACCATATCTGCGGCTTGGAAACGAATAAAGTGATAATCAAGTGACGCATAGCCACGTGACGTTGACTTGAGTTTATCGAAAAAGTCCATGACAACTTCAGCCATTGGAATTTCGT
The DNA here is from genome assembly GCF_014898095.1 of Thalassotalea sp. LPB0316. Lineage (NCBI taxonomy): Bacteria > Pseudomonadati > Pseudomonadota > Gammaproteobacteria > Alteromonadales > Colwelliaceae > Thalassotalea > Thalassotalea sp. LPB0316. Next base: position 3,333,718 of record NZ_CP062946.1, read on the forward strand.
AAGTCACCGCAACTTGGTTACCGTGGTAAACGATATCTTTTTGTACGCCACGCTTTTCAATACACAGCGTAATAACATTACCCAAGTGCTCTTGAGGTACTAATATGTTGGCTTGAACAATCGGCTCGCGAATTTCATCAATGTTGTTAACCGCCGGTAATTCACTCGGGTTATCAACCATTAACGTGGTGCCGTCAGTACAAAGCACTTCATAATTTACCGTTGGCGCGGTAGTAATCAAATCAAGATCATATTCACGAGCAAGACGCTCTTGAATGATTTCCATGTGTAACATACCAAGGAAACCGATACGGAAACCAAAACCAAGTGCAGAAGAGTTTTCCGGCTCAAAAAACAATGAAGCGTCGTTAAGGCTTAGTTTGTTTAACGCGTCACGGAAGTTTTCATAGTCATCAGAGCTAATTGGGAAAATACCGGCATAAACCTGCGGCTGTACTTTTTTAAAGCCAGGTAAAGCAGATGCAGCTTCTTTCTTCGAGATCGTAATGGTGTCACCGACTGGCGCACCGTGAATTTCTTTAATACCCGCGATAATAAAGCCAACCTCACCGGTTTTAAGCACGTCAGTCTCTTTCTGTTTCGGCGTAAAAATACCCACTTTATCAATGATATGGGTTTGGCCTGTTGACATCACAAGCATTTTGTCGCCCTTGCGCACTTCACCGTTCATCACACGGACAAGTGACACGACGCCTTGATAGTTATCGAACCATGAATCGATAATTAACGCTTGTAAATTAGCGTCAGGATCGCCTTGTGGCGCTGGAATGTTTTCAACGATACACTCAAGTACATCTTCAATACCCATACCGGTTTTTGCCGAGCACGGCACGGCGCCAGTGGCATCAATGCCGATAATATCTTCGATTTCTTCACAGACGCGATCTGGGTCGGCTTGTGGTAAATCGATTTTATTTAAAATCGGTAAGACCTCTAAGTCCATTTCAATTGCGGTATAACAATTGGCAACGGTTTGCGCTTCAACACCTTGACCGGCATCGACAACGAGTAATGCACCTTCACATGATGCTAAAGAACGTGAAACTTCATAAGAGAAGTCAACGTGACCAGGGGTATCAATGAAGTTTAACTGGTAAGTTTCACCGTCTTTAGCTTTGTAGTCTAAGGTAACGCTTTGCGCTTTAATGGTAATACCACGCTCACGCTCAAGATCCATTGAATCAAGTACTTGCGCTTCCATTTCGCGATCTGACAAACCGCCACAGTATTGAATTAAACGATCTGATAACGTCGACTTACCGTGGTCAATGTGGGCAATAATACTGAAGTTACGTATGTGTTTCATTTATATAATTTCTAACCAATGTTGTTGCAACCACCTTGCCTGATTGCAAGTAATTGCGGGTACTAACACCTTGCTAGTACCTAATTATCCGGATAATGGTTGCGAATTATAAACAAAAAACAGGGGCTATTCTTCTTTTTTCGCATGCTTAAATGTGATTATTGCTTCAAAAGTGTAAATAGCTTTGTCGAATCGACATATTTTTCAATATTTTTATGCTGTTAAATAAAAATAGTGGCTTAGGCGTGATGGATTTCGACAGGAATGTCGTGACTGGGTAGCTTTTTCACAAGATAAGGTGCGAGGTTCGCCTGATGATTTTGTTGATTTTCCAAGTACTGCGCAATCCGATAACCCAAATAGCCACCACCAATAGCCAGAGCAATCGTTAATAACTCACTAGTCGTTTGACCAAATAATACTTGGCCAAAACCTGCAAATGCGATTAAAAACGCTAAAGGCAAGCCGTAAACTCTAGCAAGACTGGTAAGCAGTTTGTCTTGAGGAATAGCGATAACCACTTTGTCACCTACCGCTAATGTTGGCTTAAAGCTATCGGTTGATAAGCGTAGCGACAAACTTTTTTGCGGAAACACTTTAGCAACCTGACCACTACCGCAGGTATCAATTTGCTGACAACTAGAGCAGGTAGATTTAATTTCGCTGGTCACTTCAACCCAGTTTTCGCCAACGTTGTTTACGGTTGCAGTTTCTTGTATCACTGAACACTCGGTAACTTAAATTGCACGGATTCAGCCATAAGTTGAGCGGTAGCTGTTGGTATTTTTCCTACGACACTCACCTCAAAGCCGTTTTTTACTTGATTGTAGACCAAGGTTGCGCCATCGCGAACAAACTCTGGCGCTCTCTGTTTATCAACGCTTTGTGTGACATAAACCGATACATCTACCAAGCCATCACTAAATAACATAAATTCAGCTGGGGTCTTTAGCAAGTTAATGCGATGCCGATTAACCCGTTTGCGCTCAAAGCCTAACGGTAGCCAATTAACTTGCCAATTAAGCTCTAACTCACTGTTAGCATTAGGAATATCAACAACATTTGGCAAGGTCATTTCATTGACTTGATGTAACTGACTCGGCATATTGTCCGGCAGTTCAAGGTAAGTAAATTGCACTTGTTCTAACAGTTGGCCTGTTGAAGTTAACAAAGCCAACTTGAGTAACATACCCGATTCTTCGTCGAGCCAAACCCAGTGCCCCAGTCGATGTGGGTCTTTCGAAACAATTCTGATCAACTGAGCTGCTCGGCCTAAAATGCGCGAGCGACCAACGCTAACAAAATCGTAATACTGGCCCAGTGATTCAATATCACCACTGAAAATCGCAGGAATTGGCCCTGAGATTTGATTGGTCGCTAACGAATATGCCGGCAAGCCTGGCTCGATATAACTAACAATTTGCCCCTTGCGCAGAATATCTTTTCGCGGACCATTTAACAAAGAGAGTATTTCGAGTTGTTCGCCCTCTTCATCGATACCATGAGCCCAATGATAAGGCTCGGCTTGATTATTTTTGACCACCACAAAAGCAGTTGAGAAATGACGTTGATTAAGGGTTTCAGAAAGGCGATTCAACCAAGCACTGGCGTCTTGGTTGTCATTTGCTATTGAGCTAAAAGCGCTCAATAGCAAAGATAAAACTAACACATACTTCATTAATTATTTTCTACTTCAGCTTCTTTTTCTTCAACAGGTGACTGCTCAGACTCAGTTGCTTGAGATAATAACTTAATTTGTTGCTGATGATCAGCTAATAATGCTTGAAATCGACGTTGCTGCTCAATGTAAGCTTGTTTTTGCGAAACCGTTGGCTGATTAACATTGTAACTTACGGGGCTAGTAATACCTGAAATAGGTGTAGTTTGCGCTACTTGACTCGGTGAAAACGGCTCATTTTGATTAACGTTTTGTTGGACACCTAAGATCATTAAACCCGCGGCCGATGCAGCAATCGCCACTTGCCCAGCAGGCTTGATAAATTGTACTAAGTTGGTTTTGATTTTCTGGCCAAATGACGGCTTAGCTTTCGGTGCAAGCACTGTCGGTTCAAGGGCAATAGCGTCGGCTATGCTTTGCGACACATCGATAAGTTGTTCACCAGATGATTCGTTACGAATGGCATCACCCGTGAGGTGATATTGCTTCCAAGTATCAGACAAAGTTTCATCAGCTAAGATTGCGTCTAACTGAGCTTCAACATCATCAATATTGTCTAACTCGTTATCTACAATGGCTGACATTGTCTCAAACTTATTTTCACTCATACATTTTACCTTTTTTCTCTTAGCGTCGAAGTAATGGTCTTATTTGTTTTTCAACGGCTTCACGCGCTCTAAAAATTCGTGACCTTACGGTGCCCACAGGACAATCCATTTCAATCGCTATTTCTTCATAACTTAAGCCATCTAATTCGCGAAGTTTAATGGCTACTCGCAAATCTTCTGGTAATTTTTCTATCGTCCGAAACAACACTTCTTGTATTTCGTCCGTCAGTAAAAGCTTTTCTGGCGATGCACTTTCTTTGAGTACATCGGAGCTATCGTACACTTCAGCATCGGCAACATCGATATCTGCCGGACTGTTTGGCTTTCGGCTATTGGCGACAATATGATTCTTCGCACAATTGACCGCAATGCGATAAAGCCATGTATAAAATGCACTATCCCCTCTAAAATTAGGTAACGCGCGATACGCTTTAATAAACGCCTCTTGCACTACATCGGCTACATCGCTTTGGTTCTTGACATAACGCGATACTAAACTGGCAACTTTATTTTGGTACTTAGTTACCAGTAAGTTAAACGCATTTTTGTCACCACGTTGTACCTTTTCAACCAACAATTGGTCAACGTTCTGTTCGCTCATTTGAGCTCGTTCTCCTACATACTACTAATTTGTCTTGATAGTTGGCTCTAAGCAAACGCACAATTTAGGACTATGATATTTATAGAAAGTTCGAAAAAATTTAGTTTTTTTTAATATTTTTTATTAAACGCTACTAATTCTAGGCTGTAATACCAATAACGCTATGCCTGCCAACGAATTAACGGTAAAATCATTTTCATTATAGTACCCGAATTTCTTTGGTTTATGAATCAACAACACAATTGTGACGTATTAATTATTGGTAGTGGCGCTGCGGGTTTGTCACTTGCTTTACATTTAGCGAAAAATGCTGACGTAATCATCTTGAGTAAAGGCCCTGTTACCGAAGGCTCTACCTATTACGCTCAAGGCGGTATCGCCGCAGTATTTGATGAAAATGATTCAGTCGATTCACACGTTGAAGATACCCTAATAGCCGGCGCCGGCATTTGTAATCAAGACGCTGTTCGCTTTACCGCAGAAAACGCTAAAGCTTGTATGCAGTGGTTGATTGAGCAAGGCGTTGAATTTGATCACGAAATAGATGACGACGGGGAAAAGCGTTACCACTTAACCCGTGAAGGTGGCCACTCGCATCGCAGAATTCTCCATTCTGCCGATACTACCGGCAAAGCCATTCAAACCACATTAGTTGAACGGGTAAATGCGCATACACGGATACGCGTATTCGAGCGTTATAATGCCATTGATTTGATCACTGAAAAGCAAGGTGAAAATAACGCCTGTATCGGTGCCTATATTTGGAACCGAAACATTGAAAAGGTTGAATCCATTTATGCTAAAAAGACGATTTTAGCAACCGGTGGTGCCAGCAAAGTTTATCAATATACTTCTAACCCTGATATTGCCAGCGGTGATGGTATCGCCATGGCGTGGCGCGCAGGGTGTCGCGTTGCTAATATGGAATTTAATCAATTTCACCCAACCTGTTTATTTCATCCTAAAGCAGGTACTTTCCTATTAACAGAAGCACTGCGTGGTGAAGGTGCAATTTTACGCCGACCTGATGGCAGTCGCTTTATGCCTGAGTTTGACGAACGCGCTGAACTAGCACCACGTGATATTGTCGCTCGAGCAATTGACTATGAAATGAAGCGTTTAGGTGCTGATTGCATGTTTTTAGATATCAGCCACAAAAGCGCTGAGTTTATCAAACAACACTTTCCCAATATTTATGAGAAAACACGTGCTCTAGGTATGGACATGACCAAAGAGCCATTACCTGTTGTCCCCGCAGCCCATTATACTTGTGGTGGTGTCATGATCGATCAGCGCGGTCGTACTGATATCGACAATCTTTATGCTATCGGCGAAGTTTCCTATACCGGCTTACACGGCGCTAACCGCATGGCGAGTAACTCATTGCTTGAATGTTTAGTTTATGCCCGAGCCGCTGCTTATGATATTGAAGCGACGATTAACCATCAAAGTAAATACAAACGCTTGCCTAAATGGGATGAATCTCGCGTAACAGACTCGGACGAAGAAGTGGTTATTCAACACAACTGGCATGAGTTGCGCTTGTTTATGTGGGATTACGTGGGTATTGTCAGAACGACTAAGCGTTTGCAGCGCGCGTTGCATCGCGTTGAACTGCTGCAACGTGAAATTAGCGAGTATTACACTAACTTTAAGGTCAGCAATAATTTATTGGAGCTAAGAAACTTAGTACAAGTCGCTGAATTAATCATTCATTCAGCCATGCAGCGTAAAGAAAGCCGTGGCCTGCACTACACGTTGGATTATCCAGAATTAGATGAAAATGCCGGTGAAACAATACTGACACCAGCGAAAGATCACGATTGAGGTTGTTTCACTTGATATACCGTGCGAGCCAGTCGACGAAAGTCATCATCAGCTAAACTATCGCGATAAATAAACCAAGTAATTTGCTGATTGTTTTTTTGTTCTTGCCACACCAGTTTGACACCCCACCACATAACCAAACTAGAGGAAATGATTTGCCCCTCAACTAAGTTGTGCCGTTGCTGATCAACAAAGCTTAACTTGCCTAGCGCTGAGAGTTGAAAATAATCTGTGCGCTTGACCTGTGGCGTTAACGCCAAATAACCAAACCAAGTGTCAAACTTTGTTGCGATTGATATCAAGCAGGGTAAATGTTCAACAGTTTTCCATAAAGCACAGCCAACAAGATAACCGGATAAAAAGTAAATCAGGGATTCCGGCGTTGACCAAAGTATACAACTATAGATAAACAGGAGGTGCAGGCATACCAATAATGGTGCTTTAGTATGCCTTATAACAATACTATGACTTTTTAACGCGTTTAAGGATATGTTGTACCATGTCATTTAATGCTGCATCCTTACAGACTTCATGCCCCATAAACCAAGCAAACAGGTCGGGATCATCACACTCTAACAAGCGTTCAAATGTGGCTTTTTGCTCACTTGTTAACTCGTCAAACGCCTCATCAACAAATGGCATAAATAATATATCAAGCTCCAACATGCCGCGACGGCATGCCCAACGCAATCTAGCTTTATTTTCACTTAACGACATAAAGGACCTTATTTTTTCCCAGTGAATTGTCTGCCTAGATTCTATCAAGTAACCTTAGGCTATTAAATATGAAAAAAACACAATAACGGTTGTTTTTTTTCAATTTACCCTCACTCTATAACTATTCCGATTCATTCAAGTGATCCTTATGACACAAGTATTACCAAGTTTAGAGCAACTGCCAGAAGTATTTAGTTTAAATTTATCGCAATTAGGGGCTATTCGCCTAGCGGGTGAAGAAAATAGTCATTATTTACAAGGCCAAGTCACTTGTGATGTTCTCTCTCTGCCAGAGAGTAAGCTACTTACGGGTGCGCACTGTAACGCCAAAGGCAAAGTGTTTAGCGTATTTAGACTCTTCAATTTAGGCGATAGTCACCTATTACTTCAACCTAAAACCACGCTTGAAGCATCACTAAAGGAATTACAAAAATTTGGCGTATTTGCCAAAGTTGACATCAGCCAAGCAAGCGAACTTAACTTTTATGCCATTGCCGGTGAAAAAAGTGGCACAGCCATCGGCAAATTAGTCTCAACCCTGCCCGATAGCCTAACCCCAGTAGTTGAAGAAAACGATATATCTGTACTCTATATCGCTGGCCAAATCCCGCGTTATGTTATCGCGACCAACAAAGCGTTTAACGAAGTTATTGACACTAACATTCCGGAGCTTGATGCCAGTGTTTGGCAACTGCTAGAAATTACTGATGGTTTTCCACACTTGTCAGAAAACCACATCGACCAATACGTACCGCAAATGCTTAACTTGCAAGCGATTGGTGCTATTAGCTTTACCAAGGGCTGTTACCTGGGCCAAGAAACCGTTGCTCGGATGCAATACTTAGGCAAAAACAAGCGTGCATTGTTTTCACTAACAGGCCAGTCGAGTGAAACGTTAGCTGAGTTAAAACAATTAGAGCAACAACTTGGTGAAAATTGGCGAAAAGCTGGAGATGTATTAGCCTATTATCAGGCGGATAACGGCGCAATTTATCTACAAGCCGTGTTAGCCAGTGATATAGCCGCTGACACCGCCCTTAGAGCTAAAGAACAGGAAAGTTTATCACTCACCATTAAACCGTTGCCGTACAGCACAGACATTAATAAATAAATGAAAGCAAAAGAGAACGCTATGAAAATTGAACAAAACAAAGTTGTGGTCATGCATTACGCCGTTTCAGACAGCGAAGATACATTAATCGACAGCTCATATGATCACAGCCCATTGGCGATTATTCACGGTACCGGCTATTTGATCCCTGGTTTAGAAAAAGCCTTAGTTGGTCACGAAGCTAAAGATACCTTTGAAGTATCGGTATCTGCAGATGAAGCCTACGGCCAACGCCATGACGAATTAGTTCAGACGGTTTCTCGTGAGTTAATGCAAGGTGTTGAAGATTTACAAGTAGGCACGCAGTTACGCGCTTCAACAGATCAAGGTGAACAAACCGTTATCGTGATTGATGTGAATGACGATGAAATCACTGTTGACGGTAACCATCCGCTTGCTGGTATCGATTTAAAATTTGATGTAGAAATCTTAGAAGTGCGTGACGCCACGGAAGAAGAGCTTGCTCACGGCCACGTTCACGGCGAAGGCGGCTGTGGTCACGACCACTAATATTCATAAGTGACGATAAAAAAATCCCGATAAACGCCAGTTTATCGGGATTTTTATTTTAACGCTTATAACGGCTTAGCGTTAACCAACGAGTGCCAATAAAATACCAGCAGCAACCGCTGAACCTAGTACACCCGCAACATTTGGCCCCATCGCATGCATCAATAAGAAATTGTGCGGATTCGACTCTAACCCTACCTTGTTAGCAACGCGAGCCGCCATAGGTACAGCAGATACGCCTGCGGCACCAATAAGTGGGTTAATTGGTGTTTTAGATAGCTTGTTCATCATTTTAGCCATTAAAACCCCTGACGCTGTGCCGATTGAGAAGGCAACCGCACCTAAACCTAAAATACCTAAGGTTTCAACGTTTAAGAATTTATCTGCTTCAAGCTTTGAGCCAACCCCTAAACCTAAGAAGATGGTCACGATGTTAATGAGCTCGTTTTGTGCTGTCGAGCTTAAACGATCAACGACACCACATTCACGCATCAGGTTACCTAAACAGAACATCCCCACTAGTGGTGTTGCTGCAGGCAAGAAGAAAATAGCCATCATCAAGACACCTAACGGGAAGATTATTTTTTCAACTTTTGTCACGTGGCGAAGCTGAGCCATTTCAATTTTGCGCTCTGCTTCATTGGTGAATAACTTCATAATTGGCGGCTGAATAATCGGCACTAATGCCATATATGAATATGCGGCTACCGCAATAGCACCGAGTAATTCAGGCGCCAGTTTAGATGCTAAGAAAATCGCTGTTGGACCATCAGCGCCACCAATAATCGCGATTGCAGAGGCGTCTTGTAAGCTAAATTCAAAGCCTGGAATGGCATTTAACGCAATTGCACCAAATAAAGTGGCGAAAATACCAAACTGTGCAGCCGCGCCTAAAAACAACATCTTAGGGTTAGCGATCAGCGGCCCGAAATCGGTCATTGCCCCAACACCCATAAAAATAAGTAGTGGGAAAATACCGGTATCAATACCCGCGTAATAGATGTAATGAAGAACCCCACCTACTTCTGAAAAACCAGCCAATGGGATATTCGTTAAAATCGCACCAAAACCAATCGGCAGTAGTAACAACGGCTCAAAGTTTTTAGCTATCGCCAGATAAAGCAAACCGACCCCAACAAGCATCATAATCACTTGATTGAGTTGAAAGTTGGCTAAACCTGTCGACATCCATAAGGTATGTAACTGCTCCATAATACAACCCTTACGCCAAACTTAGTAACGCATCACCAACAGCGACACTGTCACCTTCTTTGGTGTGAATAGCAACAACTTGGCCATCAGTGACAGCACGTACTTCCGTTTCCATTTTCATGGCTTCCATAATGATCACAACATCACCAGCGCTGACTTGCTCACCTTCACTCACTAACACTTTAAAAATATTACCAGCAAGTGGGGCGTTAAGTGTTTCTTCGGCAGAAACAGACGCTGTTTGCTTAATCGCCGCATCACTTACCTTAGGCTCAATATTGGCAATTTCACCACCTTGAGCAACAACAACGTCATACACTTTACCATCAACACTTACAGAGTAACTCTCTTGTGCTGCAGGTTTTGCAACAGGCGCTGACGCGACAACCACATCTTCTTTAGTTGGCACTGGCTCAAATGCATCAGGGTTATTTCTGTTTTCTAAGAATTTAAGACCAATTTGTGGGAATAAGGCGTACGTTAATACGTCATCAATTTTTTCATCTGCTAATTGCAGTGATTTTTCTACCGCTAACTGGTCAAGCTCAGTCGTTAAGCTATCTAATTCAGGCGATAACAAATCGGCAGGACGACAAGTAACCACGTCTTTGCCTTCTAATACACGCTCTTGAAGCTCTTTATTAACTTCAGCCGGCGTTGAGCCATATTCGCCTTTTAAAACGCCTGAGGTTTCTTTAGTGATCGACTTATAACGCTCACCAGTAAGTACGTTAAGCACTGATTGGGTGCCAACGATTTGTGAAGTCGGTGTAACAAGAGGGATGTAGCCTAAATCTTTGCGAACGCGCGGAATTTCTTCAAGCACTTCATCTAAGCGATCTGCCGCACCTTGCTCTTTTAACTGGCTTTCCATGTTAGTTAGCATACCGCCTGGTACTTGAGCTAATAAAATTCTCGCATCAACACCTTTCAGGCTACCTTCAAATTTTGCGTATTTTTCACGCACATCTCTAAAATAAGCTGCAACTTCCGCAAGCTTAACCATATCTAGACCCGTATCACGAGCTGTGCCTTCAACCGCAGAAACAATGGTTTCCGTTGGTGAATGACCATATGTCATACTCATCGAAGAAATTGAGGTATCAATGACATCAACATCAGCGTCAATGGCCTTAATATGTGTACCAACGCTCAAACCCGTTGTCGCGTGACAGTGCAAGGCAATTGGCAATGACACAGTCTCTTTTAAACGCGTAACAAGCTCTTGTGCGGCATACGGCTTAAGTAAGCCCGCCATGTCTTTAATACAAAGCGAGTGCGCGCCCATATCTTCGAGTTTTTTAGCCATTTCAAGCCATGTTTCTAGCGTGTGAACTGGGCTCTCAGTAAAACTCAGCGTACCTTGCGCGTGGGCACCTACCTTAACGGCAGCTTTGATTGCAGTTTCGAGGTTACGCGTGTCATTCATCGCATCAAATATACGGAAAACATCAATGCCGTTTACGTGAGCACGCTCAACAAATTTTTCAACAACGTCATCAGCATAGTGGCGGTAACCTAAAATATTTTGTCCGCGAAATAACATTTGCTGCTTGGTCTTTGGCATTGCTTTTTTAAGTGCGCGAATTCGCTCCCAAGGATCTTCACCTAAATAACGAATACACGAATCAAAGGTTGCTCCACCCCATGACTCTATTGACCAAAAACCAATTTCATCTAACTTAGGAGCAATCGGTAACATGTCCTCCAAACGAAGGCGAGTTGCCAGTAATGATTGGTGACCGTCTCGCAGGACTACTTCTGTAATGCCCAATGGTTTAGTCATGATATGCTCCTACTCTTTATTATGTTTTTGGCGGAAGTTAGCAACCGCAGCACTGATCGCTGCTACAACGTTTGGTTGAATACCTTGAACTTGCGCGGGTTTTCTTATGGTTGATTTTTGGACAGGCTGAGGATCGGGGAACTTCTTAGATAGGGGCACTAGCACCATATTAATGAAAACGACCAGTAAGCCTAAAAATGCAAAGACAAAAACCATACCGGCGATCATCAAGGTAGCTGCCTCGATAAATTGTTGATTTAGTGATTCCATGATTAACTCTTAACCTATTTTTTGAGAAATAGAATAATCACTCCAATAATAGAAATGCAAGAAAGAATTTATAAATTGGTAAAAATAATTCCTGTCAAGAACTAAAACAGATGTTTTAATAATTATTTGAAATACATTCTAATAATTATTCACTTATTTAGCATGGTGTTTACATAGTAATGCACAAAGTGAATATCTATTCATTCGTTTATATGGATGTGAGCAATTCATTTTGCCGTTGTTAAAGGAAAATGGGCTGCGAGGAATAGCATCACGCAATGACGGGGATTTTTCTTATTCGAAAAGTTTTCTAACCCCAGAAAGCAAAAAAGCTGACATTAGTCAGCTTTTTCAGATGTGGCGGACGCGGCAGGAGTCGAACCTGCGACCGCCTGGTTCGTAGCCAGGTACTCTATCCAGCTGAGCTACGCGTCCGCGGTAACTTTTCTTTTATATCCTAGTTCCGGATAGATTGATTAAGCTCAATCAAGCTACAAACAAAAAAGCTGACAATACGTCAGCTTCCGTATATTTTACCTAAGTAAATGTGGCGGACGCGGCAGGAGTCGAACCTGCGACCGCCTGGTTCGTAGCCAGGTACTCTATCCAGCTGAGCTACGCGTCCGCGGTAACCTTTCTTTTATATCCTAGTTCCGGATAACGAACCTTGTTCGTAGCCACCATTACCTAATATTACTATCCAACAGAGCTATGAGTTCGTGGTAACCTTTCTTTTATATCCTAGTTCCGGATAGATTAATTAATGCTTTAATCATAGCCAAATATTGCTTAATTACCACTTGAAAAAGTGGCGGACGCGGCAGGAGTCGAACCTGCGACCGCCTGGTTCGTAGCCAGGTACTCTATCCAGCTGAGCTACGCGTCCGCAATATTTTCACGTTATTATCGATAAAGATAATGGCGGTGAGGGAGGGATTCGAACCCTCGATAGGGTATAACGCCTATACTCCCTTAGCAGGGGAGCGCCTTCAGCCTCTCGGCCACCTCACCAACGTGCGGTGAATAATAAGGGATAAAAAAAATATGTCAAACGCTTTTTTTACTTTTCTTTCCGTTTGAAGATATTTCAATCAACTCGGCCGATTTTCATACATTATCACATCGTAAAATAAGCAAATTTAGTCAGGAAAAAGCCGAAAAACAGGCATAAAAAAAGCCGATGATTTATCGGCCTTTTGCTCAGGTATACAGTTTAGTAGTTGCCAGACGGCTCACCATCACCTTTTTCTGACTGTATGCGCATGTAAATTTCTTCACGATGCACTGAAACTTCTTTCGGAGCATTTACACCAATTCGAACTTGGTTTCCCTTTACACCTAAAACAGTAACGGTAACTTCGTCACCTATCATTAGGGTTTCGCCTACGCGTCTAGTAAGTATTAACATTATCGGTTCCTTTAACTAATGAGGTCCACAGATTGATTAAGCTAGATTTTAGATATCCATTTCATACTTCTCTATCTAGTAATAGCCAAGATTATGAAATTAGTCTAAATTTTCTTTCAATTAACGAATAATTAATAACTTGTTTTCAGTATAACAAAGCATCTGTTACTCGTTTGATTGAAAAGTGTGCTTAGTTGTTAACAGTCTTTTAAAAGCATGAGGCGACTAACACCTCATACTATTAGACCGGTCTAACTAAGCTTTTCTTGCAACCACGGCTGCACTGTTGCCATGGCTGCAGGAATATTTTCAGGTTGGCTACCGCCAGCTTGCGCCATGTCTGGACGCCCGCCACCTTTACCGCCAACTTGTTGGGCAACGAAGTTAACTAACTCCCCTGCTTTAACTTGTCCGGTTAAATCTTTTGTTACACCGGCAATTAAGCTCACTTTGCTTTCTTGCGCAGTTGCTAACATGATGATACCCGATCCCATTTTGTTCTTAAGATCATCGACCATTCCACGTAAAGCTTTAGCTTCAACACCGTCGATTGCCGCAATTAACGCTTTAACACCATTAATATCGACCGCTTGACTTACTAAGTCAGCTCCAGCTTGGGCTGCCATCGTTTGCTTAAGCTGCGTAACTTCTTTTTCTAATTGCTTATTTTTCGCAAGCAATTGTTCAACTTTTTCCTGAACGTTATTGCTATCACCTTTAACCAGTGATGAAAGCATAGCAATAAGATCACTTTGCTGCTCAGTATAGTTTATTGCCGCTTCACCAGTCACAGCTTCAATACGACGAATACCAGCGGCAATACCTTGTTCAGAAACAATTTTAAACAAGCCAATATTGCCGGTGCTATCTACGTGTACACCACCACAAAGTTCTGTTGAAAAATCACCTAGTGAAACAACGCGTACTTCGTCATCGTATTTTTCACCAAAGAGTGCCATTGCTCCTTTGGCTTTAGCGTCTTCAATATCCATCAGCTGAGTATCTCGCTTGTGGTTTTTGCGAATTTCTTCGTTTACCAAACGCTCGATATCACGCAGTTCTTGCTTTGTTAGCGCTTCAAAATGAGAAAAGTCAAAGCGCAGTTTTTCTTCATCACACAACGAGCCTTTTTGCGTTACGTGATCACCCAACACTTTACGCAACGCTGCGTGTAATAAGTGTGTTGCAGTATGGTTTTTAACTATTTTTTGACGACGCTCAACATCAATGACTGTGTTAACGCGTTCATTCACTTGAATTGGCGCGCTCGCCATACCTTGGTGAGCAAACGCTTCACCTATTTTCACCGTATCGTTAACAATGAACTCACCACCATTAACCAAAATAACACCCGAGTCACCGACTTGACCACCCGACTCAGCATAAAAAGTTGTATGATCTAATACCACAACACCTTTTTGACCGGCTTCAATCTTATCAACAGATTGACCTTCAACAAACAGCTCAACAACAGTCGCGTTGGCCTCGTTTCTAGTATAGCCCTTAAAATCAGTGACATGAGCAGATTTTAACTGTTCATTGTAGTCAGTACCAAATTGACTAGCTTGCTGTGCGCGTTCACGTTGTAAACCCATCGCTACATCAAAGCCGTTGTGATCTATGTACAACGCACGCTCTCTGGCGATATCAGCTGTCAAATCTGCTGGGAAGCCATAGGTGTCATACAGTTTAAATACATCATCGCCGCTGACTGTATCACCTTCAAGATTTGTTAAAATGTCTTCTAATAAAGCCATCCCGCGATCAAGCGTGCGACCAAACTGCTCTTCTTCAATGCGTAGCATCTTCTCAATAATTGCTTGGTGCTTAATTAGCTCTGGGTAAGCTTGCCCCATAGTTTCAACGAGTGCAGCCACCAACTTGTGGAAAAAATGCGATTTGGCTTCTAATTTATGACCATGACGAACCGCGCGGCGAATAATACGGCGAAGCACATAGCCACGACCTTCATTTGACGGCATAACACCATCAGCTATTAGGAAACTACATGAACGAATGTGATCAGCAATGACCCGCAAAGATTTATGCTCTAAATCATTGCATTCTAATAAATGCGCTGCGGCTTTAATTAAGTGTTGGAATGTATCAATTTCATAGTTGCTGTGAACGCCTTGCATAATCGCAGCAATTCGCTCTAAGCCCATACCTGTATCAACTGACGGCTTAGGCAGTGGTTCCATCGTACCGTCGGCTTGACGGTTGTATTGCATGAAAACTAAGTTCCAGATTTCAATGAAGCGATCACCATCTTCTTCCGGAGAGCCCGGAGGTCCCCCCCAAATGTGTTCACCGTGATCATAAAAAATTTCAGTACAAGGACCACAAGGACCTGTATCGCCCATTGACCAGAAGTTGTCTGATTCAAACTGCTTACTTGGCAACTTATCACCGATGCGAATAATGCGATCTTTTGGGACGCCTATCTCATTGGCCCAGTAATCAAACGCTTCTTGGTCTGATTCATAAGTTGTCACTAAAAGTTTTTCTTCTGGCAACCCTAAGACTTTTGTCAAAAATTCCCATGCGAAACTAATCGCGTCTTCTTTAAAGTAATCACCAAAACTAAAGTTACCCAACATTTCAAAAAATGTATGGTGACGCGCAGTATAACCGACGTTTTCTAGGTCATTATGCTTACCACCGGCGCGCACGCAGCGCTGCGATGAGGTTGCCCTCGTGTAACTTCTTTTTTCTGCACCTAAGAACACGTCTTTAAAAGGCACCATACCGGCATTGGTGAATAATAATGTTGCATCATTGCCGGGAACTAATGAGCTACTATCAACAACTTGATGGCGCTTCGATGCAAAAAAATCTAAAAATGCCTGACGAATTTCGGCACTTGTTTTGATCATGGTGATACCCACTTCTTTTTAATTAACTTAATGACAATACTGAGGCGATTTCGTCATAGGAAAAGCCACGAGCTTGTAAAAATCGAATTCGTTTTGCTTTGTCTTTGGGATCTTTAATGGCGACGTCGCCATACTTTTTCAAGTACGTTTGTTCTACCAACGCGAACCAATCTACCGGTTCGTCTTGATAAGCTAGGCGCTCAATATCGCTCGAGATCCCTTTTTGTTTAAGTTCATTTTGAATATAAAACTGACCGTATCCGCGCGACACCCGATTGCGAATAATACTCTGTGCTGCGCGAAACTGGCTTTGATAGTTGTTATCTACCAAAAACCTGATCACCTCATCAATTTCCTCTGCTTCAAAGCCTTTATTCTTGAGCTTTTGTACGAGCTCTTTTTGCGTGTGTTCACGGCGAGCTAAATAGGAAATTGCCTGATGTAATATATCTTTATTCAAAAACTTTAAAAGCTGACTAAATTTAATACGTTATTCTAACTAAAAACACGACCTAAATAACAGCTTTAAAACTCAAGAATATAAATTATGCTAAATAAGCTAGAAATTATGGCAAATTATCGCAATTAGCACAGATTCCCTTTTACTTTGTGTTAACAATCGCGCAATATTAGAAAGAGATACAAAATACAAAAATAATACAAATATTACACAAGGATGAATATGAAAGTTCAACTTACCCCTTTGACTTCATTTTTTATCGCACTTTTACTTTCGACATTATTGACAGCCTGCGGTGGTTCCTCGAGTAACAATGGCACGAGCTACCGAGTCAGTGTTGATCAATCAGCAATCGAATTCATCAACGAAGCGGGCACTGAGTCTGACGAAACCATCGCTGTTAATGTCAGTTACTCCGGCAAAGGACTGTTAGTTGGCATTCCAAATGACGGTAGCATCCCGCCTTGGTTAAATTATCAAATTACCGAATTAACAGACTCAACCGCGGTAATTGAATTTAGATTAGCCCAAGAAGATGTCATCGGCCCTGAGACATATACCACCCAAATTCGCGTAAGTAGTGGCGACATTGAAAATAGCCAATTCGTTCACACAGATATTAATGTCAGCCTGAGTATTTGGCAGTTATCGATTGACGACACGCCTGTTAGCTTGACGGCAACGAAAGGCAACACCTCAACTGACGAATTTGACATACGATTAATTGCGAGCAATACCGATTACACGATTAGTAGCGATCTCGATTGGTTGTCTTTTAGTACAACTGAAGCGCAAGGCAGCGGCGAGCTTGAAACCATAACTGCGACGGCAGATTACTCAGTAATTGAAAATGCCGGTTTTATTGAAGGCTCAATTACATTAACAGAAAGTACGGGCGGCTCATCTCAAACCATTGACGTAGCCCTAGCACTTGACGAGCTTTACTTAACCACGAGCCAATCTTCGGTAAGTTTTGTCAAAACAGCTAATACTGAGTTTTTGAGCCAACAAGTTGCCATCCACTCAAATGCTGAATCATCGTTAGACTGGCAAGCAAGTAGCGACGCGAGTTGGTTAACGTTAACACCGTCAAGTGATGGTACTGCATTAACAATTACGGCTGATGAAAGCTCAGTTACGGCTGAAAGTCTAGCACAAGCGCAAGTCACTATTACTACAGATGGCGCATTATCAGCGCAATCAGCGGTGATTGAGGTCGCACTTTATCACAGCGCTGCAACGTTAGCCGATTCAGACACGATTACGCCAATAACGGTTAATGCCGATGGATTAGCGGTTAACCCGCTAATCCCTTACGTGTATCTAGCGGTTGATAATACGATTCGAGTTTATCACCAATATACGCTAAACCTTGAAGCGACTTTATCGGTTGCACAAGCAGGGCTCAGTGTTGAAAACCTGATCACATCAAAAGATGGTAAGCATTTATTCGCTATGGCAACTGAAACCACAACAGATGGTGACGGCAATGAAATAACGACAACCTTCCACTACCACATCGATTTAGCCACCAATGCTATCACCGAACTCACCGATGCTGATATTAGCGGTAAACCGGTTGAGCACATGGTGATTAGTGGTCGCGATTTTATTGTCACTGATGCGATGGAATTTGCCGCGTTAAACTTATCGCTCATCCATCAAGATCCTAATACCTTAACCATAGATAACCTTGATTTTGCTAACGCGACTAATGCCTTGTACATCACGACAGGTGGTGCTGATTTAATCAGATTTACCGCACAAGTAAACGACTTTAGCGACACTATGATTGAATTGAGTTTTGATCAAAGTTATCGCCCTGAAAACGGTGGCAATACTGCACTATTTGATATTGTCGTGGACGATAGCGACAATAATGTATACCTGTTAAACGGCACAACAGATTGGCTCAGTTTTGACGGTGAAAGCTTTATCGACAATGGCCGATTAAATACCGGTGAAAACCTCTCGACCTTAGGCATGGTTGCAACACAAAATAAACAACCGATGATTTTACGCGCAGATGCCACACCTAGCGTATTTTTAGAAGGTTACAACTCTGAGCAGAGCCAAGTAAGCCAAACCACGGCATTAACCTTATTGCCAACAATTATCGATATTGACGGTTCAGGTACCCGCTACATTAACTATATTGAAGCCTTAAACACTGTTGTTTTCTACCGTGTTACCCCACTTTAAATAGCTCCTGTTTAATGAAAAAACCTAACGTACGCGTTAGGTTTTTTTATGTTTTCATTTAACTGTTACACCAATTAAAACTTATGTTTTATGATGCCCAAAACTAACCTTGGGTTGTGTTACTCGTTTCTAACGCGTGTAACTTTTTCGACAGCTCCAATATGGTAAACGGTTTAGTCAGCCTTTCGCTATACAACGCTTGAGGCACGGTGGAGGTATCAATAGAGTCACTATAACCACTCATCAATTGAATTTTACATTGAGGAAAGTTATCCAAAACATAACGGGCTAAATCAATACCCGATTTCCCCGGCATCATAATATCGGTTAAAACCACATCGATATCGGACTTGTGTAAAATATCAATAGCTTGTTCAGCAGAGTTTGCAACGTTAACGTGATAGCCTAATTTTGCTAACTCCAACTCAAACAAGCTCGTCAGCGCTTTTTCATCATCAACAACTAATACATTGCCCTGCCCCATCAAGTATTGATCAGGCACTTTATCCTCTTTAACACTAGCAGATGGTTGTGATAAGACAGGGAAATAAAGTTTAAAAACGGTGCCTTCGCCAATTTTACTCTCAACAACTATGGTCCCTTGACTGCGTTGGATAAAGCCATGGACTTGAGCTAAGCCTAAACCAGTGCCTTCTCGGCCTTTAGTTGTAAAAAATGGATCAAATAACCGCTTTAGAATGTCAGGCTCAATACCAGCGCCTGAATCTTTTATTTTTAAGCAGGTGTATTCTCCCACCGGGACAGGGATCAAACTTTGGGCATTTTCATCTAAGTATTCTGTGGATGTACTTATCACTAAGTTCCCCTGCCCAGACATTGCATGCTTGGCATTAATAATTAAATTCAAAATGGCATTTTCAAGCTCAAACGGATCAACTTTGATCAAGGTTGATTTCGCCTGATACTGATAAGTTACTTTAACTTGTTGTGACGCCGCTTTTTCAATCATCAGTTGCTTTTCATCGAGCAAGCCATTGAGATCTAATACCACCGAATTCTCTTCTTTTTTCGATGCAAACGACAGCAACTCTTTTGATAATACTCTTGCACGATCACCTGCATTCAAAATTTGCTCTAAGTAAGTCGCCGTTTCACCTTCAGCCTTTTGCTTAAGTAATTCACTGTAGCCCATGATAATACCTAAAATATTATTAAAATCATGGACTACACCACCCGTTAGCTGTCCAAGTGCTTCCATCTTTTGGCTATGGAGTAATTGCTTTTCTTGAATTTTCTCTAGCGAAACATCGACGACTGTTACCAAAAAGCGCTTTTCCTTGCCGTCGTGAGGCAAGTTAACGAAATTAAATCGGACGGGGAACTCACTTTTATCTTTTTTAACCGCGATTGCTTCATGGCTTTTAGTCAAGTTTTTAGTCGCGTCCTCAGTCAGAAATTTCTCTACAACATTTTGGCCATCTCGCGTGTTGAGGTTTGACAGTAAAACAGCCGCCGGTTGGTTAAGTATTTCTCTCTCCGTGTAACCAAACATAGCGACTGCAGCGCGATTAAATGACAATATTTTACCGCTTTCATCGAGTGACAAAACACCTTCTTTCATGTTGTCAATTATCATCGATTGTTCAGCTTGTTGACTAATTAACTTACTCTTAATTTGTCTACGCTCATGCGAATACATCAACTGACAAGCAAGCCCTGCAATGATATTGACGTAATTTTCCTCTTCGGGCAGCCATTGGCGATTTTCGCCAACGTGTTCTGCACACACAACGCCTTTTAATTGCCCGCCCTGAATAATACCAGCATCTAACATTGAACGAATATTTAATGGTTTGAGGTAGCCCTCTAAAAACTCTTGAGTATGTGGGTGACTGCGAGCGTCGGTAGCACTAATGCGAGTATAAGAAGTTAAGGCGTTAAAATAGGCTGGGTAGTCACTTTTTGACAACACGTTACCGCGTTCAAAGTAGTTTTTGTCAAGGTCGTATAGGGCGTGACAAACGAGCTTTGAGTCATCATCTGAAAACAACCATATGCTAAAGCGACGAACATTTAAGGCTTCACAACCGGCTTTGGCGATTTCATATATCGCAGTTTGCCATGCACCAGAAATAAAACTTTCAGACTGCGTTAGATTTGCAAGAGCCTGCGCTTGAATAGCAACTTGCTTTTGTGCTGCCAGTTTATTGTAGAAGTTAACCTCCAACTGCTTTTGCGCTTCTTGTTTTTTATTGCGGTCGTTAATGCCAACTAAGACACTAGCCACGGTACTAATCAAATTATCTTGCTCAGCGATGTGTTTCTTCGTTTCACTACCATCTCTATCGCTATCACATAAGAATAAGATAGCGATATCTTCATTGCCTTTTTGAATAGGAATAATGGTGCATCGTTTGTTTGCGCTATTATCAGTTTGTTGTATTTCACCAACATAAGGCATCGTTTGAGCTTCTATGAAACGTTCCAATTGATACAAATCGAAGCATTGGTGGAATGACTGATGTGACTTGGAGTCATAGCTCGTCAATACATCAAGATTAGATAAACTACCATTGACTTTAAACAGTATCCCCTTTTTGAAATCATATTCACCAATAAACAATCGAATAATTTCTCGATAGAGCTGCTCATCGCCTTCACCGGCTATAAACTTTTGTTGGATGTTTTTAATCAAAAAAAGCTGTTTACTTTTAACGGCTTCAAGCTGTTGAGTTTGTGATTGAATTGACCACAAAATCATCATCAATGAACAAAACAACAAGAGTAGTACAAGGTTAACCAAAGGAATCGCGTAAATAGCATTAGATGTTTGCTCTTGAAGGCGGGCATATTCAATGCCAATGACAAACTTTAGCGACTTGTCATAGAAAGTAAAATCTACAGGATAATATTGAGCAAGAACTTGAGGATCAGAAAAGTTCGATTGGCCAAACAACAAAACCTCTTGTGCATTAGTTGTATCGAATAACTCTAATTGCCAACCCAAAGGTAAACTTGCAGACAAATGCCGACTTATCATGTGCTCTATGTCAATGACCCCAACTACAGTATCAGTCATTGCCTTCGACGCCCCTGCCAATCTCAACGGCGTGATCATTAATGCGCCAAAGTGCTGATTTTGCACTAGTCGAATGGTATCGGTCATTACCGTTCGCTGGTTGACTACGGCCTTATCTATTGCTGCTTTTCGAGCGTTATTACTGTTTATATCAAAGCCAATGGCAGTCGAGTTATTAGCTTCAGGTAAAATATATTTAACCACCATATAACTTGGTCTTGAATCAACATCTTGCTTTAGTTGCTGTTCGTCGCGTTGATAAACCTTTATTTCTCTACCTAACTCTACTGAGAGCTTAAGCTCAAAACTGGTAACATCCTTCGCTAATACTTGCTGATTATAGCTGATCGCTAACCAGTCTTTACTTGATAAAAAGGGTTTGACGTAATAGTTGAAGTCAGCATATGACAGTGAAGGATGCTGAGAAAATAGTTCAGCAACAATCTCAATATTACTCTGTAACTGCGCTAAATCGGCTTTAACCTGGTTGGTCACTTCAACTTGGTATTTTTGAACCTTATCATGTACATAGTCATTAACTTCATGCTGAGATACCGCAACTAATCCCCATGCAACTCCCGTGAAAATAACGATAGGTAAACCAAACTTCAGGTTTGCAACACTCGCTTTTGACTTTTCACTTAACCATTTAACAAGTAACGGCGTTAAAACGACTATTCCTGATGCATCACCTAACCACCAATACCATGCTTTTACCGCTGCACTTGCTCCATTGAGCTCATAGACTAAATGGTGGGTAAGGAACAGACTCATTGGCGCTATCGCAGCCCCCACCGTTAAGGCGACACCGAAAAAGCTCACTAAGCCCTTGGCACTTGAAAAATATTTTGAGATATCGGATTGTCGTTTTAATAGTATTGCTCGTACCGCAAAAGGCTGAATAATCGTTGTAACTACACTCACCAAATACACAATAATCGGCGTAGGTTCTGTTGGTAAGTAAAAGTAGTACCAATAGTTGGTGAGTAAGACAGCCACCACAATACTTGGCAGCACTCGGTTACCATAGAACAAGACCGCGGCAAGTGCTAAACCTGCTGCTGGATATAAACCACTGGCATTGCCACTTAATGGCGTTGATAGCATTAAACCAAGCCATGCGAGTATCAAGTATCCACAAAAAAAATAACTATTTAACTTTATGTTGGTTAATAACATATGTATTGCTCACTGTGGTCATTTCATCTCTAAACATGAAACAAACGACTAAAAATCGATTAATACGATATACTCATTTACAAAACATAGCAAACAATTTCGATTAAATCGATATAATCGCTTGAATAATTCCACTCATGGTTATAATATCTTCTTCAGTGTAAAACCAAGCGTAGATTGAACTACCTGATGAGTAATCAAGATATTTTAACCCCGACAGAAGCTGCAAAACTTTTAATGATTTCACCTGTCACCCTACGACAGTGGGCGCAAAAAAATAAGATCAAGTCTCATACCACATTGGGTGGGCATCGTCGGTTTTTTTATGCTGATATTGTCAATTTTGCCAAGAAAGAAAATATAACCCTCAATCAAGGAAACGGCGATCAAGCCTTATCTGTTAAAAATATCCTTGTCGTAGATGATGACAAGCCATTTGCACAACTTTTTGAAACGGTATTGAAAAGCCATAACGAAAGCTGGAATGTAGTCGTTTGTCACGATGGCTTTGAAGCTGGCATCAAAACTCAACAGCTGCGACCAGATATTATTTTTGTCGATTTAATGTTGCCAGGGATCCTCGGTGACGAACTATGCCGCAATATCAAATCCAACCCTGAGTTATCTTCAATTCGAATCATCGGTATGACAGGTAACATGCAAACCGAAAACATTAATAGTTTTTTAAAAGCTGGTGCCGAAGCCGTTATTGGTAAGCCACTAGATTTTGAACAGCTTTTTTCTCTTTTAAAATAACCACACGGATATTCCTGCCAGCTTAGCATGCAAATATTTTTTACTGCATGCTAACAAACTCTTGACATCGATTTAATCGAATGTATAATTCGCAACGATTCAATCGTTTTAATCGGTATAACCTATGTCAGCGAATTTTAATTACATCGATGAAGAAGTTCATTTTCCAGCAGAGCAGCAGTTGATATCAACAACAGATCTCGTGGGAAAGATCACCTATGTAAACTCAAATTTCTGCAAAATTGCAGGCTATTCTAAGGACGAACTTATTGGTCAACACCACAACATTGTTCGTCATAAAGACATGCCTAAAGTTGCTTTTGAAGACTTATGGTCAAAGCTTAAGGCATATAAACCTTGGATGGGGTTAGTTAAAAATAGAACCAAGTGTGGACGTTATTATTGGGTCAACGCTTTTGTTACACCTATCTATGAAGCAGGCCGAGTTATTGGTTATCAGTCAGTGAGAACTAAGCCGACGCGCGACGATATTGAGCGTGCTATGCGTATATACAGCGCTAAAAACTTAACGGTAAAGCGCTTTAATATCACTAACCTGTTTGCTGAATTGTCTCGCAATAGCCTAGTTAATTACCTCAGCGGTGCGCTCGCAGCTATCTCTGTCACAGCGTTCGAGCAACCAGCAATTGCTGCAGGCCTGTCAGTAATACCTTTAGTCGGTCTTTACACACAATTTAGAGCAAATAAATTATTAAAAGCCGTCAACAAACAGTGCCGCGCAATTTTCGATAGCCCAGTGATTGCCACTACCTATAGTGACTTACCTGGCGCCTATGCCAACATAGAAACGACGCTTAAGTTTTTAGAATCTAAAGCCGTAACAATCTTAGGTCGAGTTAACTACACCTCAGGGTTAATTGCACAAAATATCGAAACAATCAAAGATGTCACCAAAGATGTCGCCAATGGCACCTACGAACAACAATCACAAGTTGATCAAATTGCCACAGCGATGGAAGAAATGGTGACAACAGTTCAAGATATAGCAAGGAACACGCTTGAAACATCTAACCATACCAATAAGGCATCAGAAATAAGTGATAGCTGTTGTTCTTCAATAAATACCACTAAAGAAGCACTTGAAGCCCTTGCTGGTAAAGTAACTCATGCGGCTGATTCTGCACAACAACTAAATACCCAAGCAGCCAATATTGAAAAAGTCGTTACGGTTATTCGATTAATTACCGAACAAACGGGGTTATTAGCACTTAATGCCGCCATTGAGGCAGCCCGCGCAGGCGAGCAAGGTAGAGGCTTTGCCGTAGTAGCCGACGAAGTTAGAGCACTTGCATCTAAAACCAGTGAATCAACTAAAGAAATTGAGCAAACGATCAGTGAGATTCAGCTAAATATCGCACAATGGGCTGAAAATATGAATGACAGTCGTAGCGATGCTCAATTGAATGTTGAGAAGATGGTTGAAAATGAGCAACTCGTTTTCCAGCAGCAACATATTATGAGTGAAGTACTGGGTCAAAGTATTCAAGTATCTTCAGCTACTGAAGAGCAAGAAGTTGTAGCCAGTGAAATAAACCGCAATATTCACCATATCAATGATATTGCGCAAGCCAATACACAGCACACTGAAGTACTAAAAGCTTCAGTTGACAAACTTCAAGGGATTTCGAATGAAATGAATTCCCTAGTAAGAAGCTTTAGTCACTAGTATTGTCTCTTTAAGAGGGGTAGGTTATGAACACACTTATGTCTGCTGAAAAATCTTTGTGTCTTAGCAATGTGCCATTAGCAATTGTCGAAGGAAGTAAAGACGCCATATTAATAACCGACGAATTCGCTAAAGTCTTATACGTCAACAAAACGTTTACTAAACTAACCGGCTACACTGAAAGTGATGTTTTTGGTAAAACACCGGCCTTGCTCAAATCGGGTCTACAAAATGAAAGTTTTTATCAAGAGATGTGGCGTTCACTGTTAAACGAAGGAATGTGGAGCGGCTATTTATGGAACCGAAAAAAAGATGGAAGTCTATTCTACGAACATCAAGAAATTAAAGTCTTCAATGACATCAATAATAAAAAGCTGTTCGTTGCAACCTTTAAAGATTGTTCGCAAGAGTTAGCGATAGAGCGAAAACGTGAGTTTCTCGACAATTACGACAATCTAACGGCTTTGCCCAACAAAAAACGACTATCATTAGCACTCGATAAGCTAGTGTTACAAAATCAGCCGTTTACCCTACTGAAAATCAAGTTAAATCATTTACCTAAAGTCAATATAACGTTTGGTCACGACTGTGGTGATCAAGTGGTTAAAACCATTGCTCAGCGTATTACGCAAACTCAACACGTTAAGTATTTCGTGGCGCGCACTGGCGGTGACAAGTTTACCGTGGCAATTCCTTTTGTTAACGACCGTAAAAAATTACAAAGTGTTATTAATAGTCTTACCAAGCAATTAGAACAAACGATAAAAACGAAAGAAACTGACATTATTCCTTTTATTAATATCGGTCACAGCCATTTCCCAAATGATGCAGATACGATTAGCGAGTTGTTCGATAAAACCGAGAAATCGCTGCAAAAACAGATCAAGCAACGACAATTACCCTCAGTTAGTAACAGTCTAATGGATCAAGACAATTACACTGAGTTTGCACTGGCTCAAGATATTAGAAGAGCACTTATCACGAAAAGCTTCGAAATATTTTATCAGCCTCAATTTGATACCCAGCTAAAGACGGTGGTCGCTGCCGAAGCACTGATTCGTTGGAAACATGGCGATGGTTTTGTCTCGCCAGCACTTTTTTTACCCGTTGCCCAAGAATATCAATTAATAAAAGATATCGACTTGTATGTTATTGAGCAGGTTTTTATTGATATCCAAAGTGCTCGTAAACGCGGTCAAATACTGCCTAAGATAAGCATTAACGTCTCAGACAATCTAATTTCAATTTCACTTTTAAAAAGGCTTATGGAGCAATACCAAATCACCGGCAGTGATTTCGAAATAGAGGTAACCGAAGGCGTTACCGCTCAACACAACCAAGCCTTTGTTGACTATTTAACAGAATTAAAGCAACTTGGTATTACAACCGCAATCGACGACTTTGGTACGGGATACTCGTCATTAGCGCGCTTACTCAACCTACCTATCGACAAGTTAAAAATCGATAAACAATTTGTCGACCATATTCACACCAAAGAACAAGATAAAAAGGTGTTAAAAGCAATATTACAAATAGCCAACGTATTAAACAAAGCTATTGTTGTTGAAGGTGTTGAGTATCAAGAGCAAGTAGATGTGTTATCAGAGCTAGATACCTTTATTATTCAAGGTTATTACTTCAGTAAAGCGGTTGAGATGCATGAATTCATTAACTTGGTTAACGCACAACAACCTGCTCAATGCGAAGGTACCTTTGGTTAAACTTAGCGACGTTTATAGTGCATCTGTGCATTGTAAACGTCACCATTTGGGTTATAGGCCTATATTAGAAATCCGATACAACAAGAGAGTTAGACGGGCCAACTCTCTTATCGGCTCGACATTAAAACGGCCAACCTTAGTAAACTAACCTTAGATATAGTCTTACCTACGCACTTAATTAAACCACTTTTTCTATCAATTTAAAGCTAGATTTGCCAAGTTGGTGTTTCTGTAATTTGGACACTTTAGCCATATTTTGTTTATAAACATTTAATTAACATATGCAATAAGAGTAGCAATTGAAAAATAAACTTATGTCTATGTGGTTAATGAAATTATCTTTAGCAAGCTTTCTGTTTTTTACCGCACATTATGCCAGCGCATCGCTGATCGTTAATGGTAGTTTTGAGCAAGTAGTCTTTGACGACAACACGTCATCAAAAGGTAATGTATTCGGCACTGATTTAGCAGCCTTTGCAAACAAGAATAAAGGTTGGGATGTATTTATGACCTTGCCGGGCTGGTTTACCTCAGGTGGCAACGGTATAGAAATTCAAAAAAATATCGTCACTAAGTCTCAAGATGGCTCACAACACGTTGAATTAGATTCACACAAAGTTGGTCAATCTAACTCAATGATGACACAAACAGTAGATTCACTGATCGTTGGTCAAATGTATCAACTTGATTATTACTATAAACCGAGAACCAATAACATCGACGATAATGGGATTAATGTTTATTGGTATGGTTCGAATACGCTATTTAACGATGGTATTCAAGCTCAACACACGTCTGACGGTACACGAAATACACAAACCGCTTGGCAACTTGAAACAATCACATTTGAAGCGTTAGAAAGTTCAATGAATTTGAGTTTTGCAGCTGTTGGTAGTCAAAATACACTGGGTGGTCTAATTGATAATGTTTCTTTAGTTCAAGTTGCACAAGTACCTGAGCCTTCAACATTACTATTATTACTATTTCCTGCAGGTATGCTGCTTGTAAAAAGAAAAACAGCTTAAATTGATCACGTTAACGGGATTGAGTGTAAACAATCCCGTAATTATTGGTCAAAAGTTATTGGTCAAAAGTTATTGGTCAAAAGTTATTGGTCAAAAATCGCTTTCAACTCATCAAGGTTTTTAACACCAAAAACTTTGGCTTGCATGTAAAGATCGTCATTAAACTGATGCCCTGTCGCACACCGATAGATACAGTCCAGCATAAAGTGAAATAAACAGGCTTGTTTGTTGCCCATCAAGTTGCCTGCTTTGAACTTTAACTTATCCAACGCCAAAAGCCATTTCACAACCTTTGTATCTATATGCCATTGAGACAACATCAAAGCAGATGCACCAAAAATACCAACACCACATACTTGTTTTAACTGTCGGTTTAAAATAGACAACTCATCAATACCTTGAACCGCTGGAATCACGTAACTAGCCTTGGGTATATCGCGATGATTTAACAAGAAAATACCGATCAAACCAAACATAAGCACTTGCTGGTTTATCGCCATTTCCACTTCTCCATTAAACAAACCTTCGCGTTTAAACCACTTTAAACAGCCAATAGTCAGTGAAAAGGAGCGATGATATGTTGACAATAATCGTTTATCGACAACATCATGCAAAGCATCACTTACCCCGAATAACACGGCAATATTGATCACAGTATCAATGCCTAAGTTTCGGCTGATAGCCTCCCGCAGGTCAAGTGGCGTTTTTCCATAAATAGCTTTACTAGCTTGGCCAATAACTCTACCAGAAAAAACAGGATCACCAGCTACGATTGCAACAACCTTATCCAAATCAATATTGTCATTCGATCTATACTTGATTAACTCAACGCAACTTTGCGGCATAGGTGGTAATGTTTCAATTACTTGGCTAAAAGAAGCTAGCTGCTCTTGAGATTGAGATGTTGTTGCCAAACTGCGGTATTGTGAGGGTGTAATGCCAAATTTTTGCTTAAAAGCTCTTTCAAAGGTGGCACGTTCTGAGTAGCCAAGTCTAGTGGCTAATTCGTCTATTTTTACATTATTTAATATCAGAGATTCAACGCAAAGCGCATTGAGAAATTTAGTCTGAATCGCTTTATAACTCGTACCTTCACTCGCAAGTTTACGCCTAAAGGTGGTAGAGCTCATATTAAGTATCTTTGCGCAGTGCTCTAGCGTAAGCGCTGCTGGTAGCTCTACCGCCAACAAACACTTAGTTACTTGCTCACTCAACGTCCTCATTTTTGCAAAATACTCCTTTATCGCAAACGCATTTGATAGCTGCACTACCTGAATTCAGGTTATTGAATTTAACAGATATTTTCAATCACCTGTGCAGTAAATTTATTTGGTTGTGCTTTTATATAACATCAATTTTAACTAAGACAAACACATTACCAATTAAAGCTGTTCGATTTTAGCTAAATACTCCTCTGCCTTGGTAAGTACTTGCTCGCGCTGCTCATCCGATTTTTTATACCAATTGGCATAAACCATACGATTGCGAGGGTTCGATTTAAACTTGTCTTCATGCGAAGCCATAAAACGCCAATAAAGTGAATTTAACGGGCAAGCATTAGCGCTTGTTAGCTCTTTTACTT
This sequence comes from Thalassotalea sp. LPB0316, assembly GCF_014898095.1. Lineage (NCBI taxonomy): Bacteria > Pseudomonadati > Pseudomonadota > Gammaproteobacteria > Alteromonadales > Colwelliaceae > Thalassotalea > Thalassotalea sp. LPB0316. The sequence continues at coordinate 3,363,301 of NZ_CP062946.1, forward strand.
GGTAGTGACAACTTCCGCAATAATCACTCATTTTGTTGATATAATTACCGCTAGCAGCATAGGCTTTTGAACCAACAATACCGCCATCAGCAAACTGGCTCATACCTCGCGTATTCGGCATTTCAACCCACTCGATGGCGTCGATATAAATCCCTAAATACCAGGCATCCACTTCATCTGGCTCAATGCCCGCTAGCAAACAAAAATTACCTGTCACCATCAAGCGCTGAATATGATGAGCATAGGCATAATCGAGGGACTGCTTAATGGCCTGATGCTGACAATGCATTTTGGTATCGCCCGTCCAAAACCACTGTGGCAATTCTCGTTTAGCCTCAAGGGTATTTAACGCGGCGTAATCAGGCATATTTGCCCAATAAATACCGCGAATAAATTCTCGCCAACCGACAATTTGCCGAACAAAACCCTCGATTTGCGCAAGGCTAATCACATCGGGCTGGCTATAGTAGTATTCAAGTGCGGTATCAACCACTAGTTTAGGGCTGATCATTTTACTGTTTAGCGCAAACGATAACCGCGAGTGATATAGGCTCCAAGTATTTTGCGTGGCAAGTAAATCTTGCTGACAGGTCATGGCATCTTGAAAGCGGCCGAAATTAGGCAAACAATGTTGGCAAAAATACTTGAGTAGTTCGACAGCTTGCTGGCGGTTAACCGGCCACAACAGTTGCTCGGTCGATTCACCGATGGTTTTTACATGATGCCGAGCTAGACGCAATAAAATATCACTGACGTCATTGGCAAATAATAAGGGGCTAGGAATATTATCAATATCTGTAGGTTTTAGTTTTTGCCGATTTTGCGCATCAAAATTCCACTGCCCGCCCAATGGCTCATCACCATCCATTAATAGCGCAAATGTTGTTCTCATCCGCCGGTAAAAGGCTTCCATGCGATGATGTTTCGCTTTTTTAAACTGCTTCGCTAGGCTTTTTTCATCTAAGTAAAAATGCTCTGTTTCAACGCTTTTCGTGTCAATATCGAGTGTTTGTGCAAACGCTTCAAGTTGTACTCTCAAACGATATTCATCGGGTAGCTGATAACTAAATTCGCGAATCTGATATTGTTGACACAAGTTTGTTAGCAGATCGGGTAAGTCAGCAAACGACTGAGTTTGATCAAGACTCAGGTATAGTATCTGATGACCAGCTTGGCTTAACGCCTTGGCAAAATGCGCCATGGCGAGAAAAAACGCCGAAACTTTTTGCACGTGATGTTTGGCATAATCGGTTTCTTGTTTTAACTCGGCAATCACATATAAGGTCGCTTGGTCGTGTTCTTTAAACCACGAATGCCCAGCGTTTAACTGATCGCCAAGCACAAGCCTGAGCTTTTGATAGTGCTGATAGTCGACTTTACTAATGTGCTGCATGTTTGCTATTTCCTGCGCAGGCCTTTGAGCAATATTTGACATTGTGCCAGTTTAGCCGCCACTTTTTTCGCCAACGAAATGGCCGTTGGCACACTGGGCATAACTTTTCAGGTAATTGGGATTTTTTCATATGGCGTTGGGTGTCCGTTTTTTCCTGGTGCTATGTTTGGCACTCACATGGCGCGCCAATATCCGCTGCGCCTCTTTTTTAACAGGCAGGGTATTACGCCAGCGCCACAATAGCGTCTGTGCTTCTTTGTAAGATAGTGCAATGTCAACGATTGGCTCAGGATAGTCTTTACCGAGCTCAAGGCCGTACATCATTTGTTCCATTGCTGATAACTGCCATGGGGTGTGAATAAGTGGCGCGGGGATTTGTTCAAGCTCAGGTAGCCACTGACGAATAAAGCGCCCGTCTGGATCTTTATCTAAGCCTTGCTTAACAGGATTGTATATGCGAATGGTATTAATACCCGTTACACCCGCTTGCATTTGGAATTGGCTATAGTGAATACCCGGTTCAAAATCCAAAAATAGCCGAGCTAAATGGCTAACGCCCAATCGCCAGTCAATCGCTAAATGGTGACATAAAAAGCTCACTAGCATAGCTCTCATCCTAAAATTTATGTAACCCGTTGCCTGTAAACAACGCATACATGCATCCACCATTGGATAGCCCGTCTTGCCTGACTTCCATGCGTTTAGCCGAATGTTAGCTAGCTCTCCTGTCGCTCGAGGTAAACCGTGATAACCGCGATTAACCGCCTCAAACTCCATCCTCGATTCACTTTCAAATTTTTGGATAAAATGGCAGTGCCAGTGCAATCGCGAACTCAATGCAACCAATGAGCGACGCCAGCCCGGCTTGTGCCAATAGCGCAATAAATACTGATAGCTCTGGCGCAAACTAATGTTACCCCAAGCTAAATACGGTGATAATCTCGAACAATGCGCTTGGCTGGCACTCGGGCTAGACAAGGAGTAATAGTAAGACTGGCCGCGATGCTCAAAGAATGAAGATAAGGTATGCCAAGCCTGAGCTTCTCCGCCTCGTTGAAAATTATCTTCATCTTTAGTGTGCCATTGACTTAAATCGGCTTGCGGAAAGACCTCAACTAATTTGTCGTCATTGAGCCAATTGACCCGCATAATATCGATGCTGTTAATTGGCGCACGCATGACTTGTTGCCAGTGCTTATCCCAATCGTTTCTGTGCTTTAGTGCCCGAATCACAGCGGCATAAGCAAACTCTCGCCATTTGACACCGTGATTGTCGCACCACTGTTTCACCTGTAAGTCTCGCTCAAAAGTGCGATTTAAGCCGATTTCTTGATGTGAAAACAGTGCTGAAATACCATATATCTGATCAATGCGTGTAAGTTCAGTTAAGACATCACCTTGGCTGATACACATTGCTGAATAAGGCACTCTGGCTTTCATATCTTCGAGTGACTGAGCGACAAAACGCCAATGACGAGTATCGTGGTGAGGATCATCAAGCAATAGATCTTCAAAGCAGTAGAACAACAGCACAGGCGAGCCAGCGTCAATAGCCGCTTCTAGTGGCGGATGATCTGATAACCTTAAATCGCGCTTTAGCCAAACAACACTTATTGCCATCGACTAACCTTCCGCCAGTGCGACTGGCCAGTCGGCGGCATCAACACTATCTAAGTTAGTCGCGCCCTGCTCGCCTTGCCAACGGTGAATAAAGTCTTGATTAGGATCGTAGCGTTGTTGCTGTTTTTCTATACTGAAGTGTCGGCCACCTCTTGGGTCAACACCAACGCCAGCGATATATTGCCAATTGCCCCAATTCGCTGCAACGTCATAATCAATCAATTGCGCTTGAAAATAAGCCGCGCCATAGCGCCAATCTAGTGCAAGCTCATTAACGAGATAACTTGCAACAATTTGCCGACCTCTATTAGACATATAGCCCGTTTCACGCAATTGATTCATGCAGGCATTCACCAAGGCACATGGTGTTGTGCCCTGCTGCCACTTGATAAATCGCTCTGGCGAAAAGGTAGTTAACGGTGCTTTTTTCGCGTTGCCTTTAAAGGTAAATAATTTGCTACCTTGCCTTAGTGCTAACCATTGAAAATATTCACGCCACAGCAGTTCAAAACCGATCCAGTAAGTGGATTCATTGGCGCCGAATTGCGCTTCATAGCGCTGTTTTTGTTGCCAAACTTGTCGGGCAGACAAATTACCTTGGCTCAAATAGGGGCTGAGTTTAGTTGATGACGACCACTCATCTAAGGCATTGCGGGTTTGTTTATAGCTCAATGGCGCCTGGCTTGAAAAATAGCTTCTTAAATGACGGCTAGCCGGTAACTCTCCACCAGCAAATGGCACTTGCTTTTCGCTAACAGGATGTGATTTCACGCCAAGTGCCAGTTCGCGTTTAAAATCAAATTCAGGCAAATTGAGCGTTAGTGATCTTGGTAAATTTTCACCAGAAAAACTCAACGGCGGATCTATTGTAATCTCTGGCTGTTCGACGGCTTTTCTAAAATGAGTAAAGCTGACAAAGCTGTTGTCTGCTGTTGGTAACTGCTCAGCTTGTAGTAAAGTTGATTGCCATGCGCTAACAACACGCACCTGTTTGAGCGCATCAACAGCTCGCCAAGCCCTGCGTTCATTCAAGCCAACGCTATTTGCAACACCGATGTGTGATAGATTAAATGCTTCAATCAACGGCGCTAGCGCGATGTGAGGCTCACCATAGACCACGTGAAGTTTATGGCCATAGAGCGATAAGTTACTCGCAAGTGCCTGCAACGACTGACAAATAAAGCGCCAGCGGTGCTCGCCTATTTCACGTTGCTGATAATTGAGTGGTCTGAACCAATTGGGGTTAATGATATAAACAAAAGCAATGCGGTCACATTCAATCGATAGTTGATTTAACGCGGCATTATCTTCAAGACGTAAATCTTGGGTGAAACAGTAAATGCCTTGGCTCATAAACGATTCTCTGCTTTAAAACACCTAATCAATTACGGTGTTAACTAGCCATTAGTTCACTTAACTTAGCAGTATAAATAGTTGAATTAATCTAGTGCTTTAAACTTTTCGTACAACAAGTAATATTTACCCTCTAATGTCAGATGAGACACACAGTGATAATCAATGAAGACACCGAAAAAATTTAACCTCGATTTTAGCCAACGCATCGTTATCGACACTAACCATGTTGCTTGGCAACCAAGCCCCATGAAAGGTGTGTGGCGAAAACCCCTAGCACGTGAAAACGCAGAACAAGGCCACGCTACGAGTATCGTTAGATACGAAGCAGGCGCAAGGTTTTCAGAGCACCCACACCCTTTAGGAGAAGAAATACTGGTACTAGATGGCGTGTTTTCAGATCACACTGGTGATTATGGCGCCGGTAGTTACATTAGAAATCCCGAGGGATTTAGTCATGCGCCGTTTTCAAATCAAGGCTGTACTTTATTCGTTAAGCTACATCAATTTCAGCCTGACGATAAAGCACAAGTGCGTATTGATACCAACAGTGCCAAGTGGCTACCCGGACAAGGTGGTTTAGCCGTGATGCCATTGCACGAACATCAAGGTGAGCACGTTGCCTTGGTAAAATGGCCAGCCGGTGAAAAATTTCAACCCCACCGCCATTTCGGCGGTGAAGAAATACTGGTGTTAAGTGGTGAGTTTAAAGATGAGCATGGTTCATACCCCACAGGTACTTGGCTAAGAAGCCCGCACCTTAGCCAACATCACCCGTTTGTTGATGAGCCAACAACTATCTGGGTTAAAACGGGGCATTTGCCATTTGATCCTTATGGACAAATTTGACCATTCAACTTGTTGGCTAGCATTACCTTTGCGATCTGAGCACCGCTAGTGTCGACTAGTTATGGCGCTAGCGTCGCTATTAACGATTCAGGAAGTGTAAAGTCGGGAAAATCATTTTTAGCTTTATTGTAATAATATCGGGCACGATCTAGATCACGGGTTTTAACATACGTAGTAATCATGTGTTCCGCGTATTTTGGATGTTTAAAATACTCACCAATTTTTTCCATTAGCGTTAATTCTTTTGCTTTATCAACATCGGTTTGTGCTAAGTCATATGCATACAGTCCATATAAAGCTAAGTACATCATGTCATAGGCTTCTGGCTGTTGAGTCAAAGCTAAATCTATATGAGACATCCCCATGGATTTAGCTTTGGCAATAAGCTCCATGGTTGCCTCATCTTTGAACAACTCGCGTTTAGCGGGGGTAATTCCCATTTGAACCAACAGTGCTTCTGCAGCTTTTGCTACCGACATCGGATTTTGAGCGGTAATTAAGTTGCCATCACGCGTGATAAAAGGCAACATCGGACTATTAGCGATAAAATGTGCTCCCCTGTTCTCGAGTTCAGTTTGAGCAATAACTTTGTATTTTTCGATATTTTCTTTTTTAAACGCCTTATCTTCAATCAGTGTAAAACTATTTACGCGCTTACCAGCCACATAATAACGACCGTCTGCTAATTTGATATCAATCAAAGCGGCTGGACCATGGCATACGGCGGCAATTGGCATGTTTGACTGGGCAAAACGGGTAATCCATTGCTTGGTATTGGTATCAAACGGTAAATCCATCACCGCACCATCACCACCAACGATAAATAACGCATCATATTGATTGGCACTAGCTTGCGTCGCAGATAGTGTATTTTGGAGTTGACTTAATCCTGAGGTTTGCTGTTTAAAAAATTTGATAGCAGGTAGGTCATCTTTATTGTTCTTTACTAATACTTTCCCTCCGCTAGGGCTCACTATATCAATACTAACCCCATTGCGATGAAAAATAAGATAGCTTTGCACTAACTCTTCCAAATCATAAGATAGTTCTGGATCGACACTGCCGTATCCCGAAATCAACATGGCTACTTTTTGGTTTTTCGTGATTACCTTAGTTTCTGCCGCTGAACTTGCTCTAACCGGTACAGCCAGCACCAATAAAGTGAAAAAAATTAACGTTAGGATGGGTTTCATCACATGTCTCCTGTTTAAAAAGAGACATTTTATTCATGACAATGTCGTGATTTCGTGAAGACACTTAACACATGGGTAAGTTACACCCGTTGAGGCGACATATCGACAAAGTCTATGGTGACAGTAAACTGTTGTTGAGCTTCGCTATAGTGAGTACTCATATGCCAACAACAAGCCTCACAAATGCGTTTGATTAAACTTAATCCTTGTCCAATACCAATACTCCCTTCCCTTTTAACACCACTGGCTTGATAACCGGTTGGTAGAGGATTGTTGTACTGATTGACCAATGTAAGTGTATGGTTATCTAATGATAGTATGATCTCTGGACTGGTCGCATGAGCGATAACATTGCTGATCAAATTATTTATTAATATTTCCAGCAAATTTTGATTGGCGATAATCATCACATCATTATTTGGCAAATGAATATCAAAGCACAAGCTTTGCCCTTTTTTAGTGTGATTTAACTCGAAATGACTGAGCACACTCTGCTCTATCAATTTATTCAATGACAATGACTTTGCCGATGACGACTCATTCCTAGCTAGCGCCAACAAAACATGCGTTGTTTGTGATAAAGCCTCGGTTGCAGTTTCCATTTGTTTAACTGATAACGGTGAAAAGCCAATGGCATAGTCTTGCCGATCATTTAGCTTAAGCTCTGCTTCACTGTTAAGCTGTTTCTTACTCAGGGCATTTTGCAAGATACTTATTGGCGTTCGAATTTCATGGCTAATATCTTTGGTAAAATGTACTTCTCGTGCTAAGGCTTGATTGAGCATCGTGAAACTTAATTCTATCGATTTTGCTAATGTACCGAGTTCATTATTCGGCATTTGCTGAACGACTTCATTTAATTGGTACAGGTTATCACTATTCACGGTTTTAACTGCGGAAGCCAATTGCTCAATGGGTTGTGAAATGCGTCGACCCATTCGCCAAGCCACCAACGCGACAATCAGACAAGAAAAAAAACTTAAGGCAATAAGCCATCTGACAACATATTGAAAATAGTCGGGGCTGACTTCAATACTGCCAACATCCGCCAGCAAGATGTATTCTTCTTTCTCGATATTAAAACGGGCAAGGTGAAAGGTTTTACCACTCGAGATGGTAAATTCAACTCGCTCAGGTTCTTCTATTAAAGCCAACGAAATTTCTTCTGGAAGTTCAGCGCTGCCTCGGTGTAACTGAAACATTTGCGAATGAGGTAAAGCCACTTTCCCTGTCGACTGATATTGTTGTTTGACGAGTTTAACTTGCTCATCAACTAATCGATTAAAGACATTATCTTCTATCAACCACGAGTAGGCCAAAAGTAAACAACTGTATATCAATGTCAATGAAAGGGTCAGTCCGAGTACCAATTTGGTAATCGAAGACGATAGTCGAGAACTAGATAATTTAAAGATATTCGCCATACTATAGCTCAGGTATATCGAGTCTAAAACCAATGCCATGAACCGTTTTTATCATGCCATAGGTAAAAGGTTTATCGACTGCGCTCCTCAAGGTATACATATGACTTCTCACAGCGTCGGTTTCAGGTGCATCTTCACCCCAAATTTTATCCACCAGATACCGTTTACTAACGGCATTTGGAAAAGCTTCAGCGAGTATGCATAAGATTTTGAAGTCGGTACTTGATAGCTTAATGGCTTGATTGTTGCGGGTAACTTCATTGGTGCTCACATTGATCGATAACTCGCCAACATTGATTACCTTTAACTGGTGAAGCCTATGACGGCGAGTCAGTGCAATACATCGCAAATAGACCTCTTCCAGTAAAAAAGGTTTTGTTAAATAGTCATCGGCGCCAACACCAAACCCTTCAACTTTATGTTCAATACTATCTCTAGCGGTTAACATTAATATTGGTGGTACTGGGGAGCAGGACTGTTTAATATGTTCACAAACCGCAATACCATCGATATCCGGTAGCGATAAATCAAGAATGATGACATCAAAGTTATTCTCTAATGCCAATGCTATTGCGAGTCTTCCTGACTTTGCATAATCGACAACAAATCCCTTTTCTGCGAGAAAGTCGCACAACTGGCTTGCGATATCTGGGTTATCCTCAACAACTAATACCGAATGGTGGTTATGTTCCATTTATGATATCTCACCTTTTTGCTTCATAATCATTCCTGAGCAACTGCTAAACGCTTGTTCGATCACCTTCGTAGCGCTTTAAATATTGGTAACTCCCAAGGGCGCATGGCAAATAATAAACCGATATGCTGTCTATTACTCAATGGCAACTTGGCATCTTCCTGATTAAGCTGTGCTACGTCTTTTTTCAACTGATTTAGCTTTCGTTGTATGAGATCAATAGTACTTTGGGTGTAGGTGCCTCGCATATAGAATCTAAAGCTATTGTCACCGACAAAACTAGACTCCATAAAACGCGTTAATCCTTCTTTTTCCATAAACTGCTCTAGCGGACCATTAGGCAACCAATGAAAATCTTGGGCGATTAAAACTTTATATTGGTTATCCGGTAACAACTGGATCATTTTTAGTCGATCGAGTTTAGCCAACAGTTGCACACACTCAAGTTGTTCAACTTGGTAATACTGTATTATTTCATCAAAAGACCAACCATCTCTTACACAGGCAGCAACCAAAAACAGCTTGGGATTATCAATTAACTCTTGCTCCTGTTCGGCCGTTAACGAAGATAACTTTTCAGTTTGATGCTCTATTAATAAAAATAAGTCCGACATAGTCAAAGATAAAACCGTACAGATTTCCTCTAAACGCGCGAGGGAAAATTGTTTCTGAGAAAACATCCTTTTTATATTGGCTTCACTCATATTGAGTTCACTGGCGAGCTGATTATAAGTCATTTGCCGTTGCTTTAACTGTGCTTTTAACGTTGCTACAACACGATCTAATTGGCTCAAAGTATTACAATCCTATACCAAGTAGTTATTTATTCAATACAATAACCACAAGAGTTGATTTATTCAATTCCACAGTCATAATCAATTATGTTTCAACAACATGAAGGAATCAAAAAATGAAACAAATGAATAAGTTACTTGCAATCTTACTTGCTACAACCAGTTTGTATTCGAACGCAGAAAGCGGTGCTTCAGATAATGCAAGCGCAGCGAGTAAACACTCAGCGCTAGCTGCCTCACATGGTACTGCTGCTAGTGCAAAAATCGGAAGTGCAGTTGTTGCAACACCACTATTGGTTGTTGGATCTGTTGGCCAAGCCTCAACGAGCGCTGGCACTGCTTTAATGGAACAAGCAGTAAAAGCTGAACCGCTAGAAATTACTGAAAAAACGGTCACTGCGGCACCTTCACCTAAACAAGTAATGAAGGCTAGCAAACAGGAAAATTTATAATGGGTAAATTAAAAAAATTGATCAATGCCCTAATTGCTATTTCAATGACCATTGCACTACCAGCTTTTGCTGGTAGTGCTCAAACGAGTGAAATAAAGCACTCAGTTGAGTCAGTTGAAAAGTTTGCCAAACAAGTAGAACGTTATGCGGCTAATAAAGGAGCAAGAGCTTTTATTATTGGTAGAGTTGGACGGCCGGAAAGTGAATTACCCAAAGGTATTAAATTCACTCACACAGCAATTGCAATCTACTCATCAATAGAGCTAGACACTGGAGAAATAGTCAAAGGTTATGCTGTTCACAACCTTTATCAAAAGGAAGGTCAATTAGATAAAAGTGAACTGATAATCGATTACCCCGTTGATTTCTTTTGGGGAGTCGATGCCTTAAAAGCTGGCATTATAATACCGGCACCAGCACTGCAAGAGAGAATTATTGCATTAATCGCTGAAGGTAAAGACAGTTTATTGCACAACGAAAACTATTCAGTTATTGCCAACCCATTCAATAATGAGTTTCAAAACTGTACTGAACATACGTTGAATATCGTCAATGCCAGTATTTATCAAACAACAGACGTTACACAATTAAAAGCTAATACAAAAGCGCACTTTAAGCCACAGCGTATTAAAGTGAACCCTGTCAAGCTAATGCTAGGCAATATCTTTGTCGATGACGTTTCAACAAGTGATCACGGTCGTAAAATTTATACGACGACATTTACAAGTATTGGCGGATATTTACAAGAAAATGAGCTGTTAAGTGAGGCTGTTGTTTTAACTCCTGAAGGCGAAGTTTCTCAACTTTTATAAGTACAAAAAGTTAGTAGCTACATTACTATTACTTGAGATTCCCCGCCTAGCTTAGCGGGGATCTCATATTTCTCGTTGGGATACTGACTACTCGGGTATGACACAGCAGTTGCGACGCCTAAGTGAGATACTCGATTGCTCGAGCATAATGCGATTTTCGCCCAGCCATAATACAGTCACGAATAGACAATATTCTGTTGCTAATACCTATTCATAATCAGAAGCGTATGTATCTTCATATGAGTGCGAGTAGAACTCAAACAGGTTGCCAAACGGATCTTCGAGATAAACCATTTGTGCCTGTTTTAATTCATCCTCTGGGTGATAGCGATGAATATCCATACGAACTTTGCCGCCATACTCTTCAACACGCTTAATCGCCGTATCAAACTGCTCTTTTGGTAACTGTAAACAAAAATGAAAGATACCAAGACGAGAGAAGTCAACGTTATGGCGCTCTTCACGATCAACCATTTCAAAAAGCTCCACACCGATACCATCGGTTGTGACTAAGTGAGCGATATTAAAACCTTTGAAACCTTCACCAAATACCGCAATGCACATGCGTCCAATAGCCGATTCACGCTCTTCGATGACTTTAGTATTGTTCATGACGATTCTCAGACCGAGCGCTTTTGTGTAAAACTCAACCGCTTTGTTCATATCGCCAACCATGATACCCACATGATTCATTTTCATAACTTGATCCTCATATTGCTAACTAGTCAATCTAGTTGATGAGGAAATTATAGGAAGAAGATTTGATTAAATAAAATTATTAAATATTATTAAATTCATAATTTATATTTATCAAAATAAACTATGCTTAATCCAATCTGGTTAGAAACATATTTGACGCTTATTGATACGGGTCACTTTACAAAATCTGCAGAAAAGCTGCACATGACCCAACCAGGTGTTAGTCAGCACATCAATAAACTTGAAGAAGCCTGTGGCCATGCGTTAATCAAAAGAGATAAGAAATCCTTTACCATCACAGAGCAAGGTCGCTTAGTGTATCAATACGCGAAAACGTTAATCAAAGATGAACAAAAGCTCTTTGATCAATTAAACTTTGACGATCCTTATTCAGGTAAGTGCACGATGGCATGTTCTGGCTCGGTAGCATTATTACTGTATCCAAAGTTATTGAAACTTCAACGTCAACACCCAAACATTCACATCAATCTAAAAGCAGCGCCAACTCAGCAAATTTTGAGCGACATTAAACATGGTCTTATCGATCAGGGGATAGTGACAGACATCCCTAACGAAAGCTTCTATGATTTTGAAGAGCTTGGCTGCGAAGAGCTTTGTTTACTATCGTCAATCAGCGCCAACAGCAATAAAGATTGGAAGACAATGCTTTCTGAGCTCGGGTTAATTTCGCATCCCGATGCCGAGCACTATCTGTCGTTGTACTTTAAGCAATCTGAAGAACAAGCGTTAAAACGCCTAGATATTAGCAAAATCCCCGTTATTGGTTCCGTCAATCAAATTGGCCAAATTTTGGAGCCTTTAGCACATGGTATTGGGTTCACCGTAATCCCCAAAAGTGTCTTAGAAAGTTTTCACAGCCCAGAACTTATACAAATATTGAAAGCCAATAAGCCGGTAATGGAAACCTTGTACTTGGTGCGCAGAAAAAACAGGGAATTACCTGCTCGATATCAGGTATTGAACTCACTGATCAAAGCAGTATGGAATTAGCCAAGGTGCGCTCGTTCCCTTTTATCAAAAGACATCGACAAAAAAAGCAGGCGATGCCTGCTCTATTTTAAGAAAAAACGATTACGCCTTTTTGACAAATTTTGCCGTCACCATCATTTCACCAACACCGTCAACTTTACAATCTAACTCGTGATCTTTCTTATCAAAGATTCGGCGAACAACAGCTTTGGTACCGATTTTAATCACTTGTGAGCTACCTTTGATTTTTAAGTCTTTAATTACGGTCACTTTGTCACCTTCAGCCAAAATTGCACCATTGAAGTCTTTCACTTCAATTAGGTCTTCTTCAGCAGCTTCTGTTGGATTCCACTCATGGCCACACTCTGGGCAAATAAATAATGCTTGGTCTTGATAAACGTACTCAGAGTCACATTTTGGACAATTTGGGATAGCTTCGCTCATAGTTTAAATACCTTATAAAAATTACGGCTATTCTATCAATAAACCCAATGAAACCCTAGATAGCAAAGTAAAAATTAAACAATAAACTAGCCAGTACAATAATTTACTAACCAATTGATTGATTTTACAGCAGTCAACATAGGTAAAATTGCACCAAAGCTAGATAAAATGGTACTGTTTATCGGCAATTATTTGGTGTACTACCCAAAAACAACAACAAAAGCTTGGTATTGAACACGGTTAAAACTAAATCTGTGCTTGAATACTCAATGCGGAGTATACCTACAAACAACCTCAAAATGAGAAACAGAAACGCATCTGTTCAATAAACAAAGGCGTAATTTTTTATGAGTTCAACTATTGAACAGCCAATCAATAAAAATGGCTGGTTTAACCGTTTTTTATCGACGGTTGAGTTTTTAGGTAACCTACTACCCCACCCTATCACGCTATTTGCGATGTTTTGTTTATTTATCATCGTATTTAGTGGTGTTGCAGACTACTTTGGTTTGAGTGCGATCGATCCTCGCCCGATTGGCTCTGCCGGACGAGACCCTGACGGTGTCATTGAAGTGGTCAGTTTATTGAGCGCGGAAGGTCTGCAAAAAATATTTTCAGGTTTAGTGACTAACTTCACTGGCTTTGCACCATTAGGCACTGTACTAGTTGCCTTGTTAGGCGTCAGTGTTGCTGAACACTCGGGGATGCTGTCAGCAGCCTTGAGAGGCATGGTCATGGGCGCATCGGAGCGCTTAGTGACCTTTATGGTGGTATTTGCCGCGATTTTATCAAATACCGCATCAGAACTAGGTTATGTTGTGTTAATTCCGCTTGCCGCGATGATTTTTCACAGTTTAGGGCGTCATCCGCTTGCCGGTTTAGCAGCAGCATTTGCGGGTGTTTCAGGTGGTTATAGCGCTAACTTATTACTCGGCACAATTGACCCGCTATTATCAGGTATCACTGGCGAGGCAGCACAATTAATTGATCCTACATACACGGTAAGTCCTGAGGCTAATTGGTATTTTATGATCATCTCAACCTTTTTAATTGCCGGTTTAGGCACCTTTATTACCGAAAAAGTAGTTGAACCTCGCTTAGGTAAATACAACGAAGATGAAGCCAGCGAGCCGTTAGTTTCCAATATTGAGCACTTAAGTCCACTTGAAGTAAAAGGATTAAAATGGGCAGGTGTTAGCTTTTTAGTGTTAGCGGCATTACTTGCTTTAACGATAGTGCCGGCAGACGGCATTTTGCGTCATCCTGAAACTGGTAAAGTTACGGGCTCTCCTTTCTTAAAGGGAATAGTCGTGATTATCTTTATTGTCTTCGCCATTCCTGGCTTTGTTTACGGTAAGGTGGTCGGCACGATGAAAAATGACGTTGATGTGATCAACGCTATGAGCAAAAGCATGAGCTCATTGAGTTTATATATCGTCTTGGTGTTCTTTGCTTCGCAATTCGTCGCGTTTTTCAAGTGGACTAACCTCGGCACTATCGTCGCCATTAACGGTGCTCAACTACTGCAAACCCTAGGTTTAACTGGGCCGGAAGTCTTTGTCCTATTTATTTTTATGTGTGCTGTTATTAACCTTAGTTTGGGTTCATCGTCTGCGCAATGGGCGGCAACTGCGCCAATATTCGTGCCGATGTTGATGTTAATTGGCTATGCGCCAGAAACCATTCAAGCGGCCTATCGTATTGGTGATTCAGTGACTAACTTGATCACGCCAATGATGAGTTATTTTGGTCTGATATTAGCCGTTGCTAGCAAGTACAAAAAGAATATGGGTATTGGCACGTTAGTCGCCACCATGTTGCCGTATAGCATCACCTTCTTTGTGGGTTGGGTAGCGCTATTTTACATCTGGGTATTTGCTTTAGGTATGCCAGTAGGACCAGACTCGCCGCTGTACTACACGCCGTAATCAGTTTTGTTGATTAAGAAAGCCACCGCAAGGTGGCTTTTTAGTTGAGACGAAATCTGAGCTAAATTTTCTTCACTGACGTACAATCAGGCAATAACAACATAACAACAACTCGATAACCTCTATTTAGCACTATGTCGACACCCAAGAAATCTACAGCTTTAGCCACGGTATTCGGACTATGTTTGCTGTCACCGTTGAGTGCAGCGCAAGAAAACAGTATTGAAACGATCACCGTTACGAACACTCGCGATATTCAACCATTAAATGAAGTGAGCCGAGCTATTGCCCTGATTTCTCAAAACACCATAGAGCAAAGCCAAGTCGATCATATCCAACAAGTGTTAAATCAAACGACTGGTGTCAATATCGATCGAAACTCAGGCCAGGAAATGTTACTGGCGATTCGCTCGCCTGTGCTCAGTGGCGCAGGTGCATGTGGTAGCTTCTTAACGTTAGAAAATGGCATTGCACTTCGGCCAACCGGCTTTTGCAATGTCAATGAATTATTCGAAAGCCACTATGAATTGGCTGAATCAATTGAAGTGTTAAAAGGGCCGAGCTCTGCGTTTTACGGCAGTAATGGCTTGCACGGTAGCATCAATATTGTTGCGCCAGCTTCGTTTTCTCGTCAGCCTTTTGTCAAAGCTACGTTTGGTCAATGGGATTATCAGCAACTGTCTTTTCTTGCGAACAGCGAAAACTTAGCATTGTCTTCTTCGTTAAGTCATAGTGGTGGCTATCGCGATGATTCGGGCTTTGATCAACAAAAGGTGTCGTTAGCCCATCAATATCAAGCACAGCATTTTGAGCTCACGAGCTTTTTAACGGCAACCAACTTAAATCAAGAAACCGCCGGCTATATCGTTGGCAAAGATAGTTACAAAGATGAGGAAGTTCGCCGGTCAAACCCAAACCCTGAAGCTTATCGCGACGCCAGTGCAATTCGCATTTCACAGCGTTATCAATTTGATCAAAACCTTGTGGTATCACCTTACGCTAGATACTCACAAATGGCGTTTTTGCAACACTTCGTACCAGGTAAACCGGTTGAAAAAAACCGTCATTATAGCGTTGGATTGCAAAGCCAATATCGGCTAATAGAGAACGAAAACACTCGTGTCGATCTAGGTATTGACGGCGAATTTGCCAGTATTTCACTGCTAGAGCAGCAATTTTCACCAACCCAAGGCAGCGCATTTTTACAAGCGACTATCCCCAATGGTAAGCACTATGATTATGAGGTTGACGCGCTGACATTTGCTGGATTTGGTCAAGTGCAATATCAGCTGTCGAGTCAATGGTTATTGAGCGCAGGCGCACGCCTTGAAACCATTCATTACGATTATCAAAATCAAATGAACAGTGGTCGCGTTGACGAAATTGGCAACCCTTGTGGCTTTGGTGGTTGTCGTTTTAATCGCCCAGAAAGTCGCGACGATCGCTTTACCATGTTCTCACCCAAGCTCGGCGCTATCTATCAAGTAAATGCTAATACCTCAACTTATATTAACCTAAGCCATGGCTTTCGCGCACCACAAACCACCGAGCTCTATCGCTTACAACGCGAGCAATCGGTCTCTGATTTATCACCTGAGGAGCTGCTAGCTTTTGACATGGGTTATCGCCAAACACTTGGTAATAGCCAAATAGAGCTTGAAGCCTATTGGTATGATAAATCGAATGTCATTTTGCGCGACAACGACTTCTTTTACATTAGTGATGGTGAAACCAGCCACCGAGGCATAGAAGCGGCTTTTAACACGCAATGGTTAACTCATTGGCAATTAAACGGTAATGTTTCTTATAGCCGTCACACCTATGAAAACAACCCCAATTTAAGCCAACAAACGATCATCGGTAACGATATTGCTAATGCGCCGCGTTGGTTGTCAAACCTTGGCGTTAGTTATCAAAGCACAAATTATCAAGTGGCAATACAGGGACAATATGTTGGCGAGTATTACTTAAATCCAGAAAATAGTGCCAGTTACGACGGTCATTTTTTGCTGCATCTGCGCGCGCAATTTGACTTAGCCGATGAGCTGCAAGTATTTGTTAACCTGGATAACTTGTTTGATAAATACTACGCCGAGCGCGCCAATTACACGAGTTTTACCCAAGAGCGATATTTCCCCGGCTTACCGAGAAACTTAAAGCTATCGATGCGCTATAACTTTTAAACACTGAAAGTATGGGCTGCTATTGAGATCAAAGTGCCAGCGCTTTGTGCATCATTTCTTTGCCCTCGTGTTCAACATAGTCGAGAAACACCTTAGCAATCGGTGATAGCTGTTGATTTTTCGCCCATGAAAAAGACCAGTTTGATTGTATTGGCAGCCCTTCAACAGTTAACACTTCGACCCCGTATATTTCACCAAATGCCAACGTATGGGCTGATAAAATGGACACCCCAAGCCCAGATAATACAGAGTGAATGATCGCTTCATTACTGGCTATCGTCATTTTGATATTCGGCTGACAGCCTTGTTGCCTGAAAAATGACTCGGTTGAATAGCGCGTGCCCGAGCCTTGTTCGCGAATTAAGAAATCTTCTTGGCAAAAGCGCTCAAGCGAAACGCTTTGCTCTTGGGTTAATGGGTGCCCTGCTTTTGCTATTGCCACTAAATCATTTGGCATAAATTCGGTGGCTTGTAAATCGAGGTGCTCTGGCACATAACTAAATACGTAAAAGTCATCAAGTGATTGTTCAAAGCGCTCAATCACGGTTTGCCTATTTGCTACCGTAAACTGAATGTCGATACCGGGGTAGCGCTGACAAAAAGGCCCTAAAAGATGCGGAATAAAATATTTAGCGGTCGTCGCACTAGCTATGCGTAAAGTACCTGAACTCAACCCCTTTAAATTAGATAACTGCATATCTAAGTTCTCACAGCTTTGTAAAATTTGTTTAGCCGTTTGTGCCGTGACAATCCCCGCATCGGTGAACTTCAACTTGCGACCAATTTGTTGGTAAATCGGTAAACCAATCGCTTCAGTGAGCTTTTTAAGTTGCATGGAAATCGTTGGCTGAGTTAAAAACAACTTCTCTGAAGCGGCTTTAATGCTGCCGGTTTCATAGACTGCAAGTAAGATCTCAAGCTGACGAAAGGTACCAATATGTGCGTGTAATCTCGAAGCCATTATTTAGTTAGATTTTTATCTATCCAAAAGTTAATTAATATCTATTTTTATCTAAAACTAGCAAAATGTAAAATGCTCGCCGTTATCTACTACTGCGAGGTTTTTATGAATACTAGAGTTGTTTTCCTGTCACTCATCACCAGTTTAGCCCTAGCGATTTGTTATCTGATTGGCATTAAGATTGGCCACCAAGCATCAGGCTTTGCAGTGCTCGCTATTCTACTTGCTAGTTATGTTGCCTTTAGCTTCATTAGCTCAACGGTGAGTATGCGTAATCAATCGATAACAAACGCTACAAACCGTTTAGCTAAGGACAAATAAGCCATGATAATTGACGCTGTTATCGCATTTTTTATCTTAGGCATTATTTGTCAATTACTCGGGGCAAAACTCGCCTTTCCTGAAGGGCTGTATAAAACGTTAAGTATGTTCTTGATGATAGCCATTGGCCTCAAAGGCGGATTAGCATTGCAAGATCACATTGATCCTGCGCTCATTGGGATGTCGCTTGCAGTCGTCGGTTTTGGTTTATTTTTACCGCTTATTGCCTTTCCCTTACTGAGATATTTTGGCCGGCTTGATAACATCAATGCGGGTGCGATAGCTGCCCATTATGGCTCCGTCAGTGTTGCTACTTATGCCGTTGCGGTAGCACTACTTGAAGCCACTAACGTGAGTTATGAAGCGTATTTCCCGCTATTTGTTGTGCTGTTAGAAATGCCCGCGATTGTTGTTGGACTCATTTTAGCTAAAGGTAGCCTCAAGATAATAAACGCCGCATTTATCAAAAAAGAACTGGTGGCCAACCAAAGTATTTTATTGATGTTGGGCAGTTTAGTGATCGGTTATTTTGGCGGTGCCAGTGTCGAAAAGATTTCCCCCATGTTTATTGATCTATTCTCAGGCGTGCTTGCGTTGTTTTTATTGAAAATGGGGTTAATTGCCGGCCACCAATTATCCGCGCTCAAACAAAATAGCTTGTTTCTCGTTAGCTTTGCGATATTAATGCCGTTAATAGGCGGCTTTTTAGGCACTGGCTTAGCTTTACTTATGTCGCTAAGTGGTGGCGGTATTGCGCTAATGGCGGTACTAGGTGCGAGCTCTTCTTACATCGCAGTGCCTGCTGCGATGAAAGAAAGCTTGCCAGAAGCGAATGCAGGTATGTCGATTACCGCATCTTTAGGCGTCACCTTTCCATTTAACGTGTTAATTGGTGTGCCCTTTTTTATTACCTTAGGTCAGTATTTAGCTGCCTAGTCTTGTGGCGGGTAAAAGCTAATAACGATTAAGTTTTTACCCGCCACCGCTATCCCTAGCTCTTCATCACCCTCTTCATATGGGTTGATTTGCACCAAATGACCAACAGGCACATCTTGTTGAAAGTCGCCCAAGTGTAAAGCGAGCTCTCCGTTATCTAACGCGTAGATAAAGTTCAAGACACTTTCATCTAGTAATAGTGAGTCAAGTTGATGAAACGTAGACACCTGAGGAATATACGCCCCTTGCTTAGTCATGATATTAAAATCTTTGATTGGCCCATCAACGAGCTGACCACAGGTTTTACTGCCGCCATCAAACGTTGTAAATTCAAGTATCTCGCGTAAATTGTCGGTATACTCTAGGTCGTGGGTTAAATCTATCCCCTGCCCTTCAATTAACACAAGGTTGCGCCAATAGCCTGAGAAATCTGAAAATTCGCCATCTTCAGTGACGCTAGCGATACTTAAGCGCCATTCAAAGCCATTAACATCACCACCTTCGCTAACTGCTAGCTCTAGGGTTTCGCCCTTGCCATTTTTCCAAGGGATTTTGCGAAATTGATCAGGGCTGATAATTTCAATCGGATTTACGTTACTCATTTTTCGACCACATCTTTTGACGCCAATAATAGTTGGCGCTATTTATACTATACTTTGAGCTAAGTCTCGAATACGAATCGCATCATGCTGTTGAAAGTAGGTTTTGTTGTAGTCGCTCTATTGCTTGCCGGTGCCGAAACAATCGCACAGGACGAGTTAACTATTTTTACCGAAGCCTTCCCACCTTATAGCTTTCAACAAGGTGATGAAGTTGTCGGTTTAAATATCGACATCATTAAAATGGCCTGCAAAAATGCCAATATAAACTGTACTTTTCAACTTTACCCTTGGCAACGCTCATACAACTATGCCTTGAAGCATAACAACAGCGGCGTGGTTTCAACTTCTAGAACACCCGATAGAGAACAACAATTTAACTGGGTTGGCCCGCTAGTTGACATGCCAACATGCTTTTATAAAGTGGCAATACGCGATGATATTGTCGTTAATCATCGTGACGACCTGCTTAACTACACTATCGGCCTAGCACGCAATGATGTCTACGAGCAAATACTAAAAAGTTGGGGGTTTAAGCATGGTAAGAACTACATCAGTTTTAATGAAAAATATGCCTATATGCAGGCCTTTAAAGCAGGGAAGTTAGATTTGTTTTTAGCTTCTGCTAATACCATTAACAAACACCTCTCGTTACTCAACCTTAGTTTTAACGATGTGATACCTATTTTTTTATTGAACGACGACAATCTAGGTGGAAACTATTTAGCGTTAAATAAAAGTGTCCCCCCTCAATTAACACTTAAGTTACAAGCTGAGGTTGAAAACATCACCCGCTCAACAACATTGGATAAGCTAAAAAATCAGTACATCCCGGAAATAAGCCACGATTATTCGCCTACTTCAAAAGTAGTGCAAGCCTGCCTTTAAAGTTAAAGAGTAGGCTGTGATGTTCATTACCTCAGTATTTACTGAGTTACACGCAATAAATTGGTTAAATGAGATAGTGCGTCTTGGGATGTACTCGCAACCAAATGAGTGAGATAAATTGGTCGCTTAATTTGCACTGAACTATCAATATAACAAAGGCTTCCCTCTTCCACATAAGGCTGAACAAGTTCAGCAGGTAAATAAGCAAAACCACCTTGCGATAAAATTAATTCTAAGGCAATCGTCGCTGTTGAGGTGCGATGCGACGGAAAAACTTTGTGATGAACGGCGTGCTCTTTGGCAAATGTTAAGCCCCAATCAACGTAAATATAATTGTCTGCATTTTCTGAAAATCCGCTGCTACTGCCCACTAAGCAAATATCAAAGTAACCTATCAAGTTATTTTGAAATTCGTTCTCTTTAATTGGGTCGGTTAGAAAAGCAAAGTCTAAGCTTTTGTCTTCTAATTTTCGCTGAATCGCCTCACGCACAGAAATTTCGGTACCAACTGACATACCTTCAAATAAATTGGCAATTTCACACACCCGCTTCGAGACGTACGCATCCCAAATATTAGGAGTCGCGGCAATATTTAGCTTCGATTTTTGGTTGATCGCTACATCTATCGCAGCCTTAGATTGGCTTACGTGATCAATAATAAGGCCGGCATAAGGCAATAGCGCCTCACCTGCTGGCGTCAGCGTTAAGTTGTTTTTCTCTCGAATAAACAATGTTGCGCTGTAAAACTCTTCTAATTGTTTAATGCGCGCACTAACGGCTGCTTGTGTGATATAGAGCTGTTCTGCTGCCTTGCCAAAATGGCGATTTTCAGCAACGGCAATAAAGGTTTTAAATACTTTGATATCCATGGCAAAGCTCAATGTTAAGCATCTCTATAATCTAAAGATTATTTGTCTTTGCGACAATAATTATTTGCTTTTCTTTTTAATACTTCAATCATAAATTTAGGCTCGAAAAACAACCTTTAGGAGCAGGTATGACGCCGTTCAAATTAATTGCTTTAACGCTTTTAATTTCATTCAACATCAATGCAAATGAATACGAAGTAGAGTCAGATAAAGCTGAGCCATTCATTGTTCAGGGCTATTTTGACTATTGCACCGAGATTCGCCCTGATGATGAAGACGAGCACAACTTCATTTTAAACTGTGTCAATTCCCAGTTAAGTGAATCTGGCTACGACACATTTTCAAGCTATCAAGAGCTTATTACGTATATGAATAAGGATGATGAAAATGATGGAAACCGCGATTAGACCTGGCAAGGTCCCTTTCTTTGCAACAGATGTCTTTCCTTACGGCATTTCGCGCAGTAGTTACTTCAACAAACGAGAGTCAGACGAACTGATTAAATACGGTCACACATTTCTCTCGCTACAAAACGGCACGATGGAACCAGAAAATGCCGAAGAAGCAGCGTTTGTTGCGGATTTGACATCAAGTGAACCAAGCGCGTTATACAGTGTAAAGTTGTGGCAAAAATACCTCGCGGCAGTAAGCAAGCGCGGAACATTCCACGGTTTTTCGATGAGTAGTAGAAACTACAATAATTCATTTACTTCAAACATTAGCAACGAAGATATGTTTGAGTTTGCCAGCTAACATGTGTGGCAGGTTCAAGGATGAACCCCAGATTATACAGGTGAAAAAAGACATGGTTATAAAAAAATTAATGGTATTACTCGCAGCGAGCTTAATTGCCTTGAATACCAACGCAATTGCAGAAGAAATGCCAGTAACAGACAATCTACCTGCTGACATTGGTGATATCGTAAAAGTATGCCATCAAGATTCGGTAGAAGATGAAGTTGAAGCAGATTCGCTTAACGATTACTTAGTGATGTGCATTAACGATGAACTAGAAGCTAATGAATTTGATCCACTAAGCTACGAGTCTGCACTTAAGCTGATCAAACAACACACGCCGCCAGCAAACTAATTTTTTGTTAAGCTAAGCGGTTAATAAACTGAGTTGCAAAAAGACCAAGCAAGCCACTGCGCTTACTTGGTTTTTTTATATCTATAAGCGCTATTCGCCATGCCGGACGAGCCGTTGGCGAGATCCGTTATCTTCTTAATTTAACAATGAGATCCCGTGTAACAACATCACGGGATGACGCTACTTACACAACATCACGCGGTGGCTCTACTCATGTGAAAGCGCAGGCTAATTTAGCTTCAACAACAACCCTATAATCACAAAAACATTTATCGTTAAGACTAATATATTTTGTTTTATTTTTTTACTAAAAGCGCTCATATTCACCTTGTCGCTTAAATATTTTTTGTATTGGAGAAAACTGGTGACAAATAAAGCATTCAACTTTATCGAAAACGATGATTACGAGATCATGCTTTTTGACGAAGATTTTGATGATGGCATGTTTCAAACGAATAACGTACTGCGCTCAAGCAAAAAAGAGCCGATGCGCACGAAAAAAAGAGCGTTAAATAATCGTAAGAAACAGTTAGAAATGCTCAAAGAACACAGAAGAATTAGCCGTGAAATAGACGATTTTTACGACGACTAATCAAGTCTAGCCTAATTCAGCAACATAGAATCCACCTTTAGCAAGGTGGATTTTTATTTTAAGTACACGCCCCTTAAACGCCTTATTTATAGGTCCGCATTATCTCTAACAAAGTCTTGATAGCTAATATATTTCCACTGGTTACGGCCTGACTTCTTAGCTTCATACAACGCATTATCGGCAGCTAATGTAATCGATTTAGGGCGCAAGATCTGTTCTGGTGAATCAGAAGCCTCAACAATGCAGGCACCTAAACTTACAGTGATATAGCTAGCTGTAGGAGAATTTGGGTGTGATATGTTTAACTTGGCAAATGAGCTGACAATTTCATCGAGTTTTAATCGCAAATCGTCAACCGATATATCGCTGTAGAGCATGATAAACTCTTCACCACCATAACGAGCACAGAGATCATTGGTGCGTTTAAAGTGTTGACTCAATGTTTGAGCGACTTTAATTAACGCTTCATCGCCAGCTAAATGGCCAAGTTCGTCATTATATTTTTTGAAGTGGTCGATGTCGGCGATGATCACAGTAAAACTCAAGCCTTGTCGAATAAATAGTTGAGATTGGCGCTCCAGTGCTAATTCAAAACTTCTTCGGTTAGCAATGTGCGTTAGGGCATCGGTTAAAGCCTGTTGGCTCAACATCGCATTTTGTTGTGAGATCGTCGACATTAGTTTATTAAAATGACGTGAGACACTATCTAATTCATCAATGTGAAAGTTTTCATCAATGAGCTTATCGCTATGGGTATCTTCGATATTTTTTATCTGTGAGGCCAACTGCTTCATCGGCTGAATAATGATATTTGAAATCATGCTATAAACAATAAAAATAAGTATCGTAAAAATACTAATAAACAGTGTACTTTGCTTGTCTAATAGCGGTGGGAATTCTCCGTTAGAGTGCTCCATAACTAACAACAATATTGGCCGCTCTAAAAAATCCCTAATATACAGTTGAGTATTAGGGCTGATCTCAACCTCCTCAACCTCATCTGTCCAATTTGCCAAATTCTTCACTGCTTGCGTTTGGCTTACTGGAGAGACGGTAACTTCGGTCATGGTGAACTTTTCGATATCATCAACGACTTCTTCGGAAAACAGCTGTAAAAACAAAACAAACCCACGTTCATCGCCAGTTCTATCGGTTTTCTTTATTTCTGTAACACTAAACAGTGCTGGCCCGTGCTTGGTGTTTATCATGCCAGAAGCTTTGGCTACTTTGCTGCTGCCCAAACGCGAAGGAAATATTTTTGTGTGTTCCGGGAAACGTTTAAAATCAAAAACATCAAAAGCCAACGCTTTGTGATTTCGATGATCAAACCCTCTGGAAAAAGCTAAGGTTAGATCTTCAGCAAAAATAAAAATGCCATCCAGCTGTAAGCTAACAAAGGTATCTTCCACAAAATTTTCCTCGATATAATCATTCGAGCGATTTTCAACAAAGCTATAAGTTCTATCCCATACCGCATAATCATAATTAATCGACTCAATTGAGCTCATGTAGGTTAGCGCGACTTGATTAAGTACTTGTAGCTCTTTTCTTACCAACTCACTAATGCGTAGCTCTAATTTTGGTCGTTCAACAAATGCTCGGTAACTAATCACCGCGCAAGTGAAGAGAACAAAGATAAGAATAAAAATGCGTATTTGTATTTGATTAAACGTTAAAGCCTTCACTTCACCTCCTTTAAGCTGGAGAAAGTAACGCCAGTTTATGAGTTATTGAGTGACAATGGCGTAACTAGAAGTATGGCTCAATTCTTTAAAAACTCTAAAAAGTCACCAAAATAATGACCAGTATAAAGAACAACGGTAAATAAGTGTTCCGGCGTTACATAAGAAGCAACGCCGAGAATTGGGCATTTGAAGAATTAACTATCTCTTTGAAGGTATTGCTCTTCAAAGAGCGTGTTATAGCGATTGAGTTTATTCTGACGGATAAACTTAGTTACCTTAGCCACGTAATGATCGCCCTCTTCCGAGTAGCGATTAAGTGACTTTGCCAACACCACACCGGTTACTGGCTTTTCAGCTTTACGCAAACTAGCACGAGTTTCTCGTAAACTGGCGTAGGCATGATTAGTATTTAAATTTTTAATATAAGCTCTCACTGAAGCATTGACGGTTTTAAACTTAGCGACTTCATGCCCCTTTCCCTCATCTCTTGATGACGGCACCATGCCACAGCCTTTTCTAAAGCACCAATGACCAAATAGATTATTACCTTGTTTTGAAAAGCGCGAACTGCCCCAACCCGACTCAATGGCCGCTTGAGTTAGTGCTAAAGACGCAGGCACATAATCGAGCTTTTTTAACAGGGCTTGGTAAAAGCCCTTTTGCTCAACCGTCAGTTTAACTTTATAGCTAGACGCGAGCTCACTTACCCACTGTTTTTCACTTTTAGATAGTTCAGGCTTACTTCTCAGGCCTATCACTGTCTCCCTCAGCATCATGATATGAGCATTTTCTTCAGCGATTATCGGGTATAAGGTCTCAAAAAATTGTTGTTTCTTGGTTTTTACATCAACAATACTGGCAAAGTCTGGTAGCGCTTTTAACGTTGCCTGTGGCGTATTGATAACGTTCGGTAAGCTTGAACTGGATTTCAACAGATAAGTGAGCACGACTACCGTAATCACCGCCGCCGAACTTATCATCACTTTTTTTGATTTTGTTGCATTTGTTAGCATATTGAACACACCTCATACTGTGCTGCGTAAGTATTTCAACTGACAACTCAGTTGCTCTACTTTGCGCTAAACATCGCGATACTAACAATAACCCCCCTTGTTAGTGACGCTCAATTATTATTTTATCTGCTATTTACCACCAGGTGTAATAAAAAGTTTCAAAATGTAAAAAAATAATTTGCAATTTCATAAGTTTTACCTGATAAAGGCGACATTATTTATCACAACAAATCCTGAGAGCTAAAATGTCAGAACCGTTACCAGATTTGATCAAAGAAGTCCTTGAAACTTCTAATGACAATATCACGCCAAGTGATGTTGCTATTCAATCTGATAGTAGCGAACTTGCACTGTTGTTGGAGTCGTTACCGATTGACGAGCGTATCGCGCTTTGGCAGACCATTCCGCTAGCGAAGAAGCTTGATGTACTAATCGACATGCGCAGCGACCCAAGGGAAGTGTTGATTAAGGCGACAGAAAGTAGCCAATGGGATGCTTTATTTTGCGATATAAACGCAGAAGATCTGCTCGAGCTCGCTGATTCACTTCCACAAGAATTGATAGGTCAAGCCCTCGATGCAATGGATAAAGTGCAAACTGGCTACTTTAATCAAGCAAACGAGTATCCTGACGAGCAAGTTGGCCACTGGGTAAACCATGAGTTTTTGATTTTGCCAATTAATGCAAAAGTGCGTGACGCTAATCGATTAATTCGCCGCAACGTGCCAATGCACTGCGACACAATATTTTTAGTTAACCGATTCGGTCATTTCAGTGACGCGGTAGCTGTTGCAAGCTTGCATAGCCAACCTGAGCATATTCCGCTAGCAGACTTAACGATTGAAGACTTACCGGTTATCGACGCGACAACCAGTTGTCATGAAGCTGCTTTTGAAGTCCAAAATTCGGGCTTTGCTGCCTTACCGGTTGTAGATGAAAACTCAAAACTCGTTGGTCGACTTGATATTTTAGCCGCTTCAGAGTTGGTTAGAGAATATTACGAGCGTCAATTGATGGCGAGTGCGGGTATGGATGAGGATGAAGATTTATTCTCGCCTGTTCGAAAAAGTGCCCAAAGTCGTGCAGTTTGGTTAGGCATTAACTTAATTACAGCATTTTTAGCTAGTGCCTTTATTGGTATTTTTGAAGCGACAATTCAACAAGTTGTCGCACTTGCGGTACTCATGCCAATTGTAGCGAGTATGGGCGGTATTGCCGGTAGCCAAACCTTAACCCTGATCATACGGGGTTTAGCACTCAACCAAATAACGCCTGCTAACTTAGGCGCATTGTTGAGAAAAGAGCTCAAGGTGGGCGGCTTAAACGGCTTGATTTGGGCGTTAGTGATTGGCTGTATCGCGATGTTTTGGTTTAGCGACAGTATGCTTGGTGTGGTGATTGCCATCGCCATTTGTTTGAACATTATTGCCGCGGCATTTGCCGGTGTTTTTGTCCCGGTAATTTTAGATAAATTAAAAATTGATCCTGCGCTTTCAGGCTCAGTTATTTTAACAACGGTAACCGATATCGTCGGTTTCGTTGTGTTTTTAGGGCTAGGTACCCTACTTTTGTTATAAAAGGATAACGCATGGAATTTTTGCAAAACAACCCTGAATTAGCTATTTGGCTAGGTATTGCATTTTGTATTTCTCAATCAGCAATGTTTTCGGGGTTAAACTTAGCGTTTTTCTCGCTAAGTCGCCTGCAACTTGAAGTTGAGGTAAACCACGGCCACAAAGCTGCGGCTAAAATTTTAAAGTTAAGAGAAGACTCAAACTTTCTACTGACGACGATTTTGTGGGGTAACGTAGGGATTAACGTCTTGCTGACGCTACTGTCAGATTCAGTATTAATGGGGATGACAGCATTCGCGTTTTCAACCGGATTTATCACTATTTTTGGTGAAATTTTACCGCAAGCTTATTTCTCGCGTAACGCGATGAAAATGGCCTCAATTTTGGCACCGGTACTAAGGTTTTATCAAATAGTATTATTCCCTGTAGCCAAGCCTTCAGCACTGATCCTTGATGGCTGGTTAGGTAAAGAAGGTGTTGAATACATGCGCGATAAAGATTTGCGCAAAGTGATCAAACAGCACGTGGAAGCCGAAGAAGCGGAAATGGATCACGTTGAGGGTATTGGCGCCCTTAACTTCTTAGCGATTGATGACATTAAGGTCTCGCAAGAAGGTGAAATACTCGATCCATCATCAATTATTCAGTTGCCAACTAAAGTTGATTTTCCTCTCATCCCCGAGGTGCTTCGTGAAAATACCGATGAGTTCTTGAAGAAAATCAATGCCAGTGGCCATAAATGGGTGGTGTTAGCCGATGAGCACAACAATCCTCATTTGATCTTAGATGCTGATGGCGCGCTGCGTGATGCACTATTTGACAACGGTAAAAGCTTTGACTTATACCACTATTGCCATCGTCCGCTCATTGTCCACGACGATAGTTTAACGCTAGGTGATGTGATTTGGCACTTAAAAGCACAAGAGTCGCTTGATGCTAATCACGATGGCACAATTGATGTTGACGTTGTTCTGGTTTGGGGCAACAAACCTAGAATCATTACAGGTGCCGATATTTTGGGGCGTTTACTCAAAGGTATCAGCTCAGCTATGCCTGAAACCTTGTTATCGAACAAGCTACAAATGGGCATTAAATTAAATCGTCAAAGTGAAGAAGATTTAGCACAAGAGCAAAAAGCCACGATAGTAAAAACGAAACGGACGACAAAAAAGCCAGCCAGAGCCAAGTCAGTCAGCGTCAAAGCTAATACTAACAAGGCTAAAACGCATGAAATAACGGCAGATGCCAACAACGTTACAAAGCAACCAACGGACGAACAAAGTTAACTTTGTTCGTTTTAAAACATTAGCTATTCCCGCATATGCGGGAATCTCCACCCGCCCGCCGTCATTCTCGCGAATGCGGGAATCACCTCTTTTCGATAGAGATACCCGACGACTCGGGTATGACGATGATTTTGTCAATTCTGTATGAGCCCTATGGTCATTCTCGCAAATACGGCAATAACAACCACCGCCATCATTCTCGCGAATGCAAGAATCACCACCTGCCTGACGTCATTCTCGTGAATACGGGAATCTCCACTTCCAGTAGAGATACCCAACGACTCGGGTATGACGATGATTTTGTCAATTTTTATGAGCCCTATGGTCATTCTCGCAAATACGGCAATAACAACCACGCCGTCATTCTCGCAAATGCAGGAGTCACCACCTGCCTGACGTCATTCTCGTGACTACGGGAATCTCCTCTTCCAGCAGAGATACCCGACGACTCGGGTATGACAATGATTTTGTCAATTCTGTATGAGCCCTATGGTCATTCTCGCAAATACGGCAATAACAACCACCGCCGTCATTCTCGCAAATGCAGGAGTCACCACCTGCCTGACGTCATTCTCGTGAATACGGGAATCTCCTCTTCCAGTAGAGATACCCGACGACTCGGGTATGACGATGATTTTGTCAATTTTTATGAGCCCTATGGTCATTCTCGCAAATACGGCAATAACAACCACGCCGTCATTCTCGCGAATGCGGGAATCTCCTATTTTAGGTAAAGACACCCAACAACGAAATACCACATATTCATTACTGGCTGAAGTAGTTTACACTCTACCTCCCAACCCAAAAGGCTCCAATTAGCGTGCCCTATACTTTATAGTTTGCGTGTTATAAAATTTAAAACATCTCTTTTGCAAGCAGAAAAATCGGTTCCAAAAAGTGTTTAAAGTAGTCACTTTGTTTATCGCAATAACTTTACTTCCTCTGTCAGTGAGCGCGAAGCCAGAAAAGTTAATCTTTGCCGCTATTCCTGGCTACCTTGAAAGGTTTGAAGCAGGAAACTTAGATGACAATATTGCTGTGCGATTAGCAAAGGAGTTAGGGGTGCCTATTGAGCTATACCCTTGCCCGTGGGTAAGGTGCTTAAAGCTCATAGAAACAGGACAAGCAGATATTATTGATGATCTTTTCAAAACACGCGACAGAGAAGAATATATTCAATACCTCTCACCGCATTTTAAGGTTCAAAAAGCAGGCTTTCGCTTTTACGCACTGAATAAAAAAATCACTTCGTTTGACGATCTCGACGGTTTGATTGTTGGCCACCTCAGAGGCTATAAGCACTTCAAAGAGTTTGATCAAGCGACCAGTTTTAGTAAGGTTCCCGTTTTAGATTTTGAAATCATGGTCAACCTGATGATGAATGGCCGTATCGACGCATTTATCGCACCGCCCTCTTTTGCTATTGAACATATTGAGCCATTTGATCCTGAGGGCAAGATAGTAAAGCAAGATTTTGATCATATTGTTGATATGCCGCTTTATTTAGGTATTTCTAAAAAAAGTGGCTGGGTCAATGAACAAAGCGCTTTAGAGCAATCCTTAGAAAACATACTCTCACAAGCCCATTAATTAGCTTTGAAATATTAAAACAGTTTATTGTTTGTAAAGCGATACCCGACTACTCGGGTATGACGAGGGTTTTTGCCAGTTTTGTATGAGCCCAATGCTCATTCTCGCGAATGCGGAAATAACCAACCGCCCGCCGTCATTCTCGCGAATGTGGGAATACCCCCCCTACCGTAACTCTCGCGAATGCGGGAATCTCTAAATTCATTGAAATAGAAACCGCAAGGGTGTCGGTATGGTTAGTTGTATTTTTGTACATACCTATTGACTCTTGATGTCAGCATAATTTACAACGAAATAAAAAGACCAATAATAAAACAATAATTCACAACAAAAACAAACACCTATAAATCGGTCCGCTTTTTGCATACTGATTTAAAAAAATTTAATAAAATGATGTTTTAACTAAAAATATCTAGAGGGTTAAGAGGCTCAATAATGAAGTTTAAGTTTTTAATGCGTATGGTTTCAGCGTTAACTTTAGTTGTGGTATCAAACGCCAATGCTGGTTTGATTCACAATAATTTGGAATGGTTAGATTTATCAGTAACTACGGGTATGAGTCGCAATCAAGTTGAGTCGACTGTTTTAACTCAAAGTGAATACCAGTCATATCGATATGCAACACAAGATGAAGTCAACGCCTTGTATTATGACTATATTATTGAGCAAAATTCCGTCCAGGTAGTAAATACTGCATGGCATATAGCTGAAGATCCAAATTCAGACATTTTACAATATTTTTTCACCATGACTTCAGGAACAACTTGGAATAGTTCATTAAGTACTGTTGATGGAAGTTTAGGCTATGATCAGTGGGATTATAATTGGGGGCGATTAATCTACGGTGCCGACCAAAACAATCAAAGTTCAGTAACTATGTATGGATGGTTTCACGGAATGCAAAGCACTAACTTACCGACTTATAGTGCCCAAGTACATTTGCGTTCGGCAAACGACGGAAGCTCTTTACAAGCAACATCACCATATTTTATGTCTGATTCAGATGCTCAGTATTACAACAACAGTGTTCTAGTTAGAAGTGTCTCGGTACCAGAACCTTCGACACTCGCTGTTTTTGCATTGGGGCTAATTGGCTTGGTATCTCGTCGCGTAATTAAGTAATAACTTTAGCTAGGTTATGGTTATACCAAGTGAATTAAATATTTAAAAGTAAAGTACATTCGCAGGTAGTTACCATTAAAAAAATTAGGCATGCCACAGTTATTGGGACATGCCTTTTTTATTACAAACACAGTAATCTATAATGCAATTTTATCGGTATTAAAACCACTTACTCCACTTCATCAGCACTAAAATAACCACTGAAAGCCCTGTCATTGCGCCCATTAACATCTTAAAGGCGTAATCAACTTCTAGTCCAGGTAAGCCAGCGACATTCATGCCAAAGACACCTGTTAAGAATGACAGGGGTAAGAAAATAGCCGTTACTAGCGATAGCACATACATTCTTGCATTTTGTGCTTCTGCAGTTTGATAACGCAGCTCGTCTTGAATCAATAACGTTCGCTCACGCATAACATCAAGTGTTTCTAAATAACGAGCAATACGCTCCGTTTGCTCTTTTAATCTAAATTTTTGAATTTTGCTCAAAGTGTCAAAGACGATTTGCATTGCATCGAGCGCTTCTCGCTGTGGCCCAATATAGCGTTTGATTTGCGCTGATTGACGACGAATCTCAATCACCTCTTGGCGGTTTATCCGCTCAGGCTTAGTATTTAGTAAAGCTTCATAAGTATCGAGAGCAACGTCATAAGATTCGACTTCACTACAAATTTTGTCGGTAATTTTTTCCACTAATATGCATAACAAATCTTGAATACTTTTGACTTTATTTCTGCTTTTTGTAGCCGCAACAACTTCTTCAATTGAACGCAACGCACGGCCTTTTTTAGTGGTAGTTACTACACGCCCCTCACTGATCCATATGCGTAACGACACCATGTCATCGTGATCGGCCTGATGGTTTAAGTTTATAGCTCGCAAGTAAATTAAAATCCCATCTTCCAATTCAAGTAATTTAGGTCGTGTTTCTTGCGCCATCAAGCCTTCGATCGCTACCAAAGGCAGTGATAACGACTTCATTAACTCGAACGAAGACTCGTGGTCACTGTGCAGGTGATACCAGTCAAATTCGCCAGTATCTTTACCCGCGCGTTGATGAAATATCATCGATTTTTTTTCATCAATTTCAGTCATAGTCAAATCCTTAGTACAACAGGTTATTTACTCTGTTTAATTTCAATTGCGCCATCAATATGAACATCGCGTTGTGGAAAGGCAATAACGATGTCTGCTTCGTTAAACGCCTCATCTATGGCAAAGCGAATATTGCTGCTAACAACCCGTAAACCACCTTCTACTTGAGAGTTAATCCAATAATAGACTTCAAATAGTAATGAGTTATCGCCGAAGTCTTGGAAGAACACCGCTGGCATTCGACCTTCCTCCTGTAAAACTTGGGGTTGCGCCTTTGTCACCTCGAGTATTAAATCTCTCACTTTCTGGCAATCACTGCCATATGCAACCCCAACGGTTACCGTGCCGCGAATCAGTTTGTCACGAAGTGTCCAGTTGGTTACGGTATTTTCGAGTAATTTGCTGTTCGGAATAAGCATGTGAACACCGTCTACACGCCTAACACGGGTAGAACGAGTGTTAATTTCTTCCACGATGCCTTTAACGCCTTCAACTTCCAAAAAGTCACCAATTCTAATCGGCTTTTCGCCCATTAATATCCAACCACTGATAAAGTTGTTGATTACGTTTTGCGCGCCAAAACCAAAACCGATGGCGATAGCACCCGATAAAAACGCAAATGCCGTTATTGGCACGTTGATCATCGACAAGGTAGTGATAAAGATCAGTGCCAGCGCAATAACGTACAAAATACGCTCAATTAAGTGCACTAAATTAGGGTCTTTGTTTTTATCTTTTAAGCGATTACCCAAAAGCTTGATAGAAAAGCGCGAAAGCCAAATACTCACGATCAGCCAAATTGGGACCGTTAGTACTTCGAGCAAGGTAAAATCGTTACCGTTAAAGGTAAAGAGGGTCATGTTTAAAATATTTTGGATCTTCTCAAGCATCATTACTCCTCAAGGGTTGAAGAAATAAAGGTTTGTGACACGTCAACATAAAAGTGATCACTAATTGCCTGTCGCCCCAATAACATTAAATAAGTCATATCAGAGCGATCAGTTAAGGTAATTTCAATATTCCACTTGTGATCGCCTAAAATTGCCGGTGTTTTGACAACATAGCGCTGTTCACTCAAACCATTAGATGATTTTACTTTTCTAACATCGTGTAACAAAGCCGAACAATGGGTAATTGTCTCAACATTGTGGATTTCAGGGTGAATATCAAATTCAATACCTGGCTTACCTTTGATCTTTACGCGCTTGATATTATCAACGTGTAAAGATGAAGTTTGTGCGCCGGTATCAACACGTACCGGCAGCTGGCTAATACCTAACTCAGGTAAATCAATTGCCTCAATGTGGCCAATAATCATTCTATCTGTCATAACAATTCTTCACTTGTTTCTGTGTTAACAACTAACGCTTCTTCAACGTTGCCAATATGCTCGGCAATTTGCTCATCATCTTCACTAAAAAACGCAATGTGATACATAGCTTCACCTTCTTGTACCAGCGGAATATTTTGCTTACCGATAATAACCCCACTCTTATGCGCTAAGACTTTACCGAGTACATCACCATAAGGACTGCCTATTTCAGCCAAGACATCGCCTTTGACGACTTGATCGCCTAATTCGTATAAATGCGTTGCAATACCACTAGCACTTGCTCTCACCCAGCCGCTATGATTCGCAATAAACTGAGTCGACTTGCGCTTTCTCGCACCGCGTTTAGGCATCATTTTTAAATGGCGAAGAACATTCACTATGCCCTTGATACCGGCGCGAATAGAGAACTCGTCAAAACGCAACGCTTCACCCGCCTCATAAAGCAATACTTTGGTTTTATTTTTAACCGCAGCCTCACGCAGTGAACCATCAAGTACATCTGAGTTCAAAATTACAGGCACATCAAACACTTTAGCCAACTCTAATGTCATTTCATCAGACAAATCCGCGCGAATTTGCGGCAAATTTGAGCGATGGATAGCGCCAGTGTGCAAATCAATCCCGTAATCACAATGGCTAACAATTTCCGTCAAAAAGATATTGGCAACCCTTGCAGCTAAAGACCCTTTTGCTGAACCCGGAAAGCTTCGGTTTAAGTCGCGGCGATCCGGCATGTAACGCGATTGGTTTACCACGCCGTATACATTGACCATAGGTACCGCTATTAATGTACCGGCTGAAACCTTAAAGCCTTTCAAGTTAATTAATCGGCGAATAATTTCTATACCATTGAGTTCATCGCCATGGACAGCAGCACTGACGAAAATCGTTGGACCACGTCGCTTACCGCGAATAATATAAACTGGCAAATGAACATCAGCATCGGTATAAAGCTTGGCTACGGGCAAATCGATTTTACGCGTTTCGCCCATGCCAATCTCATATTCACCTATTTTTAGTATAGTCATTGTGACACCCTTTCCTTTAGAGCTAATTAGCCTTGACCACGTGTTTTAGTTGATCTAGCTCTGGCAGTTTTACCTGTTTTTTCAATAAACTCAATCACTTTGCCTGCAATATCAAGTCCTGTTGCGGTTTCAATTCCCTCTAAACCCGGTGAAGAGTTAACTTCCATTACCATAGGGCCATTATTAGAGCGAAGTAAATCAACACCACAGAAATTTAAGCCCATAACTTTCGCCGCATTAACCGCTGTTTCGCGCTCGGCTTTTGTTAGTTTAATCACTTCTGCTGAACCGCCGCGGTGAAGGTTTGAGCGGAACTCACCCTCAGCACCTTGACGCTTCATTGCTGCAACAACACGCCCACCAACAACTAAACAGCGAATATCGGCACCGCCTGCTTCTTTGATGAACTCTTGCACTAAAATATTAGCTTTTAAGCCCATAAAGGCTTCAATAATACTTTCTGCGGCTTTTGCTGTGTCAGCTAATACCACACCAATACCCTGAGTACCCTCAAGTAACTTGATGACTAGAGGCGCACCACCAACGTTTTTAATCAAGTCTTTTACGTTATCAGGCTTGCTCGCAAAGCCTGTGCGTGGCATACCAATACCTTTACGTGAAAGTAGTTGCATTGAACGCAACTTGTCACGAGAGCGGCTGATAGCAACCGATTCATTAACATTAAACGTGCCCATCATTTCAAACTGACGTGCAACCGCTGTACCGTAAAAGGTAATTGAAGCCCCAATGCGCGGAATAACAGCGTCGTATTTTGGCAACTCTTGACCGTGGTAGCGAACAGCTGGTCGACTGCTGGTAATATCCATGTAGCAGTGTAATGTATCGATAATATCAACTTCGTGACCACGCTCTAAACAAGCTTCTTTTAAACGGCGCGTTGAGTATAAGTTTTCACCACGAGATAAGATTGCAATTTTCATAATAAATTCCTCTGTTTTGTTGGGCGCTAAATGTAGGCAACAATTAATGAAAAGAAAAACGAAATAAACTATAGTGTTTAACAAATATTTTTTATTAAACTAAAGATAGCCAACGCCTGATGAAAATCGAATTATTGACCACTTTTTTAGAAGTTAGCCAAACCTTGCACTTTCGGGTGGCAGCAGAAAACCTTTTTATCACTCAAGCTGCCGTTAGTAGCCGCATAAAACTATTAGAAGATGAATTGGGGGTATTACTGTTTGACCGCACACATAAGCGTTTAAAGTTAACCGCCGAAGGCCATCGCTTAGTTAAACACGCCAATGAAATGCTGATCATGTGGCAAAAACTCAAGCAAGATGTCGGGGTGAGCGAAGCTAACTCGAGCCAATTGTTTGTTGGTTCAATGATGTCGATATGGGATATCGTACTGCACGATTGGCTGCAAAAAATTCACCGTAACCTAGACGATGTTCACTTACATATTCACAACTACTCCCCTATTGAATTGCGCAAACAAGTCTTATCACGACTGATCGACATTGCCTTTGTCTTTGAACCACCACACGTGGAAGACATCGTTGCCGAAAAGGTATCAACCGTGCCTTTACAGCTAGTTTCCACCGAGCAAAACGCCGAACTTAGCAACTTAGAAAATATGATCCAAGTAGATTACGGCGAAGCCGTAAATAGCCAATTTATCCGTGATTTTAGTGAGTATGAAGTCGTGCGACACACGATGAGCCAACCGCGCATAGCGCTTAACTTTATTCTAGAAGCGGGTGGTACGGCTTACCTACCGAAACAAATGTGTTTCGAGCACTTAAGAAAAAACAAGCTTTTTGAAGTTGAAGAGGCGCCAATCTATAGCCGTGAAATACACGCTATCTATTTAGCAAAAAGTAATAAAGTAGAACTAATTAAAGATTCGCTGTTACTTTTCCCTTATGTACGGGCATAAAACAACGTTGGTATTTAAAAATTTCCTTTATTCTTTTGATAAATAAAATTTATCGATAGGCCACCTATTAAAAAATAATTTATCTTTATTAAAAACTTTTTGTCGACATTAAACACGGCAACGCTAGCTTTAATTGGTAAGCTATTTCGCCATGCTAAAGTTGAAAAAGTCTTTGGTGAGTTGCTGCTCTATTTCTATCGCTTTTTCTGTTGGGCAGAATAAGTTGAAATTTAACTTCACTTTGCCGGTGTCAGTCGTGGTAATTTGCACCGTTGGCTTAGGGCCCGCAATAGTTACATCTAATCGGTTCTCGATTAGTGTGTTGTAACGCTCGGCAACATCGGCAAAATCGGCGCAATATGCCATCGCTTGAATTTCGAGACTTTCAATAAGGCTATTAACATCGCCAGTGGGTGCTTCATAGGTAATAGAAAAGCTATGATTGACGTAGCGGCGCATGTAATTGAGGTTTTTGATCGGTTGTAACATCAAAGCGCTGTTAGGCAAAAACACCGTGCGACCAGTGTAGCTGTAGGTTTCTCTATCGACTTCGAGCAAAACAACTTTCGCCCAATCGATTTGTGAAACTTCACCTGTTATTTCATTGGTTTGGATCCAATCACCGACTCTAAATGGCGCACTTGCTGTGATGTAGAAAAAGCCAATAAAACATTGAATAATCTCTTTGGTCGCTAATACAATCGCCACAACAAACGCTGCAATAGACAAGGCAAAACGCTGTAATTCTTCTGCCCACAACGCCATTAAAATTAACAACATCAACAAGTTAAACAAATTATTAAAGTTATTGATTAGATAACGTTTATCTAGCCCTTTTCGCTTAAACTTGCGTTTGTAGAACCGACACACGGTAACTTTGATCGCAAAGCCAATCAGCAGGATCAAAATTGTTAACACCAGCTTGTTATCTAATAAATATGTCATTTGTATGTCTTGGTTAACCTGAGTCGATGAAAAGTCGCGCGATTTTACGAAAATCACAAAGCACAAGATACTAAATATTTTTTGTCGTGACCATGAATAGTATTTTATTCAAGCAAAGCAACACACTTAATGTTATAACGATTAAATGACTTTAATGACCCCTTGATACATCATCATTTGGCAATGAAACGAATACTCACCTTTTGCCAAACCATCAAACGAGATCTGCGTCACTTGATTGAGGAGGAGTTGCTCACTGATATTTAATGCTGGTATCAATACACTTTCAGCACACGGTGTTGCATCAACTCGATTAAAGCGCAAAACAAAAGGCCGGTTAGCCATCACTTGGATAATAGCGGGCGAATACACCCCGTCTTTAACCTCTATCACTACATCATCAAATACAGGCGTTGCGGCTTTTGGTTTATACAACCAAAACCACCAAATTATCAGCCCGATCAAGCACAACCCAATTAAGTTTACGATTATCATTTACTTACCTACGCCTGAGTTTTCACTTTAAAAAGCCTCAATCGATTAGCATTACTGACCACAGTCACCGATGAGAAGGCCATCGCCGCACCTGCAACGATTGGGCTCAGTAAAAGCCCAAAGTATGGATACAATATTCCCGCGGCAATAGGGATGCCTGCGGTGTTATAAACAAATGCACCAAACAGGTTTTGCTTAATATTACTCAGCGTTGCTTGGCTAATTTCAATGGCATCGACCAAGCCATGTAAGGAACCACGCATTAAGGCGATGTCTGCACTTTCAATCGCGACATCAGTACCTGTGCCTATAGCAAAACCGACATCGGCTAAGGCGAGCGCCGGAGCATCGTTAATACCATCACCTGTCATACCAACAACTTCTCCTTGGCGTTGTAGTTGCGCCACTTTATCGGCTTTATCTTGGGGCATCACGTCGGCTAAAAACTCAGTAATCCCCACTTGTTCGGCAACGGCTTGTGCTGTTTCAGCATTATCGCCGGTTAACATAATGGTGCGAATCCCCTTTTCTTGCAGGCGGCTTATTGCCGCAAGTGAATCCGACTTGATTGGATCAGCCACAGCAATAAGCGCCACTAATTGATGATCAACGGCAAGATACATCGCGGTTTTCGCCTGTTTTGCCAAAGCAGAAACCTGACTTACCTGCGCCTTGAACTCAACACCGCAATCGTTCATTAACTTAGCATTACCCAATAACAGTGATTTGCCTTGACAGTTTGCCTTTACACCTAATCCTGTGACCGCTTCAAACCCCTCTATCGGCAATAGCGATATTGCTTGTGCTTGAGCACTTTCAACAATTGCATGAGCTAATGGATGTTCTGAGCCGTTTTCGAGACTAGCGGCAAGTTGTAAGACGGCTGTTTTGCTTAGATCACTTGTTAAAATAATGTCCGTTACTTTCGGCTGACCTTCGGTAATGGTTCCTGTTTTATCGAGTAACATCGCCGTTACTTTGGCCGCAGTTTGCAGCCCTTGGCCATTTTTAATTAACACGCCTAACTCAGCTGCTTTCCCCACCCCAACCATCACCGACATGGGCGTTGCTAAACCCAAGGCACAAGGGCAGGCAATAATTAGCACGGTCGTTGCGCTAATCAATGCAAACGCAATCGTTGGCTCAGGGCCAACATTAAGCCAAACTAGCGCGCTTAAAATGGCAATGATCATCACCACAGGTACAAAAACACTCGCAATAACATCGGCTAAACGCCCAATGGGTGGCTTCGAATTTTGCGCTTGCTTTACCATAGCAATAATTTGTGAGAGCGCTGTATCCTTGCCGATACGCGTCGCTTTGAATAAACAAGAGCCGGTTTTATTTAATGTCCCAGCGACCACCTCATCGTTAACGTTTTTTTCAACAGGCATCGGTTCACCCGTTAGCATCGATTCGTCTACTGAAGTGCTACCCTCAACCACTATGCCATCAACCGGGATTTTTTGGCCGGGCTTAATTTTAACAATATCATTTTGTAAAACCTGAGCGATGGCTATTTCAACGTCTTGATTATCTCGCACAACAATAGCGGTTTTTGGCTGTAAACCAATCAATCGTTTAATGGCTGCCGAGGTTTTTCCTCGGGCCTTTAACTCCAACGCCAAGCCTAGATTGATCAAACCAATGATCATCGCGGTTGCCTCAAAATAGACATGTCGAGCCATGTCAGGAAATGCGTTGGGTAAGAGAACAACCGCCATAGAATAAAGCCACGCAGCCCCCGTACCGATGGCAATGAGGGTATCCATATTAGCGGTGTGATTAAGCAGCCCTCGCCATGCGCCTACATAGAAGTGTTTACCTGAGGCAAGCATTACCGCAAAGGTTAATAAGCCAACCGCGCCCCAGCTCACCCGCTCAATTGGCGTTTCAACGTTCATCTCGCCAATAAATAAGCCATAAACCATCAAGGGGAAACCCAACAGCAATGCAATTACAGTGTGCCTAACAAGTTTCTTGTAATAATCGCGCTCAGCAGCTTCTTTTTCATCAAGAACTTCGTCAAAGTCACTGCTATCAATGTGCTTGGCGTTATAACCGGCTGACTCAACGGCGCCAATCAATAGCTCTACTGGCGCTGTACCAGTAACGATCACCGTACGGTCGGCAAAATTCATCTGGGCATTACTAACACCGGCAGTTGCTTTAAGTGCCGACTCAATTTTGCCAACACAGCTAGCACAACCAGCACCTTCTATGGTTAATTGAACGCTCACTTGATTCTTTTTCATCACCACTCACCCTTTGTACTTGGGAGGGAGCCATTCAATAAGATGGCTCTAACAATTTTCATCGCTTTAACGCGAAAACGACAATTAAAGTTGCTTTAATTCTTTGAGCTTATATTGGCGCTTTTGCAGTAAATTAATCGTCCAAATCATACCGGTAAACGATAACCACAAGGTGATAAAGCCAAAGGCGATTATTTGCCAGTTGTTAAACGAGCCTTCATTGGCATAATCCATAAAATGCAGCATGAAGAAAATACCGGCAAAGCGGCTGTCATCATCGCTGTGCCCCGTTATTCGGCCAGATTGTGCTTCAACATAAACTCGCGTATTTACCTCATCATTAAAACTCACTTGCCAACTCGGATTCTTTTGCTTGGGTAAATCCTCATTTTTGCCGCCAATAAAGCTAACCGACTCTACCTCACCAGGACCATTATAAGATTGTTCAGCAAGCGCTATGGCCGTTGTTCTATCAATCTTAAACAGCTCACCCGTGTAGGCGTGATATAAACTATAGCGATTGTTAAAATGCGGATATAAGCCCTTTTCATGATTCATTAAATAATAAGGCTTACCGAGTAAATTAATCAGCTTTATTGAAGTCGACGCTGATGAGTTCTCTAGTAGTTGCTGTGGCTCAACTAAGCGACTGTGATCAAAAACTAACGGCTGATGAAGATGAGCGCGATACTGATGGCCACCGGCTTTATGATGATCCATTAAATTAAAATACAAACCGGTCGCTAGCCAAATAAGCAATTGCAAACCAACAATAACAGACGCCCACTTGTGAATTTTTTTGACTAAACCCATTAGCTCATTCCTCGCAGCTTTTTAGCAAGTGTTTTAAATTCCGGTTTTACCACCCGATCGTAACTTAACACTGCGCCGGTAATAGCTGCTAACAGGCCAAATAAGGCAAACCAAAACAGTAATTGATTGTCTATTTCACTGGCTTGATAATCCATCACATGAAACCTAAACATCCAATCAAATAGTCGCCACCACTCATGTCGTTTGGTGACGACTTCACCCGTTAATGAGGAGATATAAAGTGCTGGTGCACCAAAATTATCAAAATCGACACGCCATGCTGGTACGCGGCGAGGGCTTAATTCAAACGGCGGATTATCTGTAATTAAACGCGCTGAAATAATCTCACCATCGCCAGTATATTCATGCCTTGCAATGCGTTTGGCGGTTTGCTCATCAAGCGGTGAAAGTAACTCGCCAGAATTAGCATCCACTAAGTATTGCTCGCCCTCAAGGCTAAAGCGATATACGGGTTTATCAAGCATCATCGCCAACGACAACTCAT
Source organism: Thalassotalea sp. LPB0316 (assembly GCF_014898095.1). Lineage (NCBI taxonomy): Bacteria > Pseudomonadati > Pseudomonadota > Gammaproteobacteria > Alteromonadales > Colwelliaceae > Thalassotalea > Thalassotalea sp. LPB0316. Next base: position 3,405,027 of record NZ_CP062946.1, read on the forward strand.
CAAATTGCCCATAGCGTTGGCGCAAGGTTGTTGTTGATATATTCACTTGGTCAGCAGATAGCTTGGTTTGATGATTGTGAACTAAACTATCGCCGTGAATATAGTGAATATTAAAAAACACCATATAAGCGCCGGTCACAGACCAAATAACAAACTGAACGCCAATAAATGCCATTAACCATTTGTGATACTTTCGACTAGTTTTCAACAAGTTAAATTTATTTTTTCGTCTGTTATCGATAGTGCGTGACTTCCATAACAAATACACCGCAGGCAGCACTAACAAGGTTAAAATCACGGCACTGGCCATACCGCCAACCATAGGCGCGGCGATCCGGCTCATGACTTCAGAGCCAGTACCCGTACCGTATAAAATTGGCATCAAACCGATAATAATGGTCGCTACCGTCATCATCACGGGGCGTACTCGCATACCAGCGCCTTGCATGATCGCATCAACTAGCGCGTTACGATCAAATGTTCGCCCTTGCGCTTTTGCTGATTCAACGGCTTCTTTGTATGCCTGATTTAAATACACGAGCATGATCACGCCGATTTCCACCGCAACCCCAGCAAGTGCAATAAAGCCAACGCCTACTGCGACAGAAAAGTTAAAGCCCTCTAGATACATCAGCCAAATACCACCGATCATCGCTAACGGCAAAGTGCCCATAATGATCGCGACTTCTGCTAAACTTCTAAAGTTGAGATAAAGTAAAACAATGATAATCGCTAACGTTAACGGCAAGACATAACTTAGCTTTTCTTGTGCCCGCGCCATATATTCATATTGGCCAGCCCAACTAATTGAATAACCGGCGGGCAAATCAATCTCGTTAGCAACTTTGGCTTTAGCGCCTTCGACATAACTGCCAATATCAACACCATCAATATCAATAAACGTCCACCCGTTAATCCGAGCATTTTCACTCTTGATCCCCGGCGGCCCCTCTTCCACATAAACATTGGCGACATCGGCCAGTGCGATACGTTGGCCTTTTGGCGTGACAATCGGCAGTTTTTGCAGTTGCTCAGGTGAGTCTCGATAATCTTGCGGATAACGTAAATTAACCGGATAACGCTCTAACCCTTCAACGGTTTGCGCTACATTCATCCCGCCAATGGCCGTTGCAACCACTTGCTGAACATCGGCGATATTCAAGCCAAAACGCGCGGCTTTGATGCGATCGATATCCACTTTAATATAGCGGCCACCGGCAACCCGCTCAGAATAAACAGAGGCGGTACCGGGGTAATCTTTCAAGACTTGCTCAAGCTGCTGACCAATGGCTTGAATGACCGCTAAATCGCTACCAGCAACCTTGACGCCCACCGGCGTTTTAATACCTGTTGCCAGCATATCGATACGCGTTTTTATCGGCATTACCCAAGCATTCGTTAGGCCGGGAAATTGTACCAATTTATCAAATTCTTGCTTTAAGCTTTCGGTAGTCACCCCTTCTCGCCACTGGCTTTGCGGCTTTAACTGAATAAAGGTTTCAATCATCGTGAGCGGCGCAGGATCGGTCGCTGTTTCCGCCCGCCCTACTTTACCGAACACAGATTCCACCTCAGGTACGGTGCGAATGAGCTTATCGGTTTGTTGTAACAACTCACGTGCTTTACCAATCGATATCCCCGGATAGGTGGTTGGCATATACATTAAGTCGCCTTCATCAAGTGGCGGAATAAATTCACTGCCAATTTTATCCAGCGGTGAAAAACCGACCCAAGTCACAGCTAGTGCCGCGATAATTGTCGTTTTTGGGTAGGCTAACACTAGGCTTAACAATGGCTTGTATGCGGCAATTAAACCGCGGTTAATCGGATTTTTATGCTCAGAAATGACCTTGCCGCGAATAAAGTAGCCCATAAGCACGGGGATCAAAGTAATCGCTAAACCTGCAGAAGCTGCCATCGCGTAAGTTTTGGTATAGGCAAGCGGCGCAAACATTCGCCCTTCTTGTGCTTCCAGAATAAACACCGGTAAAAAACTCACAGTAATGATGAGCAAACTAAAAAATAGCGCAGGACCTACTTCACTAGCCGCCTTGGCGACGATTTGCCAGCGGTTTTCTTCGGTTAATGGCGTTTTTTCCATATGCTTGTGCATATTTTCGATCATTACTATCGCGCCATCCGTCATTGCGCCAATCGCGATGGCAATACCGCCTAACGACATAATGTTGGCATTTATCCCTTGGAAATACATGATGATAAACGACACCAAAATCCCCAACGGCAAGCTGACAATAGCAACAATGGACGAGCGTACATGAAAGAGAAAGACCATACAAACCAATGCAACAACGGCTAATTCTTCCATCAGTTTTGACCAAAGGTTATCAACCGCACGTTCAATAAGCCCTGAGCGATCGTAAACGGTGACGATTTCAACACCATCGGGTAAACCGTTTTGCAGTGCTTTTAATTTCGCTTTAACACCTTCAATGGTTTTTTGAGCGTTTTCGCCAAAGCGCATCACCACCACACCGCCCACAGTTTCACCTTCGCCGTTAAGCTCAGCAATACCACGGCGCATTTGCGGCCCTAAGGTAATATCAGCCACTTCACCTAAAAGCAGTGGCGTACCATTGATATTTAAACCCAGCGGAATCGCCTCTAAATCTTCAATCGACTGAATATAACCGGAGGCGGTGACCATGTATTCCGCTTCCGCCATTTCGACAACCGAGGCGCCCACTTCTTGATTGCCTTGTTTAATTGCCGTTTGAATTAAACTCAGTGGAATATCATAAGCACTTAATTTATCGGGATTAACCACCACTTGGTACTGTTTGACCATGCCGCCAATCGCTGCAACTTCAGAAACACCAGCAACGGTTTGTAATTCATATTTTAAAAACCAATCTTGAATACTGCGCAGCTCACTAATATCGTGCTTACCGCTTTTATCGACGAGGGCATAAAGATAAACCCAGCCTACCCCTGTGGCATCAGGGCCAAGTTGCGGCTTAGCCGAATCAGGTAAGCTTGGTGCAACCTGTGAAAGGTATTCAAGTACCCGTGAACGCGCCCAGTAGAGATCGGTGTCATCATCAAAAATAATGTAAACATAGGAGTCGCCGAAAAACGAATAACCACGCACCGTTTGCGCACCCGGTACCGATAGCATCGCGGTTGTTAATGGATAAGTGACCTGATCCTCAACCACTTGCGGCGCTTGGCCAGGATATGATGTTTTAATGATCACCTGAACGTCAGATAAATCAGGGATCGCATCAACAGGCGTGTTTTTAAACGCGAAAATACCCGCGCCAACTAAAATAAAGGTGGTCAACAAAACAAAAAAGCGATTAAAGACCGACCAATGAATAATACGTTCTATCATGGTTTTCTCGCCTAATGGTTGATGTGTTGACTATGATCCATGTCAGTCATAGCGCTGATCTCGACAACAACGAAGTCATCGCGAATTTCAAAGGTAAAATTGATTTTTTGGCCAATCGAAAACTCATCTAAGACAATATTATCGCTAACCATAAAGTCCATAGTGGCCGCAGGGCGATCCCATTTTTCAATCGCGTCACGTGAAATATTAATCACCCGTTTTTCTAAATCAATGGCATTAATCACACCATTTACTGTCGCTGACGGGGCACTATCGCTATTGTCCTCTGGCTCCGACATAATATGAATGCCGGTTACTTCATAGCCGCCCTCATTAGTTTGCGTGACTTCAAAGTGCAAAGTTTGGCCAGCTTTCAAGGCATTAATATCAACACTTTGACCAATCATAAAGTCCATCGTCATTGCTGGCCAATCCCATGCTTGCGACGGCCCATGTGTTATATTTGCCATGCGATGATCAACCATCACTGAGTTGATTTCACCTTCCATCCATACTGATACTGGCTTTTCGTCATGACTCATGCGTTTAAAGTCTGAATTTTTACTCGATTCTGAATCAATTAAAAACTGGGCAGAGGTGACGACGATATCGTCTTGCGTTAGACCAGATAAAATTTCAATGTCATCGTGATCTACTCGGCCAATATCAACGGCAATCGATTTAAACTGTCCATCACCTAAGGCTAAGACCACGCGATCTTGCTTACCTGTGCGAATTACCGCTTCTTTTGGTACGACTAAAACATCGGCACTGGTTTGCGCTTTAATATTGATTTGCGCGTACATATTCGGCTTGAGTTGATGATCAGGATTGTCGAATTTTAAGCGTACTCGTACACTGCGGTTTTTATCGTTAAGTGTAGGATAAACGTAATCGACTAGCCCTTGCCATGTTTTGCCCGGTAAGTAATCTAACGTCATAGCTACCGCTAAGCCTTGGCTGATCATTGGCGCATCGCGCTCGAAAACCTCGGCTTCAACCCACACCTGATCCAATTTGCTGATGCTAAATAAGGTGTTGCCTGGCTTAACATAAAAACCCTCGCGAATTTTTAAGCCATCAACGACACCGGATTGCGGTGAGTAAAAGGTGATGTTTTGCTTTACCTTACCTGTCTTGGCTAATTCGTTGATAAAATCAGGGGTAAGTTGCAGTGCAGTTAACCGCGCTTTAGCAGCGTTGATCAGCGACTTGTTATTGCGCTTAACGGCAATTAAAAACTCTTCTTGCGCGTTAACTAATTGCGGTGAATATAGCGTATACAATGGCTGACCTTGCTCAACCGGATTGCCTTCAGCTTTGACATACAGCTTTTCTATCCAGCCATCAACGCGCGGATGAATGTGGACTAATTGATCTTGGTCGTACTGAACATAACCCACGGTGGCAATATCAGAATCTAAGGTTTTTCGCTCAACCTGCGCCGTCCGAACACCTAAGTTATTGATAACATGAGGGGCAATTCTTACCGTACCGGGGCCATGTTCGTCAGCTGAATTCGATTCTTCATAAACAGGAATTAAATCCATGCCCATCGGCGATTTACCCGGTTTATCGCGGCGATAATTTGAGTCCATTGGCGCAACCCAATACAAGGGCTTTTTCTCATTATTTGCCTGCTCGCCTGCCCCTTGTTGGTCGTTAGGGCTTAATAAGTTAATGGCACTTGCACCAATCACAGCACCAACAATGGCTGCGCCGACTAATTTGATCATAAGATTATTGTTGTTTGACATTTTTATTCTCCCACCGACTTAACATTAAGTCGCGGCGTATCTTGTAGGCCCTTGTTTTGGTATGGGTTTTGGTATGTGTTTTGATTTGAAGCTTGGCTAAAAAAGTAATTCACTCGAGCAACGGCTTTTAATGCTTCAACATCGATTTGCAGCGCTGAAATACGCGCATTTAACTGAGCAATTCGCGATCGGACAACTTCAGCAAAGTCGCCATCATCGTTGGTATAAGCGGTTAACGAGGCTTCTGCTTGCTCTTCGGTTTGGGTTAACAATTGTTGTTGATATATCGCTTGGCGCTGCGATAACCGTTGCAACTGACGAACTTCTTTTTCAACGGCGCTGATCATTTGTTTAGTCAGTAATAACTTTTCAGTTTTTATCGCTTGCGCTTCAGCAACCGACGCCGCGACTTGTTTATCTTGTTTGTTTTCAGTAAATAAGGGTAAATCAAAGGACACACCTACTGAAAACAAATCGGCGCGACTGTCACCCGATGGCGTATCATCGCGATAACCATAACTGGCATTTACCCCCCATTGAGGCTTGTATTGCTGCTCGGCAAGATCAATATTTTTTTCAAACACTTGTTGCTTGATATCGATAACCGCCAATGCTGGGTGGTCCATCAATTCTTGTGCTAGCTGTGAGCGCGAATATTGTGAATTTTTCAATAAGTTGGTTTTAGCTAATGCTAGTTGAGGCAACTTTTCACTCACACGAAACGGCTGCGTGCTCTCGTCAAAATAGGCAAATTGACTCTCAAATTGATTACCTTGGCCAATAGCTGAGATGTCAACAACGTGTAACCACTCATTTAACCGAGCCACCGAGGTTTCAAGCTTTTGCTTTTGCGCGGTGAGTCTATCTTCTAATTGGACAATCTCCAGTTGCGCGCGAATAACATCTTGTTGTCGGGTTTTACCCACAGCATTGGCGTAGCTGACTTTTGCCACTTCAGCCATTTGCTCAAACAAAGACCAATCGGCTTCAATTAGGCGGACAGTTTGTTGTGCCAGATAGGCTTCTAACCACAATTCAGAAACTATGGTGGTCAACTTGGCTTTGCGTTCAGCGCGTAATAACGGATATTTTGACGCTTCGATTTTAAGTTGGTTGGCTTTAATAGTTAAACTATCGCCACGTGGAAACATTTGAGCAACACCAACTTTGAGTTGAGTCATGCCCTCTTGCTCCAAATTCCACGCATCGGTTGGCAAATTCGCGATCGATAGTGACACGGTTGGATCGGGTAACGTATTGCTAGCAATACTGCGATACTCTATCGCTTGTTGTTGTAACTCATTCCCCTGTAACCACGGGTCGTTTTGATGAGCTAAAGCAATCGCTTGATCCAGTGAAATAACCTGCTGAGCTTGGGTTGTAATTGCTGATAAGCCCAAAAATAAACTCAGTGTTATGCTTGATAAACGTAACTGATGCATTTTCATTAGAATTGCTCCTGATAATTATTGACCCGAGCAAACACTCGACTACTACCGTCACTAAACAAAACCAATACTCGATAAGGCATAAAGTTATCGCCCACTTCCATGCCTGGTGAACCTACAGGCATGGCTGGCACAGATAAACCAATAGCATCAGGTAATGGCGATGTTAAAAAATGGCGAATAAATTTTGCCGGTACATGCCCTTCAAAGAAAAAGCCTTGTTGGCTAACTGCGGTATGGCACGAGCGATATTGGGGTAATACACCATATTGTTGCTTAATCGTACCGAGATCTTGATGATCAACACCAGTGGCAGTAATACCCTGCTGTTCTAGATGGTGGAGCCACTTTTTACAGCAACCACATGTTGGTGTTTTATGAACAAATAATTGTAATTCATTAGCAATTTCAGGTGTTGTTTCGCTATGAGCCAGCATTGGTAGATACAGGAGTACCATGGCTAGTTTAAATAGTATTTTCATTGTCTTTCGCCACTAGAATAATCTAGATAATCAATAAGTTGTATTGGTTTAAAAGTGTAATTAACGGTATATATACAAAGAAATCAGCGCAAAAAAGACACACTGATCCTGTTTAAGCAATGATCGGTGGGCGAAATAGAGCAGAAATAACGAAGTTAGTGTGTTGAGTTTTCGAGCTAACAATCAACTCACTTGCTAAGGCAAGAGATCCTGCTTTATCAACAGAATTGAGTAATGAAACACCTGTGCAAGCATTGGTTGGGCATGGGCAATCATCACCACAACAATCGCCGTGAGTTGGCGCCATACTGTGCTCCATTGCTTTTCCGGCTAATGTTTTATCAGCCATTGTTTGATGGTGCATCATCATGGCGTGATCCGTATTAGCGTGATCAACCTTTGCTGATTGAGCTGATTGTTGAGGTGCTTTTTGATGAGATGAATGCGTGTTACCCGACATTTCACACGTCATTGCGGCATTAGCCAAGCCTTGCCCAACAAAGGCAAGAAGCATAAATAGCGCTAAAACAACGGTTGAAATGGGTTTGCTCATCATTCACTCTCAATAAATCTCGCTCAAGAGTATGCGAAATTGACCAAAATGTAAATATTTCAAGGCTCATCAACTTAGGCCACCAAAACAAACTACTGCTAAATCAGGTAGAAATTTCAGTTAATTCAAAGAAAACTAATTGATAGCTCCATTAACTTTACAAAAATATTGTTTGCATCTAATCCCTAGCAACCTCCTCCCCTAAAAAAAATAAATGATAATAATTATCATTTGCACTTCGATTTACATGACTGTATCATTCACACGATTTTAACAACAACATGACAAAGGGAAAAAACAGTGTCAAAAAAAGTGCTATTAGGCTCAACAGCTTTATTAGGTGCATTATCTATCGGCTCAACCTCAGTGTTTGCTAATGAGACAGCCGATAACAACAATAAAGCGAAAGACAAAGAGCTTGAATTAATTGAAATCCACGGTGCTCGCAACTCACTCTATAGCGTAAAACAATCAGGTGATATTCGCCGATTAGCAGAACTCGTGGATACACCTGCTACGATTACGGTATTAACCAAAGACCAAATAGAAGAATCTGGTCGCTCAGATCTCAAAGAAATCCTCTCAACCCAAGCAGGCGTTACGCTTGGCACAGGTGAAAACGGTAATGCCTTTGGCGATCGTTATATTATTCGCGGCCATGAAGCGCGTTCAGACGTATTCGTTGATGGCTTGCGCGATCCGGGCATGACCACCCGTGAAAGCTTTTCAGTTGAACAAATTGAAATCACTAAAGGGCCAAGTGCTACGTTTGCTGGCCGAGGCTCATCAGGTGGTGCGATCAACTCAATCACTAAAAAAGCATCGTTAGGTTATGATTTTGGTCGAGTAGATGGCGGTATTGGTAGCGATGACTACTACCGCGTATCGGTTGACGTTAATAAGCCAATAAACGAAGACTTTGCCACTCGTATTAACTTAATGAAAGCCAATGAAGATGCGCCAAAGCGCCCGGGCGCAGAGCGCAGCCGTGAAGGTGCGTTAATTTCTGGTTTATATGACGATGGCAACAAAACCAAAGTTTGGGCTGATGTTTACTACTTAAACGCTGAAGATGTGCCTGATTTAGGCACGACGGTCGTTAACGATAAAATTATCGAAGATATTCCAGTGTACGCCCAAAATGGCGACTTCATGGATTCAGAAGCTTGGTCAACAACGCTTCGTTTTGAACATCAGTTAAATGATACGTGGAAGTTATACAATATCACCCGTTACGGTGAAACAGAAAACGGCTATGTAGCCACTAGCGCCGGCGGTACATCGGGTTACGCAAATGAAGCTGATGCGACCAACCAAGAAAATGGCTTTGATACCTTTGCCCTAGGCAGTCATTCAAACGCACAGGAAGTTGAACACGTAGCAACACAATTTAACTTGTTTGCTGAGTTATCTCATGGCTCAATTGAGCACAAGTTACTTTTCAGTGCTGAATACGCCGATTACTCAGTCAAGAACTACAGCTACGACAATATCCGCGACTTTGTAACAAGCAACTGCTGGACAAACACTCGCCGCGGTGTAGCCGAAGGTTTTTGTGGTTTAGATAGCAATGGCAATGCCGCAGATGGACTAAATAGCGCACTTGATCGCTCTAACATTGTTAAAGGCGCCCTGAAAAATGACTACAATTATGAAGTTGCCGCGATCTCAATCATGGATACAATTCAGTTAAACGATGACTTAATGATCTTTGCAGGCCTTCGTTTAGATTCATACGATTACAGCAACCTAACCAACGGAAGAGATGGCGAAGCGCTTTATGAGTTCTCAGACACCTTAACCAACGGTCACTTTGGTGTTGTTTATGAAGTGGTTGACGATATCAACCTATACGCGTCATACGGTACGGCAACAAACATCAATGGTGGTGAATCTGATGTTGGTGGTAACTGTGGATATGGCGGCGTTTGTACTGATTCAGAAGGCAGTGCTAACGCGGAACCGGAAACAGTCACCAATATCGAGATTGGTACTAAGATGTCGCTTAACGATGAAAAGCTATTTGTTCAAATTGCCGCTTTCCAATTAACCAAAGACGACATTATGGAAGGTGCTGGCCGCGGCTATGACGTAACAGGTGCGCTAAATACCGGCAAGCACGAAGTTACTGGTATTGAAGTGGCGATGAATGGTCAACTAACCGAAAAGCTAAGTATTCAAGTTAGTGCTGCAACCATGGATTCAGAAATCCTAAAGTCGGAATCAAATCCAGATAGCATTGGCTTACCGCTAGCATTATTTGCTGACGATAGCTTTTACGCTCAAGCGCGTTATCAATTAACAGAAGACTTTGCTTTCGGTGGTGATTTTACCTACAAAAGTGGTATGACAGGCGGCCAACCTGATACAGGTTCAAATGGCCCTGACGTTCCGGCGTATCGCGTATACAACTTATTTGCCACCTATAACTTTAGCGACGATGTAACAGCTCGCGTTAATTTAGGTAATGTTTTTGACGAGGAATACTACACCTCGACATACCGCGCACCTAAGTTCATGTATATTGGCGATCGCCAGTCATTACGTGCAACTGTCACTTACCAATTCTAGGAGAAATAACATGGTCTTGATCGAGCAACTACTAAGCCACGAAGAAGTAAACCTATTGCGCCAGCACCTCGATCAAGTGCCATGGCTCGATGGTAAAGGCACGGCAATGGGCATGGCTGCTGACGTAAAAAGCAATGGCCAAGCCGATGCCAATAATGAAACCGTACAGCAGCTTGCCAACTCACTTCTGGCAAAATATGGCGAGTGTGCCAAGCTCGTTTCGGCTGTGCTACCCCACAAAATTTTTCCACCGTGTTTTAACCGTTATTGCGAAGGTGAAACCTATGGCTTGCACGTAGATGCGGCGGTAATGCGATTGCCCAATTCAACAGATATTTTGCGTTCAGATATGTCGATGACCTTGTTTTTATCTTCGCCTGATGAATACGAGGGCGGCGAGCTGATCATCCAAACCGAATTTGGTGAACAAAAAGTCAAACCCAAAGCTGGTGATGCGGTGATCTATCCATCAAGCAGTCTGCACAAAGTCACACCGGTTACTTCAGGCGTGCGCCTTGCCGCCATTACTTGGATGCAAAGTATGGTGCCCGACACCCACATTCGCGAGTTGTTATTTGAGCTAGACCAAAACATTCAACAACTGCTAAGCAATCAATCAGTGCCAAGAGCGCAACTTGATAGCTTACATCACATTTACCACAACTTGATTCGCAAACACTCGGTGTTTTAGCTATTCAAGTATTAAATTACAAAACTAATAAATCAATAATTATTCAAATTCTAATATATTTTTTTATCAATTTTCACGAATGGTCTATTATTAAATTCACAAAAAACTCCAAAGCAAGGAATGCTGCATTATCCTTCATTGGTAAATATTGGAACTCTCGGAGGGTATATACATGGATTTGTACATAAATAGTAAATCCATAAACTCAAAGCAGTTACACAACCTGTCTCTTACTATGCTTAGCGATATAAATAGCTATCAAGATTTGACAGCGTCTTTACCTCAATCACAAGTAAAACGATCTTCTAAAGGCGATCCCATTACGACTAAAGGAGATCCTGTTACGATAGGTCAACTAGCACTAACTTTTTTAGGGGGTGGTAGCGCAGTGGCCCTGCTTGAAGTAATTAGAGCATATATATCTCGAAATAACACTTTATCTATTGAATTGAAGAATAAAGACGGTAGCTCAATAAATTTCACTGCTGAAAACGTCAATGTTTGTGACTCGAAGGAATTAATCGAAACAATTCAATCAATGGCTTTAAAACAAGAGTTAAAGTCATGACCAAAACAGCCATTCTCATTGGTTCATCAATATATGAAGATAATTCTTTACACAACTTACGTTGCCCAGAATCAGATGTCACAGGTTTAGTAAAAGTATTTAAAGATAAAAATATTGGTGAATTTGATGAAATCAATACTTTTATTAACAAAAGTTCACATGAAATCATCATTCAAATTCAATCTAAATTAAACCAATTAGGCAATGAAGACACTTTAGTTATTTATTTTTCTGGACACGGAAAAATAAGTATAACCGGAAACCTTTATCTAACGACAACAAATACGAATACTCACTTATTGGAAACAACAGCCATTGAATTGGCACTTATTTATAGGTTAATCAAAGACTCTAACTGCAGAAAAGTTATTGTAATTTTAGATTGTTGTTACAGTGGTGCTGTCGGTGACGTTATAACAAAAGGGACAATAGAGGATCAAATTCAGAATGTGAATAGGGGAAGCGGAACAGTACTACTCACTGCCTCTACAGGTTTACAAGTTGCGATAGAAAAAGAAACAGACGATTATAGCTTGTTTACAAAGTACTTAATTCAAGGGCTTAAAACCGGTGAGCCAGACTTAAATGGCGATGGATTTATAACTATAAACGAGCTTTATAGTTATGCATATCAGCAAGTAACAAATGAAAGCTCTCAAGAACCTACATGTAGTGGCATAGATATAAAGGGAGATTTAACTATTGCTAAAAGTGGCAAACAGCCAAGAAAGGAAAGGGAAAAAGCCCTAGAAAAATTACTGTTTTCACTAAAACATGATAAGCGAATAGGCAAAGAGATGTTTCAAGAAGCATACTCTATCATTGGTCTTGCAGTTGATGATCTATCCACGGAACAGCGTACAAAAGACAATTTACTAACTGATTTGTTAAATGGAGATTTGGAGGCTGTTGACTTAATTTTAAAATGGAATCAAATAATAAAACCAAGTTCGTCAGGTAATAATGAACTACCACCAAAGGAAAAAATCAAAACTATAACAAGCACTGAGGCAGTTAGTAATGGTGATGAAGAAAGGGCGAAATTTACATGGTGGAAACAAATTTTATTTACCATTTGTACTATTGTGCTTTGTAGCTCCTGGGAGGTTAAAGAAGGCTTTTATATGCAGCTTTCTTGTCTGCTGTTAGTCTTAACTTTATACGTTTCAGTAAAATATCAAGCCAATTTAAACAAACCTTTTTTAGTGTCATCACCAGTATTTCTATTTCAATATGATTTTTATGACGTTCAATTTTATCTAGGAGAGACTTTGGCTACCCTGCTGTTACTTATTGGCTTAAATCAGTGGATATTAGCTAGCCCTTCTTTTTCCAGAATAAGAGAACGTCTAACCAACCATTACTTTGTGACAGTTACACTAATTCCACTTGCATCGCTAGTTCTGTCAATTGGTTACTTTTTCACAGATGATTTTTACCTTGCACCATTTATTTCGCTTACATACCTATTACCTTTATTTATTGCGATTTACTGTACTTTACACAATGAATATTCAAAGCGAATAAGCCTTATATTAAGTTACGTATGTGTTATCTGTTTATCGTTGGCGCTCAAGTATTTTGAGCTGAATTTATCTTTTGATTTTGATAATGGTTACATTTTCTTTGGGTTCACAACTATAAACTGGTTTGAGCCTCTGCTATTTATTTGTTTGATTTGGTGCGCGATCAACTTCCAACGCGATATACACAACAAGCAAATAGGATTGATTAGTAAATATGGAGTATGTGCAACGGGGTGCTTTGTACTGTATTTGTTAAATCTATCAGGAATAACTCCAGAAGCTTATATTAGTAGCCTTTTTAGCGAGCAGGCTAATACATCAAGCATAGAGAACATCGAGGTTGTAAAGACCAGCTTATTTAGCCATAACTTTTCTGCATACTGGATGTTACTCTTTTTTATATTTTGGGGAGCCAGTAACTCAAAAGTAAAATGGTATATACCAACACTTATGGGCATCATTTTTTACTTCACGATGACCGTATTTGCAGTTATTGCTGATAATACAGCTTTAATCGACATTGCTCTATTGCTATACGTTATTCTAATATTTCATTTTAGTGTAAAGTACAGCAAGATTATTCGGAAAGCTTTATCTCCTCCTAACTAAAAACTATTGAATACCAAGAGTAAAAGTATCAAAACAAAAGCAAGCGTAGCGATTAAAGGGCTAGTTTTATTCCATTTTTATAGGCCGTAATCCATTTGATTGCTGTTATAATGCCGCCATCATTTTCTAAGAATCATTTCCATGGCGTTAAAAGCAACCATCTTCAAAGTCGACTTATCCATTTCAGATATGGATAAACATTATTACGCTGATCACGCGCTAACCATTGCAAGGCACCCTTCGGAAAGCGACAAACGCATGATGCTAAGAATCATTGCGTTTGCATTCAACGCACATGAACAACTTGAATTCACCAAAGGCTTGAGCGATGTTGATACGCCCGATTTATGGCAAAAAAACTACAGTGGTGAGATTGAGCTATGGATAGAGTTAGGCCAACCGTCAGAACAACGCATTAAAAAAGGCTGTAACCAAGCCGTGCAAATGATGGTCTACAGCTACGACAACAACGCCTTTGACGAATGGTGGAAGAAAGAGCAAAACGCCCTAAATATGCGTAAAAACCTTACGATTACCACCGTCAGTGAGACTACCATCGAACAACTAGCTGACTTAGTAGAGCGCCAAATGCAGATCCAAGTCACCATTCAAGATGGTCAAGCGTGGTTTAGTGTAAATAATCAAACGATTGAGGTGAGTTTGAATAAGGTTAAAGAAGTTTAGGTTTATAGCAACAAGCACTACTTTAAACTAGGTATAACTCATTTTGATCGAAATACCGAGCATCGCGTATATTATCCTTGTTTATATTTCTAACGGAGTCATTAATGAGCGCAGTAATAGAAACCTTTAAACTCGGTTTTCCTTGGCAAACCTTCGACCCTTTCCTTTTTTGCGTGTTCCACAATGACAAATTCCCTAAAGGCAACGGCAACTTCGGCCCAGATGCATCTTTAGCTGGTAGAAATATCGGGCAGGATTTTGCGTGGAAAGACGGTTGGAATATGTACCACGGCGCAAAAGTCCCTGGCTTTCCAGGCCATCCACACAGAGGATTTGAAACAATAACATTGGTCAATGAAGGATTAGTTGACCATGCCGACTCGCTCGGCGCTGCTGGGCGTTATGGTGGTGGCGATACGCAATGGATGACAGCAGGAAAAGGTATTCAGCATTCAGAAATGTTTCCGCTAGTTAATACTGATTCCACCAACCCGTTAGAGTTATTTCAGATATGGCTTAACCTACCCGCTGCTAGCAAAATGGTGTCACCAGACTTCAAAATGTTATGGCGAGAGGAAACACCAATTGTTGAAGTTAATGACGGTGACAAAAGCGCTACCGTTAAGGTGGTTGCCGGTGAATTTGCAGGGCAAAGACCGCCATCACCACCACCAAACTCTTGGGCGGCCGAGGCTTCTAACGAAGTAGCGGTATGGCACATCAAAATACCACAAGGTGGCTCAATACAGCTTCCCGCTGCCTCTGCTGGTTTAAGCCGTGTACTTTATTTGTTTAGCGGTCACTCGGTAACCCTCGGCGATGAAGTATTGCCATTGAATCACGGCGCAAAATTACAATCAGACCAAGCTATAACTATATTGGCTGATGAAACACCAGCGCAGTTGTTGATGTTACAGGGACGCCCTATCAACGAGCCTGTAGTGCAACACGGTCCGTTTGTGATGAATTCTGCAGCCGAAATACAGCAAGCTTTTGAAGATTATCGAAGAACACTGTTTGGCGGCTGGCCGTGGGATTCGAGTGAGCCAGTTCACAAGCATGTACATGGCCGCTTTGCCAAATATATTGACGGGCACTATGTAGAAAAAGCGCTCTAATATTCATACTCTCTAGGCATTACCACCAGAGCCTTATGGCTCGGCGGTAAGCATGATGAAATTGCTATGTTATAACTTGCCGTTGGCATAGCAAACGGTACGCTCCACCTTTAGAAATTACCGCGTCAATCATTCATTGGGTCTCTACCTTCACAGCTGCTGCCAAGAACATTCGCACTGCCATCTCGATTAAACCATTCGAATTCTACCGATCGATTAAAACTTGTACTTGGTTACGAGCTATGAAATAGTAAGAATAGTCAACTAGTTAATTAACTTAACTTTTTTTATTTATTAAACATGGAAGTTGTTATGAAGTACTTACTCCTTTTACCTCTATTAGTATTACTTTCAAGTTGTAAATCACAGCAAGAGCAGATTGTCGATAGCTCATGGTACGAGATAAAGTCTGAAAATTTCAGAATCATTACTGACGATAATAGCAATAGAAGTGAAATACTGATTAAGGATTTAGAAAGGTTTCGGCAATTTACTACCTCATACTATGGTGCGGCGACACTTCCTGGGGGCAGTTTGCTACGAGGGGTAAACAAGACAAATAGCCCGTTAACCATATACGTAGCTGAATCGGTTGAATCTTATGCAAACTTATTAGGCTATGACCGAGCATTTAGTACCGCTGGTATGTATTACACCAATGAATATGGTCAATTTGCCTTTATCAATATGGGGGCTGGTTCTTATCGGCAAGTTAAAAAGTTAACCTTAGCTCGAGAGTTCCTTTTTCACGAATACATGCACTATTTGCTAGTTAATCAGTCGCAGGGAGTGTACCACCCATATTGGTATTCCGAAGGGATCGCTGAGTTATTTTCTACGCTTACCTTTGGTGATGATGACAACTTTATTTACGGCAAAATGCCGATAAGCAGAGAGTATTCATTGGCAAAAGGTCGTATTTTACCTGTCGCTCCACTGTTGATCACTACTAGGCATTCAGACGTTTCAGATGAATATCTATCCGCTTTATATGCAAGTGGTTGGCTACTTACTCATTACATCTCCCTTGAAAAGAAACAAAGTGCACAGTTAAACGGGTATCTAATGGCTCTTAACAATGGAAAGCACCCTATTGGAGCCTTTGAAACTAACTTTGGTATGAATATCAATGCCTTTAATGAGCGTTATATACAATACCTTAAGAATGACAACTATAAATATATTACTGGGAAATTTCGAGGAGGCTTTAAAGAAGTCAAAAGCACCAGAGTAGAATTACCCACGGCCGATGCACTTGGTGAAATTAGCCGAATGATGGCTATTACGTCCAAGGAAGTAGAACCCATCAGCAAATTAATTGAAACAGCAAATAAGCAAGGTATAGATACTGCACACTTTGATTTTTCGCTCGCCTATGTGTTATTGCAAGAAAAGAAAGGCAAAGAAGCTAGGGAATTGATAGCAGATCATCAGGCAGAAACAAGCTGGCAAAACATGGTAACCGCAGCGAGTTTAAAATGGCAGGTAGAGCACGGTGATATATCAGTTGAAGAAAAGCAGCAGTTATTGCAGCAAATCATTGAACTTTATCAGCTAGTAATAGAGCTTGAGCCTTACAATCAAGCAGCAAAGTTAAGATTAAAATTAGCTCAGCAAGACTTAACTCAATTATCCAAGACGGCTTGAGTTTTGTATTCTTAGATTTGTTTTTTCGCAAAGCTTAGGTAAAGGGCTGATCTTTGTTTAATAAAGCAACTAAAAAGCTGAACTAAATTCAATCTGATTTAATTAAAGTAACGCTCAAAAAAAAGCGAGTACTGCATTTGCAATACTCGCTTTTATTAACTAAGATTAAATCAACTCACAAAACTAGCATAAACCACTGATTTAAAAGCTGAATACATCAATCCTAGTTGGAAACTCTTTTGGACATAACCTTATTAAAATACATAAAGTTACGATTTAAGTTATTGCAATTATAGTTGGAAACCATAACAAAATACTTAGACTTTAGTTAACATTATAGACAGTTCAAGATGGAAACCATCTAAACAACCTAAAGTTAGCAATGTTCATTCACTCCTATTGATATTTGGCATTGATCTGTAACCAAGTCATAAGGGATAACGTTTAGTCTTAAACTTGGTTTAAAACTAAACTCTTCTAAAGCTGAATCAAAGTTTTCATGCTTTGGATATATTAGAAACATATCGCCACTACCGTTTAAGTATTTTTCACCGTATGCAAATAATTGATACATATCGGACTGGGCAAGATTATATTTATCTTTACCGGTAGCCAGGTTTTGATTGATTACCTTCCATTTGGTATCCATAACGCTAACAACTTTTTTATCGTGGTAAATAACGATATCTGGCCGGAGTTTAAACCAGTTTTGCTCTTTATGCTCTGTCAAAGCTTTACTTTGAGTTTGCTCTGATAGCCTGAGAGGGCTTTCGAAACGGCTTTTTAGTTTTGCAGCTACGTATCGCTCAAATAATACTTCCATTGGAAACAGAAATGACACTCCATTAGCTTGTCCAGCCAAGGTAATTGGCGATTGATAACTAAGGATTAGTCGACACCAAACCTTTATATCTCGATAGTGTGCCAATGTTCGATCATCTGACCACTTTCTAAAGTCAGAGCAGTAATCGGCAGACTTCCTAATATCATGAAAAACAAACAATAACTCTCTTGCTAATCGCTGATTATTAGGACTTTTCGTCCATTTAAAAACTTGGTATAGAGCGGAGTGAAGTAACCTGTTTTCTGCTCTATCAGCTGTAAATATGTCATGGGATACTTGAAAATAATGTTGCCTGCCTGGACGCTGCCGAATTTGCTTTGCTGTCAGCAACTGTCCTTTTAAAAAAGGAGATTCCCTTTCAGTGCGCCTATAGTGACTGCGTATTCCTTTCTTTATTAACTTAGAAGTTTCCTCTAAGAATAGTGTGATAAGGACTTCTAAGAGAGGCTGATTGATAATCTTCAAGCTCGAGTTATAGAATTGCTCTAATTTAATTTTTTCAACGACGGATAACATTTTTAATAAAGTTTTCCGAGCTAATTCAGTATCGTCGCTGTCTCTAGTAACTTTGGGCAGTATTTCTATTCGAGTACCGCATGGTGTTTCGACAACTCCTACAAAATTAACTACTTGCAAAGCTATTCCATTTCCTCGGCGCTTAACCTTTATTAGCTCTCTTCCGTTTTCACCAATACTTTGACCATTCAGGAGTAACCAATTAAAAGCTTTGCTGCTAATAGAGCGACAGCCAATATCTTGGCTGTTTCCACCATTCAATAGCAGACCATACTCCTTTATAACTATATCTTTGGCAAACGTCGTCGGATTATTCATAAATACCGATAAATGCTTTTGCATCTTTGAATGCCATGGAATTACGGGTGTATGGCTGAACCCCATTTAACTCCCAATCATTGCCCATTAGATTGGCTATTTCTGATGAGTCAAACTTTTCGATAATAAAACGTAGTTGAGCTTCCTGCTTTAAATGATCTCCCAAAACTTGACCTACTCGCTCCCAATCTTCGAAAAAGTACTCTTCTAAGAGAGGTAAAATCTGTAACTCAAATATGCTAGCCAACTTCTCTAACGTTGGTTCCGAAATCAGAGGTATAAAGAAACTATGCCCTATTGTATGCTCTCTATCATAAAGAAGTTCTATACGAGAATTTATAGCTTGAACGACTCGAGAAACGTCTATGCCGTTAATTTTTGGGATCTGATTCAAAATTTCGTAATCAGTCATCATCTCTATAAATTCAAAACGACGCCTTAGAGCTATATCCACTTGTGCTAGAGACTTATCAGCCGTATTCATCGTACCAATCAAATATAAGTTTGAAGGAACAGAAAAACTAGTTTTAGAATACGGAAGTTTAACTGAGATAGTTTCAGAACCACCTGTCCGTTTGCTCGGTTCAATCAAAGTTATTAACTCGCCAAATATATTGGCTATATTCCCTCTATTAATTTCATCGATAATAAGTACTCTTGCATCAGAAGTGTTCAGAGCGTCAGTAGCAATACCTCTCTTGATAACACTTTCGATTAGGGGAGCGAAAACATTTGGATATCCATTAATAAGATACTTTTCCATATTTGTATCTACTTTGTCGAATACCCTCTTGTGCTTAATATCTTCAATACTAATATCCCCAGATTTAACTAAATGAACAAGTTCATTTACGATGGACATAGCGATCGGCAACCTAGAGCCATTGGGCTTTTCAAACTCAATAATTTCTCTTGTAATTGAGTTCACCTTGTAATTGGCGATTGATGTGCCAGGTGCTACTTGCTGAGCTTTTTTAGTACTAGCGAGTAATAATTGAAGCTTTTCTTTATCTATCGTCGGTGGCTTCAATCTATAAATGGTTTGCTGAGATAAATTCTTGTTAAACAGTTCACTAACCGGTAGTGACGGGCTAAACTGCTTTAGCCATTTTACCTCGCGAAGTTGGCTGTAATCGCCATCATTACTTTTTTGGAAATAGTAGTCGCCTGTGATTTCTGCTATGGCTCTGAACTTATGATTGCCATCTGAGACAATTACTAAATCTCCAATCGCCATCTCGTTTTTAAAACGAATCACCGAACTTACATTAAAGTCAAAGCTCTCATTATCGATTGTATAACCATTGGATCGATATAGTTCAGCAATGTCTTTACGGCTAACAGCAGAGGTGAAATCTATGGCTCCACCATATCCCAATGCGATGGTGCTATTTTCAATACACTCTTCAAAAATATAAGCATCTTCTCCAAGAGTATTTCCTAAGGACATTTTCCATATTTTTCGGCTAGATACATCAATGTCAGAATCCACTGATTCGGCTTTGACTTTTGAAGACGCAGCGTCACACATTTGCTTAAAAATACCGTCTTCAACTTCATAGCTAACTTGATTATTTTCATTAGTAGCAGCTTTAATTCCCTCAACAAAATCTTCATAACTGAAGCTCTGATGAAAGGTAACAAAGCCAACTCTATTTGACTTAACTAAGCTGTCAAAGCGTTCTTTCAATAACTGTCTATCACTTTTATTTACTTTATAAAAATCAGGAGCGATTATTTCTAATGCTTTATTTATTGTTGAATATGTTTTACCTGTTCCCGGCGGACCATAAAGAATTGTATTCAAACTGACATCAACGCTTGCAGTTTCCTCAGGCAATACTGTCTCTTCATCAAATTCATCATCATTTGTGATTGCATCTTTATCTATTTGATTCCAAACTTCATAGCCATATTCAACTACATTTTTGTCAGCTCTCTTTGCCATTAACTCCTTATAGAGTTCAGCAAAACCCGCCGAGCTATTGCCACACGCCTTTTGCAATACATCTTTTTTGAAAATATTCAGCAGCACGGGGAAATTATGATCTTGATATAAAAAAGCAATCTTCCATTTCAACGTGTCAGCAAGTTCAAGAGCTTCAATTGAATTTAGATCGCTAGCATCTACAAACTCTATAACTTTTAAGATATTTGATTTTACATTTTCGAACGCTTCAATTTCTGAAGAACCAAACTTCCTGTTCCAAGAATATGAGTCGCCATGCTGGATATGACTCCTCTCACCTTTAGGTTCTTTGTTTCGCCTATAAATGCCAAACTTCGAAGCATCACCTCCACGAATAGAGCCTAACGGCTTGGTCTTATGCTCCAGCCAATATGCAAAGGTGTCTTGATTATTTACGTCAATATATTCATCTAAAGAAAGCTCTTTTATTTTTTCTCTTGGCCATCGAGTTAAGAACTCGTCTAGAATTTGTAGCCTGCCATTCATTGTTACTGACACAGTTATAGTCCTATTGTTTCTATATATTATTAAAAGTCATTCCAAAGGTAGCTGTATTCAGTTCAGCTTTGTAAAATTTAACATTCTGACTATTAATTACTTTTTTAACCAGCTTGATATCTTGAGGGTTTACTTTACAACCAAAATAAACAGCTTTTAGTTTTCCCGGCCAAGGATATAAATCGTCTCCGGTTTCAACGATATGCCTCCATTCCTGCTCATACTCCCAATGCCTAGACTTTGTGTACAAGATTCGCCTTTTAGACGACAGTCTTTTGTCCTTATCAAGAAGTGACTTTGGGTTTAATCTAGGGTGGTTATCAGAATAAAAAACAGGCTGAGTCTCTTTGTCGTTTGTTAATTGGTTATTGTCTTCCCTGGAGAACTCGAGACACATCCCGGAATGTTCAGCTGCATAATGAGACCACATCAATAAATTTTTATTACTTGCAGCTAACGATAAGATCCCAAGTTCCTCTATTTCTCTCTTAAAAGTATCAAGATGTCCCTTTAACGATATTTTTGTACTAACTATAGAGTCTGACATTTGTTTGCCAAAAGCCTTAGTTAACTTTACCGGGTCAAATTCATTGCTATAAGCGTGCAAACGCCCATCAATATAAAAACGTGTATCAAATGGGTCATTAAACCGTGCAGCCTTTGAATACCATAGTTTGCACTCTGCTAAAGCATTTAATTGATTTTTCTCTATAGGGGAATATTTGAACAGAGATTTAATTTCTGGATTCTTCAAAACTACCTCTCTTAGTTCTCTATATATAACTTCGCAATTTTCTCAAAAAGAGAACTTTTACTTACTTCATTTATTCTAAGAATATCTTCTGTAAACGAACTGAAAAATATATGCGTAATTGGTTGATCTAGAGCCTTAAGAAGTTCACCGTCAGCATTGAAAGTTAGCAGATTATATACACGGTTCTGCTTTGCAATATCTTGGTTTGGTCTTTGGATTGAAGCAACAAAATAGAAAAGATCAGGCCCCTTTTCCTGCATATACACGTGGTGATACTGCTTTCGTTCTTTAGGTAGCAGGTAATATGGCAATACTGATACATCGACACCACTTTGTCGATTTACAACTAATTCATCACTATCAGATATAGAAATAGTATCAACTGCACTATTGCCAATTATTTGAGGCACCCTAATTGTGCTGTAGGAAGTAAGTAAAACAGATCGATCTTTATCATAAAGATAGAAGCTATCATCATGTATCTGTCTATCACCAAAATAAGGGCATTCGAGCGCTAATCTTTTTTCGGATTTAATTAGCTTATTATCTTCAACAACTAACCGCTTACTTCTTATATTCACGTCTAAAACTGAAGCAAAGAAGTTATTTTTCTTCGCTTTTATCTTTCTAATGTATACCAGCTGTAAATTGGCATCCGGTAAATCTATTTCATCAAAAGCGCGGTTGATGAAAACGTTTCTTTTTAGCCAAATTTCAGAATTTATTCTATTGAGTTTGTGTGGTGAAATAACATAGCTAACTTCTGAACCTCTAGGTTTTACTTCTTTATCTGTTTCAGCAAGGTTTAGTCCCTGTATAACTTTGGGAGATTGAGATTCGAATCGAGCAATTTTCAGCTGAGTATAATAATCAAGATCTTCTCTTTGACTAATAGACGTATTCCTGTATACGTCCCAAAAGCCCGTATATACTCTTCCTTCAACACCTTTTCTTTGGATACTGGAGTTACCATCACTCGCGTTTAGAACGATATAGTTATGTTCTTTTTTAAGCGAATCAATAGGTATTGGAGCTTTAACGATCGACACGTTATTTGCTTCAAACTTGGAATACAGTTGGGATAAAGCTTTGTCTTTTTTAAGCGCGTCAAAATCGTCACCAAGATTATCAATAATAACGACATCAGAAGAACATACTTTATCTGATGAGATAAAATTATCTGTAACATGTGTAGCGCTGAAATGCCTAGCTGAAAACTCTAAATCTAGCCGATTTAGTATCCCCTGAAGAATATCTGATAGTAGGTGTTGTGAGTAGTTTATTGACGTAGGAAAAGCCTCTCCAAATGACATAAACTTACGTTTCGAATATTTTGTAGCGCTAACTTCTCTACTAGCAATGTACTTCGAATCTTTAGTTTTAAATAGTGCCTTAGTATCATCTAGATCCACAGTGATTGCTTCGAGCCTATTTACCCTAAAGACCTTCTTTACCAAGTTAAAGCAAAGCTCTTGGATCGGTGAGTAGTAAAGCTCTGGTTTTAACGCCTCTAAATATGTAGTCCCATCTTTTTTCTCTCGTCCAGACCTATGAACACTCAAATAGAGCTCTGAATTAAAGTAAGTAGGAGAGAACTCATACTTTTCCTTTGTCTGCTCAATGAACTCTGTTTTTAAGTGTAACCCTAACAGTCCCGAAACTAACCTGTCTTTCTTTTGCTTATTTAGCAAACTAATTTCATCAATTAGTAACTCATGATTTGGTTTTTCATGAGTCAAATAGAAGAAATAAACCTCTACAGCCCCTTCATTGAAGAACTTTACCCATTCATAATGCGGATTGATTTCATTTGAGAGTTGTAACTCTTTTCTAATTGACGCTTTGATTTCCCTATGAATTTTCTGTTCAAACTCGACAAAGCTTTCGCCTTCTTTGACAAATAATTTGGATTTGCACCCGATATAAAGGTCTTCATGTAACGAGTGAAAAAGCGCTTTAACTATGTCGTCAGCCTGTCCCTTAATATCCAAAATATTTGTTGTTGCTATTGGCATATTTTGGGCAGGGTATGTACAACCAAAACTCATTAAAACTTTCCTTGTAGTAAATTTGATAAGACAGAGTTTAAAGCAACCCTCTGGTTTAATTGGCTTCCTTCATAATATGATGTGAGCTCACCGTCGCTGTTTCTTCGTTGCTTCGGTTTATAGCTAGACTCTTCTTTAAAAAGGTTTAAGTAAAAAAGCTTATTCAAGTGACTAACTTCTTGCTCATGATTCAACGGATTGTTTTCTAAGCGCCCATTCAAATATATGAAATTAAGCTCAGAATATTTTCCTTCCACATAGTCAGATACTGTTTTTATTTTTGTTAACGCTTTATGGTGAGCCCCCTTTGACAAAACAGCTTTATCAAGCGTCGAAGACCAATTTTTAACATCAATACAGAGTAACCGGTCATTAACCTCCACATAAAAATCGAAAAGCTCATACGAACGAATTCCAACTTTTTGTACGACTTCTTCTGTGGTTAAAGCCTTAATTTCAAACTTATCCAACAGTAATTTGAAAAGATACTCTCCAACATTGCCTTTAAGCATTCGAATAAATTTGGGATGAGGAACATTCATCTTGAATGCTTCTGACGATAATCGAGCGCTCTCTCGTACTAGCGCTGTAACAAAATTATCAGTTTTGTAGTCCATTTTACTGGTGTAATCCAATGAAACCATTTTGTCTGGACGATACAAACGGTCGCCATTGGTGATATCAGTTAAGATCTCTGGTGCATTGTCCCTATAGCAAAGCTTAAGATTCTCATTGATGTCTGCAAGGTTTATATAGAGTTTTTCGATTGAAGCTGCCACCAATTTATCGGTTTTAGCAATTTCAGTTAACCTTAACTCTTTCAGATACTTTTCTGGATCGTTTACTGATTCAATACTCCTAAGTAGATCATTGAAATATAATGCATTTTTATCTCCCTTACGTGCATCTTCGATTATCTGAGGTACTACTTCATCAAAGAATTCGTCAAGTAACCCCCCTGATGATTGAACATCTCGTTCAAAAGCTTCTCTTTTAGCATCAGTATCAAAGCCAACCTCCGCACTTCTCCTAGCACACTCAGCCTTAAATCGCTGGTTTAGTAAAGACATGCTCTCAAAGAAAATTTCATTTCTGGGATCTTTGGATAACCGAGAGAACTGAACAGCTGCTAGGTCCGCAATATCCGAGGGCACAAATATCTCAGAGGTCATATTTGCATCTTTTCTTTCAACACGACCTATTGCTTGCATAATTGCCTTGAGTAATTCGAGTTCGTGCTCATAGTTTAAGAATCGATAGTCTTTCCCATGCACCAAGTTGATTTCAAATTCACTTAAGGCCTTTTCCTCTGAAGTGTCAGATATTCGCTTCATAATCGATAGGCAATTTGCAAGCGAATAAAGGGTTTTGTCACCTGTAGCACTGTCTTTAATCACCTGGCTCCAAAAAGGAGAATTGACTAATACAAGCCTTTCAAAATCAACTTCAAAGCTCCCACTTAAGTGATCAACATATTCGACAAAATAATTAAGGCCTGTCCCCGCACCTCGATAAGTAGACATAAAAGCAAGCTTTAAGTTATTTGAATTAACTTTGACGAAACTTCGAACGTCAACTTCCTTATTGAGCTCTGCATTGAACAAAACTGTCTGAACAACCGGCTTATTAGAAAATGGGGTAAATTGAAAAATACGTCCCTTTTTATCTAAGTCTCTAAACCCATTAGGTTTAACCGTCTTACCAGTCTTAATGGCCATAACATATTTTCTTAATGCATTAAGAAAGTTGCCAGATAGTGATAAGGAAAGAGTGTGTTTTCCATCAAAAGCAGCCAGTAACCACGCAGTTAATTGGCGCTTAAACTCTAGTCTCTTGTACTTGTCATCCTGTTTATAGGTATATTCCGATAATTTTTTATACCAAGCATCAAAAGTACTTCTGAACTCGTCATCTAGCTGCTCGCCACATAAGAATTCACTATATTCATCAAATACTTCAAACTTTACTTTTCTCAACTCTGCTCTTGTCTCACGCAGATTTACCAAAGTTTCTTTAGAATCCAAATTTCTTGTAATTAGCTCAATACCCAAATTTCTTGTGCCATCGTTACAATATTTTCTCAAGAACGGTTGGTTGTATTGACCTACAATATTTTTATTAATACCACTTGTTGCACTTAGTGCAATTACAGAGTTTGTAGTGTTATGCAGCATACGAAGTAACGAGACTTCTGGCTGCTCCTTAATTAAGCTAAGAGAAAAGTTTACATAGGTAAGTTTCTCCAAGGACGGGTCTCTAAATTCTAAAAGCTTTTGAGGGATTAAAGAGAAAACAGTTTTTGGATGAAAATAGGTATAGAAGTGGTCTATTTTGATTTCACTTCTCTCATCTGGACGATCGAACATACTTTCTACTTCAGACGCGACCGTTCTTGCTTTTTTCATGAATTTATAAAGCGGGTAGTTTTGACTGCTATCGCCACCTTGCTTTAAAGACTTAACAAATTCTGAAGACGACTTAAATTCACTCGCAGCGGCAGCTAGCACCGCCATTGTTACTTGATAGACATCATGTAGCGATAATGTAGTATCTCCTGAGTCAGTAGTATAATAAAGCTGACAAGTACCTGTGCCGTGAGCAAGCCTTACTCTTATCCGCTTCAAACCATCTTCATTAAAATACCTTTTGGGAGTGAAACAAAATGCATTGCGCGTCAGGTTTATGATTTGCTCAGCGTCTCCATGTCTTATTTGAACAAAGTCGATATTTCCTGAAAAAGTTGCCAATACATATTTTAAATTAAGCCCATTTGATAATTCACAATGTTCACTAAGGTTCCTTCTAATCTTTTCGACAAAAGCCAACTTGTCTTCATAAAATTGCGTAAATTCAATGTCTGCTTCAATAGTTTCTGTGACCTGCATATATATCCGATATACACCAGCAAACACATGCGCAAGTTGGATTTCAGGTGTTATCAATGTGGTCGTAGCAGAGTCTGAAAACAGTTTATGAGCTTCATGAACCTCATCTATGATGACAGTAAAACTAATGCCTTTCTCTCTAAAGTAATTCGATGCATCGGCTTCAAAAAAATCATTCTCTAGGAACTCAACTCTTTGTTCATGCTTATCTGACAAGTGCATACCAGTTCTAATATTAGAATCTGTTAAGTGTTTTTTCCCCCCAACAATGCAGTCAAATGGCATAGATTTAAAGGAAAATAAACCTTGAGGATTTTTTTGTGGCAGGCGGATGTTCAAATCAAATTTATTAGTTGTTGCCAGCATTATGCAGGGCTTAACCATTGCAATGGCAAAAGGAATACAGTGCTTTATTATCTCCGCTCTGAGCATGTCTAGCTCAGTTGAAGACTCAAATAAAGAGATAAGATCCGCCGCTTCCTCATTGTAATTTAAGCAAGATAGCGATAAATCAAATAGGATTCTCTCCATATTGCGACGTTGCTCAGTCAGCTGCGATTTCAAATCACTTATTATTTCTGCATTGTCCGCTTCATACGTCTTAACTTCGGTATTAATACGGTTCTGCAAGGAATCCACGGTTCTTAACGACTGAGCTAGTCTTGTAAGGTCTTTTTCAAGCCATTTGTATTTTTTACGTTTTCTTACCCATGAGTTGTAGAGGTCATGGTTTTTTCGCTTTTCACCATTTGGAGATGCTACCCAGCTCTCAAATTCTAAATCTGTTAAGTCAAGCATCGCTAGAAATGCGACAAATTCAATACCAGAGTTTTGCGCTTTTTTAACCAGACCTTTATCAAAATCAAACTGAGACTTTTGAGGACTCACGAACACAAGATTAGTGAAGGGACCTGTACTTGTTGAGTTACTACCATACTCAATATATTCGGAGATAACACCGTATGATTTACCAAAGCCAGTGCCATCATTGGACTGAATCAAACAAGGCTTTCTATGATGAGAGACTTGGTAAAGTTTTGAAGCCTCACCTCTATATTTGTTTATTGAGTTCTTTAGATCTTCACTAGGTTTTAATTGATTAATAGTATCTAAAACAGACTCACACTCTTCTAAGTGAGCTCTCTCTGAAAACTCATAACCTTTTCCATTCGTATATTTGAGTAATCCTGCTTTGTATAACTCAAAAGTTACATTCAGCTCACTGATTGCGAACTTTTCACTTAAAAGCTCTAAGGTCTTTTTCAAAGGTGCTTTTTCTTTAATAAGCATACCGAGTTCCAGCTCAAGTTCATCAGAAATGTTTGAAGGCAACCTCTCAAACAAAGGGTGTATAGAGAAGTCTTCGAGATTAGCCTTGCTATCTCTCTTATAAAAAACACCTGTCTTATAGCTAGTTCTTTTGTCAATTGAGAAAAACCCCATCTTCGCTAGCATAAATAAAATAGCTTTAGGTTCGTCACCAAATTCAGAAGCCAGCTTTAATATCTCAGGAGCACTTTCAGTTACTTCCGACAAAGACTTCAGCAAAGCATCATTATTTTTAGCAACTTTATAAAGTTGCTCTTTTGTTTCATTTGTCCACTTCATAAATCACCTTAGAAAATCCTTCATTCTTCAGATAAAAGCTTTCATTAAATAACTGCTGCTAAGCTGTTTATACTGATAAATCGATATTGAATACATTTTAATCCGAATCATTTGATTTGCAAGAGTGTATTTATACAGTCTATAATGATTCTAGAAATCAAAATGAAGACATTAAATATGAATAAACTTGAACTAGTGGATTTCTTATTAATGTTTACAGGGAAAGTGAACAGAAATGAGTTAATGGAAATTGCAGATATATCTATCGCAACTGCAACAAGAACTTTGACTCAATACAGAAAAGAGTTTCCTAAGAATATCGAATACAATGTTGGTAAAAAAAGATATGAAGCTTCAGAGCAATACCAACCCGTATTTGAACATGATTGTTATAGCGCATTAAGGGCTGTAGCTTATGGCCAAAGATTAGAACCAACTAAATTACAGGCAACCATAGGGCCCAAACTAACCCCTAATATCACAGCGAATCTTGATCCATTGCTAGTCTCTGTCATTAGTCGCGCTATATTTTTCAAAAAAGCACTCAGAGTTAGTTACGTTTCATCTACAAAAAGCGACAGGAACAAAGAAAGATTAATTGCTCCAATCGCTATATTTGAGAGTAGAAATAATTGGTATGTGAGAGTATGTGATGTACTTGATAATTCGACTTATAAGAACTTTAAGTTAGTTAGGTTTGAAAGTGCAGTTTGTGAGGACTTTCCAAATGTACTTCCTGATGATACTGAATGGTCGAATCTCATCACACTAACCATTGGCCCACACATTAAGCACCCCAATCCCGAAGCCTTAAAGTTAGATCTTGGATTAACAGAAAAACCAGTCATGAACATCACTGTCTCTGAAGCTTTGGCTGGCTTTGCGCTAACTGAGCTTGGTGTAGATTGCTCATTAGGTGCTTGTTTGAACCCTTATCATTTCCAGTATTGCCTCTTGAACCGGCATGAATTGATTAATATCGACTCCTTGATTCTAGCGCCAGGGTTCAATGAAAAGTAAGCCAAAAATAGTTATTCAATATACTGGTGCTCTTCCTCCAAATATCCTGAGGGCCATTAAATATAGCTTTGAGGCTTTCCTCTGTTATCACAATTTTGTACGGTTTTACTTAACAAATCCCAAATCAATCAAATAGAAACCATCCCTTTTAGAAGTTTTAGAGTCGCCTTGAGTCCCGCCTTACCTTCTCTATCAACTAACTCTAAGGGTGTAAAACCATCTAATAAGTGATGATTATTAGGCATACTCATAAACCCATAAATGTTGTCAGGGTTGTTAAACATAACCTTTAATTTGGCGTCTATTTGCAATATCAATTCAATTCTTTCCTGCAACTCTGATTCGCCCACATTCATCGATAAAATAGACTGGACTAGCTGTTCACTTGCTTTCCAATATCGCAAGATATTGAGTGCTTCAATCTCTGAGTTTTCACTTATCATGTACACCTCTTTTATGTTTATCTTCCCGCTTCGCGGCACTACAACCAGTTGCATTTGATCCTCTCATTTCCAAGCTTTTCAACCAATTTCGTCAAAATACTGTCAAGCATTAATTTGACCAAATTGATTACATGTACAGCGTTCGGTCAACGTAAATCAATGACTTAGCAAATTGGTGATTGCATTTTTTTTAAATCCCTTTAATCTCTTTTTTGGGGTCAATAAATAAAGCTTTTGGTGAGCGATTTAACTGCAAATCTACTTTAAAATGTCTTTAAGTTGCTCTTCTGGTTTTTTCTTCGCAGCGTCGCTGCGGTATAAAACGATTTGTTTGTATTCAAAGAAAAGACTTATACCAATTTCAAAAATTCACGCATACTTCATTTGAATCTAGCACCTCAATACAACTAAGTAAAATAGCATTATTATTCAACAGGTTAGTATCAAACCGGAACTAACCCTCACTATAAGCTTGGTAGTAACGGTTACTTCCAAAGTGCAACTAGTGCTTTCGCTTTTTCAAAAGATTTAGGTAACTTTTTCGAATAGTTAAGTAACCAATTATGTCCATCAACGGCTCTATCTACCGCTGAAACTGAAAGAAACGTTCCGTTTAGAGCGTCGATTTTATTGCATAACATGAGATCTCTCATAGGCCAGTTAATTTCAGGTCTATGGCCAGTAACCTGAGCTTCAGGTAGTTGAGCGTACAACCAATCTTTATCATGCTTATATAGCCACATATAAGCACTACACTGGCGCTTTATCTCATTACGAGTGGCATTACCATTACTTTCCATAAAACGTCTAAGCAATGTTCGATTCAAATGCATTTTATGATGCATTTTTAGATGCCGTCGCCACTTGGAGAGACCGCTGTGGGATTGAATGATTTGCTCTACCGCTCCAACTGATATACCTAAAAACTCGGAAATATCACTTCTATGTTGTCCAATGAATGCTTTTCTCCAAACCGCTCGCTCAATATCAACAGTAATAAACTGCCTTCTTCTATCAATCGAAATTCCATTTCGTATCGCTAAACCCTTAACAAAGCCTATACTGCATTCTAGACGCCTTCCGATTTCTCTAAGCGATAGACCTGTATTTAGCAATTTAACAACATCCGAGACTTTATTTCGCGACTCTGAAGGAGGTAAAATTTTATTTGCTTCACTTTTGAGGGGGATATTGAAAAACTCTACAGGCGAATCTGTTAAAAACCCCATTAAAAGAACATCTCTTACGTAATGAGTAGATGTGTCGTGATGTACCAGACGAGGAACAAAACTAAAATCGCCAAGCTCTGGAGGTACTTGTCCTTGCTTAAACCCAAATAAGCCTGCCCAATAACGCTTAAGATCTTTCTTCAGAATCTTCCACCTAATACGGCCACCAGCGGTTAGATATCCCTTAAGACTCAGCCAAGCTTTATATCTTTCACTTAACGAGCCTACCGGTGTTTGTTGTTGCAAAAACATAAAAAGCTCTGCGACATACTTACTAAGTTTATAACTTGATTCAAAGCCCTTGAGAATACTGTTAACTTCAATGTCAGGTAGCACATACCTGTGATTCAATTCACCATCTCCAGCCAGCGTTTGGTGAAGCAGCACGTTATGAACTGGGCAAACGGTAACACCATGAAGCTGATGGACTACGTGCCAATAAGGCACCCCATACTTCATTTCATCTTCAGCAATACAGGCAGGACAAGACTTAAGCATATGACCAAAAGACAACTTTGAAGCGGCGATACGGCCTTTTTCATAAATCTCAGAGCCATTATCAGTGATTTCTGCTTCAAATAAGCCGTTTCTCTTGGCTCGATGCTTCAAGCCAAATGCTACGATTGTATGTGCGCTAGCTGTTACAGAAAATGCAGCACGATGGATTCCCGACAGCCTAGCTAAATTGTCGATATGACCTGGCAAAAATGGATTCACTCTTATCAATTCACGACCAAACAAAATTTGATTTGTGTGCTTAACACAATTGTAAGGTGACATCATATGGAAACGGGCAACAAGGCTATATGCAGACTCTCCTGGCAATAATGCTAGCGGTAAATCCATCTTATGCTCCAATCTGCGCCAAATAGTCTTCTAGAAGCAGGTATGCGATTGGATGAGGATGCGCAATACGTGCGTCTATTTGCCTTAAATGGGGATTTCTCAGCAATGAGCTTGTAAGTATTCCTTGATACTCCTTTAGCCCACTGAACAATGCATAATACTCATTGGGACTTATTGAGCCCCAAAAACGACTAAACCAACCAGCTAACTTCATTCGCCTAGGAACACTCAAAGGATCCAGCCCATTGATATTGGCAGAAGCTTTCATTCTTGCTACTACAGCGAATCGACGCTGTTCATCATATTCAGATTTAGCCAACAAAAGTGACGCTTTTTCGATACGCTCCATTTTATTTGTAAAAATAGGATTGTGACCCAGCAAACGTTTTCCGCATTTTGGGCACTTCCCATCTGCTGGCGGTATAGGATTAAGCTCTAGTTTTTTCATCTTCCAACCGCAAGCCAAACACCCATCAATCAACGGCTCCCTATGTTTCAGGCAATGAAATACACCTGGTAATTGGTGATCGCGGTGGAAATATGGCGCACCAAATTTTTGTGTGTCGTTGTCAATACATGCGCGGCAAAATCGCCAATTTGAAACATGAGTATTTCCACAACCAGTAAGCTGCAATACCCCTTTGTCATTTCGAACTTTTGGCAGGAGAATCTTGGGGAGATAGGCACCTAAATAACCAGAAATACCATGATCAACCACAAGCTTCCTGTACGCTTTACTATCCCAATGAGTCTCTGATGAAAACATTGTGATAATTTGCATTTCTAACTCATTAAAAGCAGTGTGCGGATTGACGAGTCCCAATGCTAGTTTAGTTAGTTTATCAGTATTCACACTACCAGCTGTTCTCATCATGTAATACCAACGAGCAGGTGCAGCATGTGCATCTTCCCCTGGCATCAAAGTTTGGAGTGCTTTACTCATTTATCCTCCTTTCGACTTGCTAAATTAAGTAAGTTTTCTGGAGACATAGCTTCACTTTGCTTATCTGCACTCACTTCATGAGCACTGCGAGGTGGCTGACTTGGCATTAATTGAACGCGTCCAGTCATTAATTTTGAGTTTTCTCTTGTTGCAACCTCTACCAACTCTTTAGCTTGGCGCTCAACATCTTTCAATTTCTCTGAGCTATCGTCTGATTTTGGAGTAACTTTTTCTAACAGCAACATTGGTTTCAAATCTTCGAATTTATGATACTGCCCCTCTATTAGTGCGTTAATTGGCGCTGCAAGAAAGTTGTATTGCTTCAAAAAAACAAAATCTAATGCGCGAGTAGTCAAAGACTGCTTCTCTGCCGGAAAATAACTAAGAAAGCGTAGTGTTGCCTGAACTATCGATACAGCTATAGCAGGAATACCTCCGGATAAGTCGTGCAGCTTTAACCGCAATGCGTCTTGGTTCTCCGTCCCCCTATCAGTAATACGGAGTTAAACAAAGCATGACATAAGTTTTTCCAAAAACCTGATTCAACGGAGCAACTAGCAAGACTCATAGAACCTGCCCTGATTGTGCGGCGCGTGATTGTCATTTCTTTTGTAAAGAGATTTAAGGTACTAAACGTCCCAACAAAAATAGTACTTACTCCAAGAGAGTTAACGAGCTCCTCGACAAACTTCATTGACGTTTTCTCATTTGGCCCTATTACAATTTTTTCTGGGGCCTTAGCGAAGTTTTGAGCCTCATCTATTACCAACGCACCTATGTGATGAAGAATGACCGCTTTTCTGACAGCGTTAATTAAGTCTTTTACGTTACTATTTCGATGCCGATAAACATAATCTTCCCCCGTTACCTCATCTATCGCTTCTAACACTGAGTTTAAGAAATTCTTTTGACCAGTTCTCTCATGGTGTTCTACATACAAATAAGTCACTTGTGTAAGTTGGCTTGTGAGCGTTTTACCTTTTTGATCGCTATAAGCTCCATGCTCTATTGTTTGGTCGATTAAGCGAAGAGCTTGTTTCACCATACTCGATTTACCTCGACCAGAAAGTCCACATACCAAGTATGTATAACTATTCTCAATCAGGTTTAAGCGCTTTATATTGGTCGCTTTTAATGGTTCATCCTTGTCCCTTTCGACTGAATAGAGAATTCTTTGCCAATCTTCTTGCAACGGATTTCGCCCTAGATAACCAACTTCAATTCCTAGGCGAATAGCCTCATAAACTTCAACCATTTCATCTTGCACTACATGTAAGCTAAATAGATTGAGAATCGATGAGCGCGTGTAATAACCGTGTAATTCTTCTGGGACAGCAGATAGATCAAGACCACCTGTAAATGCCACTGCCGACTGGGTTTGAATTTGTTGTTTTGTCAACGGAAATCCAAGCCCTTCAATTAGTGGATTACCGCGATGCATAGGATTAGGATGGACAATGTAGTTTGCTTTAGCCATGCTGAACCTCCTGCACTGCATTTGGATTCGAAAAATCGTTAGCTATGGCAATGTTTACTTGGTCTTCTTTATTACTGCTTGGATTTCCAAAAACGGACTCTGTAACCATCTGATACTCATATTTTTGCATATCTGCGGCAACAGCTTGATTGTCTTTCACACCAGGGGAGATAGTTTTAGCTTGTGATCTTTTTAAACGACGAGCTTCTCGCTTAGCCGTCAATTCTAATAGTCTAATATCACCTCGTAGAAGGACGCGCTCGATTAAACTACTTTGTCTCGCACACTCCAATTCATGTTTTAGAATTGCAAGTCTGTGATGTACTTGTATCCACTCTTGATTTCTATAAGCTTGACAGCGCTCTGTTAAATCAAGTTGATAAACTTGGTTAGTATCTTTATCCCTCCACCAAATATGATTAGTACTAGACTGAGAATATCGAATACTTATTTTTTCGCGAGAGAAATTTTTAGACTGATCCAATAACGGTAATTTTTCGAATTCTTTGGATGAATAATACAAACCATCAAACTTTACTCCGCGAGCTTCTACACTAACTTTTTTCTCTGATAACAACCCGAACACGAGTTGCTGAAATGACACAGTTGCTGGAGTAATGATGCTTCGCTTCAAGCTATAATTCCATGCAGCTAAAGAAGTAAATGCAACTCCGTCTCGCTCCATTTCAAACGTTCGATTGTTAACCCTAGGTTTTTGATTGTTCGCGTAGAGAATGCATTCAATGAGCGCTTTAACTAACTGTTTATAAGTTAAGATAGCGT
This sequence comes from Thalassotalea sp. LPB0316, assembly GCF_014898095.1. NCBI lineage: Bacteria > Pseudomonadati > Pseudomonadota > Gammaproteobacteria > Alteromonadales > Colwelliaceae > Thalassotalea > Thalassotalea sp. LPB0316. Next base: position 3,440,214 of record NZ_CP062946.1, read on the forward strand.
TTCGGCTTGGGTGCTGACGATCGAATTGCTGGACTTTAAAGACTTTGCCATGTTCTAACGGTGAAAAAGCAGATTTCTGTATAACATCAAAGTTATTTTCAACTGTACCTTTGCAAACGCCCATGTGATAAGCATTCAAATTAGTAGTGCTTATTCCAAACTGACCTTTAAGAATTGCTTCCATGTTTGCGTCAGTATTTTCAGTACCTCTATCAAGAGTCAATTCACTGCATACATGGGAACAAGGCCAATCTTTCTCTTCAATAATCACTCCGTATTTAGCACAAAACTCTACTTTATTGCTAAATGCATTTAATAGTGCTTCTCTCTCAGCAGTCCAGCCAGCTCCCAAGAAAGAAACATGCATTCCGACTATCATGCCCGTTACCACATCAACCACAAGATAGAGGACTGGCCGTCCCACTGACAACAATTCATTAGAGAACTCATATCGAATATATATATCCAACACGGTGCTATCTATTTCGTAACGGCTAGTTGCTCCTCTCAATCCATAGCTTGCAGATCCAGTTCTAGCTTTATGATCCCGCTCATAATTCTTCTGACCAACTTTTTTCCGTAACCAAACTAGTTCACTCACAAGCTTATTGACTTGTCTGATGAATGAGCGCTGCGAGATTGTTTCTCGTACTTCAAGTACCATTCGAAATTCTTGCTTAATATCTTCGTCAGGAGCTCCTTTTGGGGTTACTCTAATAGAAGCATATTCATGTAGATAGTCGGCGTAAAAATCAGCTTTGACGACTTCTTGTCTGGCTTTAAGGTTCTTCCTCACAAATGCAGTTATGTCTTTTACATCGCTTTGTGTAACATGCCGATGTGGGCTTCCGAAACGCTTTGCTGGACCAGGCTTTTGGCTTAAATCAAATTGCCCATCTTTTCGCCTTTGTGGTTCTTTAGGTAATGAAAAGTTCTTCCCACAATTATAATACTCAGGCAGTAGCGCATTTTTAAAACCACCGTTTTTAAAAAACCGATTTAATGTTGCTGCTACATATTTCTTGCTTCGCCCTGATTTACGAATTAGGTCTTCCAAAATTCCATTAGGCTCCCCAAATAAATAGGCGACTAACTTGTCCTCATCTGTTACGAGGGGTTTGATCGTTTCCCAAGCTTTATCTCGCATTTCAAGCTGGTTCAGCAATTTTGTATCTCGCTTTTTCGATTTAGACTTTAAACGAGTTAGTTCAATCTCCTTGAATTTAATGATGTATTGCTGATCATCTAAAAAAAGTATTTCGGGAATATTAGGATCAAATATTGCCCATATCTTCCGTCTCAATAAGTCATTCAGTTTATCTAGACTGATGGTAAAGGGACGCTTTGGCGTCTTCAGAGATAAGTCACTAACAGCAACTTTGTCCTTATAGAATCCAACAATTCGATAATGAATTTGCTCATGTTTTTTGTTTACGGTTTTAATGATTTGATTAATATGCATAGAAAACCTCCTTTTGCTGAGGTTTCAGCACAGGAAGTGGCCTATTTAAGTTAATAACTTCATTAAAATTAAACTTAAATGCGCCTTCATAGGCCAAATTCTGAAAAATACATTGGACTTGGTGTAGCGGAAGATTTACTTGGTCTGAAACATGCTCTAAAACTTCTCGCACAGTTGAAGTAGAAAGCTCATCAAAAGACAAATTAAAATGCACTAACATTACCGATTTAAGCTCAGTACTAATTGCTATTTGCTCTTTGAAGCTAAAACACTCTCTTAGAAACTTTAGATTTAGTGTTTTATTTGAATTGAATGTTTGCTCTGTTAATTGAGTCCAGCTAATTCCTTGCTGCTTGCAATATTCACGCTCGATTTTAGCTTTGTCGTCCGTACGTTTTACAGCTTGTGGGCTTGACTGGCTTGCATCAAGCGATTCAGCATATTTAAAGTTGTAAGCATGTAAACTGTTATCTCTATGCTTGATTAAATAGTCCAAAGTCATCGTTTTTGCGGGTCGATGACCATCGAACTTTATACGTTCTTTGTAAGAGCTAGGATGAACAATGTTTAATTCGGCAGCGATGCGCATAGTATCCGCTAGCGGTAACGGGTACTGTTCAAATATATCTTCAACGCCAGCTTCATGTTCAAAGTGGAAAAAGGGTTCTAATTCGCCTCTACTTAAAAAGTGATGCGTACGACCTGTTTTATGGCTATGTATGATTTGACCTTGACCTATACTGTGGGATTGGCGCACTGTTACCCAAGGGCGATAACCTTCTGCTTTTATTCGTCTTAAATAACGTTCAGTTTTATCTCGCTCCTGCTTAGTTATGATTGGCTGTGTTACTGATTTTCTCATTTTCTGATCTCCAATAATTTAAAGAGATCACTAATGATATATCGCAAAAGAAAACTTTCAACAACCTATCCCATTGAATAATAATGACATTTTATTTATATATGCTAATATTATGTGTTGCTCGATTTTTAACCACACTAACAAAATCAAAATCTTAGCCCCAAAATATTAATAACTGCTAATTATATTTTGACAGCTTTTAATTCCTTTAAAGAATATAAAATAAAATATTAATAGCAAAATAATTTTAGAAAAATGTCTTTAGTGATGTAGCGAATAAATTTGTCAAAAGTGTATTTTTCTACTCCTACACTACCTACTACCTAATAATAAGAAAGTAAAATGGGCACAGAAAATAAGCTTAAACTAGACTCATGATTGTTCTAAGTCATAGACAATTTTTCTTAACTGTGATTAATTTAAATCCATGTAAATTCAAAGGAATGAAGAAATGATATCTTCTCTAACAATAAAAGATGTGGCCAGTTTTGATAGCAGCGCTCCAGTTCAAATACCTAACCTAAACAAAAAAGTTAACCTATTTTTCGGCTTAAATGGAGCAGGCAAAAGTACGATTGCCAATTTTTTGCAAAACCAAGAAGATGATGCCTTTAAATCTTGCTCTATCAATCCAGCTATTTCGCCAGACATTGAACTATTCGTCTATAACCAAAAGTATGTAGAAAACAACTTTTATCAAAAACAAAGTCAAGAAGGAATCTTTACTGTAGGGGAAGAGAGTAAGGAGGTTCAGCTAGACTTAGACAATAAGAATGATGAGCTGACAAAGTTAAATATGTCGCTAAGTGAGTTACAAGCAAAAGGAAAAACGCTAAGCGATAGAAAAGATTCGCATTTTAATACACTGAAAGAAGCTATTTGGGAAGAAAAGAAGGCAATTGATAAAAGCCCATTAAGGTTTTGCCTAAAAGGATATGGCACGAAAGACAAATTTCTGTCTCAGGTACTTGAAAGTAATGGAGACATTTCTAAAAAATTAGAAGATTTAGAAAAAGAAATCGAAGGTATAACTGACAGTTCAGAAAAAAGAATTTGGAAAGATCCTGTTTCTTTCGATGCGATTGATGTTGAACAAGATGAGCTGTTGTCTCAAAAAGTCATTGGCTCTGGAGACTCATATCTATCAGCCTTTATCAATGAATTAGATAATATAGATTGGGTAAAAAAAGGCAAAACATATATAGATCAGGAAGATAAATGCCCTTTCTGTCAACAAGAACTACAGGAAAATTTCAAATCTGAATTATCAAAATTATTCGATCAGACTTACGAGAAAAATATTGAAAGGCTTAAGGGTCTGCATAGCAGCTACTCAATAGCCGTGGACAAAATTGAAGCAGAGCTCTCAAATGACTTTTTCAATCTCAGTTATGTAACTAGCCATATCGAATTACATTCTTCAATTGAAGCATATATTTCCTTGCTAAAAGCCAATATAAAAACTCTTGAAGATAAAATAAATAAACCTAGCACAGATGTCTATTTAGAAAGCACTTCCGGCCACCTAGAAAATCTAAACGAGATATTGTCACAGATTAAAGACGAAGCTCAACAGTTCAATGAAAAAATAGATAAAAAAGACACATTTATAGCGTCAGTTGTTACACAATTTTGGCAAGTACTTAATCAAAAGTGTCAGCCAGCAATAACATTGCACCAAAAAACTAGTGAGCAATTAGAAACAGAATTAGAACGTTTAAGAGAACAATATAAGGAAGTTCAATCTGCTCGGCAAAAAGTTAATGAAGACATTAGCAATTTACAAGAAAAAGCTGCGAGTATAGAAAGTTCCATCACACAAATTAATTGTCAACTCAAATCGCTGGGTATTAATAGCTTCCATATAGAGTCTATACCAGACCAAAGCGGCTTATATAGATTAGCTAGAAACCAAGGAAGTACCTCTGATGTATATGACAGTCTAAGTGAAGGCGAAAAGACACTTATTACATTTTTATATTTTGTTGAAAGTTGTTTTGGCACCAACGATAAAGATAACGTAATTTCACTGGAAAACAGAATAGTAGTAATTGACGACCCTATTTCTAGCTTATCCCATAATTACGTTTACGACATAGCCTCTATAATTCATCACAAAGTCATAGCTGATAACTTCATGCAGGTATTTGTTCTTACGCATAATCTATATTTTTTCCATGAACTACTCATGTTAAGGCAACCAAACCCTGGGAATAACATAAATGATTACAATTTATTCAGGGTATTTAAATCGAATTATTCTAATGTTCTGCCAATGAAAAGAAATGATTTGCAGAATGACTACCAAACTTATTGGCAAATCGTTAAAGACTGCAAGAATGGTCTAGCTCAACCCAATCTATTACCAAACGCAATTAGGAATATACTTGAGCATTACTTCAATTTTATTCATAAAAAAGAGAAGCTAAAACAAGAACTTGAAAAATTAGGTGAGGAAGAAACAGAATTTAAACCCTTGTTTAGGTATATAAGTAGAGAAGGTCACTCTGATTCAATAAATTTGTTTGATACAGGCGCGATAAACACTGAGAAATATATTGAGAAATTTGAGCAAGTTTTTGAAAAATTAGATCATATAGATCATTTCAATAAGATGATTACGGAAGACTAAGTCAGCTGTCGCTCCTTACTACACATTATCGATTAGGTAATGAGCGGAAGTGTTGACACACATCTTCCCATTTGCCTAGACGAAAACGCTGATACTTTTTGACAAAAACAGATTTATGTTTCATCTCGTATACCTCGCTTTAAAAGCGACAGTGTTGACCACTGACAATCCTTGTAAGCCTTTTACAAGCGGTAAACAACTACAGGATTGGGGTAAAGAGCGACAGCTTATTGTATTGTATCAATTACTTACTATTGGGCAAGTAATAAATCCCTTAATATTAATAAGGTTAAAAAATTTCTAAAAAAAACGAGCTCTATTTGGGAGCTCGTTTTTCGTTTACTCAGTTTCCAACTAGGTTTGCAGTTTCCAACTACAATTACCTAGTTTCCAACTTCAATTGTCGTATTCAAAAGCACTTCTTAGTCTTTATAAGTATCCGTACTAGGGCAAGAACACACTAAGTTGCGGTCGCCATATACATCATCGATACGGTTTACTGTTGGCCAGAACTTGTTAGCTGCAGCAGCTGGTACTGGGAATACGGCTTCAGCAATTGAGTAACCGCGTGTCCATTCATCAGTGATGTCTGCCATTGTGTGCGGTGCGTGGCTTAATGGGTTATCTTCTAAGCTCCAAGTGCCCTGCTCAACCTTGCGAATTTCTTCGCGAATACAAACCATCGCTTCAATGAAACGGTCGATTTCAACTTTGCTTTCTGACTCAGTTGGCTCGATCATTAATGTGCCTGCTACAGGGAATGACATGGTTGGCGCGTGGAAACCGTAGTCCATTAAACGCTTTGCTACGTCCATTTCAGTGATCCCTGAAATTTCTTTTAACGGACGTAAGTCAACAATACATTCGTGCGCTACACGGCCATTGTTACCCGTGTATAAAATTGGGTAATGTTGGCTTAATTTGTGCGCTAAGTAGTTGGCATTAGTGATCGCGTATTTAGTTGAATCGGTCACACCTTGCTTGCCTAACATAGCGATGTAAAGGTAAGAGATACACAAAATACCCGCACTGCCCCATGGCGCTGCTGAAACTGCATCGTTACCTTGGGTCGACTCGTCAACGTTCACTAATGGATGATCTGGTAAGAATGGCGCTAAGTGTGCTTTAACACCAATTGGCCCCATACCAGGGCCACCACCACCGTGAGGAATCGCGAATGTTTTGTGTAAGTTTAAGTGAGATACGTCAGCACCAATGTAACCTGGTGAAGTAAGACCCACTTGCGCGTTCATGTTTGCGCCGTCTAAGTAAACTTGACCGCCGTTTTCATGAACGATGTTACAAATTTCGCGAATTGTTTCTTCGTATACACCGTGAGTAGACGGGTATGTGATCATGATACAAGATAAGTTGTCACGTAGCTCTTCAGCTTTGGCTTTAAGATCAGCCATATCAACGTTACCGCGCTTGTCACAATCGACAACTACAACTTTCATACCAACCATTTGCGCTGACGCAGGGTTAGTACCGTGTGCAGAAGATGGGATCAAACAAATGTTACGATGTGCATCACCACGACTTTCGTGGTACTTGTGAATAGCGATAAGACCAGCGTACTCACCTTGTGCACCTGAGTTAGGTTGCATTGAGATGTTGTCGTAACCGGTTAATTCAACTAACCACTTACCTAACTCGTCGATCATTTGCTTGTAACCTTGCGCTTGGTCAATTGGCGCAAATGGGTGCATGTTAGCAAATTCAGGCCATGATACAGGGATCATCTGAGCCGTTGCATTAAGCTTCATGGTACATGAGCCTAATGAAATCATAGAGTGGTTTAACGCTAAATCTTTTGTTTCTAACTTCTTAATGTAGCGAAGCATTTCTGTTTCACTGTGGTAAGAATTAAATACTTCGTGCGTTAAGAAGTCTGATTGACGTTGTAAGTCCGCTGGAATTGAAGAGTGACCGCTTTCAACGATTTTGCCATCTAATTCAGCAACGTCTAAACCGTGGCCTTCGCCAAGTAACACATCAAATAATACAGCTACGTCTTCACGAGTGGTTGTTTCATCAATCGATACGCTGATTTGACCTGCAACATCTGTGCGTAGATTCATGTTGTTTGCTAGTGCACGAGCAACAATCTCTTCTTTGTTATCCACAGCAAAGGTTAATGTATCGAAGTAGTTAGCGTGAACTGCGGTTAAGCCTTTGTTTGCCGTACCTAAACAGACGATATCAGCTAAACGGTGAATGCGATTAGCAATGGTTTTTAAGCCATCTGGGCCATGATACACCGCGTAGAACGCCGCCATATTGGCTAGTAATACCTGTGCCGTACAAATATTAGAGTTGGCTTTTTCACGACGAATGTGTTGCTCACGCGTTTGCATCGCCATACGCAATGCGTTGTTACCACGGGTATCTTTAGAAACACCAATAATACGACCTGGCATAGAGCGCTTGTATTTATCAGAAGTGGTGAAGAATGCCGCGTGAGGACCACCGTAGCCCATAGGTACACCAAAACGTTGTGATGAACCAATCACTACGTCGGCACCTAACTTACCCGGTGCTTCCAATAAAATTAAACTCATGATATCTGCAGCGACGGCAATGATACCTTTTTTCGCCTGAACTGATTCAATGATCGGACGAATATCAACGACTTCACCTGTCGCTGATGGGTACTGAATTAACGCGCCGAAAACATCAAAGTTTTCAATCTCGCTAACTGGCGCAACAACTACTTCAAAACCAAAAAATTCTGCGCGGTTTTTCACAACAGAAATGGTTTGTGGGTACACGTCATCGGCGATGAAGTACGTGTTGCTCTTCTTGTTTTTAGAAACGCGTTTCGCTAATGCCATAGCTTCAGCAGCCGCTGTACCTTCATCTAATAATGAAGCAGACGCCAAGTCTAGGCCGGTTAGGTCTAAACACATTTGTTGGTAGTTTAATAATGACTCTAAACGACCTTGTGCGATCTCTGGCTGGTAAGGCGTGTAAGCTGTGTACCATCCTGGATTTTCTAATACGTTACGCAAAATTACGTTTGGCGTTAAAGTGCCGTAGTAACCTAAACCAATAAATGACTTGTTGACTTTGTTAAGGCTCGCCACTGCTTTTAAGTCAGTTAACGCTTTAACTTCAGTTTTGCTTTCTTCAATCGCAGGTAATTGCGATAAACGAATGTTTTGAGGCACAATTTCATCAATTAATGCATCAACAGATTCTGCGCCAATATCAGCTAGCATAGCTTTTGTTTGCGCTTCATCTGGGCCAATATGGCGACGAATAAAGTCTTGAGTTTGCTCTAATTGTGCTAAAGACAATGAGCTGTGCGATTGAGTAGTCATAAAACAACAATACCTAAAAAGTGGCTAATGTTTAGATTAAGTCATTATTTAGTTGAGGTAGGAGTAGATTGCTAACCAAAACTAAAGTTCTTAAAACACGTTTTAAAAAAATAAGCCCCGTAAACAAACTTACGAGGCCTTAAACACTATCGACGATTAGTCTTCGTCAATTGAATTCGCGTAACCTTCAGCGTCAAGTAAGCTGTCTAACTCACCTTCGTCTTCAAGTTTAATTTTGAACATCCAACCGTCACCAAAAGCGTCAGAGTTAACGAGCTCTGGTGAGTCTTCTAATTCTTCGTTCACTTCAACAATTTCACCGGCAACTGGTGCGTAGATGTCTGAAGCTGCTTTTACAGACTCAGCAACAGCAACGTCGTCACCTGTGCTTACGCTTTCGCCAACTTCTGGTAATTCAACAAATACCATGTCACCTAATAATTCTTGTGCATGCTCTGTAATACCAACAGTTACGATGCCGTTACCTTCGTTACGTACCCACTCATGCGACGTTGCGTATTTTAACTCTGAAGGAATGTTACTCATTTTTATGTTCCTAATGTTGAATGTTTTTAAATTCTGTTTTGTGAGCGTTGTGCTCTCGTTAGCAATCTACTCACTGAATATAGAGCAAATGCTAACTTAATCAATGATCTTTTTGTTAAAGTTCAAGATTGCGGCCTTCGCCGCAATGACGGTCTGTCGTTCCTGCGAAGGCAGGAATCTCTAACGACTTAAAGTACTGATTTACCGTTACGTACAAAGCTAGGCTTAACAACTGTTACTTTGACTAGTTTCTTACGCATTTCAACTTCAACGCTATCACCTACTTTTACTGCACGTGGTACACGCGCCATAGCAATTGAGTGACCTAACGTCGGTGAGAACGTACCAGAGGTAATAACGCCTTCACCTTCAGCAGTCACAACTTTTAAACCACCGCGCAATACGCCTTTTTCTTCAAGTACTAAACCAACTAATTTTGGCTCTGTGCCCGCTTCGCGTTTCTCTGCTAAAGCCGCTTTACCTTTAAAGTCACGCTCTTCGTCCCAAACAATTGTCCAAGCCATGTTAGCCGCTAATGGCGTAACTGACTCGTCCATATCTTGGCCGTATAAGTTCATACCTGCTTCTAAACGCAAGGTATCACGGGCACCTAATCCACACGGTTTAACACCTGCATCTAACAGTTGTTGCCAGAAATCTGCCGCCATACTTTCAGGTAAGGCAATCTCATAGCCTGCTTCACCTGTGTAGCCGGTTGTTGCGATAAATAAGTCGCCAGCTTGCACACTAAAGAAAGGCTTCATACCTTCTACGGCCGCTTTTTGCTCATCGTTTAATAACGTCGCAACTTTCGCTTTTGCTTGTGGGCCTTGTACTGCGATCATCGCAAACTCTGGGCGCTCAGTAATCGTGACATCAAAGCTTTTTGCTTGCTCATTGATCCACGCTAAATCTTTTTCACGAGTCGCTGAGTTAACCACTAGGCGATATTGAGTTGTGGTGAAGAAGTAAATAATTAAATCGTCGATAACACCGCCAGCTTCATTACACATACCTGTGTATAACGCTTTGCCTGCAACATCTAATTTTGCTACATCGTTGATTACAAGCTTGCGTAAAAATGCTTGTGCATCTGCGCCATCAACATCAACAATGGTCATGTGTGAAACGTCGAACATACCGGCGTCTTGACGAACTCCATGGTGCTCTTCAATTTGAGAACCATAGTTAATTGGCATTTCCCAGCCGTGAAAATCAACCATTTTAGCGCCTGCTTCAAGGTGCTTTGCATGTAATACGGTTTTATTTGGCATCACTCGTTCCACTTTATGTTGTGTCAGTTAATTGAATTAAAGCCTAGCGCAATTTAGCTCAAATTAAAGACAATTATTGCTGGCTTTTTATTGTGCGCCAGATTATAGCCATGCTCCAAATGGGGATCAATAAATTACCACTAATTTTCAAATAAAAAACCGCCTAATTAAATTCTTCCGAAGAATATTTAAAATAAGCGGTATTTATAAAATTTAATTTTAATTTTTTGGCGTTTTTTATGTTAATCAAACGACCACTTTTCTGACTGCTTGGTCAAGCTTGGCATGTGAGATTTTTTACCCAAGGCTTGATTTATCATCAGCTGTTTTACTGGCTTAACTTGATTTAAAAGATCTAAGCCAAATCCACGTAGTGTTTGCAGTGGCAATGGCAATGGTGAAAACACTTGTTTAATACTTTCCATTGCGCTGATCATCTCAACCGCATCGTTTTTACGCCAACGGGCAAAGCCCTTTAAGGCAATAGTTGAGTCTATGGTATTGAGCTGATTATTCTCGGCTAGCTCAGCAAAGCAGTCAGCAAGTGCAACAGCATCAATAATGCCTAAATTAACGCCTTGGCCAGCTAGCGGATGAATGGTATGTGCCGCATCGCCAATTAAAACCGCCCTATCTTTAATGAAGTCGCGCGCGAGGCGCATTGTTAACGGATAACTAAAACGCTCACTCGCTAAGTGTAATTGCCCTAACTTGCCATCACTTGCTGCAGTTATTTCTTTACCAAATTGCTCATTGGTTAATCCTTGTAACCTTTTGGCGTCGTCTGGCTGTGTTGACCAAACGATAGAATAACTGCCTTGCTCGAATAACGGCAGAAACGCTAATGGGCCCGTAGGTAAAAATACCTGCCATGCCATTGGCATTAACTTTTGCTCGGTTTTTACCGTTGCGACCAAGGCATGGTGATCGTAATCTCGAAACGTTAACGGCATATCGAGCTGGTTGCGAAGCCATGAATTTGCCCCATCGGCACCAATTATATAGTTTGCAATAATCGGCTGTTGACCATCAAAGCTAGCAAAAACTTCGTTTTCCCCCATGCCGATGCTAGCAACTTTCTGGCTGATAAAGCTTATTCCAGCGTCTGCCTGTGCTGTTTGCCAAAGCGCCTTGCGTATCACGTTATTCTCAATAATCGCACCGAGGTTGTCTCTATCGACATCTTGCGCGTTAAAGTCTAACTTGCCGCCCGCTGCCTTATCCCAAATATGCATGGCTTGGTATGGCTGATAGCGCATAGAGATGATCGCCGACCAAACGCCTAAGTTTTTAAACACTTGCTCACTTGCTTGGTTGATGGCACTCACGCGAACCTCGGGCTCATTGGCCAAGACACTTGGCGAGGTATCGTCAACGATAGCAATGGTGAGCGATGATAGTTTACGCACAGCTAACGCTAGCGTTAAGCCAACCATGCCACCACCAACAATTAATAAATCGTACTTTTGCATATTTGCTAAGTTCTCATTTGTTATAACTCGTACCGTCATTACCGCGAATGCAGTAATCTCCTTTACACTATACATAGATACCCGACTACTCGGGTATGACTCCTACTGTCATTACCGCGAATGCCTGTATGGACGCAGGTAAGTAGAACAATGTAGGAGCAATTGTCGAGGCGGTAATCTCCTTTCCACAACACAAAGATACCCGACTGCTCGGGTATGACTCACACCGTCATTACCGCGAAAGCGGTAATCTCCTTTTCACTGCACATAGATACCCGACTGCTCGGGTATGACTCCTACTGTCATTACCGCAAAAGCGGTAATCTCCTTTTCACTGCACATAGATACCCGACTGCTCGGGTATGACTCCTACTGTCATTACCGCAAAAGCGGTAATTTCCTTTTCACTGCACATAGATACCCGACTGCTCGGGTATGACTCCTACTGTCATTACCGCGAATGCCTGTATGGACGCAGGTAAGTAGAACAATACAGGAGCAATTGTCGAGGCGGTAATCTCCTTTCCACAACACAAAGATACCCGACTGCTCGGGTATGACTCACACCGTCATTACCGCGAAAGCGGTAATCTCCTTTTTACAACACAAAGATACCCGACTACTCGGGTATGACTCACACTGTCATTACCGCGAATGCCTGCATGGACGCAGGTAAGTAGAACAATGCAGGAGCAATTGTCGAGGCGGTAATCTCCTTTCCACAACACAAAGATACCCGACTGCTCAGGTATGACTCGCAGTGTCATTGCCACGAATGCGGGAATCTCAGCGCCTCAAATTAATAGCCCATCGTTTTAGCAACGAAAGGGTGTTTAATACAGTTCATGTAATTAAGCGCTTTTAAGCCAATATTGCGACCCGCAATAAGTGGCGGTAACTCATTTGAAAACAGTGTGACTAATGAGTCTGTTAAGCCAATAACCTGTTGATGATCTTGGCGTCGCTGCGCTTGGTAATTTTGTATCAAAGTTAACCCACCAATGTCTTGATCATTATCAAGAGCCTTCGTTATTGCTGTCGCTAAATCTTTAGTATCGCGCAAACCTAAATTAAACCCTTGACCAGCAATCGGGTGAATCGTATGCGAAGCATTACCGATCAAAATAGTTCGATGAGAAACCTGTTCAGTGGCTTGAATAAGATGAAGCGGGTAAACAAAACGCTCCCCCACTTGCGTGATCTCACCTAACCAAGGGCCAAACTCTTCATATAAAGCGTACTTAAGGGATTGCTCATCGAGCTGTTGAATTTGCTCCGCCCGCTCAGGTGGTAACGTCCAAACTAACGAGCAGCGATCTTTTGACAGCGGCAACATTGCCAATGGGCCATTGGTTGTGAAACGCTCATAAGCAACATTGTCGTGTTTTTTTGCTGTACTCACATTAGCAATAAGCGCTGACTGCTGATAGGACTTAGCTGTAGTGGTAATACCCGCAGCTTGACGCACCACTGAATGACCGCCGTCACAACCAAGCAATAGCTTGGTCATTACCACCTTTTTATCATCAAGCGTGATAGCTACATCTTGTGCTTGGTATTCAACATTGGCAATAGAGTTAGGACAAAACCAACTGATATTATCGTACTGGCTCAGCTCTTGGTGAATCGCTTTACCAATTAATGCCATTTCAATCACCACACCAAGGGCAGAAACATTATGCTCTTGAGCGTAAATACGCGCTTTACCGTAATTGCCTTTATCGGAAATATGAATGGTTTCAATTGGCGTCGCCGCACTTTTCATGTGTTGCCAAACATTAAGCTGGGCAAGATAACTCACGCTTTGATGTGAAAGAGCTAACACCCGATCGTCAAAGTTTAAACTTGGCGTTGTATTAATTGGCGCATTTTCTACGATGGCAATATTAAGCGCTTCACCGTTCGCCTTAGTCAGTTGCGATAAGCTTAACGCGGTGAGCGCGCCCGACAAGCCACCACCAGAAATGACGATATCAAATGCACTATTTTCTGACACTTTGTTCATTACTCCGCGCTGTTTATCTAGTAGCTAACTTTAGTTAATTAAGATCCCAGACTCACTAAGATGCCATTAATGCTTCAATGTCGGCAATTGTTTTTGGCACACCTAACGAGTAGTTTTCATAGCCGTTTTCAGTGACCACAACATTATCTTCGATGCGCACACCTATACCTTTGTACTTGTCATCAACTTCGGCATCTAATGGAATGTATAAACCAGGCTCGATAGTCATGATCATACCCGGTTCAAAAGCGCGATTTTGACGACGGTTTTCGTCGATGTCGTAATCACCAACATCGTGAACATCAAGCCCTAACCAGTGGCCTAAACCGTGAATAAAGTACTGCTTGCAAGCCTTTTCTTCCATTAAGGTATCAAAATCACCTTGTAAGATACCTAACTCAACTAAGCCTTTGGTGAATACTTCGTGAACAATATCGTTAAGCTGCGCAAAACTTACGCCTGGTTTAATCGCTTCAATTGACGCGATTTGTGCATCTAACACTAACTGATAAATCTCTTTTTGCGCTGGCGTAAATTTACCGTTTATCGGGAATGTTCGAGTGATATCAGACGCATAACCATCGAGCTCGCCACCGGCATCAATCAATAACAATTCGTTGTCTTTTAATACATCACTATTGTCGGTGTAATGCAAAATATTGGCATTGTCGCCGCCGGCAACAATTGAGCCGTACGCTGGGTGTCGCGCACCATTAAAGGCAAATTCATGATGAACTTCGGCTTCTATTTGGTACTCAAACATCCCTACTTGACAGTTTTTCATCGCGCGAACATGAGCGTTGGCAGTAATTTCGTTGGCTTTACGCATCACCGCTAATTCGGCTTGCGATTTAATTAAGCGCATTTCTGCTAACATGCCAGAGCAATCAATTAACTGACTTGGCGCTTTATCACCAGCTTTAACCCCCGATTTTACTGCACTTAACCAATCAAATATTTGACTGTCGAAAGCGTCGTTTTCATTGTGAACTGTGTATAACGACGATTTGTGCTTGAGCATAGCAACGATTTGTTCATCGGCCTGCTCAAGAGTAAAGGTTTGATCAAACGCGTATTTTTCTTTTGCTAGTTCAGCGCCAACTCGGCGACCATGCCAGACTTCTTGTAATGGGTCTTTATCGCGACAAAATAGCGTACTCTGGCCGTTGCCCAATGCATCTTTAGTTAGTACTAAAAGTGCTTGTGGCTCGTTAAAGCCAGTCAAATAAAGAAAATTCTTGTTTTGACAAAATGGAAATTCAGTATCGTGACTGCGCGTTAGCTCGTCAGCCGCACAAAAAATCGCAATGGAATTTAGGTCCATTTGATCAATAAAACAGGCTCTGCGAGCAACAAATTCTTGGATATCAATCAACATAACTAGCTCTTATTAATGTAGTGTTTTATTTGGGCTTTTCTGCTCAGGTGCACTACCGAGCTCAGAAAAAATCAACAATGAGGAGATACGCACATACTCTTCAATTTCTAACAAAGCGTGCTCGCCTTCTTCATCTTCATCAACTTCACTTGACAAGTTGGCGATTTCAGCAAAATCAGCGATCACTTCTTTAACTTCATCTGAGGCGATATCTGATTGCTGATGCTGCATGCCAAAGCCTAAATTAAAGCCTTGCACCCAATGGCCTAATGCGGCGCTGCGCTGTGCTAACGACTCTTCGTCATCCGGCAACAACAAACTAAACCCATAAGAGTCGTCTAACAGGTTTTGCCAAATATTACTGTAGACTGACTGGACACTAGAACTTAAGGTGGCACTAAAACTTTGGCCATTGTTGAAAGCGTCAGCAAGGAGCGCTGAGTAACTGGCATTGTCAAACTCGTAACCGGCGGCAATAAGACCGGTTAGAAAGCCGTGGATCTCGCTAGCATGGGCGATCACATCTTGAGTAGAAATAATTGATTGCAACGTGGAAAAATCAATTGCGTGTGCTGAGCTCATCGTTCAACTCTTTTTTTGGGAAAAATTGGCACTATCCTACACTTATTCAAGGCTTGGGGCTAGAATAAACTCCATCATTATCTCGCTTAACTATTGCATAGTTTTTATTGCCTCGTTATAGTGCATTATTAGCGGTAACTTTCCGTTTTTCTTCGTTTATTTAGCTAGTTTTTGCCAATTTTGGATAAAGAATAACCAACCATGACACCTCAGTGCTTAGAAATTGAAATTGCTGGTAAACAACTAAAAATTGCCTGTCCGGTTGGCGAGGAGTCGGCACTGCTAAAATCTGCCCAAGATTTAACCGCTCGACTAGAGCAAGCACAATCGGCTCATCCTAGCGCGAAAACAGAAAATTTGTTGCTGATGTTGGCACTAAATTTAACCAACGAACTACTTTCATTAAAAGCAGAAATGGTCCAAGAGCGAGTTGAAACGCAAGAGAAAATCGCTTTATTACAATCAACTATTGAACAAGCGATAAACGTTACTAGTACCAAGAAAGCAGGGTAATACAAGTCTCACAGCGTTTTTTCGTAAGCCTAAGCAAACATGTAAATATTAATTCACTTTTGTTTTTACTATGCTATTTTTAGTGGCTTTTATTAACTAAACGTTATCTTATGTTTATCAAGCTAATTTTATTAGTTATTTCTTCTGTGTCTTTTTCGATTCTCGCACAAGAGAAAATACGTTACTTTTATTCTTCATTGCCCCCATATGAATATATCAATGCTGACAACCGCGCTGACGGCATGGGCATAGAGGCGATAAAACAACTCTTTTATCAAAATTCGCCATCTATTGAGTTTCACTTTAACTCGATCAATCGAGGTATCAAATTATTAAAAACAGGTGACTACGACCTAGTTTCAGTTATTGCGCCAAACGAGCAAGTACAAAAAGACTTTTATATAAGTAATCGGCCTTTGTACTTTGTTAGACTGGGCGTTATACGCAATCAGTCGACGCCTAGCCTGAAAGACATCAGCCAACTAAAACAGCAACCTTATGTCGCACTAAGCTCTTCTGCATTTTATGGTCTCCAAGATAAATTGGACACTAACAACACCAATGGCATGCGATATAATGTCGATAGTTTTGAGCAAGCACTGCAACTCATAAATGCAGGCAAAGTAGACTATTTCCTCACCTATGATTATCCAAGCAAAACATCAACACTCTCAACCAATGTTTTTGACGGACTTGTGTCAATGCCTGTTTATATTGCTATATCAAAGCATCATCCTAATGCCACTGCATTGGTGAATCTAGTGAATGATAAATTAGATAACCAATCAACTCATTAATAGTTACCAATACCGATGTTTTGCGGACAAAAACATCCCCTCGAAACTCTACGAAGGTATGTTTTTAGCTGATTGCTTACTTCTTAGATAATTTTTGTCTAGTGAATAATCGATTGGTTACAATTATTAGTTTCACTCGTTTGCACATCGGCTATAATAGCTATCAGAGCCTCTCGAAATTCTCGTGTGTTGACTATGTCCCCGAGCCGATAAGTTTTACCTCAGGAATTTCAGCTTTTGCTATTGAGCATGCTCGACTTGTATCGAGAAGCCTACGGTGGAAGCGCAAGTTCCGCCTTGAACCACGGTGTTCAAGGGCTAACGTTAACTGCGGTATTTTGGGAGTGCTCCACATCCTCCACTTGAAATTGCAATAGAAATAATCACCTTTACTTCTGTTTGAATAAACCTTATAACTCGTTTGTTTGTAACCAATAAAGCTTGATATGGCGACCCGACACTCTAAGTCAACAATTTCACAGCACAATCTACCCATCGGCATCTTTGATTCAGGCATTGGTGGCTTATCGATTGCAAATCAGATCAAACAGCGTTTGCCCAACGAGCACCTTATCTACCTAGCAGATAATTTACATGCCCCTTACGGGGAAAAAAGTGATGCTTTTATTTGTCAACGGGTGTTAGAAATTGGTGAATTCTTAACAAAGCAACCCGTTAAGGCGATTGTTGTTGCTTGTAATACGGCAACGGTTACTGCGATCCAAGCACTGCGAGCAAAATATTCAATACCTATTATCGGGGTCGAGCCGGCGATAAAACCTGCTGCACTTCACAGTAAAAATAGAAAAGTTGGCGTATTGGTAACACAAGCAACGGCGAGTACACAACGCTTTCACGACTTAATTCACACCTATGCCACTGGCGCTGATGTTTTTATTCAGCCCTGCCCTGGCTTGGTTGAATTAATTGAAAAGTTAGGTGATAACACTCAGCAAATAAGTACCTTGCTTGATCAGTACTTAACTGGCTTTATCGAACAGGACATCGATACACTCGTACTTGGTTGTACGCATTACCCATTGGTAAAAGCTTTAATTGCAAGTAAATTAAACAGCGCTGTGAATATTATTGATACGGGTATTCCTGTCAGTGCCCAACTAGAGCGCAAACTCATTGAGTTTGACCTTCTCGCTAGTGCCCAGCCGACTCAACCAGATGTCTTTTACACCTCTGCCTGTAACCAAACCTTAGCCAAAAAAATAGCGGAGTTGTGGCAATATCCAGCACAAGTATTGCCAGTCCCACTTAATTAAGTTACTCGCTTACAAGAAGTATCTGAAACCAAAACCTACCATATCGAGTTCAGGCTTGGAGCCATCGGCATAAGTGGTCGAGTCAAACTTTTTGTCAGCATATATCCAGAAGTTTTTACTCCATTCGTAGGTAAGGCCAACCGAGCGGAATGACATATTGTATTGACTGTCACCCGATTTATCGGCTAAATCGTTATAACCACTGGTCAGCGTAACATTGTTGTCAAACTTATAAGCAACTACCGCTTCTTTACCCACAGATTTTTCCATCAGTTGATTAACGTTAGTCGCCTCGTGATTTTCCATCTTAGAATATAGCGCCGCGACATAAAGGCCAGGTTGATTAAATTTGCCATAAGTTACGTGGAAAGTTGCAATGCGATCGTCTGCGGTAAATTGTTTGGTGTTATTTTCAATCGTCACTTCACCCGTATTAAAACCTGCACCAACGCCGAATTTGTAGGGGAGTTTGTAAGTTAACCCGATACCGTAGTTAGTATCAAAGTTGATATAACCATTATTGATTAACGTGTTTTCCCCGCCTATTTCTATCGACTCTTCCATGACCTGAATTTGCGCGCTAACCGTCAAATTCCCTAGCTGATTGTTGTATTGCAGTGCTTTATCAGCTCGTCCTGTACCAGATAAATAACCGTCTGTTGCAAAGTTATACGTGCCTGACGCCATGCCACCGAACATCGGTAATACATCTGTTACGGCGGCAACTTGATACAAGCTACCCCACTGTTTACCAACTGTAAAACTACCGTAGGTATCGTGTGACACCCCAACATAACCTAAACGCAACCAAACACTGTCTCCTTGGTTGCCTTGAGGTCTTAATTGGTCGCCGCTTAAGATCAAACCAAAAGAAGGGTCACTAGCTAGCGTTATCCCCCACTCTAGCATCGCAACAGATTGCCAACCATCGGAAAGGTCTTGAGTAAAATTCAAATTTAGTCGTGAGAAGCCATCGGTGATCTCATTGCGATCCTTGGTTTGAATATAACCCACATCAAAGTAACCGCCCATCACCACCGATTTTGAACTGTCACTATAAATTTCAATTGCCATTGCATGACTGGCAAATACCAAAGGTAATAGGCAAGCGAATTTTTTCTTTGTTGTCATCAAAAGATCCTACTAGTTGTACTAATAGCAACTATAAATGAATCACAAGATTTAACTGTTAAAGGCTGTAACAAGGTTTTCACATTTTGTTATCAAACTCAGTGAGCGGAAAATCATTTAGCCGTCTAGACGTAAAAAAGCTAGTAAATAACTTTTTAAGAAGTTAGAATTGCACAAAATTTTGACCATAATTAGACAACGCTACGTAATAACGTGCACATTGTTAATGAATGAGGTTTTATGACAACTCACTTATTTACTTCAGAATCAGTTTCTGAAGGTCATCCAGATAAAATTGCTGATCAGATCTCTGATGCAGTACTAGACGCGATCATTGCTGAAGATAAATTCGCTCGTGTCGCTTGTGAAACTATGGTTAAAACAGGCGTAGCGATTATTTCAGGTGAAATCACAACCGAAGCTTGGGTTGATTTAGAAAAGATCACTCGTAAAGTTATCACTGATATCGGTTACACTTCGTCAGAGGTAGGCTTTGATGGTGACACCTGTGGCATTATGAACTTGATTGGTCAGCAATCTCCTGAAATTGCCCAAGGTGTTGACCGCGCTAAACCTGAAGAGCAAGGCGCTGGTGACCAAGGCTTAATGTTTGGCTATGCCACCAATGAAACACCTTCATTAATGCCTGCGCCACTTTACTATTCTCACCGTTTAGTAGAGCGCCAAGCTGAAATGCGTAAAAAAGGGATCTTGCCTTGGTTGCGCCCAGACGCTAAATCACAAGTAACATTTGTTTATGAAGATGATAAGCCTGTAGCGATTGACGCCGTTGTGTTATCAACACAGCATAACCCTGATATCTCGCAAGAAATGCTACACGAAGCAGTGATGGAAAACATCATTAATCACGTATTACCTGAAGAGCTTTTAACAGAAAACACCAAATACTTCATCAATCCAACCGGTAAGTTTGTAATTGGTGGCCCAGTGGGTGACTGTGGTTTAACGGGTCGTAAAATTATCGTTGATACCTACGGTGGTATGGCGCGTCACGGTGGTGGTGCATTCTCAGGGAAAGATCCATCAAAAGTAGATAGAAGTGCAGCTTACGCTGGCCGTTATGTTGCGAAAAACATCGTTGCTGCCGGTTTAGCGGATCGTTGTGAAATTCAGGTTTCATACGCCATTGGTGTAGCAGAGCCGACGTCTATTTCAGTTGATACCTTTGGCACTGGCAAAGTCTCAAATGAAAAGTTAGTTGAGTTAGTACGTGAACACTTTGATTTACGCCCTTACGGCATCACTAAAATGCTAGATTTGTTGCACCCAATGTACCGCGAAACAGCGGCATATGGTCACTTTGGTCGCGAACCATACGAAATGACCGTTGGTGAAGATACCTTCACCGCATTTTCTTGGGAAAAAACCGATAAAGCTGACGCATTAAGAGCTGCTGCGGGTTTATAAGCCAAACACAAATTCGTGATAATTAATCGTGTAAAAGGGAGCTTAATTAGCTCCCTTTTTTGTTGCCATATGTTTTTCAATCAAGCGCTTTATTTCACCTCGTTCTTTGAGCTGTTGAATATGCGCATCAAGTAATGCCTTTTCCTCAACAAGCTCTTTTCTCAAAATAATATTAAGTGGCACAATGGTTATTGGCTCTGGCGAGGCGTATAAGGTTTCGTCTGGGAAAAATGCTGAATTCATTAAATTATCGGCATTAAACTCATTCATGATTGTGTAATCACAGCGTTTTTTGAACAACATTCTAAGCATTGTAAGTTGGCTAGACGAGTCGACTCGAATGAGTCTTTTGTTATCGATATAAGGCTGTAATGTCGGGTAAACAAAACCTTTTCTCGTACAGATGTTTTCAGGTTTACTTGCTTGGCTTAACGAAAAATTTTCAGGGAACGGCTGAGCGCTATAAAGAAAGCTTCGGTGCTCTAACAAGGGGATGGTTGCAATCAGTTTATTCGGCTGGGATAGCCACTGCTCACTTAGCATGATCATATCGGCAATCCCTTGATACATATATTCTTCACTGCGTTTTCGACTATTCGAAATATAACTGACATGCAACCTGTTACTTTCCGATAACGGCTGCAAAATATCAGGGATCACGCCTTTGTATGCCTGACTGTCTTTATCGTAATAAAGATAGGGGGCTGAACCAGGATGGTTAACAACAAACTTTAGCTGTGTTGTTGCTTGAGCACTAAAAGCCAGTATTGCTAAAAGTATTAGTAGATAACTTTTCACGCGAATGACTACCTCCTGAGCCCAAACAGATAACTTAACTATAGAACATTAGACTAATTTTTATACCTCGCCCTTAAGGCGTTCTCTCACTCCCTGAACAACCAAATAGAAATATGGGATCAATACCGTGCCGAAAATTGTCGCGGCTGTCATCCCCGCGAGTACAGTTAAACCCAATGAAACTCGGCTACCAGCGCCAGCACCTGTAGCAAAAACTAACGGTAATACGCCAAGGACAAACGAAAAAGCAGTCATCAATACTGCGCGAAAACGCATAGTCGCCGCATTAAGTGCAGCGTCGATAATCGACTGACCTTGCGCTCTTAACTCCATGGCAAACTCGACAATTAATATTGCCGTTTTCGTCGACAAACCAATCAATAATACTAAACCAACTTGTGCGTAGATATTGTTTGCCATCCCCAATGTGTAGAGTGCCAACATAGCACCGAATAAGGCTAACGGTACTGCGGCTATAACCGAAAACGGAATACTCCAACTTTCGTATTGTGCAACTAAAAACAAATAGACGAAGATAATCGCCAAACCAAATAATACTGGCGCTAAATTACCCGCTTCTATTTCCTGTTTTGACTGCCCTGCCCACTCAAACACATAACCTTGAGGTAACTGATCAGCCAATTCTTCCATCGCCTCTATTGCGTCGCCTGAGGCATATCCGGTTGCTGCTTGCCCTGTAATACTTGCGCTGCGATACAAGTTAAAATGATTAATAGTTGTGGGGCCTAAAATGGGTTTTAGGCTAGCAAGCGTTGTTAATGGCACCATTTCACCGTCTTGATTGCGCACGTAATAATGGCTCAAATCACTCGGCTCTTGTCTAAACTGGGATTCAGCTTGAATACTGACTTTATAGGTTCGGCCAAATTGACTGAAATCGTTAATATACAATGAGCCAAGCTGCGCTTGTAAGGTCATAAAAATATCGGAAAGCGCAACGCCTTGTGCTTTGGCTTTATTGCGGTCAACTTCCAAAAAATACTGTGGTACATTGGCGCGATATGTACTGAAAACTTGGGTTAATTCAGGGCGTTGATTGGCTTCGAAAATCAAACCATTCATGACTTGCGCCAACAGTGCTGGCTCACGCCCTTCGCTATCTTGCAATTTAAACTCAAAGCCAGAGCTACTGCCTAAACCAGGAATTGGTGGTGGGTTGAACACCATAATTTGCGCATCGGGCAATGACCATAATTGCCCCATTAAACGAGGAATAACTTGTCGTAAACCAAGCTCTGGCGTAACTCTATCTTCCCAATCTTTGAGCAAGATAATCGCTAAAGCATTGTTTGATCCTGCACCGCCGAGCAATGACGAGCCAGCGACAGTGATTACGTCATCAACCGCAGGGTCTTGTTTAATAATCGGGGTGATTTTTTCTAACACCTTTTCTGTTCTATTTTTTGAAGCGGCATCAGGCAGTTGAATATCAACAAATAAATAACCTTGATCTTCGCCGGGAACAAAGGCTGTTGGCACTTCTTTTGTCAGCCAAGCCGTAGCGAAAAATACCGACACTACAACCACACCTACGCCCCCTGTGCGCTTTAACAAAAAACCAACCGTATTGCTGTACTTGCCAGTCAAGCGACGCAACATCTGCTCAAATGGTTGTAGCCAGCCAATCGGCTTCATGTGTTTTTCATTTAACAGTACTGAACACAACGCAGGACTTAATGTTAAGGCGTTCAGTGAAGAAATTAGCACAGCAAACGAAATGGTTACCGAAAACTGTTTGTATAATTCACCGGTTATTCCCGGCATGAAGCCGACCGGCACAAAAACGGCCAATAAGACGAGTGTTGTCGCGATAATCGGCCCACCCACTTGCTTCATGGCTTTACTAACTGCTTGTTTAATCTGTAGCTTTTCTTCTTTTAAAATCCGCTCAACATTTTCAATAACGATAATCGCATCGTCGACCACAATGCCGATCGCCAACACCAAGCCAAATAATGTAATGGTATTGATGGTGTACCCCATAGCTAACATAAAAGCGAAGGTACCGATAAGAGAAACGGGTATTGCAAGCGATGGAATAATGGTTGCCCGCCAATTTTGTAAAAATAAGAAGACCACCAGAATAACTAGAGCAACCGCCTGAAATAGCGTCACTTTAACTTCGTCAATTGAGCGCGTAATGAACTCTGTAGTGTCAAAAGGTACAACATAGTTGACGCCATCAGGGAAGCGCTCCGCCAGTTTAGCCATTTCTTGTTTAACCCGTTTTGCCACTTCTGTCGCATTGGCACCTGGTAATTGGTAGATCACCAAAAAGGCAGTATCTTGATCATTTAATTTGGCACTGATTGCGTAATTTTCAGAACCTAACTCAATCCGACCAATATCGGCAAGACGAACAAAGCTGCCGTTTTTACGGGCGCGAATAATAGTTTCACCAAACTCATCCGGCGTTTTTAACCGACCTCTAGCTTGAATTGTGTACTCAAACTGTTGATTTGGCAGTGACGGCGAAGCGCCTAATTTACCAGCGGCAACAATCAAGTTTTGCTCTTTTAACGCTTGTTGAACTTCGCTAATGGTTACGCCTAGTGACGTCATGCGATCAGGGTTAAGCCAGATGCGCATACTGTATGTCATCTCACCCATCACTTCAGCACTGGCAACGCCTTTGATTCGCCCTAGTGGTTCAACGAGGTAATTGGTCGCGTAATTACTTAAGAACAGTTGATCGATATTCTCTTGTTCACTGTACAAATTGACGCCAAGCAACATGGCACTCGATTTTTTCTTAACATTAACCCCTTGGCGAGTCACTTCTGCAGGTAAGGAGCTCGTTGCTAGGGAAACCCGGTTTTGCACGTTAACTTGGGCAATGTCATCATCGGTGCCCACTTTGAAGTAAACGGTTATATTCGCGGTGCCATTGTTATTGGCCGACGATTCGATATACATCATATCTTCGACCCCGTTAACCTGTTCCTCTATCGGCCTAATAACCGACTCTTCGACAACTTGCGCACTAGCACCGGGATAAACCGCAGTGATTTGTATTTGTGGCGGCGTAATTTCTGGGTACATATTGACGGGCAACATAAACATCGCCAATAAGCCAGCAATAGAGATGACAATTGAAATAACAAAGGCAAACTTGGGCCTTTCAATAAAGGTTTGACTAATCATGCTTTACCCTTAGTTTTCGCTTGCTGTTGACGCTGAAATAGTGCCGGTGACAACATCCACCGATTTAACAACAGGGTTGACGACAATACCCGGCCTGACTTTTTGTAAACCTTCGATAATTACTTGCTCATTAACGGCTAAACCCGACTCCACCACCCACATGGCATTAACGCGGCGACCAAGTTGAACAATGCGTTGTGTAACCGTGTTGTTTTCATCGACGACAAGCACGAACTTACCTTGCTGATTTTCTTGGACAGCAGATTGTGGCACATAAGCCATTTGTTCTTTTTGCACGCTCTCAACCACTAAATTTACAAATAAGCCGGGGAGAATAACGCCGCTCGGGTTTGGAAACTTAGCTCTAAGCTCTACGGTTCCTGTACCCTCATCAATCTTAATATCGGCGTAATCAAGCTCACCTTTTTCTGGGTAGACGGTATTATTTGGCAACATTAAACTGATATCGATCTGTCCTTCTCGCTTACCCTGACTTCTCATTTGCATATGCGTGACATACTCACTTTCTTTTACCTGAAAGTTAACGTAAATCGGATCTGTCACTGTCAAGGTAGCAAGGCTACCACTTTGCGGCCCAACAACATTGCCGACATCGAAATTAGCTTTGCCAATTCGACCATCAAATGGCGCAACAATATGGGTATAGCTCAAGTTCAATTCAGCTTTTTCTAGTGCCGCTTTAGCAACCGATACCGCTGCTTTAGCTTGCGACTCTTCTGTGGTTAATTTGTCGTAGTCAGACTGAGAAATGTAACCTTGACTGATCAAATCGTTAGCGCGCTTTAAATTGCGAATCGCATTTTGAAAACCTGACTCACGACTATCGAGATCGGCTTGAGCTTGTTCAAATGATGCTTGATAGGCGCTTGGATCTATTTTTAATAGCACATCACCTTTTTTCACGCGGCCGCCTTCACGAAACGATTTTTCAATCAGTTCTCCCTCTACGCGAGCGGTCAATTGTGCTTCTTTATAAGCTTCTGTGCGAGCGACGAATTCATGATGCTGACCAACGGCAATTTGCTTCACTTGATAAACAGATACCGCTGGTGGTGGCGGCGCACTGGCTTGAGTATTTTGCTCACTACAAGCACTAAGTAATGCCAATAAACTGAGTGACAGGCAAGTTTTCATCAAGAAGCGTGGTTGACTTAAAAAATCATCTGTATTTTGAAAAGAGTTGTTAAACATCAATAGGTTCCTTAATGAAGCGTGAAGTGACATAATCAAACTATGCCTAATTAGCTATGTTATTTTAATATGCCACATAAATATGCCGCTGTGAGTAGTTCAATATTAAACTTTAGTAACATTTACGCAACATTTACACATCAAGAACAAAAAGTTACATATTGAAATTTTAATGACTAGCTACAATATCAATAACAAACAGATAACTAATGACATGCTTAAGTAGTGCGTAAAACCAAATGACAAACCCAAGAATTTATCAAGATACACCGTTTATAGTGGGTCAAACCTTTGAGCTCGACGACAACGCCTTTGGTCATGTCGTGCGCGTGTTACGTCATAAAGAAGGTGATGAACTGTGCTTTTTCAATGGTCACGATGGCATCGAATACCGGGTAGAACTTACCCAAGTGAAAAAGAAAACCGCCTTCGCCCAAGTTGTTGAGCAAACAAGGGTTACTAACGAGTCGCCACTCAAAATTGAACTTGGCCAAGGTATTTCCCGTGGTGACAGAATGGATTTCACCCTACAAAAATCGGTTGAATTAGGCGTCAGCTCTATTACCCCATTATTTACTGAGCGCTGCGGGGTAAAACTTACCGGCGATCGATTAGCCAA
Source organism: Thalassotalea sp. LPB0316 (assembly GCF_014898095.1). NCBI lineage: Bacteria > Pseudomonadati > Pseudomonadota > Gammaproteobacteria > Alteromonadales > Colwelliaceae > Thalassotalea > Thalassotalea sp. LPB0316. The sequence continues at coordinate 3,466,687 of NZ_CP062946.1, forward strand.
GAAACGCGAGCAATGGCAAAAAATTGTTATCAGTGCCTGTGAGCAAAGTGGCCGAGTCTATGTACCTGTAGTAAACGACCCCATTTGGTTAGAAGAGTGGCTCGCAGTAGATACCGATGCATTAAACATTAACCTACACCCAAGAGCACAGCACAGTATTATGTCTCTGCCCTTTGATTCTCAAAACATTCGTTTACTTATTGGCCCAGAAGGCGGCTTAAGTGACGAAGAAATTAACAAAGCCAGTGCGGCTAATTTTAAAGAAGTTTTATTAGGGCCGCGCGTGTTGCGCACTGAAACGGCAGCACTGACCGCAATTACCGCTCTACAGTGTCGCTATGGCGACCTTGGATAACGATAAGGAATAATACATGACCATTAAACTCGGCGTAGTAATGGATCCAATTGAACATATCAATGTTAAAAAAGACTCTTCATTGGCGATGATGCTTGAAGCACAAAAGCGCGGCTTTGAGCTCTACTATATGCAAATGAAAGACTTGTATTTATTCCAAGGTGAAGCCAGAGCACATGTCCAAATTGTCTCGGTCGCCAACGACGTTGATAATTGGTATCAAGTACTCGAAGAAAAAGATATCGCATTAAGTGAATTAGATGCCATTTTAATGCGCAAAGATCCACCGTTTGATACGGAATACATTTACGCTACATATATGCTAGAGCGCGCAGAGTTGGCTGGCACCTTAATTGTTAACAAGCCGCAAAGTCTACGGGACTGTAACGAAAAATTATTTACCGCTTGGTTCCCTGAGCTCAGTGCCAAAACGCTAGTCACTCGCAACGCCAAGCAAATTCGTGAATTTCATCAAGCGGAAAAAGACGTCATTATTAAGCCGCTCGATGGCATGGGTGGCTCATCAATTTTTCGCATAAAAGAAGGCGATGCTAACGTGGGTGTGATCATTGAAACCTTAACCAACCACGGTAGCCAGTACGCGATGGTACAAGAGTACATGCCAGAAATTAAAGACGGTGATAAACGCATTTTAATCGTTAACGGCGAACCAATGCCCTACTGCCTTGCGCGAATCCCAGCACAGGGAGAAACGCGAGGTAATTTAGCCGCCGGCGGCAGTGGCGTTGCAAGGCCATTAAGTGCTAGCGATAAATTAATTGCTGAAACAATTGCACCAGAACTAAAGAAACGCGGTCTATACTTTGTAGGGTTAGATGTTATTGGTGACAAGGTCACAGAAATTAATGTCACTAGTCCTACATGTATCAGAGAAATCGAAGCGGCCTACCCAATCAATATCAGTGGTAAGTTAATGGATGCGATAGAGCATACGTTAAAAAATGCCTAACGGCAGGAGAAATTGATGGACAGTTTAGAAAATCAATTATTAATAGCAATGCCCTCGTTAAACGATCCGTATTTTAATAAAACGGTGACTTATATCTGTGAACACAACGACGACGGCGCGATGGGGCTCATTATCAACTTACCCGTCAATTTAACACTGAATGAATTGCTAGAACAAATTGACGCCGATAACAAAGACTGTTTATCACTGGAGCAACCGGTTTTAACCGGTGGCCCGGTTTCGCCGCAACGCGGTTTTGTTTTACACAGCCCTCAAAGCGGTTGGACGAGCTCTTTATCACTGAGCGATGACTTAATGATCACCACATCAAAGGATATATTGATGGCATTAGGCACCGAGCAAGCACCTGAATCTTATGTGGTAACGCTTGGTTACGCCGGCTGGGGGCCAGGCCAATTAGAGCAAGAAATCGCCGAGAACTCGTGGCTTACCACGCCAGCTGATGCCGATATTATTTTTCATACCCCGATAGAAATGCGATGGAAAAAAGCAACAGAGAAGCTCGGTATCGACTTAGCACACCTATCAAGCGACATAGGACACGCTTAATGACACAGCACGGATCTCGCACTATTTTAGGCTTTGATTTTGGTAAAAAGTCGATTGGCTGCGCTATCGGTCAAGAGATTACCGGAACCGCCAACCCACTTAACGCGATTAAAGCCAAAGACGGTATCCCGCAATGGACAGATATTGAGAAGTTACTCAAGGAGTGGCAGCCGCAACTCGTTGTTGTCGGTTTACCATTAAATATGGATGGCACCGAGCAGCAGCTAACCAAAGATGCGAGAAAGTTTGGTAATCGTATTCACGGTCGTTTTGGTGTTGCCGTTGAGTTTCAAGACGAACGTTTAACCACGGCGGATGCTAAAGAGCAACTGTTCGCCGCGGGCGGTTATCGCAATTTGTCAAAGGGCAATGTTGATTCTCAATCTGCCGTACTCATTATCGAAAGCTTTTTTGAAGCTAGTTATCAATAATCATCACATCATATGAACATAGCGGAAATTATCGCGCCACTGGTTTTAGTGGGTTTAGTTGGCTTCATTGCCACGAAGTCAAGATGGCTCAGCCGTGAGCAACTAGATGCCTTAAGTAAATTCACCTTTCATTTGGCGATCCCAGCATATTTGTTTCTGCAAATGGCACAAGCAGATATCAAAAGCCAACTCGACATGAGGATTTACGGCGCATTTTATCTACCCGTTATATTCGTGTTTTTTATTGCCTACTTTACTAATTACTTTTTTCATAACCAGTATCAAAACAAATACGATGCTTCCGCGGTTTATGGCTTAGCTTCAAGTTACTCAAACAATATCATTGTTGGCTTGCCAGTTATTTTACTCGCGTTAGGAGAGGCGCTACTGCCGATCGTATTTATGATCGTGGTGTTTCACTCGGCGATGCTGTTTACCTTAACCAGCGTACTCGCCGAAAAAGGTCAGCAACGCCGCTTAGTTAACACGATTAAGGCGACCTTTATTAACCCATTGATCATCAGTATTGTTGCTGGGGCGTGCACCAATTTACTCCTGACGCTAACAGGACTAGAACTGCCTCGAGTACTCACTGATAGCTTAGCCTTGCTGGGTAAACCGGCAATCTCACTCGCGCTATTTTCCCTCGGTGGCTCGATGACTTATTACCAAGTAAAAAATGAAAAATATTTTATAAGCTTTGCTTGCCTGCTAAAACTAATCGCCTTGCCTGGTTTAGTGTTATTGGCATGCAATGGGTTTGACTTGTCGGCGCAGGTGAGCCAAGTATTAGTGATCATGAGTGCTTGTCCAACAGGCGTTAACGCCTACTTGATCGCCAAAAACTACCAACACCATCAAGATACTGTTGCCGGTAGTGTCGTCGCTAGTACGGTACTGAGTGTTGTTACTATCCCCTTTTGGTTGTTTATTGTTAGCCAGTAACTCATCAGACCTCAAGTTGACTATTTTTAACTAAATATATCAGTAAGTTAAAACCAAAAACTAACAAAACCCATACAAAATTCGTACAAAAAATTTGCAAACACACACTTTAGAGTATAAACTCTACCCCCGTAAAAGTGGCAACCTACTCGAAAGGGTAATACGCAAAGCTTCCGGCCTAAGAGCATAATACATGTTGATGGTAGCGGGGTTACACAATCAGCTAATCTACATTAGCCTTTCTTATCTGCGTTGCCTTTTCTTTAGCTTTGTTAATAGTAGTAAATGTAAGAAATATATGGCACGTTCAAGTATTCACCAATCTTCTCTTTTTGGCACCGAAGTTACCTTTGCAGAGTCCGAACAGCTTATTTCAACCACTGACACCTTAGGTCATATTACCTATGTCAATAGCGCGTTCTGTCAGGTATCAGGCTATAGCAAAGACGAATTAATTGGCCAGCATCACAATATTATTCGTCACCCCGATATGCTCAAAGCAACATTTAAAGATATGTGGCAAAAACTGAAACAGGGTGAATCATGGCGTGGCATGGTGAAAAACCAATGTAAAAATGGTGACTACTATTGGGCGGATACTTGTGTTACCCCTTTATTAAAAAGCGGCAAGGTAGTCGGTTATCAATCGGTAAGAATGGCACCGTCTAAAGAAATGAAAGACAGAGCAAATACCCTTTACCAACAACTCTTATCAGGTAAAAAGTTTCACGAACCGTGCCTAAACTATCGGTTAAAACATATCTTGTCTGCAGCTCTCGTTATCGCTAACTTAAGTTTTATTGCTGTAAAATCTAATGATTTAACTATAGTTATTGCTGTTATCGCGTTATTAGCAAGCCTGTTGTTTATCTACAAGCTAGAATTTCTAACCTTACCGCCGTACATTAAAGAGCTAAAACGCACGATTGATAGTCCTTCGAGGTTGATCTATTCAGGTAAAGGTGGCGTTAGCTTGCTACAATACCCCTTAGTGCTATGCTCGGCTAAACATCGCACAATGCTGGCTCATAACCGAGATTCCAACCCTGATTTGTCATAGCTATATTTAAACTTGGTTAAGTCATTGATAAAACAACAAAGTAAGCCATGACCTTTAATACAAGTGTATTAGATATTGTCGACTCAACGAGAATTAAAATCCCCATATAGCAATTGAAGGTAGTTAAAATAAGTCGTAAGCTAACTTGCAATACAATAAAATTAATAAAAACAAGAGGCTATTATGACAATTTTAATTTGGTGTTTAATTATTTCAGCGCTGCTCCCCATGGTTGCCAAAGCGCCCGTCGCTTTCGCCCAACACAAGGCAGGAGGTTATAACAACAAACACCCTAGGGCCCAACAAGCAACACTCGAAGGCTTTGGCGCTCGCGCCCTTGCAGCTCATCAAAATGCTTATGAGTCATTAACTTATATTGTTCCTGCATTATTACTGGCAATGATAACTAATAATACGGGGGCAACCTTTGAGCAACTTGCCATAGTGATTGTCGTGGCGCGTATACTGTTTAATGTTTTATATCTAGCAAACTTAGATATCTTGCGCTCACTAACTTGGGCTGTAGGCATTGGTTGTTCGATTGCAATGATGGTTATGTGTTTGCCCGCTTAATTTCATCGTTTAAGGCACTTTTCCCCTAAAGTGCCTTAAAACTGTATTGACACATAACACTTGTCTGCCCCAGCTAGGTGTTTAATTTCAGGTATAAAGTTAGATAACTTTTCACTTCTAAACATCGAACCATAAGGCTTTGCATAGGCATTAACAAAGTAGCGGTACCATGCATCATTATGGGTTTTAGGACCAAACCTCGCATAGTCAATCCATTTATAGTATTCCGCGTGCTCTAGTGAGTGAACCACCGAGTTGCTCCAAATTAAGTAAGTTAACGGTAATTCCGTGTCTCTGATAGCTTCGGGAATGGGGTATATAGCCTCATTAAACCAAGTCGAAAAGGCTAACAACTGTGCTTTTGAAAAGCCCTGATTGGCGACGTAAGATCGAATATAAGGGTAAAAGCTATGAATTTTTTTATCAAAACAAAAGTTCGATGTTAATTTGGGTTGCCACGCCATAGCAAAATTGTCTGGGTTAGCAATTTCACTGGCCAACGGCTTATTTGGTTCAGTTTGCTCGGTAATATTCCAATATTGCTGCACTCGAGCAAGGATTGAATCACTCGCTCGCATATTTGCGTAATCGGGAAGTAGTGTTTTACAGAAGAACTCTGAACTGGATGCGGCTATCCCTCCGTTGTTGTATACCAAGGTATAACGCGAGTGACGTTGGATAAAACGCTTGAATTTTTTGTCTTTCACCTTTGTTGCATAAATAGCCAAGGCAGTAGGCGCGTGAAAATGAACAAATGAATGGTAGTGAATAGGTACCGCTAAAAAACATGCACGTTGCGCTCTATCCATGGTTTCGACTTCACTTTCACCTAATCGACTTCTCGGTATGGCAACTTGCCTTGTTGTGTCGAGATCAATTTCCGCGGTCTGCATGCCAATGTTGGCAAAATACTTTAAATCGAGCACATTACCGCGAACATAGCGTGATAACCCAGTTGATGTAATTAACAAATAAAGTGTTTCAGGGGTTAAATCTTTCGACGGTTTGTTATCTAAAAATCGCCTTACAAAGCGGTAATAAGCGCGACCAATCACCAACCGCGGAAACTTCATGACAAGCGCTTGGATATAATCGTAAAGACTGACATCGCGAGGAGTAGCATGAAAAGCCGTGACATCATTGTGGGTCGATTGATAAGCTTGTTGATATGCTGCTACAGAGTTTTTAAGTTTCATCGGATTTACTGACTCTTCACTGACTTTGTACCACCTTAGCAAAAAAAATCTGTAAAAAAAGCACCTCGCGGTGCTTTTTATCTTTAATTACAATGGCTTTTGATTAAAAGTCATCTTTATCATTTTCAAGGCCTGCTAAAGTAACACCTGACAATGCACCGGTGCCGCCCTGATCATTAGTTCTTAGCTTGATCATCAAGCGTAAGTCATTCGGTGAATCAGCGTGATGTAAGGCATCAGCGTAATTGATCAAGCCACGTTGATATAAATTAAACAACGCTTGATCAAAGGTTTGCATGCCCTGCTCCGTCGACTTTTCCATCACCTCTTTAATTTCACCCACTTGGCCTTTTTTAATTAACTCAGCTATGTATGGTGAGTTTAATAAGATTTCGATCGCCGCCACGCGACCATTGCCATCTTTAGTCGGGATCAATTGCTGTGCCACAATGCCGCGCAGGTTTAACGCTAAATCGAACAACAATTTGCCATGTTGCTCTGCAGGCACTAAGTGCATGATACGGTCAATGGCTTGGTTGGCGTTATTGGCGTGTAGTGTCGCGATACACAAGTGGCCCGTTTCAGCGAAACTGAGCGCGTGTTCCATAATTTCTTGGCTGCGGATTTCACCGATTAAGATAACATCGGGCGCTTGTCGCAATGAGCTTTTTAATGCGGCATCGAAGCTTTCAGTATCTAAACCAACTTCGCGTTGCGTGATCATCGACTTTTTGTGCTCGTGGACAAACTCAACCGGATCTTCAATGGTTAAAATGTGGCCACGTGAATTTTTATTTCTAAAGCCAATCAACGCCGCCATCGAGGTTGACTTACCCGTCCCCGTGCCACCGACAAACAGCACTAATCCGCGCTTCGACATCACCACATCTTTTAACACCGATGGTAAACCTAGCTCATCAGCATCAGGAATATCGGTAACAATACGACGAATAACCATACCCGCCATATCGCGCTGCCAAAAGGCACTAACACGGAAGCGACCTATGCCATCGATAGAAATCGCAAAGTTACACTCTTTTTCGTTATCAAACTCATCTTTCTGTTTAGCGTTCATCGCACTGTGAACGAGATGAAGCGCATCTTCAGGCGTTAAGACTTTGTCGTCAATTGGCATTAATTCGCCGTTGATTTTAGCGCTGACGGGTAGTTTGGCCGTGACAAACATATCTGAGGCTTTTTCATCGACCATTTTTTTTAATAAATCGTGGAAAATCATAGTGTCACCTAGTAGCCCGTAAACTGATTTTTGTCATGTGCTTTGGCAGCCGCATCCTGACGCGTGATCAGGCCGCGATTAACTAAGTTTAGCAAACATTGATCCATCGTCTGCATACCGTGCGCCATACCCGTTTGAATTGCACTGTACATTTGGGCAATTTTATCTTCGCGAATTAAGTTTCGAATCGCCGGTACACCGATCATGATTTCATGGGCGGCTACGCGGCCACCACCAACTTTTTTAACCAGTGTTTGTGAAATGACCGCTCTAAGTGATTCAGATAACATCGAACGCACCATTGATTTTTCTTCAGCTGGGAATACATCAATAATACGGTCAATCGTTTTAGGTGCAGAGGTGGTGTGCAAAGTACCAAACACTAAATGACCCGTTTCTGCCGCAGTCATCGCTAAGCGAATGGTTTCTAAATCACGCATCTCACCGACTAAGATAACATCGGGATCTTCACGCAACGCACTGCGCAATGCATTATTAAAACTCAAGGTGTCGCGGTGAACTTCGCGTTGGTTAATTAAACACGCTTTGTTCTCATGAACAAATTCAATCGGGTCTTCAATCGTTAAAATATGGTCGTGTTTATAGCTGTTGATGTAATCAATCATCGCGGCAAGGGTGGTCGATTTACCCGAGCCAGTTGGTCCGGTGACTAACACTAAACCACGCGGATTATCGGCGATATCGCGAAAAATATCTGGGCAACCTAAATCTTCTAAGGTTAATACTTTTGAAGGGATAGTACGAAAGACCGCTGCTGGACCGCGGTTTTGGTTAAAGGCGTTAACCCTGAAACGCGCCAGGTTTGGCACTTCGAATGAAAAATCCGCTTCGAGGTTTTCTTCGTATTCTTTACGCTGTCGATCTGTCATAATGTCGTAGACTAGTGCATTGACATCTTTGGCATCAAACGCTGGGATATTGAGTTTACGCACATCGCCATCTACGCGAATCGACGGTGGCGTGCCTGTTGATAAATGTAAATCAGATGCATTATGTTCAACGCTGAACGCTAACAGTTCGGTGATATCCATACGGACCTCTTATTAAAATAGTTATAAAGCAACATGAGTAATATTAAAGATAACCTTGGCAAAGTTGAACAGCAAATTAAAAATGCATGTCAATTAACTAATAAATCGCCAACGAGTGTCCAACTTTTAGCCGTGAGTAAAACGAAACCCGCCAGTGATGTTGCGCTTGCATACCAAGCTGGACAGCGTTTATTCGGCGAAAATTACGTCCAAGAAGGCGTTGATAAAATTGCCGAGCTACAAGCGTTAACCGATATACAATGGCACTTTATTGGCCCAATTCAGTCAAATAAAACGAAACTCATTGCCGAGCACTTTGATTGGGTACAAAGTGTCGATAGAGTAAAAATACTGACGCGCTTAAACGAACAACGTCCGAAACATTTAGGGAAACTCAATATTTGCTTACAAATCAATATCAGTGGCGAAGCAAGTAAATCTGGCGCTACCATTGAGCAAGTGCCCGAGTTGATAGAGGCACTGTCATCGTGTGACAACCTGAATTTTCGAGGCTTTATGGCGATCCCAGAAAAAGGTGATGCAACCTTGAGTTTTGAAAAAATGGACCAATTATTTAAGCATTACCAAGCCCTATGGCCGACTGTAGATACCCTTTCGATGGGCATGTCAGATGATATGGAATCAGCTATCGCCAACGGCTCAACTATGGTGCGCATTGGCACCGCCATATTTGGCGCAAGAAACTAGAGAATATTAATGACAAAAGTAGCATTTATCGGTGCTGGCAATATGAACAGCGCCGTCATTTTAGGATTGATCAATTCAGGCTTTGCGCCAACCAACATAATGGTGACAAACCCTTCGCCAGAAAAAAGAGAGAAACTCGCTGCTCAACACGGTATTTTGCAATCTGCTGACAACCTTGAAGCGGCTAAGTTTGCAGATGTTATTGTGCTAGGCGTTAAACCGCACTTGATCACCCAGGTTAGCCGTGAAATCGCCGAGGCAATCGATGTTTCAGAAAAATGTTTTATCTCCGTTGCAGCTGGCACTACCATGGCACAAATTCAACAAGCGCTTGGCCATCAAGGCAGTGTTATTCGCGTGATGCCGAATACGCCATCGCAGTTGGGTTTGGGTGTCTCTGGAATGTTTGCTAGTGAAAACACCACGGACGAACAAAAGCACATTGCCAGTGAAATTATGCAAGCCGTTGGCATTATAAAATGGTTAGATAACGAAGCCGATATCGACAGTATTATTGCTGTATCAGGTTCTGGTCCTGCCTATTTCTTCTTGTTTATGGAAGCCATGGAAGCCAAAGCGAAAACCCTTGGCTTTAGTGAGCAAGAAGCTCGCGCGCTAGTACAACAAACCGCGCTTGGCGCAGCCCAAATGGTCGTAGAAAACGATATTTCAATCGCCCAGCTGCGTGAAAACGTAACGTCTAAAGGTGGCACAACTCAAGCAGCGCTCAATACTTTTAGAGATGGCGCCCTAGAAAGTCTGGTGGGCGATGCTATGGATAGTGCAATTGCACGTGCAAAAGAAATGGCGAAAGGTTAACCTTTAGCGTATTACTGATAACACTATTTATTTTTCATACTCAGCTTTTAAATTTGGAGTAATTCATGGAAGCGATAAACTTTCTTTTACGCTTTGCCTTCGACGCCATTATTATGGTGTTAATTTTACGCGTTTGGCTACAACTGGTGCGCGCTGATTTCTACAACCCTCTGAGCCAGTTTATCGTTAAGGTATCAAACCCGTTAGTTATCCCTGTGCGCCGCATTGTGCCAAGTATTGGCGGTTTAGATAGTGGCACCTTATTACTTGCTTTTGTTTTCTGTACCTTAAAATTTATCGTGATCCCAATGATCAATGGCGGGCCATTTGATCCACTTTCTGCCGCATACTTTGGCTTTTTATCGCTAGTTAAACAAACGGGTGTTTTACTGTTTATGATCATGCTAGTTATGGCCATTATGAGCTGGGTAGTTCAAGGCTATAACCCAACACTGGCGGTATTTTCACAATTGACAGAGCCATTTTTAAGACCAATTCGCAATGTTATCCCATCGATTGGGGGATTAGATTTATCGGTTTTAGTTGCGTTTTTGATCCTCAACGTCATCAATATTTTATTATCCGGCTGGGTCCCTTACTGGGCGATGCTTTAATTGTTTGGAGTTACTATGTCGAGCTTAGCTAAATCTTTTGCGTTACTGCTTGCTATTGCCAGTGTATGCCTGCCTGTACAGGCTGAGCAAAAGCAAGTATTAGGTGATATAGACGTACATTACATTGCGCTAAATTCCACCTTGATCCCAGCTAACGTTGCGGTGAATTACGATATTACTCGCAGTAAAATAAACGCCTTGATCAATATTTCAGTGTTGGATAACACCCAAGCCAACAAGCCAGCGAAAAGTGTCGGTATTTCTGGTTTTGCCACCAATTTACTCGGCCATAAAAAAACGTTGGAATTTGTCGAAGTTGTCGAAGGTGAAGCCATTTACTACCTTGCACAACTGCGCTTTACTAGCGAAGAGCAATTTACCTTTAACATCAAAATTTTGGATGAGGGTAAAGAGCACAACCTGGTTTTTAAGCAGAAGCTCTATGCCGATTAATCGGTAAAACTCCAGTGTGTCATTGCGGCGTTGTATTAGGCCGGAATCTCATTATCTACCTAAAATATGAGATACCCGATTGCTCGGGTATGACTCAACTTCTTAATTCTGTAATGTCATTCCGGCGGTGTTTAGGCCGGAATCTCATTATCTACCTAAAATATGAGATACCCGATTGCTCGGGTATGACTCAACTTCTTAATTCTGTAATGTCATTCCATCGGTGTATTAGGCCGGAATCTCTTTATTTACCTAAAATATGAGATACCCGATTGCTCGGGTATGACTCTATGTTTTGTTATAGGCCGATAGACTCCATAACGTCATTCCGGTGGTGTATTAGGCCGGAATCTCTTCATATAAAGAAACAAAGCCATACTTACTAGTAAACATGGCTTTTTTTATCGATATCATTCATAATTCGCCGCCATAATCTTCTTTCGATTAAGGCGTTATTCCATGAACAAAATCGTTTTAGCAACCGGCAACTTAGGCAAAGTAAAAGAGCTCGGTGAACTCCTTAGCAAACACCATATTGAAGTGGTACCACAAAGTGAGTTTAACGTCGGTGATGTTGCTGAAACGGGTACAACCTTTGTTGAAAACGCCATTATCAAAGCTCGCCACGCTGCTAAAATCACGGGCTTACCTGCCATCGCTGATGATTCAGGTTTAGAAGTCGACGCACTAAATGGTGCACCGGGCGTCTATTCGGCCCGTTTTGCTGGGGCAGATGCAACCGATAGCGATAACAACGCCAAGCTGTTAGCGGAATTAGCGGGTGTTGAAAAGTCTCAACGTACGGCTCGTTTTCACTGTGTTTTAGTTTTTATGGCGCACGCAAACGATCCAACGCCGGTGATTTGTCACGGCTCATGGGAAGGTGAAATTTTAACCGCACCACTTGGCGAGCAAGGTTTTGGTTACGATCCGCTGTTTTGGATTGAATCAGAGCAAAAAGCCTCGGCACAATTAACCCGAGCAGAAAAAGGTGCGCTTAGCCATCGCGGTAAAGCACTTGCCAAACTCGTTGCTCATTTTAACCAAATAAACGGTTAGTTGCGTGCTTCAAGCTCAGCCTTTATCACTTTATATTCACATTCCTTGGTGTGTGCAAAAGTGCCCGTACTGCGACTTTAATTCACACGCACTTAAAGATCAGATCCCCGAAGCAGATTACGTAGCAGCGCTAATAAAAGACTTAGATGATGATATCGCGCGTTTTAATTTAACCAACCGTCGATTACATACCGTTTTTATTGGCGGCGGCACACCGAGTTTGTTTTCTGCAAACGCAATAGGCGAGATCCTCAGTCAAGTAAAATCGCGTTTCCTTATTGATGACGCAAGTTTTGAGGTCACTTTAGAGGCTAACCCTGGCACGGTAGAAGCAGAAAAGTTTACTGGCTTTGCCCAAGCCGGTGTAACGCGATTATCGATAGGGGTGCAAAGCTTTGAATCAGATAAACTGATCAAACTTGGTCGTATTCACGATAGTGAACAAGCTAAACGAGCGGCCAAATTTGCTCACCAAGCAGGGATAAAAAGCTTTAATTTAGATCTTATGCATGGCTTACCCGAGCAAAACTTAGAAAATGCTTTAGACGATTTGAAAACGGCGATAGCGTTAAACCCTGACCATATTTCTTGGTATCAACTAACCATTGAACCAAATACTGCCTTTCATTCAAAACCACCCGAATTACCGCAAGACGAAACCTTGTGGTCGATTCAAGAAGAAGGCGTAAAACTGCTTGAAGCGGCAGGTTATCATCAATATGAAATTTCTGCTTACGCTAAAGACGGAAAGCAATGCCAGCACAATTTAAATTACTGGCGATTTGGTGATTATCTGGGTATCGGCTGTGGTGCCCATGGAAAAGTCACTGATCCAACAACAGGTAAAGTTTTTCGCACGGTTAAAGTAAAACATCCTAAAGGCTATTTGCAAGCTGATCGGCCAGCGCTTGATCAACTTAATGAAGTCGCTCAAGATGAACTTACCTTTGAATTTATGATGAATCAGTTAAGGCTCAAAGAAGCCTTTACGCTAGCACACTTTAGCCAAGCAACAGGGCTTGAAAGCGATCTACTGCTTGACCAACTTAATCAAGCTAAAGCGCAAGAACTCGTTGAGCATTTTAATGATTCATGGCAAGTTACCGAGCAGGGGCATCGCTATTTAAACGAATTATTAGCCCGCTTTTTATAGTCGTTTGTTAATGTTATGAACCAGAATATTTTTAACTCTCAAGATCATCGCTTTATGCAAAGAGCGATCGAATTAGCAGCACAGGCTGAAGCGATTGGCGAAATTCCAGTTGGTGCCGTTGTCGTTTATCAAGGGAAAATCGTCGGCGAGGGCTATAATCAGTCAATAACCTTAAATGATCCCTCCGCCCACGCTGAAATGTTAGCGATCAGGCAAGCGGGCAAAACACTTGATAATTATCGTCTACTCGATTGTACGCTTTATGTCACGCTAGAGCCCTGCCCTATGTGCGCAGGCCTATTAGTGCACAGCCGAGTAAAACAGGTGATTTACGCCAGCCCAGATCTAAAAACAGGTAGTGCTGGTAGTGTCTTCAATTTGGTCGCCAATTCACAGTTAAATCATCAAGTTGAGCATCGTTGCGGTTTATACCAAGAGCAATGCTCAACGATGTTATCTAACTTTTTTAGACGTAGAAGAAAAGAAAAAAAGGCACTTAAGCAGGCGTTAAAATAACACGCTACTTAAGGTTTAGTTAAACGCGATATTTTTTTCATCTTCAAGGGTTAGTAGAAAAAACACCGCTCGGCGATCAACGATTTTTTTTCGGCGCTCGTGAACGAGGCGCTTACGGCGAGTAGCGACAACTTGTCTATGACTATTAATGCGTCTTCTCATTTCTGCCTCCTGTTAATTGGTGAATGAACCACAGTGTTAACCATGGGTTAAAAACCTGACCAAGTTATCAGGTTTTTACTATTATCGCCATGTTTTATGACAATTAGATGACATTGGATCACTTATTTTTGTCGATTATGGATTAAGTGATGCTGTTGTTTGACTGACGGGCGCTGGTGAGGTTAGCTCTTCCATACGTTGCTTTTCATCAAACCATTGCAGCGTATCGTAGTAGCGACGAATGTTTTCCACGTAGTTAACCGGTTCATCGCCACGGGCATAACCATATTTCGTTTTTTTGTAGTATTTCTTTTGTTTTAACAAAGGTAAACGGGTTTTAACTTCAACCCATCTATCGGGATCGCCACCTTGTTGCTCAGTGATGATTCGCGCATCGTTTAAATGACCAAAGCCCACATTGTATGAAGCTAAGGCGAACCAAATTTTATCAGGCATAGGAATTCTATCCGGCATTCGCTTGATCAACTGCGTAATATATTTCGCACCACCACGGATACTTTGCTCAGCGTCTAATCGACTCTTAACTCCCATTTGACGTGCTGTCGGCAGCGTCAACATCATCATACCGCGAACACCGGTATAGCTGCGAGCTTTCGGGTTCCAGTGGGATTCTTGATAACTAATTGCAGCCAGTAGTCGCCAATCAATTTCTTCACCGTATTTTTCGAATAACGGACGGTATTTCGGTAACGTCTCTTCAATCGCTTTAATAAACGTGCGCGTATCAACGTAATTAAAACTACTAACATGGCCGTAATATTTGTCATCCAATGCCAGTAGAGTGCCGTCGTGATGTACTTCACCAAAATACTCCACTAAGCTGGTTAGTAATGAGTGATCACCATGTTTTTTAACGGCCCAAGCTAACGGCTCAGGCTGTTTAATGGTAAAGCCAATGCTAATTTCAGGATAATAACGACGGTTTATTGCCAGCGTATTGGAGTCGATCACCGTGTAATCAATATTTTCAGCGAGGATTTCCAACAACAACTCTTGTGCATCGAGTTCGCTATTTTCCTGCCAGCTCAATTCAGGGTATTGGTTTTTAAGTTTTTGTAGATTTTCGACATGGCTAGACAACGCGGTTACCACTAGGTTACCTTCGAGATCCTCTACGTCACGCGGTCTTTCTTTACCTTGTTTAAAAACGAGTTTTTGACTGATCGAGTCATAACTAGGTGCAAAGTTAAACTGCTCTAATCGTTTAGGGGTTACAGCAAGCCCTGCCGCGAGAAAATCAACGTCTCCACTTTCGAGTTTAGGGAACAACGCCTCTAGGTTATAGCTTGGGACAATTTCAAGTTTAACACCTAAATGCTCGGCATATTTTTTCGCCAATTCATACTCAAACCCGGCTGGCCCTTCGGCATCAATGTAGTAGGTATTAGGGCCAAATAAAGTACCGACAGTAATCGAGCCTTTTTCAATGATTTCACTCAACTGATCTTTTTGCTCGGTTTGATAGCAGCCTGATAACAGCAAAGCGATAGTCACGAAAAGGCTAAATCGCCGAATTCGTTGCTCTTGCTTGAGCCATTGCCTAATATAACTCGCTACTTTCATCGTACTTTCTACAAGCCTTTTAAATACTTAAACTAAGTATACCCAAAACCCAGAGGTTATAATTAACATTTTTTTATCTTAATTCTAGTGTTCTCTTCATTTAGCCACATCGACCCGCGGAAAGTTGCTCACTAAAAGCATTTAACCATATGTAATGTAAGCGAAAAACTTTACCAACAAAACACCTGACCAAACAGTCAACTAAAATAAGTGTAAAGCTATTGTTTTAACAACAGAATTTTCTCTTATTTTATTCACACCAGTTCTATATTTTAGCCTCCCTTCCATATATAATACGCGCGATTTTTTCCTAATAAATCCAACCTTGGTGACAAAGCATATGGCAATGTTAATAAAAACTCTTCGCGGTGCGCCGGCACTATCTGACTTTCGAGTTAACAAGTTACTGGCACAATGTGAAGAATTAACCCTTCCTGTTCGTAGTATTTATGCTGAATTTACTCATTTTGCCCACTTAAATGAGGAATTAACTGCAGAAGAATCTGAAGTCTTAGCAAAATTATTAACATACGGCCCAACCATTGAAGAGCATGAGCCAACTGGCACGCTTTTATTGGTTACGCCTCGTCCGGGCACTATCTCGCCATGGTCATCAAAATCTACTGATATCGCGCACAACTGTGGGTTAAACAAAGTTGAACGATTAGAACGCGGTATCGCTTATTACGTTGAAAGTGATAAGCTCAGTAAAGCGCAAGAAAAAGCATTAAACAACTTAATTCACGACCGTATGATGGAGTCTATTTTTTCAGACTTTAACGATGCCCAAGCACTATTTGCAACCGCAGAACCGGGTGAATTTAGTTCAGTTGATGTCATGAGCGGTGGTCGTGAAGCACTAGCAAAAGCTAATGTTGAGTTAGGCTTAGCATTAGCAGAAGACGAAATTACTTACTTAGCAGAAAACTTTGCCAAGTTAGGTCGTAACCCGCACGACATCGAACTTTACATGTTCGCTCAAGCAAACTCTGAGCACTGTCGTCACAAAATCTTCAATGCCGATTGGACAATCGACGGTGTAAAACAAGAAAAATCATTGTTTAAAATGATCAAAAATACCTATGAAACTAACTCAGATTACGTGTTATCTGCATACAAAGATAACGCGGCGGTTATGGTCGGTTCAGAAGGTGGTCGTTTTTACGCTGAGCCAGACACATTAGAGTACGGCTACCACCACGAAGATATTCAAATTTTAATGAAGGTTGAAACCCACAATCACCCTACTGCTATTTCTCCGTACCCAGGTGCTGCAACAGGCTCTGGCGGTGAGATTCGCGATGAAGGTGCAACGGGTGTTGGCTCTAAACCTAAAGCTGGCCTTGTTGGTTTTTCAGTTTCAAACTTGCGTATTCCGGGCTTTGAACAACCGTGGGAATCAGATTTCGGTAAGCCAGATCGCATTGTTACCGCGCTAGATATTATGATCGAAGGCCCATTAGGTGGCGCAGCGTTTAACAACGAATTTGGTCGCCCTGCAATCAATGGTTACTTCCGTACTTATGAAGAAGAAGTTAACTCATTTAATGGCGTTGAAGTACGTGGTTACCACAAGCCGATTATGATCGCCGGTGGTTACGGTAATATCCGTGACGAACACGTGCAAAAAGGCGAAATTAACGTTGACGCTAACTTAATCGTATTAGGTGGTCCGGCAATGAACATCGGCCTTGGCGGTGGTGCGGCCTCGTCAATGGCATCTGGTCAATCGGCTGAAAACTTAGATTTTGCTTCAGTACAACGTGAAAACCCAGAAATGGAACGCCGTTGCCAGGAAGTTATTGACCGTTGTTGGCAGTTAGGTGAAGACAACCCTATTTTATTTATCCACGATGTCGGTGCTGGTGGTCTTTCAAATGCCTTCCCTGAATTAGTATCTGACGGTGGCCGTGGTGGTGTATTTGAACTGCGCAACGTGCCAAACGATGAGCGTAGCATGGCGCCACATGAAATTTGGTGTAACGAGTCACAAGAGCGCTATGTTTTAGCGGTTTCAGACGAGCAATTACCACTGTTTGAAAAAATCTGTCAGCGTGAACGTGCACCTTTCGCCGTTGTTGGTAAAGCAACGGAAGAAGAGCACTTAACCGTTACTGACTCGCACTTTGAAGGTACAGATAAAGATACACCAATTGATTTACCACTCGACGTGTTATTAGGTAAAACGCCTAAGATCAAAAAAGACGTTGTTTCAGTGCCAACCCAAGGCAACGCGTTAGACTTTACTGGTGTTGAAGTTAGCGAAGCGGCAGATCGTTTATTGCGTTTACCGGCAATTGCTGAAAAAACCTTCCTTATCACCATTGGTGACCGCTCTGTAACCGGTATGGTAAACCGCGACCAAATGGTTGGTCCTTGGCAAGTGCCCGTAGCTGACTGTGGTGTCACTGCAGCTGCACTTGACTCATACCACGGTGAAGCCATGGCAATGGGTGAGCGCACACCAGTCGCTCTACTTAACTTTGGCGCTTCAGCGCGTTTAGCAGTAGCTGAGTCATTAACCAATATCGCAGGTACAGATATTGGCGATTTAAACCGAATCAAACTTTCTGCCAACTGGATGTCACCAGCAGGTCACCCAGGTGAAGATGCAGGCCTTTACGAAGCAGTTAAAGCCGTTGGTGAAGAGTTATGCCCAGCATTGGGTTTAACAATTCCTGTAGGTAAAGACTCGATGTCGATGAAAACCAAGTGGGAAGACAACGGTGAAGAGAAGTCTGTAACTTCTCCAATGTCATTAATCATCACAGCCTTTGGTCGTGTTGAGGATATTCGTAAAACAGTGACGCCAGAACTTCGTACAGACAAGGGTGACACTCGCCTTGTTGCTATCGACTTATCAAAAGGTAAGAACCGTTTAGGTGGCTCGTGTTTAGCACAGGTATATAAGCAACTTGGTAAAGAGACACCAGATGTTGATTGCCCAGACACATTAAAAGGTTTCTTCAACGCTATGCAAACCTTAGTGCGTAAAGAAATGTTGGTTGCTTACCACGATCGCAGCGATGGCGGTTTATTCACGACAGTTGCTGAAATGGCATTTGCTGGTCACACAGGTGTGACAATCGATATCGATAAGTTACCAGGTAACGACTTAGAAGTATTATTCTCAGAAGAGCTTGGCGCGGTAATTCAAATTAAAGAATCAGACGTTGACGCTATTCATGCAATTTTTGAAGAGCACGGTATCTTAGATTGCTGTACAGATGTAGGTCGCTTAAATGACTTAGACATGATCATTTTCAAACGCGGCGATAACGTTGTCCTTGAAAACTCTCGTACTTACTTCCGCACAGTATGGGCAGAGACAACGCTTAAAATGCAATCTTTACGCGACAACTCACAATGCGCGCAAGAAGAGTTCGATGTTAAATTCGATACCGAAGATCCGGGCTTAAACGCTGAATTAACCTTCGACATTAACGAAGATATCGTCGCTGATTTGATTGCCAAAGACGCTGAAAATGAAACTAACCCACGCGTTGCCATTTTACGTGAGCAAGGTGTTAACTCTCACGTAGAAATGGCAGCAGCTTTTGACCGCGCTGGCTTTATCGCGATTGATGTTCACATGTCAGACATTTTAGAAGGTCGTGCCGATTTAGCTAACTTCCAAGGCTTAGTGGCTTGTGGTGGTTTCTCATACGGTGACGTATTAGGCGCGGGTGAAGGTTGGGCGAAATCAATCTTATTTAACCCGAAAGCCCGTGAAATGTTCAAGACGTTCTTTGAACGAGAAGAAACATTCTCATTGGGTGTGTGTAACGGTTGTCAGATGCTTTCTAACTTAAAAGAGATCATTCCTGG
Organism: Thalassotalea sp. LPB0316; assembly: GCF_014898095.1. Taxonomy (NCBI): domain Bacteria; kingdom Pseudomonadati; phylum Pseudomonadota; class Gammaproteobacteria; order Alteromonadales; family Colwelliaceae; genus Thalassotalea; species Thalassotalea sp. LPB0316. The sequence continues at coordinate 3,485,972 of NZ_CP062946.1, forward strand.
CTCTGAGCACTGGCCGCGTTTTGTACAAAACGAATCAGAGCGTTTTGAAGCGCGTTTCTCTTTAGTGGAAATTACTGACAGTCCATCTATCTTCTTCAAAGATATGGCTGGGTCACGCATGCCAATCGCCGTTTCTCACGGTGAAGGTCGCACAGAATTTGCCAACGATGAAGCGATTGATGCCGCGAACAACTCAGGTACCGTTTCGATGCGTTACGTAAATAACTACGGTGACGTAACTGAGACTTACCCTGCTAACCCGAACGGCTCGCCAGATGGTATCACGGCATTAACAACAACTGACGGTCGTGTCACTATTATGATGCCACACCCCGAACGTGTATTCCGTACAGTTGCCAACTCATGGCACCCTGATTCATGGAGTGAGGATTCACCGTGGGTTCGCATGTTCCGCAATGCACGTAAGTTTATTGGCTAATAACCACAACTTATAAAAACAAAAATAGGGGGTCAGAGTCATTTTACTCTGACCCCCTTTTTATTTTGGGTTTTGTGTGGGTGCAGTATCAATTGACTCTGACCTGATAGAGAAATAAGCTAAACAAAAACTAATCAGGAAGAATAATAAAATGCAAGAGCACGACAGTTATCCATTAACCGACTTTATTGTCTATCCCGAAGATGAAATGTTAGCGCGATCAAAAGCGTTTTTAGCTGATATGAAGCGTCGCCATTCAATACGCAGTTTTAGCGACAAGCCAGTAGCCAAAGAAATCATTGAAAACTGTATCCAAACGGCCGGCAGAGCGCCAAGTGGAGCGAATCATCAGCCTTGGCATTTTGTTGCTATCTCAGATCCTGAAATTAAGAAACAAGTGCGAGAGCAAGCTGAATTGCACGAAAGAGGATTTTACGAAGGTCGCGCGGGCGAAGAGTGGTTAGACGCATTAAAACCACTTGGTACCGATGCGCAAAAACCTTATTTGGAAAATGCCCCTTGGCTTATTGCTATTTTTAGTCAGAAAAAAGGCGGGATCCACGCCGATGACAAAAACACCAATTACTATGTGCATGAATCCGTTGGTATCGCTACCGGCTTTTTGATCTCAGCGCTTCACAACGCAGGCCTAGCGACACTTACTCATACACCCAAGCCAATGTCTTTTTTAAATAAAATTTGTCAGCGAGGAGATAACGAACGCGCTTATATGCTATTGATTGCCGGTTATCCAAACGACGACGCGACCATTCCCCACCATTCAACAGTGAAAAAGTCGCTAGATCAAATCGCTACTTTCAAATAATGCACAAGAATACATGGTTTATTGTGTATTTTAGTGATTTGACATCACTTGATCTTTACCGTAATCAGCTAACTCATATCTAGCTCGATATCGGTACAACCTAAAGCGCAATGTACAGCGCCGACTTTATCTTTGTTTGGCGCCGAAAAAACTATCGGTTTATTGCAAGTAGGACACAGCACTTTTTTACCGGCTAACACTTGCTTGATGAGGTTTCGTTGTTTGAAAAATGAATCTTTCGACGCTTTTTCAATAGCTTTAAGGCTTGCTGCATCAATCACGATATTACCTATCACTCGCTTAATAACTGTAACACTTGGGTATACCAACCATCAAAAACACCAGCGAATTCTGCACTGTTTTCTTGTAATAGCTGAGTATAGCCATCAATATTTTCAATCGATAATGGCATGCTTGGATATGCCGTAATTTCCCAAGGGTGACTATCACTGCCATTGTAAGGGGAAAAAGACAGTTTTTGATTGTTTTCCAGCAGTAAACGTCCAAAGTTAAGTGCCTGCTGTTCTTGCTCAAAAATAACAGAAAACTCCACTTCGTACGGTTGGCCAAGGTCAACACCCGCCTCTACCAGTGACCACAATAAATCCCCTGTTTCATTGTCAGGGTAAACTGCTAAATCTCTTTCCATTAATCTGCCAAATATTCAATAGGTAAATTTATTCGTTATGATAACAAGATAGGTTAAAATGCCCAACGAATTATATGAGTTATGCAGCTGAGTTGAACTTGGAAAAATTTGAATTACACCTTGCCATTGACCACGTTAACAGTCATGCGCTTGACCTGCTAAAAGCCCATAGCCAGTTGTCTGTTAGCCAAATAAAGTCAGCCGTTGCTAAAGGCGCACTATGGCTTGAAAAAGGTAAGTCGACAAAGCGCTTTAGGCGAGTAAAGAAACCGCTCGATATTGGCGATACCTTACATTTCTATTACGACGAAAGCGTCCTTAACCAAACGGTTTTGCCTGCAACCTTACTTGCTGACTATCGCGATTACAGTATTTGGTATAAGCCTTGTGGCATGCTATCACAGGGCTCAAAATGGAGTGAACATACCACTATCACGCGTTTCGCCGCCGAACATTTCAATCATCAACGACCCGTGTTTTTGGTCCATAGGTTAGATAGATCAGCTCAAGGTATTATCGTTATTGCTCATACAAAATCAGCTACTCGCGAGTTAGCTAAGCTGTTTGAGCACCATCAATTGACCAAGATTTATCACGCCATTTGCCATCACAAGACGTTAACCACTCAACGCCAAGTCATTGAACAACCGATAGACGGCAAAGCAGCTAAATCAACTGTTGAGATGTTAAAGCGTGATGAACACAAAGATTTGACTCAAGTAGTGGTACTTATAGAAACAGGTAGAAAGCACCAGATCAGAAAACACTTAGCCAGTATTGGCATGCCCATAGTCGGCGATCGACTCCACGGTATCGCAACGAGCGATAGCCCTTTCGATTTACAATTATGTGCAGTCCATTTGAGCTTTATTTGCCCACTCACGCAACAGTCAATATCGATTGATTTACCCGAAAAGTTATCGCCAAATCTAGCAAATTTGTCATGCTTATAAGAAATAGAAAACCCGCTTAAAGCGGGTTTTCTCAATCGGTTCTAGTTGAGCGAGCTCAGTTAATCTGAGCGACTTAAGCTAGGTAGGTAAAATCACTGTCTTCGAGTACGTTAAGCTCATCACCAACTAACTCGTTTTGATCAAATGCAGATAATAATTCAACACCTTGCTTGCGCTGCTCAGCAGACAAAGCTACGTATGGCAGTCTAAAGATCGGTGCAACAGCACCGGTCATCGCCAATGCGGTATTAATTGAAATGGGGTTAGGCTCACAGAATAACCATGAAATAAGCGGCTGCATTTTTTTGTTTAGCTCACTCGCTTGGCTATCATCCATCAATTTACGCATCAAGCTCGGTGCGATATTTGCCGTAACCGACATAACACCGTGAGAATTTGCCTTGTGGCGACCTTCAAACGCTTCATCATCGTTGCCCGACCAACAAGCAATACCTTGAGCTTCGTAAGCGGCAATTCTCTCGTTACCTGCACACTCTTTCATGCCGATAAAGTTTGGATGATCAGCAATTTGTGCAATCATTTCAGGGGTGACGTCTTGCCCTGTTCGACCTGGTACGTTGTAAATAAATAACGGGCCCAATGGTAACACTTTCTTAAAGTGTTCAATCACACCTTGCTCTGATGTTCTGCCATAGTAAGGGTTGATTTGCAGTGCCGCATCCATACCACTTGCAAAACCATATTCAGTCGCTTTAATCGCTTCACGCGTATTATTACTACCTGTGTTACCTATGATGATCAAACGATCACCAAATTTGTTAGCGCTATGGGCTATCAGCATTAAGTGCTCTTCCCAGTTCATCAACTGGCCTTCACCCGTAGTACCACCAACAATAATACCTTCTACACCACCAGCAATAAGCTGTTCAACTAGTTGATCATAAGTTGCAAGATCGATCTCACCATCACGGTTATACGGTGTTTTAATCGCCGTGATTAAACTTGCTGCTTTTAAGCGCTTCATTTTTTTCTCATTATATAGTTATTAACACATACCGACGCTCGGACTTAACCGTCGTAATACATATTCTTCTTGTGTCTCAACGTGCTGATAGACAAACACATGGCTATCGAGCCTTGTCACGTGGTAGGCATGATAATTGTTTTCGTCATTAAGATCAGCTGCAAAATGTTCATTTTCGATAAATTCACTTTTAGTTATTGTAAAGTGAACATTACCCACTAAGCCCCAATCACCATACTCAATAGCTTCCTCGATCAATTCGCCTGCCTTATTTTGTCTAACAAAGCGAAATTCAAAACTGCCATCGGCTGACAAATGAGCAAATTCGCTTAAACTATCACCTTGCTCATTCGTTGCGGTGGAAAACCAGTCGCCAACGAGTAGAGCTCGATTGTATGGCTTGTTTAATCCCATTCTTCTTTGATCTCATATTTCTTTTTAAGCCGCTCGATTAAACTGCGTTCACGTTTAATAAAGGCGTTAAACTCGTTGATTATCTCAGGGTGATTAATCGTTGATAAGTGAAAAGTATATTGCTCGTGAAATATATTTTCTGCCAGTACAATTTCACCTTGTTTGTTCATTTCTTTCAATTGGTGTCGAATCACATTGCTATCAATATTGGTGGCCTGGACATTACTCATTAACAAATGACGAATAATACTAACGGGTGAAGCTTCTTCGTGCAGTGTTACTTGCCCTTGTGCAATAGGCTCAAGCCAAAGCGTCGGATAAAAGTCTCGTATCGTCATTAACGAATTAATTTGCGACTTTTTTATATTGGCATTTTGTTTCAGGACATATGTCCCGGCCATCAGTGTGAGTACCGGCTCGCTGTAGGTTAAATTGAGTGTTTTACCACCATCAGCGCGCCAACGTTGATTATCAGGAAATTTGAAATCGATATTGTGGTCAATAAACCACTTATCAAATCGCCTAATCGGCAGCGGGACAAATCGGTAGCGATATTGCTTGTCCTCAAAAAACGCCGTTAGAATATCTCGAGCAAAGCTCGGGTGTTTAACGCCACTTGCGCTAAAATGAAACAACGGGTAATAATTGACGTCTTCAACGCCTATTACATATTCCGGTGTATCTTGCGCATTCACACTGAAATTTACCCACAAGGTAAAAAGACAACAGTATGTTAGAGATGTGCACAGTCTCAACATTCAAAAGCCTAGTGTATTAATTGACAATGAAAGTTAGTCTAACACCAGACTTTAGCTATCGGCAAAAACTATCTAATTAACTTGAATTTTTCTGGGTTTTTGTTTGTTGATCACCTAAAGTAGCCAAAAAAACATGAGGCAAATAATGAGTAGATTAAACGTACAGTTATTAATGACCGGCAATGAATTAATGTCTGGTGATATCGTAGATAGCAATTCAGCATTTATCGCCAGTGAACTAAAGCTACTTGGCGTATTTGTTAATCGTATGGTCACTGTTGCCGATGATTTATCTTCCCTTGTTAACGAGATAACCAACATCAGCCAGCAAAGCGACATCCTCATTATTAATGGTGGATTAGGACCAACAACCGATGATCTTACCGCACAAGCATTAGCAGAGGCTGCCAACCTTCCTATTACTGAGCACCCTGTAGCGCTTGCTCACTTGTCCCAATGGTGTGAACAACGCAATGCAAAACTGTCTAAGGCTAACTTAAAGCAAGCGATGCTGCCGCAAAACTGTGACATCGTCGCCAACAGTATCGGCTCTGCTGTCGGCTTTTCATTAACGCTAAACGACTGTTTAATTATTTGTACACCAGGCGTCCCCAAAGAGCTCAAGTTAATGACACGCCAAGAAATATTACCCACTATTAACAAATTAATTGGTCAAACTGAGCAGCTTTTTACCCATCGCATGCAAGTTTTTGGCTATGGTGAGTCGGCGCTACAACAACTACTTAGCGATAAACTACCCGACTGGCCAAGTGAATTAGACATCGGCTTTCGCGCATCAATGCCATTATTAGAGCTAAAAGTTACCTATCAGCAAAATTACCCAGATCAGGAACGAAAATACTGGCTCACCAAGCTCGAAGATTTATTGGCCGAACATATTATCCATCACATTATCGACAAACCAACGTCTCTAGCTAATGAAGTAAATAAAGCTTTACAGAAACATCAGTTAACCCTAACCACTGCAGAGTCGTGCACTGGAGGGTTAATTGCAAGCCAACTAACCCAAATAGCCGGTGCGTCAGGGAGTTTTCACGCCGGGTTTGTCACTTATTCGAATGACATCAAAGAAAAAGTGTTGGGCGTGAGTCAATCGACTTTAGCGCAATGGGGGCTGTTAGTGAGCAAACGGTTATTGAAATGGCGCAAGGTGCGCTCAAGCTATCCGGCTCTAACCTTGCCATTGCCGTCTCAGGCATTGCTGGCCCTTCTGGCGGCACAGCAGACAAGCCTGTAGGCACCGTTTGGATCGCTTGGGGAAGTACTGAAAATATAAATACAGTGCAATGCATAGTGCCAGGCAACCGCTGGTATTTTCAACATGCCGTTAGTGCCATTTGCCTTGATTTAATCAGAAGATTTATCTTAAATATTAACAGTACACCGCGATATTTAATCGATCGCGCTGTCACAAAATAGCCACGCAGGCTATAGCGAAAGGCAACGAATGTGGCACTTTTTTTTACCAACGCAGACGAAATGTCATTGCTTAACACTTGAATTATTTATATATTCATAAAGTTATGTAAGCCCAATGTGTTAATGTGTTGTAACAAACCGAGCTTTATTCAAATGTTAACCACGGCTAAAAAGAACTATCTTGGAGCACTATTTTGTTAGATAAAAACTTTATCACGAGTGGTCGAAATACCATTATTCACAAAATCAGAAAAATTGATTTAATTATTGTAAACGGCGCTCACCAACCGGTTATTGTTACTTATAATGGTTTAGCGCCATATAACGGTGTGATCCCTAGAAAAAAATCAGAAGCCAAAAAAGCCTATCAAGAAGTTATTGATTTAACGTCTATTGATATTTTCGGGGAAGAAAAGAAACTTGTTTTCGTGCAAGCGCTCGACAATAAAGAGTACAAAATTGATTACACCAAGGAAGATACACCTGTTTTTATAAAGATCCATCAAGAAAACTATATCTAAAATGCTAGGTCGGTAGAGGCTAAGTAAATGACCACAGCGAGTTTAGTCAGTAATAATAAAAATAATATAGATTTAGTACTAACTCCGGAAAAATCGAGCACACCCGTATCTGAGCTTGATATTTATGATCTCATCGAAAGTTCTGAATACGGAGATTTACACGTAGTCAGCAATAACGTCAAGAACGCGATTGCTGAGATGAATGACGTCTTAAAGTCACTGCCTGACAATCAAACTGGTCGAGAAATTCGCTATGAAGTACTCGTTAGAATTGACGCTTCTGCGACCGCCAAAATTGAAAGTGATGAAATGCAGGCAAGCGTTGAAATCACCACAGCGCAAGGTGGCGCGCACCTTTCAGCTAAAGCTATCTTAAATGCAGCTCAAGAACAGGGGGTTGTCAAAGGTTTTATCAAAGAGCAACTAATCTCGTTAGCACAAACCGCGGCAAGAGCCGAACCTGGTACCCAAGTCAGTAAAATTGTCGCCAAAGGCAAATTGCCACAAAACGGCAGAGATACCCAAATAAAAATGCTCGTTGAGAGTGCTCAATCGCGTATTTTAAGACCACAAGCGCGTGCCGACGGCTCTGTCGATATGCGTAATCTTGGCGATATTATTTGTGTAAAAGCTGGCGACCCTTTAGCCCAACGCATTCCTTTCACCTTAGGGGTAAAAGGCTACACCGTAACGGGTAAAGATCTTGAGCCAACACCTGGTGAAGATTGTCAACTAGAGGTAGGTGAAGGCACCGTACTTAGCCCGAAAAATCAAAACGTTTTAATTTCTACACTGGTTGGCTTACCTAAAATTATTAACAACGGTATGACCGTGGAAAAGGTCTACACCGTCAACAACGTTGATATTGGCTCTGGTCATATCAAATTTGAAGGCAACGTCATTATCGAAGGCGATGTTAAAGAAAGTATGAAAGTTATCGCTTCAGGCGATATCACTGTTGGTGGCTTTGTTGAGTCAGCGATGTTGGAGTCAGGTGGCGATATCATTATCAAAAAAGGTATTATTGGTAAAAAACAGGAAGTTGAAACCAATAACGTCGACAATTTGAAAATGTCAGCCTTTGTTAATGCCAAAGGGTCTATTCACGCAACCTATTGCCAATACGGCGAATTAATCGCTGGCACCGATATCACCATTGAAAACCAATTAATGCACAGTATTGTTAGCCTCAACGGCAAACTATGGGTAGGTCAAGAGGATAAGTTAAACGGCAAGTTAATCGCCGGCCATATAAGTGCAGGTACATCAATCCACGCCGGTAGTATAGGCGCATCAGCCGGTAGTAACACCTTCATCACTTTCGCTAATCAAATTGAAAAATACAAACATCGAATTGAGCAAATTGATGTAAAAATTAAAGACGAAAATGAGAAAACACAAGAGCTCAAAAACGCCACCGAAAAATTGCGTAAACTACCAAAAGAGCGAGCCGATAAAGAAGTGTTGGCTAAAGTAGTTAAAGCGTATCAGTTCCACTCCAGTACGCTAGGTGACTTATATTATGATCGAGAGCGCGCCGAGCAAGCTCTGCAACGATTTATTGAAAGCGTATACGTAGAAGGCAGAGAGCGAATTTATCACGGCGTTGAAGTGCGTATTGGCGATTTTGTTGAGCGTAGCCGAAGAGAGTATGGTCCGAGTAAAATGTTATACCGCGAGCGCAAGGTGATTATTGATCCAATCGTAAATAACTAGCACTTTACCTCATTTTTCTATAAACCTCCTGTTGTCAATTCCGCTATTTTGCTATGGTGCAATAAAAATATCGGTAATATTTCGGTGATATTAATGAATATAATTCGCAGCTGCGCTCTCGCCTTACCTCTAGTTGCTACCTCAGCAGTAGCTGGGCACTGCTCTGTTAATTTTAACTACGGGGTTATCATTGATCCACGTCATATTCGGACGATAGATAAAGGCATTACCAATGTTCAAATCACCAACAATAGCCAACTGTTTATTCACGGCCGAGAAATTTCATTAACCGATCAACAAAAAGACGTCTTGGCTCATTACAGCCTAGGCATTCGAGAGCACGTGCCTGCGATAGTTTCTATCGCTATTGACGGTGTTGATATCGGCTTAAAAGCAGTCAACAAACTCGTCGGTGGTTTAACTGGAGAAAACAGTGAATCACATCAAAAGCTCCAAGAAAACTTTGATGAATTACACTGGCGTATGCGCCGTCGCTTCAATCATTCTGATGATAGCTATTTCGTTGCCCCGCAAGACTTTAATGATTTTGATGAGATCTTCGCCGGCGACTTTGAAAAAGAGATCAAAGAAATTGTAGCCTCTTCTGTCGGAACAATTTTATTGGCTGTAGGCAAAGCCATGACAGCACAAGAAGAAGGCGAAATGGAAGATAGAATGGCCAATTTCGACCAACACCTGTCTGAACTTGGTCAAGAAATTGAGCTAGATATCAATGAAAAAACCAAAGTAATTGAAACTAAGGCTAGCGAATTTTGTAATAAGCTTATTGATCTGGATGAGAGTGAAACCAAACTTCAACAAGCGATTCCTGAGCTCTTACCTTATAACTTAATTTCTACTGACAACCGCCATTAAAAGAGTAAAGGTAAACGTTGTATTTACCTCTTGAGATGAGTTAACAAGATACCCGACTGCTCGGGTATGACTCATGTTACTGCTCGGGTATGACTCATGTTACTGCTCGGGTATGACTCATGTTACCGCTCGGGTATGACTCATGTTACTGCTCGGGTATGACTCATGTTACTGCTCGGGTATGACTCATGTTGCTACTCGGGTTTGACTCATGTTGCTACTCGGGTATGACTCATGTTACTGCTCGGGTATGACTCATGTTCGTCATTCCGGCGGTGTTTTAGGCCGGAATCTCTAGGCTTGTAGCCCATAGGTAAAAAAGGAGCATCAAGCTCCTTTTTCATTGTTTCACCTAGTGACTAAACTATTGTTTAGGTACCGGGAAACCGCGATCTCGCATTAATGCATCTACTTTAGCATCTCGCCCCCTAAAGGCGCGATAAGCTTCTGCAGGGTCAACGGCGTTGCGAACACTAAATAAATGCTCAACAAGCTTGCCGGCTACTTCTTTATCATAAAACCCACCTGGTGCTTCAGCAAACGCTTCAGCAGCATCCGACGTTAACACCTCGGCCCACATATAACCATAATAAGCGGCTGAATAGCCCTCTCCTGAGAATACATGACCAAAATGTGGCGTTCTGTGACGCATCACAATAGAGTCTGGCATATTCATCGCTTTTAAGGTATCGCGTTCAAATGCATCTGGATCAATGTTAGTTGGATCTGTTGTATGGAGCTTCATATCGATCAGAGCAGATGCTAGGTATTCTGTCGTTTTGAAACCTTCATTAAACGTTGCCGCTTCTTTGATTTTAGCGACTAACGCATCAGGGATTGGCTCGCCTGTTTTGTAATGTACTAAATAGTTGTCAATCACTTCGTCAGTGGTTAACCAACGCTCGAGTAACTGTGATTGAAATTCCGTGTAGTCACGCACACCACCGTTAAGTGTTGGGTAAGCAACATTTGACGCTAAGAAGTGCAAAGCGTGGCCAAATTCGTGGAAATAGGTTTCAGCATCATCCCATGAAATCAATGTTGGTTCGCCATCAGCGCCTTTAACAAAGTTTGAGTTGTTTGATGACAACACGTTCGTTTTACCATCAAAGGTGGTGAAGCTGCGGTAAGTTGTCGCCCATGCACCTGAGCGCTTACCTGTACGCGAGAACGGATCTAAATACCACAAACCAATGTGCTCACCAGACGTTTTATCGGTCACTTCCCATACTTTCACATCTTCGTGGAAAACAGGTACAGAACCTTCGGCAACCGGCTTAAAGCTAAAGTTAAACAGGCGTCCCGCAACATAGAACATGGCTTCACGCAGTTTGTCTAATTGTAAGTACTGCTTCACTTCATCTGAATCTAAGTCGTATTTTTGTTTGCGCACTTTTTCGGCGTAGTAGCGGTAATCCCACGGCTCAATTTTTTCAATACCGTGTAGCGCTTTGCCAAGCGCCAACATATCAGCAACTTCTTCATCAACACGCGCGATAGCTGCTGGCCACACTTGCTCCATCAGCTTCATCGCATTTTCAGGCGTTTTTGCCATGCGATCTTCTAAGCGCCAAGAAGCATAGTTTTTATATCCTAATAAACCAACGCGCTCGTGACGCAATTTCAAGATTTCTTTGATGATCTCATTGTTATCAAACTCATCACCGTTATCACCGCGGTTGTAGTAGGTTTCCCATACTTTTTGGCGCAACTTGCGATCGTCAGAGTAGGTTAAGAAAGGATCCATTGATGAACGCGTATTAGTAATTGCATACTTACCTTTTTCACCACGTGTTTGAGCTGCACCTGCCGCGGCCTTGATCACAGATTCAGGTAATCCGGCTAATTGGCTATCATCTAAAAACAATACGTAGTTTTCTTCATCGGCTAATACGTTATTTGAAAACTGGGTGTGTAATTGCGCCAAACGCTGATTAATGTCAGCGTAACGCTTTTTATCTTCGGCGTTTAATGTTGCACCATTTTGAGCAAAAGAATTGTACGTTAGCCAGGTTACGCGCTGTTGATCTTTGCGTAAAGTTTTGAATTCATCGCCTTTGTATACCGTTGAAATACGATCAAACAGTTTCTCATTTTGAGTGATTTTAGAGAAAAAAGCCGACAGCTTCGGGCTCATTTCTTTTTGAATTTCACGAAACTCAGGGCTAGAAACATTAGCGCTCCAAATACCCCAGTAGGTAAAAATGCGATCGAGTGCCTGACCTGAACGCTCCATTTCAACAATGGTATTTTCAAAGGTAGCTGGCGCTGAGTTATTGGCAATAGCATCAATTTCAGCTAATTGCATTGCCATCGCTTCTTCTAGCGCAGGCACTAAACCTTTTAATTCGACTTTATCAAAAGCGGGTACGCCTTGATATGGCCCAGTCCACTTTGCCAGTAACAAGTCTTTTGCCGCTTGCACATCCGCCGGTAAGCTCGATGCACTGGTTTGTTTTGTTTGTTCAACTGATTGCTCAACAGTTTCCGTTTTAGTTGTGCTCTCACCACAGGCAACCAATGCGCCTGATAGGATCATCGCACTAAAAAGCTTGTTAAATTTCATAAAATTCACTTTTAATTGTTATTGTTAAACGATGTGTTTTGTTATCCATACCACCTTACACAAGCAGTCAGATTTTGGTCAATCGAAAAGTTGTAAAAAGCTATGACTGGCAGACTTTACAAGTTTAATGAACCGAGCGACACTTACAGCATCATTTATTCGCCCGTGAAGTTTAATGCGCGCCGTATTTTTAGATAGCCAAACTTTTCATCCAACCATCACGTTCGAGGCAATTGAACAGGTTGTTGATACGCTCACTTATTACCCGTTAACCCAACCAGATGAAATTATTGAACGCGCTAAAGATGCGCAGATAATCATCACCAACAAAGTGATATTAACCGAGTCAATACTGAGTAAGTTGCCTGAGCTAAAACTGATTTGTATTAGTGCAACAGGTACGAATAATGTTGATCTAGTCGCCGCACGCCGATTAGGTATTACCGTGACAAATGTTAGCGGCTATGCCAAACAAGCCGTTAGCCAGTACGTTATGGCACAACTATTAAATTATTACTGCCGCTTAGCGTCACACAACCAAGTGACAACCAATCAAACATGGCAACAAAGCCCGACCTTTTGTGTTCACGGTCAAGGTATGACAGAGCTTAGTGGTAAAACCTTCGGTATTTTAGGTTACGGTAGCTTAGGTCAAGCCGTTGCAAGGCTTGCTCACGCTTTTGGTATGCAAGTGTTAGTTGCCGAGCGGCCAAACGCATCGGTGCTCAGAGCCGATAGAGTGAGTTTTGAGGATATGTTATCGAGATCAGATATTGTTAGCTTACACTGTCCACAAACATCAGAGACAACAGGACTTTTTAATCAAACGGTATTTGAACAAATGAAACCTAACGCCGTCCTGATTAATACAGCGCGAGGCGGAATCGTCAATAGTCTTGATTTAGCACAAGCACTAAAATCAAATACCATTGCTCATGCGATTGTCGATGTCTTGGAGCAAGAGCCGCCGCCATCTGATCATCCGCTACTTGATAATCGCCTTAAAAATATAACCATTACCGCCCATATGGCGTGGGCAAGTTTCGAGGCTCAACAACGATTATTAACCTTATTGGCAAAGAACATTGCAGACTACCAGCAAGGTATTGCAACTAACGTAGTCAATTAAAACGGTAAAGCTTGAAGGTTGAAACTCGAGAAGGCAATAGAAAGCGTCATTCCCGTATTGTTTTAGTCGGGAATCTCAGAGATAGCAGGCGATAAAGCTTGAAAGCTAAAAGGCGAGAAAGCAAAAGAATGCGTCATTCCCGTAGTGTTTTAGTCGGGAATCTCAGAGGTATCAGGCTATAAAGCTTGAAGGCTGGAATGCGATAACGCGAGAGAAGTCGTCATACCCGTAGTGTTTTAGTCGGGAATCTCAGAGATAGAAAAAAGTAAAGCTCTAAGGCTATAAAGTATTAAAACGTTAAAGCCTTATCGCGTTACAGCCTTTTCTCTACAAATACGTATCTTTAAATTGGCCGTAATGAAAATAACCCCACTGCCCTACGCGACGAAATGGCGCAAACGGGAATTTCGGCAAATGCTTTTGATACAGTGGCAGATCAGGCACCACTTGCTCGGCAACTTTCTGCGCTAAACGCTTACCTGCTTGCACCGAAAACGAGACCCCTGCGCCACAATAACCCATCGAATAAAAGACGTTTTGCTGTGGGTTCTGGTAAATGTGAGGTAAGTCGTCAAGCGCCACTGAAATCCAGCCCGCCCATGCATATTGATAGTTGATATTTTGCAACGCAGGAAAGCTAGTTTTTAACACCGACAACAAACGATTAGCATAAAATGGATCTTCGGCATCTTTACCACTAATTGCGCCACGGCCACCAAATAGCAAACGATTATCTGGTAATTTGCGGTAGTAATATTTCAGCGCTCGCGTATCCATTACCACATTTGAGCTAATTAAATTACAGGCAGCTATTTGCTCGTCACTAAGTGGCTCTGTCACGATAATTTGTGATAACACCGGTAATGTTCTTCCAGCAACAAACGAGTGAAAGCCTTTTGGTGTGTAGCCATTAGTCGCAATCACCACTTTTTTAGCGCGAATGGTCGCTTTCGGTGTTTGTAATACTTGTTGAGTGTTTTCTTCTCGCCAACCTTCAACCGTTGTGCCGGAATAAATTTTAACGCCGGCTTCACGAGCAAGACGCTGATAACCCCAAGCGAGTTTTAATGGATTTAAACCAAAACCGTCTTGGTAACGAATCGCGCCATAAGCGTTTTGATCGGCCATGTAGTTGTTATGTAATTCGTCTTTCGACAAAATTTGCACATCATAACCAAACATCTCTTGCTGAAGCTTGGCTAGGTCAACCAACTCTTTCATTTTATTGGCTTTATGCGCAACTTTAATATAGCCATTAGGCTGGCGATCGCAGTCAATACCTTGGCCAATTAACGCGTTGACCGTTTCAACCCCTTGCTGCATTTCGCAGTAAATCCCACGCATCACTTCTTCGCCCCACTGCGCTTTCATTTGTGAGAACGACTTTCGGCCAGAAGTTTTTAAAATAAAACCAGCATTGCGACCACTACAACCCCATGCCGTTTGATTCGCCTCAACAACAGTAGCTTTGATCCCGTGCTCTTTTGCTAAATGTAGTGCCGTTGACAGGCCAGTATAACCCGCGCCAATAATACAAACATCAACATCAATATCTGTGGTTAATTGGCCATCATCTTGAGGTGCTTGCCCTGAAACACTAGCCCAATAACTATCTGGATAAGGTTCGTTAACACCTGGCGTGGTATGGTGGAGAGGATCGTACATAAGGTTTTGCTACTAATTACTGAAAAAACTGAGAAATAATGGCAAACTATGCCACGTTTTTCATAGATCCGCATTAAGGTTGTGAACGTGACGACTAAAAAAACAATTATTTATCGTGAGATGACAAGCGAGGACTTTGAGCAAATCATCGCGCTTGGCAATCATGTTCACGGCGATGGTTACTTAAATCAAACCAATATTAAAGAATGGTTTGAAAAGGGGATTAAAAACGGTATTAATGCCAATTTTGTCGCGTTAGACAATGACAAGCTCGTCGGCTTTCGCATTACCTACAGCGCAGGACAATGGCATATCGATCAATGGTCGACGCCGAGTCAATGGCAAGTCGAACCTAGTGACGTTAGCTACTTTAAATGCAAGACCGTCGATGAAAATTACCGCGGCTACGGTATCGGCTCAAGATTATTAAAAGACTCTATTCAGGCGCTAAAAGCCCAAGGTGCAAAAGCGGGTGTCAGTCATTTATGGATGCAAAGCCCGGGCAATAGCGCAGTAAAATACTTCACCAAATGCGGTGGTGAGCTAGTTCAAGAGCATCCTGACAAATGGCATGAAGATAGCAAAAACGGTTATGACTGTATTTTGTGTGGTTTTGACTGCCACTGCAGCGCCGCCGAGATGATCATTTATTTTAAATAATATCTAATATACTTGGGGTCAGAGTTAGCGAACTCTGACCCCAAAAATCTATCCATCGCAACTTGGTGCTGGCAAAAACAATCAGCAATAAAAAAGCAGAGCCAATTAAGCTCTGCTTTCCGAAACCTGTACTTTAGCTTACTAAGCAAGTAAAAACGCTCTTAATTGATCAAAATCAGGCGCCATATCAATTGATAAAATCTGCTCACCTGCACAATCGGCAAGTTCTTTAGGTAAGGCTAACGGGCGACCTAAAATACTCTCCACAACCTCTTTAAATTTCGCTGGATGAGCCGTGCCTAAAAACAAACCGATTTCGTCATCGGCTAATTCATTAACCATAGCTTTATAGGCAACAGCGCCATGTGGCTCACTTAAATAGCCCATTTGATTTAACGCGATCACTGCTGATTGCGTTTGCTCTTCATCAATAGTTTTTGAGCTCAGTGTCGCTCGGTCAATGATTTGTTGCTCAAGCATAAACTCAATACGAGGCCAGTTATTGGGATTAGAAACATCCATCGCGTTGGAAATGGTTGCTACTGTTTTATTTGGCGACCACTGCCCTGTTTTCAAATAGCGCGGTACAGTATCATTGGCATTAGTCGCAGCAACAAAGCGCGAAATGGGTAAACCTAAAGCTTTTGCAAGCATGGCTGCCGTTAGGTTGCCAAAGTTACCACTGGGCACTGACAGTACCACATTGCGCGTTTCACCTTGCGCTTTTAGTTGCGCTAAGGCCTCAAAGTAATAACAGATTTGCGCCAGTAATCGGCTGATATTAATTGAGTTTGCCGAATTTAAGCCAATCGCCTTAGCCAATTCTTTATCATCAAATGCTTGTTTAACCATGGCTTGGCAATCATCAAATGAGCCTTCGATGGCAATGGTACGAATATTCCCGCCCAAGGTCGTGAACATCTTTTCTTGAAGTAAGCTAATTTTGCCCTTCGGGTAAAGAATAACAACTTCGATGTTGTCTAAGCCATGAAAGGCATGAGCCACTGCCGCGCCAGTATCACCTGAGGTAGCGGTTAAAATCGTGATTTTTTCGCCATCAGTAAAACGCGACAAACACTGTGCCATAAAACGTGCACCAAAATCTTTAAAGGCAAGTGTTGGCCCATGATACAACTCTAGCGAAGACACTTTATCTGACACCTGGTTGACTTTAGCGGGAAAATTAAAGGCACTTTCAACCACTTGATAAAGCGCTTCTTTGGTTAAATCACCTTCAACAAATGGCGCTAACACTTCAACACTGCGCTCAACCAATCCCATTTCAAGTAGAGCATCGATATTATCGAGCGTTGGAATATACTCAGGAAAAAATAACCCTTGGTTTCGACCTAATCCTTGTTTCACCGCCTGCGAAAAACTGACCTGTTCAGTATTGTCTTTTAAATTATAGTATTTCAAAATCTTTCCCTTAATTGATTACGCGTGCGCCATCGAGATCTGCCTTGCAGACATGGACAAAGCCCAACGACGTTTTCAAATAGTTTTCTTTTAACCAACAAGCCAACTCATTAGCGGTTTGCTGATCGTTACAAATACAGAATAAGGTTGGCCCCGAGCCAGAAATGCCAACAGCTAATCCACCTTGTGCTAGTAAATAATCTCGCGCTTGCTCAAAGCCAGGCAATAAATGCTTGCGATAAGGTTCGGCGATAACATCTTCAAAATGGCTGAACACCTGAGCTTCGTCTTGACGATAGCAAGCATCCACAAACGACGCTAAAATTTGACCATATTCAATAACTTGAGCGCGAGAATATTGCTCAGGTAATACTTCTCGGGCGGCCTTAGTTGAAACCTCAATGCCCGGATACGCCATAATGTAGTAATGATTATCAAAGCTAGGTAGGGTCGTCGTTACTTTATCTGTGGTTGGTAGCATTAATTGCAAGCCACCTAAAAAACAAGGCGCAACGTTATCATAATGCAGGCTACCGCTAATTTGCGCCTCCATCTCACCCATCATTTTGAGTAGTTCATCGTCATTAAACGGTGCTTTGTAAAATTTGTTTAACGCCACAAGAGCTGCAACTACTGAACAAGCACTTGAGCCTAAGCCACTGCCTACAGGCATTTTTTTATCTAAGGTAAGATGCACAGCTTGTACCTTCCCCCCACCGCTAAGCAGTCTGTGGTTAAACAATTGCAAACAGTGCCAAACGATATTTTGCTCAGCATCACTTGGCAACTTACTGGCAAATTCACCAATGACACTTAACTGATTTTCTTGCGCCGACTCAATTGCCACGACATCACCGAGTAAAGTGCCATCAGCCGGCTTTACTGCTAACCCTAAAACATCAAAACCAATACTGACATTGCCGATTGATGCTGGGGCAAAAACTTCTATTTTCATTAGCTGACCTGCTCCCATGCTAATGTTCTTAATAAATCACCAAATACACCTGCCGCCGTTACAGCTGCGCCTGCGCCGTAGCCACGTAAAACAAATGGGATTGGCTGATAATAACGACTGTGAATTGCCAACGCGTTCTCACCGTCTTTAATTGCGCTTAACGGATGAGTACCATCAACCGCTTCAATTGACACCTTGCATTTACCATCAATAATATTGCCGATGTAACGCAACACCTTACCCTCAGATTTTGCTTGTGAGACTTTATTGGCGTAATACTCATCAATTTGAACTAGGTTATTCATAAATTCCGTGACACTGCCCTGCGCGTTAAAATCGCTCGGTAGTACCGGCTCAATTTCAATATCACTGAGCTCCAGCGCCATGCCGGCTTCACGTGCCAAAATAAGCAGTTTGCGCGCGACGTCCATGCCACTTAAATCATCGCGAGGATCTGGCTCTGTAAAACCGTTTTCTTTCGCGATTGCCGTAGCTTGTGAAATCGACATCCCCTCGTCTAGCTTACCAAAAATATACGATAGCGAACCTGATAAAACACCTTGAAACTGATGCAATTTGTCACCGGCGCGAAACAGGCTTTGCAATGTATCAATTACCGGCAAGCCTGCACCAACGGTTGTTTCATATAAAAAGCGACGCTTGGTGTGCTGGGCTGCTGTGCGCAATGCTTGGTAATACTGCCACGAATCAGTGTTTGCCTTTTTATTTGGCGTGACCACGTGAAAGCCTTGTTCTAAGTATTCAACATAACTCATCGCCAATGCTTCATTAGACGTACAGTCAACCAATACAGGGTTGATCAGGTGGTTTTCACGGACGAAATTTTTGATTTCTTCAACGGTTAAAGCCACGCGCTGGCTTGGTGCTTCGATAAATGCCTGCCAGTTATTCAAATCAATACCGCCGCTTTGCAGTGCCATGCCTTTTGAGTTAGCGATACCATAGACACTCAGATCGATATTTTGCTCTGCTAGTGCACCTTGCTGACGCGCAATTTGATCGATAAGTTCACTACCGACCACACCGCAGCCGACTAAAAAGACGTCGATTGATTGATGATGAGAGAAAAAGTTTTGGTGACAAACTTTAATCGCATCGGTTGCTTTGCGCTCTTCAATGACCACAGAAATACTGCGCTCTGATGAATCTTGGGCAATGGCGATAACATTGACCCGCGCTTGCGCTAATGAACTAAATAACTTGGCGGCAACGCCTTGTTGCTGCTGCATACCATCGCCAATCAGTGAGATGATTGACAGTTTTTGTTGTAATTGAATTGGCTCGAGTAAGCCATTGAACAGCTCAAGTTCAAAGGCTTGTTGTAGGCTTTTCTTAGCGCGTTTGGCATCGGCGCTATGAACACAAAAACTAATACAGTACTCGCTCGATGATTGAGAGATCATTACCGTTGAAATATTGGCTTGGCTCATCGCGGCAAAGACTCGACTCGCCATACCAACCATGCCTTTCATACCGGGGCCAGAAACATTGATCATGGTTAAATCGTCGAGGTTTGAAATCGCTTTTACCGAGTCACCTTTTGAGCGTTCATTGCCAATTAACGTACCTTTGGCGTCTGGTTTTGCCGTGTTTTTGATGTAACACTTTATATGGTGTTGAGCCAGTGGCCCGATCGTTTTTGGATGCAGTACTTTAGCGCCAAAATAAGAGAGCTCCATTGCCTCTTGATACGATAAATAATCTAACACTGTAGCCGAAGGGATAGCTCTAGGATCAGCGTTGTAAACACCGCTGACATCTGTCCAAATCTCACAAGCATCAGCTTTGGCACAAACAGCTAAAACCGCTGCCGAATAATCAGAACCATTGCGGCCAAGCGTCGTTAACTGGCCATCAGCGCTCGTGCCAATAAACCCAGGCATTAAGCCGATGCCCGACAACTCACTGTAGTGCTCAGCATACTGAGCTTTACTTTTCGCCAGATCGGCAACTGCGTTGAGCGAAGCGTTGTTAGTAAAGAGGAATTTTTCAGGCGCGATAGTACTTACTTGATATTGTTGCGCTGTTAACACCCCTTCAAGCAGTGATACGCTAACCCGCTCACCAAGACTAATAATTCTCGCATTAATATGTTCAGGGCAGTATGCCAGCAAGTGAGCCCCTTCTAAATAGCGGTCGAGCTGGCCGACTAGATCACTAACATGCGCTTTGACTTTATCGCCATCAAAACCACTTAACTGGTTTGACAATGCGTTAATGATATCGGTTGATGCTTGCTGAAACTGGCCTAATCCTTGATCGATCGCGGTTTTACTAGCAATGTTGTCGGCTAAGTAAACCAAGTGGTTGGTGATCCCTTGTGGCGCAGAAACCACCACGGCGATGGCTCCTTGCTGCGCTTTATCTGTGATAATTTTGGCGACTTCTAAAAATCGATTGGCATTTGCCAACGATGAACCACCAAATTTCAGCACTCGCATGTTATTCCCCTTCTAAAACGAAAAAGCCCGTAACTTTTGGTCACGGGCTTTATAAAAATTATTTTTTTTACGCGTCAGCCTATGACCATCTTCTCAATTGAGAGAATGGTGATCGTGGTTGTGGTAATTCGGCTATTAAATATACGCATAACTTTAAACTGCCTGAGAAAATCTCTAGAGTCAATACTTTAATTCAAATAAAAAGTTATAAGTTATGTGGTGTGTAAAAATGAAATAACGAGTGAAAATTTACACGCAAGCTATCATATTTTGATAAACGGAAACTTGGTTGCGGCCATTGTCCTTGGCTTGGTAAAGCGCTTGATCGGCTTTTGAAATCAAATCTTCATAACGATAATCTTCATCGCATAATGTTGCAATGCCGATACTAGCGGTGATATTGATCGGCGTATCTTTGTATAGGATGGATATGTCTTCTATGCGTTGACGAATTTTCTCTGCAACGTCAAGCGCACCAACAACCCCAGTTTCCGGCAAAATAACGGCGAATTCTTCACCGCCATAACGGCCAAACGTATCAGAAATACGAATTAGCTCATCAATTGATTTCGAAGTTTCAATTAAAACGGTGTCACCACATTGGTGGCCATAAGTATCATTGAGTCGTTTGAAGTGGTCTAAATCAAACATGATCAAGGCTAAATCAGCGTCATAGCGGCGTGCCCGAGAAAATTCCTGACCTAAACACTCTTCCCAATGTTTGCGGTTAAAGATTTGGGTTAAACCATCAATGCGGTTTGCCATTGCTAGCTCGTCAAGCGTCTTTCTCAGCATTGTTTGGTAATGACAAACATCTGTAACGTCTTCAATCAAAATACAAATATGATTTAATTCGCCGTTATCGGTTACTGGCGTAAATGTAATGTTCTGGGCCATGTAATGGCTGTCTGTGGTTATTGGCCGAGTATGCGGTAATTCGAATAAATGGTGGCGTTGCTCCCAAGAGCAAAACGATGGAGAGTTGAGCTGTTTAACACCTTCAAGCTTGCGTTCAAACCAACGCCTCGGTAGCTCTGGAAAAACATCATAAACAGACATTTCAAAAACATCGGCTAGCTTTTTATTGGCGTGGATCGCCATAAAATTATTCCAAAACACGATGCGATTCTCTAAATCAAGTACTAAAATACCTGAGTTGAGTTGATCTGTTACTTTTTCACAGAAACTAAAGGTCATTAGAACTCCGACAATATGCGGTCTAATACTGATTTAATATTGATAATCGCTGATTCAGGGATCAGTAATATCATGTCGCAATTAAATGAAAAGTCGGTCACGCGATAAGTAATTTTAACTTTTAATGCTAGGTCCCAACTAAACGACAAGTTCTCAACGTGTTCAACCAAAGGATTGCGCGATGCTGATAGTAAACGTGGCGCACTATAAGACATTTGATTGTCGATTTGCGAAGCAAAAACATTCAAAAACGTCGTTGTTAAGATGGAGCTAATATCGATGAGTTGCTCTTCATCACTCAGCTCGCCAGGTTCATAACCAAGTAAATCAGCTATTTGCAAAGAATCTTGCGACTGGTAGACCAATAACGCTTCGCCGCGAATACCTTCATAACCAAAAAAGCCTTGGCTAACAATCGCTGAAGCAAGTGTTTTATCATTTAACGTGATCGACAAAGAGCTGGCATCAACCTGCTCAATACTTGGCACTCTTAAATCAACAAAAGTGTCCAAATAGCGGGCAAGCTGATCACTGGCCTGCCCCATCGCAACATTGATTAACTCCTGTAGGCAATCTTGCTGGTCGTCATTTAAATTAAATGCACTCATATATATCCATGTTCTTGTAAATTCGAGGCGAGTACCTCAGCGTTTACTGGCTTCCTCAAAAACGCTTTTGCTCCTAATTGCAATACTTTACTTTGCATTTCTGGCTGGATATCAGCCGAGATAACAAATACAGCAGTATCAAGGTTTAACTTTTGAATTCCCTGCAGTACACCTACCCCATCAATATCAGGCATGGTTAAATCAAGAAACAGCACATCAACATCGTTATTTCGTAACAAAGTTAATGCTTCTCGGCCATTAGTAGCGGTTTGGATATTAACTTGCCATTGCTCAGGAAGTGAGCGAAGTACTTGTTTACGGGCAAGGTTTGAGTCATCACAAATAAGAACTGACGAGCTCATCGTGGGAAATCCTTTATGTTATTCTTGTTCTTTGTTGATAATTTAACTTATCTCACCTTATTTTTAAACAAAAAATTTACAAAGGAGAAAGCGCTATTATTTATCAATAACATAGCGCTAGCTTGAAGAAACTAAATTTAGATTATTTTCAAAACATAAAGCGAAATAATCGCTGAAGAAAGGTAAATAGCAATCATGATCACAGTATCTGTTGAGAATTTCATTACGGCACTCCAAAACGTTGAATTAAAATTATATTAACCTTCTCGTCACGAGTGATCTGTTGCTTTACTTTAACTTACGTTACAAGTTGTAATCAGGAAAAAACACTGAGTTGCTTTTGATGGGCTTTGAGCCATTGGCGGTGAGTATTGTAGTCAGGTACAAACTGACTAACTAGCTGCCAAAATGCTGTTGAATGGTTCATGTATTTAAGGTGACAAAGTTCGTGAACAATCACGTAGTCGACTAGCTTATCAGGTGTCATCGCTAATAAGGAATTAAAGGTTAGTTGGCCTTTTGAATTACAACTCCCCCACCGAGATTTATACTGGCGCACCTTGTAACCACTTGGCACTAGTTGAGTTTTGTTAACCCAATAAGGCAGACGTTCGGCTATTTTACTTTCTATTTGTTGCTGAAAGAATACTGCTAGCCGCTGTTTTACCAGCGCTGAAGCTTGCTGCTCATCTATTATTTCAGCCACTTCGACAAACAGCGTGTTTTGATGGGCAATAACCTCAGCTTTTGCTGATTTAATGTAAGCGATGGTATGCGGTTGGCCTTGATATAAAATATCAAAGCCATGTTGAAATGCTGCTTGTTTATTCACTTGTTCTAGCAAGCTTTGTTTGAGCTTTTGGCCAATCCATTGTGACTTTTCCAACAGCATGGCATCAATAGCACTTTGACTAACAAATTGCGGCGCACGCACATAAACTTGGCCAGCCTTGACAGTGATCGCCAATGTTTTGCGCCGAGCACTGCGCGCAAGTTGATAACTAAACACTAGCGCGGTTTACGCAACGTCTTTCTTATCTTCGTCGGTTACCGCTTCTTTTTTAGCAGCCTTTTTTGCCGGAACAGCTTTTGCCACCGGTTTTGGTTTTTTCGCCTGTAGCGCAATTAAGACATCTTCGCGATTAGACGCTAAAAATACACTTAATTCTTCAGCAAGACTTTCAGACAATTCAACAGGTGCTTTGGCAAACATTTCCGTTAAGTTATCGGCCATATCGAGCATTTTATCGTATTCATCTGCCGCCTTCTTATCCATAAATGTTTTTACCTCCGCATTTTGGCGAATCACTACGTAACGAGCTTCAACTGCCATTAGAAATCCTCTTGTTCAAACCGAATATTGGTTGTTGGTGGCTATCGGGCCCTCGTCCCACAAACACCAACAAACTGTATAAATCAACAGTAACACAATTAAAAACTGAATAAAAGATAACGCATCAGGAATATTTTTATTCACTCCACCGCATTAGTAACCCTGTGCTTGGCCGTCTTTGCGCATCTCACTCGCTCCGTGATAAACGCCCGTTACCGGATGTTTTAATATCGCCTGATAGCCACCAAATGAGCCACTGGTAATGTGAACTTTATGACCTCGCTTTTGCAATTCACGAACAACCTGAGCGCGAATACCACTTTCTAGTTCAAGTACACCGCCATCTTGCATTCTGCCTTCCCATGTTGGCGAAGTAGAGCCTTTGTGATGAAATCTTGCGGCGTCGCCGGCTTGTTGCACGTTCATGCCAAAATCGACAATATTGGTAACCATCTGCGCATGCCCTTGCGGTTGCATCGCGCCGCCCATTAAGCCAAAGCTCATATACGGTTGGTTATCTTTGGTGATAAAGGCCGGAATAATGGTATGAAACGGGCGTTTTTCTGGTGCATAAACATTCGGGTGGCCCGGTGTTAATGAATACTGAGCGCCGCGATTTTGAAAGATAAAGCCCAAGCCATCGGCGACTAATCCTGTGCCCATGCCGCGATAGTTACTTTGAATAAGACTGACCATCATGCCATTTTTATCGGCCACGGTAAGATAAATGGTATCGCCTTCTATGAGTTTCGGATCGCCGTGCTCCACTTGCGTTGCCGCTTTTTTCATATCGATAAGTTGCGCGCGCTTGGCGCCGTATTCGTCTGACAGTAAATAGTCGAGATCAATATTGCTGTAATCGGGATCTGCGTAAAACCTCGCTCTATCTTCAAATGCGAGTTTTTTCGCCTCTGCCATTACGTGCAAATAGTCGGCGCTGTTGTGCTCCATCGCGGTTAAATCAAAATTTTTCAGCACAGAAAGCATCTGCAAAGCTGCAATGCCTTGGCCATTAGGTGGTAATTCCCATACGTCATAACCGCGGTAATTCATTGACACTGGCTTGATCCACGTACTAGTGTGGCTAGCAAAATCTTCATAGCGCAATGGCCCACCAATGCGTTTAAAATATCGGTCGATCGTTTTAGCGATCTCACCTTGATAGAACGCCTCACGCCCGCCTTGCGCGATTTTTTCCAGCGTATTGGCAAGATCGGGATTTTTAAAGATCTCGCCCGCTTTTGGCGCATTGCCATTAATTAAAAAGGTCGCTTGATAATTGCTAATTTCTTCTATTTCACCGGCTTTAAATAAACGCTCGTAGCGTTTTTGGTAAATATCCATATAGTACGCAATCACTTCAGTAACCGGAAAGCCTTGCTTGGCATAGCTTATTGCAGGTGCAAGGTTTTGCTTCATCGGCAAGTGACCAAATTTATTATGTAGTTCATACCACGCGTCTACTGTGCCAGGAACAGTTACCGGTGGTGTGCCCCAATTAGGAATTTGTGAAACATCGCCAATTTTTGCTTTGAGCTGAGCTAACGTTTGGCCTTTTGCTGAGCGACCTGATCCGTTAAGGCCATAGAGTTGCTCGGTTTTAGGATCCCAAACGATGGCAAATAAATCACCGCCTATGCCATTGCCGGTTGGTTCCATCAAGCCGATCGCCGCATTCGCCGCGATAGCTGCATCAACCGCGTTGCCGCCTGCTTGTAAAATATCAATCGCCACCTGCGATGCCAAAGGATGAGATGTTGCCGCCATGCCATTAACCGCCAAAACTGGAGAGCGGGTCGCCCAAGGTGCGCCAACAACCCGATCACCTCGACCATCTTCGCGCATTTGTACCGGCTTTTTGGTCACATCGTCAATTATCGTATTGTTTGTTTTGCTTATCGCCAATGGTGATAACAGTATTGAACAGCTTAATAGCAAGGCAATCTTTTTCATTTTCTTCAGCTCTTGTGGTTTGTTGTGGTGACGATTAAAAATTTCGTTTTAACACTCATCAATGGTAGCAATGTTCTTATTATTTTCGTAAGACCACTCAACGGCTTATTTTGTTGCTTCAACTAAAAATCGATTATTTAACGCAATATCGTGGTAGCATCTGCAACCAAATCTTAATAGGGTCGCCTTGATAAACGAAAGTGTTACCCGAATGTCGATAGATGTCGATAGATGTCAATCAAAGCATAATAACAAGAGTAAATAGGTTGTTATCGATGAACAAACTTCTCCCTTTAGTGGCAGCATCTGTAGTAGCTAGCCCAGTGGTACAAGCACAACAATTAAGCGTTGAAGATTATCAACGAGCAGAAAAACAGCTAGCGAGC
Organism: Thalassotalea sp. LPB0316; assembly: GCF_014898095.1. NCBI lineage: Bacteria > Pseudomonadati > Pseudomonadota > Gammaproteobacteria > Alteromonadales > Colwelliaceae > Thalassotalea > Thalassotalea sp. LPB0316. The sequence continues at coordinate 3,512,244 of NZ_CP062946.1, forward strand.
ACCACCAGTAAATTAGTGTTTGGCACTGTTGATTACCCAGTTTGGCAAGGCGAGACCCTGTTCTATCGCAGCCAAACCGAACAAGGTTTGCGCTTTTACCAAGCAGATGCAAAAAATCAGACGAAAGCACTAGCATTTGATCACCAAAAGCTAGCAACCGCATTAGCAAGTGCCAGCGAGCAAGAGGTAGATGCCAACAAGCTACCGATGAAAGCACTTAACTTTGACACTGATGAGCAACTGCAAATTACCCTTGAAAAAGCTACCTTCAGCTGTGATTTAGTCAAATACCTGTGCCAACAAGTTGAGCCAAGTGTTAAGAAACACGAGTTTGTATCACCTGATGGCGAAAAAACCGTATTTATTAAAGCGCACAACTTGTGGTTGCGAGAGTTAGCCAGCAATAACGAAACACAGTTGACCTTTGACGGCGAACAAGATTTTGGCTACGCCACCAACAATGCTGGTTGGATCCGCAGTGACAAGCCAGTGGTAAAGTGGTCACCTGATTCAACTAAACTCACCACGTTTAAGCACGATAGCCGAAAAGTCGGTGAAATGGCGGTTGTCTCGACCAATGTGGGGACACCTGATATCGATGTATGGAAGTACCCACTACCCGGTGATGAGCATATTTTTACGATAGAGCGCGTTGTCATTGACATTGAAAACAACAAGCTTATTCGCCTTGATATGCCGATTGACCAACACCGTTCAACGATTACCGATCACGTTGCTGGCCGCGATGGTTCATTACTTGATATCGACTGGTCTGAAGACAGCCAGCACTTTGCCTTTGTCTCATCTAGCCGAGATCACAAACAAGCAACGGTAAAAATTGCCGATGCAAAATCAGGGCAAGTGAAAACGGTATTTACCGAAACAGAAGAAACCTTTTTTGAGTCGGGCGTTGACGGCATAAGTTGGCGTTACCTAGATAAAACCAATGAGATTTTATGGTTCTCGCAACGCGATAACTGGGGGCATTTCTATCTCATTGATGCGACAACCGGCAAGGTAAAAAAACAACTAACCCAGGGTGATTGGACAGTTATCGAGCTGCTTCACTTAGATCAAGAAGCGGGCAAAATCCTCTTTACCGGTGCTGGCCGTGAAGGCGCAGATCCTTATTTCCATTCGCTTTATAGCCTAAATTTAGATGGCTCAGACTTAACTTTACTGACACCTGAAAAACAGCATCACCGCATTAGTCTTAGTAAGTCAGGCCAGTACTTTTTAGATCGCGCATCAACCTATAATCAAGCGCAAACAAGCTTTATTCGCTCAACCAATACTGGCCAAGGCTTTACGCTTGAAACTATGGATATCGATGCGCTTGAAGCGACGGGTTGGCAAGCACCTGAGCCATTTATAGTAAAAGACAGAGATGGCAATTTCGATCTTCACGGCTTACTTTACAAGCCCTCTAATTTTGATGCCAACAAAACCTATCCGGTGATCAATTACTTATACCCAGGGCCACAAGTTGGTTCAATTCGCGGTCGTCACTTTAGAGCGGCGCGCGGCGATAACCAAGCAATCGCAGAGCTTGGCTTCATCGTGGTTGAATTAGACGCCTTAGGTACGCCGGGTCGCTCTAAAGCATTCCACGAATTCTATTACGGTAAAATGGGTGATAGCGGCATTCCAGATCAAGTGGCGGCGATTAAACAGCTAGGTAAAAAATATCCTTGGATGGACACAACCAAAGTAGGTATTTGGGGACATTCAGGTGGTGGCTTTGCCTCAACGCGCGCACTACTTACCTACCCTGATTTTTACCGTGTTGCGGTTTCACAAGCGGGTAATCACGACAACCGCAATTACGCCGATGAATGGGGTGAAAAATGGCACGGTTTATTAGAAAAACGTGATGATAAAACCACCAACTACGACAGCCAAGCAAACCAGCTTATCGTTGAAAACCTCAAAGGTAAGTTATTACTTGCTCACGGTACAACCGACACCAACGTGCCGCCGTATAGCACATTATTAGTGGTTGAAGCACTGATTGAAGCCAACAAAGACTTTGATATGTTAATGTTGCCAAACCGTGGCCACGGCTTTGCAAGAGAGCCATACATGATGCGCAAACGCTGGGACTACTTTGTAACCCATTTACTTGGCGCAACACCACCTAAAGAGTTTAGCTTTAAAACAGAAAAGTAGTACGGTAGATAGGTTTAACTTGAACTGACAGATTTGAATAATTGAACTCAAAATAATCGGGGTCAGAGTTAAAATAATCGGGGTCAGAGTTAGCGAACTCTGACCCCAAACCTCGAATAAACCCGTCATTACCGTGCAGACGGTAATCTCCATAACAATCTATTTTACTTTGTGAGTGACCTTTTTTAGTTTGAAGTAATCTGCCAATAGCTTATATTCACCTTCATCTTTGAAATAGAATTTGCCTCCAACATCAGACCTTCTAATATAAATAGGTGCTTGATACGAAAGAATCGGTTCATTGTTGTCAATAAAGTTAACTTCTAAAAAAAACTTGTCCTCATTACAGCTACTACAACTCAATATTTTAGCCACACAAAATCCAGTACCACTTTCAATTTCAAAAGATTCAACGGTATAGCGATTCCTCCAGCCTCCGGTTTCTTTAAAAGTATAAAAGTCGACCTGTTCAACTTCGCCATCAGCATCAAAACCATACAGCCAATATATTTGTGACGTTGTATAACAGTTACCAATAATTCCCGAATAGCTATTATCCTTACTAACATCAACGGAGGTTGCTCTGCATCCCAAAAGGCTCGTGGTAATCATTAACACCATCAAGCTAATGATATTACAACGAAGCACTTACATCTCTTCCTTTCTCTTTGGTCAAACACGCTGTAGATGCCGAATACACGTAAGAGCTCATTAGGCTCAAAAGCAATAACAGCATATGAGTTATATTTAGGCCTTTGTTTGACATTAACTACCTTTAAATAGTGACTTTTCTATAAGCGATTAAGAGATTTTCCAAAACAGGCACATGCTAATTAAAATTGGGAATTCCTCGCATTTTCAATGCGCTCTAACGTTAACGGGTGACTGCTGAATAATGCATCAAGTTTATTGCCATCAGCGGCTAAGGTAGCGAACTTTTCCATTGCTACGGCAAAATCTTCGTTTGTTAGGCCAACTAATTTGGCATGCTCCAACGCGTAATTGTCGGCTTCCCACTCTAACTTTTGCGAGTACTGATTTTGTACAATGGTATTCGATATACCAGCGAATACTTCGATCATCCCACCTAAGTCACCAATAAAATAATCTATGGCCATAGAAGCAATAATGGTTTCAGCAATTAAACGCATTGAATGATTGCGCTCTACATGACCAATTTCATGCAAAACAATAGCAGCTAACAACTCAAAATTATTGTCTAACAAGGCCACTAGATCATCGGTAATGACAATAGTGCCATCGGGCAGTGCAAAGGCATTGGCGCCAAAAAACTCAGATTTGCGAAACTGAAATTTAAATAACTTGTCGGCAATATTGAGCTTACCGGTGAGTTGAGCTAATTGAACAACGTAGTTTTCAATGGTTTCTTCATCTAGTTCTGAGGGAGCCAATACGGTTTTATCTAGGGCATTTAGGGTGTTAGTAGAGGATATTTGGGTGACGTAACTAGGTACTAAATCGGCAAATTGCACGGCAAAAGCAGGTAATAAGTATTTAAAAATACTAAACAAAAACAGGGGCACTAGGAGTAATGAAAGCAGTACTATTTTGCTATTGGATTCGAGCTTGCCGATATTATTATCAGCAAATAACCACTGATCGATAGACGCATTGGCATCGATGTACAAGCTGCCATTATCAGGTAATAACACTTCTCTGGGCATCTCTCCCAATTTAGAGCTAACTTTTAATTCTGACCTCGACAGCCGACGTAAAACTGTTTTTGAATCGTTTTCAATCACTTGTAAAAGGTCTGGGCTTAAAATATTAACGGTAACAGGCAGTGATGACGAGCTGCCTGTTACATAGTAAGTTGCAGTGTTAACCATTAGCCAATCGCAACATCAAGATCAAATGCCTCAGCGATTTCATCACCAATCGCGTTACCGCTAGTCTCTTGACTCGCGAGGACACTATCTGCGCCTGCCATTACCCGAACTGTGGTGTTACGACAAAAATAATGTTGTTTTCTCACCTGTGTGAGTGGTAACGCCAAGCCAAACGTTAAAACTAACAACACTAGGTTACTAAAATTTAACCAGGCTAATTCAGTAAATTTAAAGTCTGAATCAAATTTTGCAACATCGTTTAACTCACTGTTGTCATAGATGTGATTTCTTATTCTTGCTTGGTAATAACTACCACACACTGTGTAAATAACTAAATAAGCTAACATGGTTAAAATAGATAACATGACAGACTGGTTTTGAGCCACCTCGGGATCAGTGCTAACCAAGCCTAGTTGGAACAAGACAAAAATTGCCGGAATTGTCATTAACGCACTAATAAAACTAGCCTCCCAGTACGTCCCGCCCTGTAATTTTGTTTCAAAGCTTTTGTCACCATACTGAATATTGTCAATGATAAACTCGTCCATCTTCGCTAATGCAAATGGCATGGCCAAATAAAACGTAAATAGTGATAAAAATGGATAAAGTACAAAAACTACAAAAGCGCGGCCGTACTTTCCATGGAATGAGAAACGAATGTTGCGATACCCAGTGACCTTCATCTTAAACTTAAGGCTTTGCACCACCAAAAATGGCATAAAAACGACCAGGCCAATTGCCAACATAGCTCCCGAAAAAGGTGAAATGGTAGCAAGCATGTAATAACCGACCAATAAAACTGCGGCAATGACTCGGCCTTTTAGTATTTGTATCGGGCTTGCTAAGTAGGTAAATCGATGGCCGTCAGCTTCGGTATTACCGTATATATAGCGAGTGTTTCGAACTTTAGCCCAAGGCGAGTATACGCCTAACGTCACTATGGTCAGCAGTAAATTAACGATCCATATCGAAAAATACTCCTTGGCATTACCGTGAAACTGAGGGGTAATTTCACGTACAATTTTGTGTTCTTCTTGAAGGTGTTGTTGCTCAAACTTTTGATTGTGCTCGGCAATGAGTTTATCTAATTGCACCGCTCTGTCTGGGTATTGTTCAACATCAAGGTGTTGTCGAGCTTCTAATAACTCTTTATAGGTATAGGTTGAATAGTCAATATTGGGTTCCATGTCTTACTCCTAGACAAAATGTTCCTGATGCACTTCCATTTTTTATGTGTCATTATTTTTCCACAAGTGCATGTATGTCGCAGTATGCGCTAGCTTCCGTAGATTTCAGCGCTGTGCTTTCGCATGCCATCAATGAATAAAAAACATACGATTATCATAGTATTAACACATACCAATAAATAATTATGTAAAGACATGTTAAGAAATAAGCATGAGTTGATAACGACTATTTGCATAAAGGGTGGAGGTTATCCCTATTTTGATTGGGTTAGCACAACCACCTTTTGGCCAGTGTCGTGGTTCACCACTAACACTTCTTTGAGTGTCCATTGCTCGCCAAATTTCGTGGCATAAACGTAAACTTGCGCTTGGGCTTCAGCGCCTTTAATGGTGTAATTTAAATTAGCCGAACCACTCGCGCCAGAGGTTGAGATTTCGCCTAAAACAAAATAGCCCGGTTCAGGGTTGTTACCCACCAATGCGATTACTTGAGGGTTTGATGTCACTGCATCTAATGACATTTGATACGCCTTGCCTTTCATCATATCCATCAATGGGATGAATATGATGAACACAGTAATAAATACTATAATGAGCCCTGCGTTTCGCCACTTTTTCTGAGTAGATTTAAAGTGTTCAACATCGCGCCACGTGCGATTGCGCCATGCCCACTCGTTACCTTTAGCACCTAAAACAAAGAGCATGATGAAGTTAACAAAAGGCACAAACATCAGCAGCGCGATATATGTGCTATTGCCAATACCCCATAGCCAATTGAGTAAAAAAGCTCCCCAATTCCAACCTTTGATTTCTTCGGGCACAACTGACGCTTTACCCATTCCCGAAAGATATTCCTTTTCCATAATTTTTTACTCAAATCACTGGTTAAATTAGCTGCCTTTGCCTATTCATGTTTGTTTTTAATTTTATAAACAATCACGCTTGCAAGCCCCCACAGCGACCACAAGATACCAATCGCTAGTAACACATTACCAACAAGTGGAATATCTAAAACTGGGTGCAGTGCTTTGCCTGTATTAGGAAAAACAGCATTCATTCCCAGGCCAAAAAAGAATAGTCCGGGCATTGCTTTTAGCATTAGTCTCAGAAGTTCTTTATCTATTTCTTTATTGTTCATACAACACTCCCTAATTACCGTTGATTAAACCTTGCAATCAACAAATTCTCGCTTATCCATAACAACCTAAGCAGTATATTTCTCACTTACGTTAAAGAATAAAAAACATACAGTTATCACAGTATTAACACATGCTAGCCGATAATAATGTAAAGACATGTTAAGAAATTAACTGGATTGATTGCGAGTAGACGCAGATAGATATTAACAGCGCAAGAAATTACGCCGTAAATTACCACGAAAAACCAACTTATTAAGCCTCTCCCCAACAGGTAAAAGGCTTGCTAAGTCAGTTCATTGCAAGGTTATTAAACACCACTAAAAATAGGCATTAGTGATCAAGGTGTTAGCCCGCATTAAAAACGCGCCATTAGCTATCACACTATCAATAGCTAAACTTTGCTCATCAAGTAAGTTGATGTCGGCGTCATTACCAAGGATTAATCGGCCTTTTTGTTTGAGCGCGAGGATATCGGCAGGTGAGCTAGTGACACTGCGCAGTGCCAACTCAATATCGACCTGATAACAATTTATTGCTTCAACAAACGACTGATGTAAGGTTTTAACTTCACCAAGTTGTAAGTCGATGAGTTTTGCTTTGTCATCAAATACCGGCAAACTCGCGTTACCGTCGGAGCTCATGGTAAGTTGCCCAATATCAACACCTTCTTGTAAGGCGATGGCAAGCGCTTGTGCAGCAGCAACTTCACCTTGTGCTAAAATTTGCGCAGTCGTGCTGGTAGTAAAATCAATATAGCCACCTTGCTTTGCAAACTCTATACCGTCTGCTAGCAGCGCTTTTGTGCGGTTAATATGGGTTGGATAAAACTGTCCTACCGGGATAGCGCTATACTCGGCGACTTCTCGCAATAAATTGAGCCCTTGCTTATCGTCGCCAACATGAATACTCACAATACCTGATTTACTCGCTAGCATGCCGCCGGTTCTCGCTTGTGAGGCTACTTGCGCTAGGGTTAGGTGATCAACAGGCGTTGCGCGATGATCGGCAATGGCGACCTCCCCCACGCCAATAAACTCGTCAATGAGCATAATATCTTTGGTAATTGATTCTGTTATCGTCACCGCCGGCAAATGGTAAGAGCCGGTATAACAATAAACCGACAAGCCAAGGGCTTTAAGCTCTTTTGCCTTGGCGAGCAAGTTTTCCAAACTACGGGTGATAGCATCTGTACCTAATACACCAACTAATGTCGTCACACCACCAACGACCGCATCGTTAATGTGCATTTCTGGCGTGCGCGTGGTAAATCCCCCTTCACCACCACCGCCGGTAATATGAACGAGTGAATCGACAAAACCCGGTACAACAAGCTTGCCTCTAGCATCGATAACTTCAACAAAACCACTATTGGGCATGGTTATTTCATCTTCGATGGCGATTATTTTACCGCCGGCAATTAAAACATCCTTCCGCCCTAAATCCTGTGGCGCATACACTCGACCTTGTTTTAATAATTTCATTTAATTCTCATTTTAATTTTCGTCTGCGTTGAACCAACTAGCTAAAGTTGATCATCACGGCAAAAACCACAAAACTTGCCGCTAAGGCAATTAACACCAACATAAATTTGGCGATAAACTTAGCCCAAATAACCCAATCGACTTTGGCTACCCCCAAACAGCCGATCAGTGATGCCGATGTTGGAATAATAATATTGGTTAAGCCGTCACCTAATTGAAAGGCCAATACCGCAACTTGTCTGGTTACACCAACGAGGTCAGCGAGTGGCGCCATCAAGGGCATAGTTAAAGCAGCTTGGCCTGAGCCAGAAGCAATAAAAAAGTTAAACACTGACTGAAACACCAACATCAATAACGCCGACACGTAGCTTGGAAAATCACCAATCGTTTGACCCGCGTAATGCAACAAGGTGTTGAGTACCGACGGCTGACTCGGATCGTCGCCGCCGAGTAAAATCACGATCCCCTTTGCCATGCCAACAATCATCGCCGCCGGCAATAACTCTTGTGCCCCGTGTTTGAAGGCGTCTGCGGCATCGTTCAGCACAATGCGTTTTCCAATGACAGCGACAGCAGCGATGACACAGCCCATAGCAAAAAACTGGCTAGCAATTTCAGGTAGGTAGTAGCCTTTTTCTACCACGCCCCAAATCACCCAAGCGATCGACAAAGCAAAGATCGATAAAATCACCGCATCTACTTTACTAAATTCACCGGCACTAAGTGTTATCTCTGCTTGTCTTTGGTCTGTGCCACTGGTTTGTGCTTTGATCTGGTTAGCGTGTTTGACGGTAAAAATAACACCGACAAGGGTAAATACACTCCACATGGTCATGCGAAATGGTGTCCCCGACAATAACGGCACATCAGCAATACCTTGCGCAATAGCAACGCTAAATGGATTCATCCATGACGCGGCAAAGCCAATCTGAGTGGCAACATAAGTGACCAATACTGTGGTTAGGGCATCGTAGCCAAGTGCCCGCATGAGCGGCAACAAGACAATGCAAAAAGCTATCGCTTCTTCTCCCATACCGAATATCGCACCACCGAGTGAAAACATGACGAATAGCAAAGGGATAAACAGATAATCAAGTTTCTGCGTTTTGTTGATCAAGGCCAAAATGCCGTTATTTACCGCACCGGTTTTCATGACAATACCAAAAGCACCGCCGGTAATAATGATAAACATCATCACGCCAATCGCCGATCCCCACTTGGTTCCTGAAACCATACCTTCAAAGGCAAAGTTAAAAAAACCAACGCCCCCACTATCGGCAAAAATTGGCACGCCTTGTGTGCTTTGTAAGCGAAAGCTATCTGCGATGATCATCGCTTTTTCACCCTCACTAGGCACCGACATTTGAAAACTGCCCGCAGGAATAACATGGGTTAAAATGGCTGCAACCAGTACCACAAAAAACAAAATAATCAGCGCGTCAGGCATGGTAGAAGAAGGCGCTACCGCCTTTTCTGAAGTTGTATCTTTCACGTTATAGCTCTGGTTATTTGAATAAAAGAATAAGGCTACCACAGTGTGGTAGCCCAACGATACTTACTTAAAGAAGTAGCTAAATGATAACTGGTAGTTGACACCTAGCGCATTGTGGTTGATAGAATCAAAACCACGACGTGAACCATAAGCTACCGGCGGCTCTTCATCAAACAAGTTGTGCACCGTAAAGTTGAGGTTCATATTGTCGAAATCATAGCCCATGTTAAAACGCACGGTTGTCCATGAATCAACATCGCGTTCGCCGTTAGCATCTAACTCACCTAACGCTTCAAGTTCATCAATATTACGACCGCGTAATCGTTTTATATCGTCTTGATATGAGCTTGTGTAATCAGCCGTGATACTGGTGTAAAACTGCTCGCCTACCCAGCCAAGTCTAAAGCTTGCGATATTTTCAGGATAACGCCAAGTTCCAATGAGCTCTTCAACATCGCTTGAACCGGCAAGATTGCGCTCAAAACTTGCGTAATGCGTGCCATCAATAGAGAAAGTTAAACGACCTTCGGCAAAATTGACACTGTGATCAAAGGCTAAATCAAAGCCACTTACCTCCTGTGTACCTGTGTTATCTAACTGGATAACATGATCGCGGTATAAAGGTAAGGCATCCTCTCGACCAAAGCCAGCGGCAACCCATTGATCTAAAATTTGTGTTAAATTCGCCCCGTCTTGCTCAATGTTCAAACCGTTGCTATCTAAGAATTCGTAGAGCACACCATCATCGACAATACCGCTACAAAGCACTTCTTCATATGAAATACCCATGCTGCCTTCGGGCACTAAACCACAATGGCGAAGTGAGGCATCGTTAATGGCATCATTTAGCACTGCTGTCATATCGGTATCAATCAGCTGTTCGTGCTTAAACGACCAGTAATCAAGTGATAAATGGGTATCTGAAGACGGGCTCCATGCAAAACCGAGGCTAACCGACTCTGATTCTTCGGGTTTCAAATTAGCGTTACCCAACTCCAAAACATTTGGGCTTGAGGTAAAACCATCGCCTTCACAGTATAAGTCAGCTACTGCTTGGTTTGCCGAGCAATCGTAAGTTGCTGTCGTTGTTCTTAGTTTTACACCTGCCTGGGTGAGTGAAGGCGCTCTAAATGATGTTGACCACGCTGCGCGCAAGATAACCGATTCATGCGGGCGATAAGTGACACCAACCTTAGGGTTAAAGGTATCGCCAAAGTCGTTGTAATCGTCGTAACGACCGGCAAGTTGCAACTCTATCTGATCGGTAATTGGCCAGTAAAATTCAGCAAAGGCTCCCCATTGATTGCGATCCGCTTGTGATAAACTTGAACCAAAACCAAAAACATCAACTAAGTAGTCGTTTTCAAACCGTGCTCGAGCATTCATCGACGGAATATCGTTGATTTCTTCGCGTCTAAATTCAACGCCAAAGGCTGCGCTTATCATATGATCGTTGACTTCGGCGATATCACCAGAAATTTTTGCATCAATGCCGTAAACGGTGCTTTCACCGTCGCGAGTTGGCATTTCTTGAGCCATTGCGAGTAACGCATCGTTGGTTGCATCTCCCGATAAAAATGGGTTGTACGTGCCAAGCAATTCACCCGCACCACAGCTAAGTGTATCGCTGTCGTAGTCGTAATCAGCAATTGAGCCGTTACTGCATAATTCGCCTGTGCTTACTGCGTGATACTTGTAGCGGTTGTAAATACCCGCACTAGCTACTTGTTCAGATTCAGATTTTGATAACGTGATACCCGTTTCCCAAAACCACTCACCCCATTCGCCTGATAAACTCGACACTAAACGCATTGCATCGGTTTCGATATCAACAGTACGTGGACTTGCGAAACGCGCATCGTACCTAAAGCCCCAAAGCTGTTGTCCAGCTTGCGTATCAAACGGATCTATCCACATGTCGTAGATTAATGCATCGGCTACCTCTGGTGAAAAAGCACCATAAATAGCCTCTTCGCCAACCCAAGGGCCTTCAGTGTCGTCAACTTGATCAATTGGCGCTGGCGATGAAACGGCTCGCGACTTAGTGTTACTAATAAAGAAATCAGTATTCCACGTTACATCGTTAAAGTCGTAACTATAGATAAAACCTGCTGAGCTCGTTTCTAGCGCCGAGCGCAATTGGTCATCTTCGTTGCTGTAGTAGGCACAAATCTCTTCACCGTACTCAGTGGTAACAAAATCTGTTTTACAATCTGGATTGCCAATTTCGTTGCCGTCATAAGCCGAGTAGTAATAAATATTTGGCGTGTGCTTTGGCAAATATGAGTAGTTGCTCACCAGTACAGGATCACGGGTATAGCTTCTATCTTGAGCGTGAAATGCGTTGCGATCAAAATGATCGGCAAAAACAGTTAAGTTACCACCGGCAACTTCACCACCCCAAATGAAGTTGAGGTTGTATCGACCTTCATCTGAACTGGCAAAGCTATTACCGTATGAGCCATTAATTTCAGCGCCTTGATAATCCGTTTTGAGGATGTAGTTGATCACCCCAGCAACGGCATCAGCACCGTAAATTGCCGATGCACCAGTCGCCAACACTTCAACTCGCTCAATCGCCGAAAGTGGGATTGAGTTGATATCGACAAAGTTTTGCGTCCCCGCGGCAAATGAGCTAGCAGCCACTCGGCGGCCATTGATCAAGGTCAGCGTTGATGAAGGTCCTAAGCCTCGCAATGATGCTGCTGCTTGTCCCGCAGGTGTTGACGTTGAAGTTGCACCACTTTCAGAGGTGTTAAATGAGCCAACACCACCGCGAGTTTGGCTAATTTGCGCCATTAATTCTGAAATTGAACTGGCGCCTGAGCTGCGGATAGCCTGGGCATCAATAACCACTAACGGTTGCGTGCCTTCAAGATCAACCCCTTTGATTTGACTACCGGTAACTGTGATTTTTTCAATCGCAGCTGTTTCGTTTGATTGGTTACTTCCCTCTTGCGCATTAGCGTTAAATATTGCTAACACAGACAGTGCTACTGCCGATAACGTAAATTTTTTCATGTTCTGACCGTTTATAATTTTAATGGTAAATTGTGACCAGCGTTCCAAAGGTACAAGCAACTGCAGATACACCAAGGACTGGGCTTTAACGGAGTTTTTGTAAAGAGGGGGAGATGAAGTCGCAGACGCCAATCCCCCAGAAAACTCAAGGTTTTCTGGGGTTATTCGTCAAACCACTCCGAAAGATAAAAATTCGAGTAGTAATATGTTGTCAGCGTGAAAGCTTTCTTGTACATATTAAAAAGGTCTTCGATTAATTTAGAGCTTGACCCTAATCAAGCTCATTCAAAATTCACTTAATTTATAGATACCGTTGTCATAAAAAATTGTCAACAACAATGTTAAAAAAACGTTTAGATTCGTCAATCAATCGTTAAAATAGGAATTTTGAAATGCGACTATTTTCTGCAATTTTGCTGCTATTTTCTGCCATAACGCTGGCAAAAACCGAAAACACACCTTACAAACCAAGCCAGCTTTTTTTAGTTGGTGGCGGTTTAAAATCTTGTTCATCAATGTCAAAAAACCAATGTTTGACACCCGAAAAGCATCAAGAAATAGAAGTTAACAACAGCAAAACCCATGCGCTTTTTCAGCTAAACCACAAAACGCGAGCACAAGTTTTCGCCTTAATGGATCAAGAATATTCTGCTGAGCATGCTAAACAATTAAAAAAATTACTTAATAAAGCGATAAAAAACGCGAGTAAAACCCCGGTTAGCAAAGGGGAAATGGTTAAGTTTTTAAAAACATTTGATAACAACCAACTCATTAATCGACTATCCGACCCTGAATATTTTTTACTCTTAGATGCCTTAGAAATTGCTCAGATTGATAAAGTAACCGGCGAAAGGCTGCAGGAAACCGTCGATTTAGACCGCTCAAAAAATAGTTTTACCCCGCAGATCTATCGCGACTTTGTTAAACGAGCACAACGGCTAACTCACCAACAACGACCCCATATTTTGGTGGTAACAGCATCGGCAAGAGATAGTTTTGAAGCGGTTGATTTTTATATTCAAGCGTTTGTTCAAGCTGGCGCAAATACGCAGTGGCTACCAATTGACGCAAGCTTGCAGCCGCTTATTAGTGCTACAGCAAACGATAGAGCAAACCTGTGTGATCAACTGCCAACCAAACGACTAGCAATCCAAAAGTCAGCCTACCGCGAAGCTATTTATCCTGACTTAGTTCATCAGCAACGCCTTGCATGTCTAGAACCACAGCGCTTGCTCGAACAAGTAAAACAGGCCGATGGGATTTTTATTAACGGCGGCGATCAATCGCTAACTAAGCAAGCATTTATTAAGGCCAATGGCCAAGACACCGAGGTAATGGCATTAATTCGAGAAAAGTTTGACCGTGGTAATTTTATTATTGGCGGCACTAGTGCTGGTACTGCAGTTATGGCAGGCGGTCAATTTAATCAGCACGCTATGGTGATGATCACCAGTGGCCAAAGTGATAGAGCCATGTTTTATGGTGCCCACGCCGATGTTGTGCCTACCGAGGGCTGTCAAAAATCAAATACTTGTAACGATGCGCCAAACGATCAACTCACTTATGCAACGAGCGGCGGCTTGGGACTGTTCAATCTTGGTATTTTAGATACCCATTTCTCAGAGCGCGGTCGTCAGGGACGTTTAGCCGTACTAGCACATACGACTCAACATCAACTCGCTTTTGGCGTAGATGAGCGGACAGCTTTAGTGGTAACTAGACTAAACCAAGATAAACACGAATTATCTGTCGTTGGTCAATCGGGTGTGTTTATTGTTGAAAATCCACTGATTGCTAACAATACAAACGCTAATAATACTGACACCAACAACACACCTAGTCGCTTGACGGTTAAAACTCACTATATTCACCAAGGCGATAGTCTCGTCGTAAATGACACCGGCACACTTAAGTTTTCATTGTCAAAAGATAAAGTTGTAACCGAGCAAACGACGGGGCTATTACCTGAAATCAACAATATTTTTGCTGGTGAAAATTATCTGAAGGCAGCTAAATTATTGTGCTTATCGGATCAAACTGAGTTAATCGGTAATGTCTCTTACGATAACCAACGTGGTAAGGTAATAGTGACAAAAACTGAGCACAGTGTTTCTGTACAAGGGTTATATCAGTTGGCGAAGGTCGAAAAGCACGACTGCTCATATACTCACTATCAGCTGACGTTAAGCCACTAACACAAACAGCTTTCTGGGCACTTGATAGCGTTGCAAGTGCCTAGAGGCCGAAACTGATCAGCATAAAAGAAAAGGTTTTAGCGATAATTTCGTTCTAAATAGAGTGTTAGATCGTCTAGCGAAAGCGGCTCACACAACTCAAAACCTTGACCAAACTGGCACTGTTTATTTTTTAGCCGAGTTAAAAAGCTCTCCGACTCAATACCTTTAGCAATCACATCAATACCTATATATTGAGCAAAAGATAACAAGCCATCGAGTAGTTTTTGTTGGTCGCGATTGTGCTCCATTTCATTAACTAACCTGCGATCAAGCTTAATCGAGTCGACAGCCATGTGATAAAGCTCAATAAGATTTGAATGACCATAACCGTAATCATCAATACAAATCGACACACCTAATTTTTTAAGTGCATTAACTTGCTTAGCGACCTGATTGTGCTTACTTTTTAACGCTGATTCTTTGATTTCTAACGTCAGTGCTTGTGGTGGTAACGCCGTAATATTAAGTATTTCCAAGACGTTAGTTGCTAATTGGTTATCTCTTAACTGATGGGCACTTAAGTTGACGGAAACCGTTAAATTCGGATAGCCGTTTTTTCGCCATGTAGCACATTGAATACACGATTCTTTTAAAACGCGATGGCCAATCTCGTGGATCATGCCATTTTCTTCAGCCAAGGGAATAAATACCGCTGGCTCTATCCACAAGTTAACGCCATTATTCCACCGCACTAACGCTTCGACACTGATCAATTTTTGCCTGGTTAAATCGATCACCGGCTGAAAGTATAAATCGAGTGTTTTATTAACAATAGCCGTCCTAAGTTGCTCAACTAATTGCCCCTTGAGCGCTAGCTCTTGGTTTAATTCCTCATCAAAAAAGCTACACGCATCTCTGCCCAGTGCCTTTGATTTATACATGGCTAAATCGGCTTTTTTACTAAGCTCTTCAAATTCAACGCCGTCATTAGGCGCTAAAGCGACGCCAATGGACGCTGAAATTTCGATGCGATGAGAACTTACATAAAAAGGCTCTCGTAAGGTTTCAAGAATTTTAGTGGCAACATCGCCAACCGAACTTTGGCTGTTATTCGCTTCAATAATAACAACAAACTCATCACCACCAATCCGACAAACAGAATCGCGCTTGCGCACAACGGCAGTTATGCGCTTCGCCACTTCGATTAATACCATATCGCCAATATCATGACCTAAGTTGTCATTAACCGGCTTAAAGTGATCTAAATCGATAAACAACAAGCCAACGAGTTCACCACTTCGAGAGACATGAGCAAGTGATTGCTGGAATCTATCTTGAGCTAAATAGCGATTGGGCAGCCCGGTCAGTGCGTCGTGATGAGCAATGCGTTGGATTTCTTCTTTGCTTTGGGTCGCCTGCTGATGTTCATAGGTCAGTCGATTAGTCATCCTTTTCAGCTCATTAACGAGTTGCTTAACCGTCAGGCCGATAACCAACAAAATAACCACGATATCAGCAACAACACTCCAATTAATCGGCGCCATTTCTCGCATATGACCAAGCTCTAAATCGTAATAACCTAGCCCAATGACAAAACAAATTACGTAGGCAAAAACAAAGTAGAACAAGCGCGAAGAACCGACGATCGCGGCGAACACTAAAATACCCGGTAGGCCGACAATAGCGCTATCACGCAGACCATTATTAATAAACATTAAGCTAGTTATGACAAAGGCGCCGTTGAGCAGCAAAATAGCAGAAGATAAGGTGAACTGCTTGCTATATAAACAAGCCAAACTGACAAAGTTAATGATAAACGCGGTAATCAATATTGGAGTTTCAGCTACATCCACACCAGCAAAATAGTTGCTTGTGATCACCATCGCGATAACAAATTGCGCCAACCAAATAAATTGTTGGAGTCGTTTATAGCGTCCTGCTAATACTGATGATGAAAATTCAGCGTCATCTTTCATGTAAATTCCAATTTTGGATTAATAATAACTACCCTTACGAGCCGCCAAGCAGAGCATCAAATGGCTCAATGACCACGCTTTCACCTGCCGAAACACTCCCCTGATCTTTAGCTAGCACGATAAAACAATTGGCCCTGCCAATACTCGATAACACACCAGAGCCTTGCACACCGGTTGAAACTACTGAGATTTCGCCAGCTTGATTGACATTATAATAGCCACGCTGAAAATCCGTGCGACCCGGTGCTTTTTTCAGATCAGTTTGCGTTTTGGCGATAAAACGTGTTCGTTCTATTGGTGTTGCGCCGGCTATTTTGGCTAAACCATGCATGGCTATTTGATAGAACGTCACCGCAGCTGAGACAGGGTTACCTGGCAATCCAAAGAACACACTGTTGGGCAATAGACCGAAAGCCAAGGGTTTACCCGGTTTCATTGATATTTTCCAAAAGCCAATTTTACCAATGCTATCGAGCACCATTTTAGTGTAATCGGCATCACCCACTGAAACACCGCCACTTGAGATAACAACATCAGCGTGTTGATCGGCGTGATGAAAGGCTTGTTTTATCTGCTCAAAATCGTCGGCAATAATACCATAATCTAGGACATCAGCATTAATTTTCGCCAACATGTGTTTTAAAAAATGGCCATTTGATTCGTAAATATCACCGGCAGTAAGCGACTGACCAGGTGATTTTAATTCATCGCCAGTTGCAATTAGCGCAACCTTTATTTTTCGATAAACACTCAGCGATTCAATACCAACCGATGCTAACAGTGCGATGTCAATCGCGCTTAATCGTTTACCTTTAGATAAAATGATTTGGTTTTGTGAAATATCCTCGCCCGCTCGGCGAATATTTTGCCCTTGGCGAATCTCTTGTAAGAAGGAAATAGTGTCGCCTTCGACCTGACAATGCTCTTGCATAACTACGGTGTCACAGCCTTCAGGAACCACAGCGCCTGTCATAATCCGAACACACTGGCCTAGCAAGCACTCGCCCACAAAGGGTGCTCCAGCCATTGATTTACCGACAAGGCTAACCGTTTTGTTATTGGTTAAACTGGCAAAGTTAACCGCGTAGCCATCCATTGCCGAGTTATCGTGCGGCGGCACTTGAATAGGGCTTATCACCTCGGTCGCAAGTATTCGATCAAGTGCTGAATCTAGCGGTACTAATTCAGTATCTTCAACTGTTTGAATGTTTTCTAAAATATGAAAAATCGCTTGCTCTACACTGAGAAACTGCTGATCAGAAAAACAATCGCAACTCATAGCCAACCCTTGATTAAAAATAATGAACTATCTTACGGAAAACTTGTTGGCGATCAAAGTAGTTAATACCAATCCGAATAAATAAATGTTCACTCAGCTTGAGATAAAAGTTGCTAATACAAGACACATGCTGTTAAGACATAGTTATTCTATTTCAAATAGTATGTAACGAAGTAGTAGTGACTTTTAGCCAAGCCCTTTGGGAGCTCGTCAGCAGCCCGACTACTGCCCATAATTTGCAAAATATACAACCACATGGATGGGGGAGGTAGAGCGACTCAGGAGACAAAGCCGAGAATGACTATATTGTACAAATTCTGATTGTACTCGAACTGCTGACGTAGCTCTGAGTAGAGCATATTATTATGCGGCTTGGTATAAGTTGAGTTATCTAAATAAATATTCTAGTATCAACTAACAATTGAAATAAGTGTTCAATTCGCCGAGCTTTCAGCGCTACCTTACCTGTGAGTAACAAGTGCTTTGAGCCGTAGTTGCGCAAGTGCTGTAACTACCAGGGTTAGACTGGAAACGATCTAGCCTCCCGACATTTGGAAAGGTGATATGTTAACAGACGACTTTGGCAGAAGGTTTTACTACCTTAGACTGTCGATCACAGATGTTTGTAACTTTCGTTGCGAATACTGCTTACCTGACGGTTATCAATGTGATACCGACAGGCAATTCTTATCGCTTGAAGAAATCAAACGCACAGTTAACGCCTTTGCTTTAATGGGCACCGAAAAAGTACGCATAACGGGTGGCGAACCTTCGTTGCGCAAAGATTTACCCGACATTATCAACGCGGTTGCGAACACAAATAAAATTCAAACCGTGGCACTGACCACCAACGGCTACAAACTCACTTCTCAATACCAAGACTGGCTCGACGCTGGTTTAAACGCCTTAAATATTAGTATTGATTCATTAATACCTGAACAATTTAATTTGATCACCGGCTCAAACAAGTTAGGTGAGATTTTAACGGGCATTGATGGCGTGCTAGCCGACGGTCGCGCCAAGCTAAAAGTTAACGCCGTACTGCTCAAACAATATCACAAGCAGCAATTAGACTACTTTTTTGACTGGGTGAAAGAAACCCCAGTATCTGTGCGTTTTATCGAATTAATGGAAACGGGTGACAACAAAGCCTATTTCGAAAAACAGCACATTAGCGGCACAACAATTCAAAATCAACTATTTGAGCGTGGCTGGGTACCGGTCATTAAAGAAAAAAGCGCAGGGCCGGCAATTGAATACTGCCATAGTGATTATCAAGGCAAGATTGGCTTGATAATGCCTTATAGCAAAGATTTTTGTGCATCGTGTAATCGTCTGAGAATGAGTGCGTTAGGTAAGCTACATTTATGCTTATTCGCCGAACAAGGCTTGTCATTGCGCGAATATTTACAGGAAGACGATCCAACGCCATTAATCAATGCCGTATCACAGCTGATCCACGATAAAAAGGCAACTCACTTTTTACACGAGCGCTTGACCGGTGCGACATCTCATTTATCCATGCTTGGTGGTTAAACGATGAGAGGTAATAACACATGTTTAGGTGTCGTTTTAGCCGGTGGTTTATCCTCGCGTATGGGGCAAAATAAAGCACAGTTATTACACCCTAAACAACAAAATATGCTCAGTTTTAGCTCCGCCTTATTAACCGATGTTGGCGTTGATGGCGTTGTTCAAAGTATCGGCTATAACACACAACCTACAGGTGCCAACCAAATTGCCGATAAATACCCAAACCTCGGCCCTCTTGGTGGTATAGCAACAGTGTTTGAAACCACACCACATGTGCACAGCTATTTAATTTTGCCGGTTGATTTACCCTTGTTAAGCGCACAATGTCTTAGCCAGTTAAAACAAGTGGGGCAATTGAGCCAAATGGCTTGTCATTTTTCCGATCATTATTTGCCACTATATTTACCGAGAACGGCCATGACCGAGTTGTTTTTTCAAAACCTAAAAACGAGCCAAGCGAATGCCAGCAAGCTGACAACTAAGAAAGATAAATCACTATCGATAAGACAGTTATTAAAACAAATTCAACATCGCGCCATTGGGCTTGATCGAGCTCACCAACAGCAACTATTTAATTGCAATACCGCAGAGCAATGGCAACAAGCGACCAATCAATTAACATTACGAGTAAACGACTATGAGTAAAACCCCTGTGCCTTTTCAACCGCTAAACATTGCCGTGTTAACGGTTTCAGATACCCGTGACGAAGCAACTGATACTTCAGGTAAAGCCTTGGTTGATCGGGTACTTGATGCAGGCCATCAATTAGTCGAAAAAGCCATCGTCAAAGATGATATTTATCAATTGCGCGCCATCGTTTCTCGCTGGATTGCTGACGAGAAAGTTGACGTAGTCATTTCTACCGGCGGCACTGGCTTTACCGCTCGAGACAACACCCCCGAAGCGCTAAGCGTATTATTTGATAAGCAAGTAGAAGGCTTTGGTGAAACGTTTAGGCACATTTCACTTGGTGAGATTGGCACGTCAACCATTCAGTCTCGCGCCTTTGCAGGCATGGCAAATCACACCGTAATTTTTTGTGTACCTGGCTCAACTAACGCGTGTAAAACAGCGTGGGATAAGATCATCAAAGAACAAATTGATGCCTCACATCGCCCCTGTAACTTTGTCCCGCATTTAAATTTAGCGGCAAAATGCCAATCAAGAGGCTGATAATGACAACACAACTTACGCATTTAAACGAGCAAGGCCAAGCCAATATGGTCGATGTTACCGATAAACACGTTACTACTCGAGAAGCCCGTGCAGTCGGTTATATTGAAATGTCTGAGCTCGCCTTAACCCTCATTCAACAGGGCGAACATAAAAAAGGCGATGTATTTGCCATTGCCCGTATAGCCGGTATTCAAGCAGCGAAGAAATGTAGTGACTTGATCCCCTTATGTCACCCGTTAATGCTGACAAAAATCAATGTCGACTTTGAAATAGATGAAAACAAACGCCGAGTCTACGTGCACACTTTGTGCAAATTAGCTGGCCAAACAGGGGTGGAAATGGAAGCGCTAACGGCGTGCTCTGTTGCTTGTTTAACCTTATACGATATGTGCAAAGCGGTCGATAAACACATGCGCATTGGCGGCATTGAAGTTATTGCTAAATCGGGTGGTAAATCAGGCGATTGGCAGAAATAGGCTCACACAGGAAAAGCCGAAATAAGGAATAAAAATGGCAGAAACGATAACCATAAAATTTTTTGCGTCACTGCGCGAACAACTTGATTGTCAAGATCTAACACTCGAACTCACCCAAGAGATGAAAAGTGTTCAAGATGTCAAATTAGCCATCGTCAAACGTCATCCCAATTGGGCTGATGCACTTGAGCAAAGTAAATTATTAAGTGCGGTGAATCACAATATGGTGAGCAGTGATCATGCCATTGCGCCAAATGATGAAATCGCGTTCTTTCCGCCGGTGACGGGAGGCTAATAATGATCAAGGTACAACACCAAGATTTTGATCAAGCCGCTGAATATCGACTATTGTCTGAAAATACTGACGCAGATGGCGCGATAGTCACCTTTGTCGGTAAAGTGCGCAACAATAACTTAGGTGAAGATGTTAAGGGCTTATCACTTGAGCACTACCCACAAATGACAGAAAAAGCGTTAAAAGCTATTGTGAACCAAGCTAAAACCCAGTGGGAGCTTGGCAATGTTACGGTTATTCATCGAGTGGGGAAATTGGCTATTGGCGAGCAAATCGTGTTTGTTGGCGTAACCTCAAAACATCGTGCGAGTGCCTTTCAAGCCTGCGAATTTATTATCGATTACCTAAAAGTATCTGCACCGTTTTGGAAAAAAGAGCTCACCGATAATGGTGAGAAATGGTTAGATGCACGCGATAGTGATGAGCAAAAAGCAAAGTTGTGGTAAACCATGGCGACAAACCAAGTAATCAAGTTTATCACTCATATGCTTGCCATCATCCTGTGCGCAATTGGGCTAGTGCTTAGCGCTAATTTAACCGCACAAGCTCAAACACACGAGCAAGATAAACGAGTCGAGCACATAACACTGCGGATTGCCGTGGCCTCAAGTTTCACCCCCATATTAGCTCGCCTCGCCAATGATTTTAGCCAACAACACAAGGTAACTATCGAAACCATTTCAGCTTCGTCCGGCACCTTGTATCAGCAAATTGTCTATGGCGCGCCGTTTGACCTGTTTCTTAGTGCCGACGACCTTCGACCTGAAAAGCTCGCCGAGCAACAATTGATTTCACCGGAATCATTAGCGACATACGCGCAAGGGCAATTGGTATTATTTGGCTTATCACAAAAGCCACTTGATTACGCGTTTTTAGCCAATTATCGCGGTCGCATCGCCATCGCCAACCCTAAAACTGCGCCATATGGCAAAGCCGCTATGCAGGTCATTGAATCACTGGCTATTGGCGAGCAACTCACCCTGATCACCGGCCAAAACGTCGCGCAAACATACCAACAAGTGATCACCCAAGGTGTGCCGATCGGGTTAGTTTCACTGGGGCAACTTATGATAAACAAGCAGTCAGGCTACGTGATACCTCAACGGCTCTATCAGCCAATTTTGCAAAAAATGGTGATCCCAAAACAAAGTAAACAACCACAATTAGCCAGAGAGTTTCAACAGTTTTTGCTCAGTGAACAAACCCAGCGCCAGCTTACCCAACTTGGCTTCACTGCTGTTAGCGCGCAAGGAGATGATTAATGTTTGATCATCCTGATATCACTGCCCTATTGCTCACCTTAGAGCTTGCGGCAATCACCACGTTAATATTATTAGTTGTCTGCACGCCAATAGCTTGGTGGTTAGCGCATTGGCAATCACGCGCCAAGTTTTTAGTTGAAGCCTTCATCACCCTACCATTGATTTTACCGCCAACGGTTATTGGTTTTTATTTACTTATCGCCTTTGGGCCAAACTCCGCTTTTGGTCAGCTTTGGCAAGCGTTAACGGGCTCGCAACTCGCGTTTAGTTTTTCAGCCATTGTTATTGGTTCACTGTTTTATTCACTGCCGTTCGTTGTACAGCCATTACAAAGAGCCTTTGAACAATTAGGCACGGATTTACTCGAAGCTGGCGCTATGCTCAATGCCAACAAATGGGATCAATTTTTCACCATCGTTATGCCATTGACCAAGCCAAGTTTTATCACAGCTGCGACCTTGGGCTTTGCTCATACGATTGGCGAATTTGGTATTGTCCTGATGATTGGCGGTAATATTCCGGGTGAGACCCGTGTTTTATCACTCGCGCTGTTTGATCATGTTGAGGCATTTGAATACCAACAAGCCCATGCACTCGCTATGAGCTTATTAATTGGCTGTTTTGCACTGTTGGCTGCTGTCGGTTTTATCAACCGCAAAAAGCCAACGCACAAAGCAGGGTTAGGTTAAGCACATGCTGAAAATTGATATTACCTGCCCACTAACCGACTTTGCTATAAACCTTAGTACGGCAATAAAAACCGATGCTATCACCGGCATTTACGGTCGTTCAGGTGCAGGAAAAACGACATTATTAAGAATTATTGCGGGGCTCAACAAGCAAGCTTGTGGCTGTATTTCTCTCGATAACGAGCCCTGGTTAGATTCTTCAAATAAGCGATTCATTGCACCTGAGAAGCGCCAAGTTTCTATGGTTTTTCAAGACGCTCGGCTATTCCCTCACTTATCGATAGGACAAAATCTAAAATACGCTCAACGACGCTGTAAAAATGCCAAGATACACTATAGTGAGTTGGTCGACACCATGGGAATTAAGCCACTATTAAATAAGGATATCCGTACCTTATCAGGTGGTGAAAAGCAGCGTATTGCACTTGCTCGTGCGTTATTGTCTGAGCCTAAACTCCTGCTACTCGATGAGCCCCTTAGCGCGTTAGACAGCGGTAGTCGCAAACAATTTATTGCCCTACTGAGAAAGATCCACAAAAAGTATCAAATCCCGATGCTATTTGTTTCACATCAAATTGCTGAAATTCAACAATTAACCGACCAATTACTAGTACTTGATCACGGCAAAATTCACCACTTTGGCCCAACAACCGAGGTGATTCATACATTAAGTGATCTTGGTGATATTAACGAGCAAACTAGCTTAAGTTTAACTGTCGCTAAGCAGATGCCAGAATACGGTATTACCGAGTTAGTATTACTCGGCGAACAGACACTTTATTTACCGAGTCACTATTTAGCTGGCGATGAACATAAAGTGCGATGCACGGTCATGTCAACAGATATCAGTATCTGTATTGATCACTCGCCGACAACGTCGATCATGAATGTGTTACCTGTGGTAATCAACAAAATCAATCGGCTACATAATAAAGCTAAAATACAGGTAAGTTATAAAACACAGGTCTTTTTTGTCACGATTTCGCTGTACTCACTCACCACATTAAATTTAACACTTCAGCAAACAGTGTATATTCAATTTAAAGCCAGTGCCTTAAAAACAATTTAAAGGATTCAAGGTGTTAACAACTAACGAGCAATTAAAATATCAACGCCAAATCATGCTCAAGCAAATTGGTGAACAAGGTCAACTCGCACTGAGAAAAGCCAAAGTCATGATCGTTGGCCTCGGCGGTTTAGGTCACCCCGTCGCTATGTATTTGGCTGCTGCCGGTATTGGTGAGTTATTTCTTGCCGACGGCGATGTGGTCGATATCAGTAATTTACAGCGCCAAGTGCTCTTTAGCGCTGACGATATTGGTGAAAACAAAGCACAACGGGTTGCCGACAAACTGCAAGTACAGAATCAAGATATTGATATTGAAGTGATTGACGAGATGCTTGATGAAGAATCAGCTGATTACTACTGCTCACTGGTAGATATTGTGATTGACTGTACCGACAACATTAGCACTCGGCTGTTGTTGAATAAACAGGCATTCACCCACGGCAAAACCCTTATTTCTGGCGCAGCGACAGGTTTTGATGGCCAGTGTTTTGTCTTAAATAGACACCTGCATACAGATAACAAACAAACATCGGGCTGTTATCAATGCTTGATCCCAACTGCACAAGACGCACCAGCGTTAAATTGCTCGACTGTCGGTATTCTAGGCCCAGTGTTAGGTATTATTGGTGCAATGCAAGCACTGCTGTGTATAAAAGTGATTTGTGGCTTAAGCGTACCATCACAAAAATTGATGGTTTTTGATGGCATGTACCAGCAATGGCAGGAATTTAACATAACGGCAAATGAACAGTGTCCAATTTGCCGTTAGCTATTGTTAAATACTGAGCTGCTTATTTTCGAAATAAACGCGCTAAACCTAATAAACCAAGTAAGGCAAATGACATTGAGCCGCCTGAACTTGAGCCACCATCTGGTGTTGGCGTCACAACAGGCGCTCTAGTTGTTGGCGTTTTCTCAACATTTTCTTCAGTATTCGTGGCGTCATCAACAATGGTAATTGAAACAATTGAAACAAGATTCTCTTGTCCTGGGACAACAGTACAATCACTGGTATCGTAGTTCACCATAGGCATATCATTACACGTTGATAAGCCGTTAATTTCTTCGACAACATCCATACCACTGACCACTTGACCAAAAGCAGTAAAACCACCGTTTTGGTTGTCTAAATTAGCGCTGTTATTCGATACATTGAAAAACCATTGGCTAGTTGCACTATCTGGATTACCTGCCACTTTTGCCATCGCGATGGTACCGGCGGTATTTGACCAAACAGGCTCATTATCAACAGTCCCTTTGGTCGTGATAGCTTCTAAGGCTTCACCGTTAAAAGTAAAACCACCACCTTGAACAACAAAGTCGCTAACACTGCGATGAATAACGGTATTAATGTATGAATCATCTGCAACATAAGCCAAGAAGTTCTCAACCGTTTTCGGCGTTGATTGATCAAACAAGTTAACTTGAATTGTGCCGACGGAAGTTTCAATATCAACAATTGTTGCATAGCTTGTTGGTATAAAAAATAAACTTACTGCAACCCCTACTGCTTTTAAAAGAGTTTTGTTTTTCATAATATTAATTCTAATGCTGAAAGAAAAATAATAGACAACGCTGAAGTAATAACACTCATCACGCCAACGCTTGGGCGACTAACTTGCCAAGGTGTTCGGGTAAAGTCAATGATAGCGCGATATCTTTTGCCTGCTGTGACATTTTCTTCCATGTTTTTTGGACGATCTTAATAATTTTTTCATCATCGTGCTTACTGGCAAAGGCGTCAAAGTAATAACTCAAGAATACTAAGCAAGCGACATCTTCTAAGGTTTGCGTATCGCTATTCGTTTTAAGCTGCTCTTTTCTTAACATTACCCCTGTTTGCTCAGCTTCGCTCTCGCTGTAACCGTGCTCACGCATCACCTCCATTGCGGTTTCTGCGTGAAAAACACCGAGCGCTTTACGCCAAGCGTAATAACCCGCTTTGCCCAATGGATATTCGCTTCTTGCAATATGCCAACGTTTGACATGTTGTGCCCTCACAGCAATTTGCAACAGATCGCTTGCTTGTGGCCAATATTGATTCAAACACTTGGTCATACGTCGACCGTAAATCAACTCTTTAGCTACTGACTGACCATCGACCACTTCGCTATTCGGATCTTGAGCATTAATCTCATCAATTTTGGCCAATACGGCCTGTAATTTAGTAGACATAATTGTTGAATATTCACTGTTTGTAGATTTTTATTTAGTGTACCTGTAAACACACTAAATACTACTGAAATGAAGACAAAAATTTAACGATTATTGTCATTCGTTTGCTTGTTGTTCAGGCGATGTTTACGTATAATGTCGCCCCGTCTTGCTATACTTGATTTTTCATTCTAATGATCAAGTTTGGCTACATTTTCAAATTTCCTGACATCTGGGTTTAACATGACGACAAAATATATATTTGTAACGGGCGGTGTTGTTTCGTCGCTAGGTAAAGGTATTGCAGCTGCTTCATTAGCCGCAATTCTAGAAGCGCGTGGTTTAAAAGTGACCATGTTAAAGCTTGACCCTTACATTAACGTAGACCCAGGTACTATGAGCCCAATTCAGCACGGTGAAGTATTCGTGACTGAAGACGGCGCAGAAACCGACTTAGACTTAGGTCACTACGAGCGTTTTATCCGCACCAAAATGACCAAGCGCAATAACTTTACTACGGGTCGTATTTACCAAGATATTCTTGCTCGCGAGCGCAAAGGTGAATTCTTAGGTGCTACAATTCAAGTGATCCCACACATCACCAACGATATTAAACGCCGTGTAATTGAAGGCGCTGAAGGCTACGACGTTGCCATGGTTGAAATTGGCGGCACGGTAGGTGATATAGAATCACAACCATTCTTAGAAGCCATTCGTCAATTAGGTGTTGAATTAGGCCGTGAACGCGCTATGTTCATGCACTTAACGTTAGTTCCTTACCTCGCTGCATCAGGTGAAATTAAAACTAAACCGACCCAGCACTCAGTTAAAGAATTACGCTCAATTGGTATTTTCCCAGATATCCTTGTTTGTCGCTCAGAGGGCGCTATTCCAGCCAACGAGCGTGCGAAAATCGCCCTATTCTGTAACGTTGAAGAAAAAGCCGTTGTCTCAATGCGCGATGTCGACTCAATATACAAAATTCCAGCCTTGTTAAAATCACAAGGTACGGATGAAATTGTTGTTAAGCGCTTCGGTTTAGATGTACCAGAAGCTGACTTATCTGAATGGGAAAAAGTGCTTTACCAAGAAGCAAACCCTGTTGGTGAAGTGACTATTGGTATGGTCGGCAAATACACCGAATTACCGGATGCCTATAAGTCAGTGAACGAAGCATTAAAACATGCCGGTTTAAAAAACCAAGTAGGTATCAACATTAAGTACATCGATTCTCAAGATATTGAATCGAAAGGTGAAGAAGTCCTACAGGGGCTAGACGCAATCCTAGTACCTGGTGGTTTTGGTGAGCGTGGTGTCGAAGGTAAAATTGCTGCGGCCAAATACGCCCGTGAAAACAAAGTGCCATACTTAGGTATTTGTTTAGGTATGCAAGTTGCCTTAATCGAATTTGCCCGCAATGTTGCTGGGCTAGAAGGCGCTCATTCAACCGAGTTTAACCCTGAAACGCCATACCCTGTGGTTGGCTTAATTAACGAGTGGTTAGACGAAGAAGGCCAAGTAGAATACCGTGATGAATCATCGGATTTAGGCGGTACTATGCGCTTAGGTTCACAATTGTGCCACCTGGTGAAAGGTACCAAAGCTTGCGACGTATACGGCAGTGAAACAATTTATGAAAGACACCGCCACCGTTATGAGGTAAATAATACCTTAAGAGAAAAAATAGCAAACGCTGGCTTAGTTTTCTCTGGCTTATCGTCTGATAAGAAATTGGTTGAGATGATAGAAATTCCAGATCACCCATGGTTTATTGCCGGACAGTTCCACCCTGAGTTCAACTCAACGCCTCGCGATGGACATCCGTTATTTGAAAGTTTTGTTGCCGCTTCATTTGAGTACAGCAAACAAGAATCAAACTAAGCAAAGAACCGTAGCCCAGCTACGGTTTTTTATTAATAAAAATTAAGTTAATGCCCAAGCAAGGGCGACGTGTATGAGGAAAAACAATGTCGAAAATTGCTAAGATCATTGCTCGTGAAGTGATGGACTCTCGTGGTAACCCTACCGTTGAAGCTGACGTTTATCTTGAATCTGGTGCTTGGGGTCGTGCTGCTGCGCCATCAGGTGCATCAACAGGTTCTCGTGAAGCACTAGAATTGCGCGATGGCGACAAAGCTCGCTACTTAGGTAAAGGTGTTTTAAAAGCCGTTGACGCTGCGAACAATGCAATCGCACAAGCGTTAATTGGTCAAGACGCACTCGACCAAGCAAACATTGATAAAATCATGATTGATTTAGACGGTACTGAAAACAAAGAAAAATTCGGTGCTAACGCAATTTTAGCTGTGTCATTAGCAAACGCGAAAGCTGCGGCAATGGCAAAAGGCGTACAGTTATTCGAACACATTGCTGATCTTAACGGCACACCTGGTCAATACTCTTTACCACTGCCGATGATGAACATCTTAAACGGTGGTGAGCACGCTGATAACAACGTTGATATTCAAGAATTCATGATTCAACCAGTTGGCGCGCCAAGCTTTAAAGAAGCTTTGCGTATGGGTGCTGAAATCTTCCACGCATTAAAGAAAGTACTTTCTTCAAAAGGCATGAACACAGCTGTGGGTGACGAAGGTGGTTTTGCTCCTAACCTAGAATCAAATGCAGACGCTTTAGCTGTAATCAAAGAAGCGACACAAGCGGCGGGTTATGAGTTAGGTAAAGACATCACATTAGCATTAGACTGTGCCGCTTCTGAGTTCTACAACAAAGAAGAAGGCATTTACGACTTAGCAGGTGAAGGCAAGAAATACACGTCTAACGAATTCTCTGACTTCTTAGCGTCATTATGTGAACAATACCCAATCATCTCAATTGAAGATGGTTTAGATGAATCTGACTGGGATGGCTTTAAGTACCAAACAGATTTAATTGGCGACAAAGTTCAAATCGTTGGTGATGACTTATTCGTAACTAACACTAAGATTTTAGCCCGTGGTATTGAGCAAGGTATTGGTAACTCAATCTTAATTAAGTTCAACCAAATTGGCTCATTAACCGAAACATTAGCGGCAATAAAAATGGCCAAAGATGCCGGTTATACGGCGGTTATTTCACACCGCAGTGGTGAAACAGAAGATGCAACAATTGCTGACTTAGCCGTTGGTACAGCGGCAGGTCAAATCAAAACGGGTTCATTATGTCGTTCTGATCGCGTTTCTAAGTACAACCAATTATTACGTATCGAAGAGTTCTTAGGCGACAAAGCGGTATTTAACGGTTTAAAAGAAGTTAAAGGTCAGTAATTATGAAGGGGTCAGAGTCAAATGACTCTGACCCCAAATTGTTTTACTCTGACCCCGAAACAAAAAGCCCGTAATCGATGATTACGGGCTTTTTTAATGATTTAACACCTGAGGCAGGTTAGTGCTACATATTTGGGTAGTTTGGACCACCAGCGCCTTCTGGCGTAACCCAAGTAATGTTTTGGCTTGGATCTTTAATGTCACACGTTTTACAGTGAATACAGTTTTGCGAGTTAATCACAAACTTATCACCTTCTTCCGACGGTTGGATTTCATAAACACCAGCTGGGCAATAGCGTTGCGCAGGCTCTGCGTATTTCTCTAAGTTAACCGTCATCGGAATCGTTGCATCAGCAAGCTTTAAGTGGCAACGCTGATCTTCTTCGTGGTTGGTGTTGGATAAAAATACCGAAGATAAACGATCGAAACTCAACACGCCGTCAGGCTTAGCATACTGAATAACAGGTGCTTCACTTGCTAACATCAATTGCTCATGATCAAGTGATTCATCTTTGAAATTAAATGGTAATTTACCACCAAAGAAGTTCTGATCAATCGTGTTATACGCACCACCTAAGAAAGTACCAAACTTATGCATTGCTGGGCCAAAGTTACGCGTGTTGTATAACTCGTCATATAACCAAGATGCTTTGAAGTTTTCTTCGTAAGTGGTTAAATCTTTACCGCCTTCATCACCAGCAACGAGCGCATCGACAATGGTTTCAGCCGCTAACATACCGGTTTTGATCGCGGTGTGATTACCTTTGATCTTGGCAAAGTTAATCGTACCAGCATCACAACCGACCATAATAGCGCCCGGCATCGATTGTTTAGGCAATGAGTTAAAGCCGCCTTTAGCCAAGGCACGCGCGCCGTATGAAACACGCTTACCACCTTTTAGATACTGACTGATGGTTGGGTGATGTTTGTAACGTTGGAATTCTTCAAACGGGCTCAAATGTGGATTTGAGTAATTTAAATCGATGATCATACCAACAAACACTTGGTTATTCTCTGCGTGGTAAAGATAACCGCCACCACCAGTTTTGCTATCTAGCGGCCAACCAGCAGTATGAACAACTAAACCTTCTTGGTGCAGCTCAGGATCAATGTCCCAAATTTCTTTAAAACCAATACCGTAGTGCTGTGGTGATTTACCTTCATCTAGGTTGAACTTTGCAATAAGCTCTTTACCTAAGTGACCGCGACAACCTTCGGCAAAGACAGTATATTTAGCACGTAATTCCATACCTGGCATGAACGAGTCTTTTTCATTACCGTTTTCGTCAACGCCCATATCGCCGGTTAAAATACCGGCAACAGAGCCATCTTCGTTGTAAATCACTTCTTGAGCAGCAAAACCAGGGAAAATTTCAACACCCATCTCTTCTGCTTGCTCGGCCAACCAACGACAAACGTTACCCATACTGACGATATAATTACCTTCGTTGTGCATGGTTTTCGGAACAGCGAAACCCGGTAACTTGGTCGCTTTGTCTTCGCCACTAAAGAAATAAATATCATCACCTTTCACCGGTGTATTTAACGGCGCGCCTTTTTCTTTCCAATCAGGGAATAGCTCATTTAATGAGCGAGGTTCAAAGACCGCACCCGATAAAATGTGTGCACCAACTTCCGAGCCCTTTTCGACTACACACACCATTAATTCTTGCTCTTTTTCTTGTGCTAATTGCATTAAGCGACAAGCCGTAGCCAAGCCTGATGGACCTGCGCCAACGATGACGACATCAAACTCCATCGATTCGCGTTCCATAGTTCACCTCTTTTTTATAATAATAGATAAATTCAAACGGTCGTTTGAATTTAAAACACTTGTTTGATAGTATCAAGTTATTATAAATAATTTGCTGATAAATTCTATCCTGTAAATAACTATTTACTTGATATCAGTCAATTGATACTAAATGTCATTAGGTTTGGCTGAGTTAACATTGACGTAAAGGCAAAGTACAGATAGGCTCTCATGCCATATAAAAATAACCACTAACCAGAAAACACACTGGAAAGTTTTCAAACACAGTTTTATACGAAACAAGCAGAGGCGATGATGAAAGTATTAGTCCCGATTAAACGTGTGATTGACTATAACGTCAAAGTACGCGTGAAACCTGACAACTCTGACGTTGATCTTACTAACGTTAAAATGGCAATTAACCCATTTTGTGAAATTGCAGTTGAAGAAGCCGTTCGCTTGAAAGAAGCTGGCACCGCAACAG
The DNA here is from genome assembly GCF_014898095.1 of Thalassotalea sp. LPB0316. Taxonomy (NCBI): domain Bacteria; kingdom Pseudomonadati; phylum Pseudomonadota; class Gammaproteobacteria; order Alteromonadales; family Colwelliaceae; genus Thalassotalea; species Thalassotalea sp. LPB0316. The sequence continues at coordinate 3,544,173 of NZ_CP062946.1, forward strand.
AGATCGTTGCCGTATCAATTGGCGACAAAAAATGCCAAGAACAACTTCGTACAGCATTAGCACTAGGTGCTGATCGCGCCATTCAAATAGACACAGAAGAGAGCTTAGACTCACTAAACATTGCTAAACTTCTACAAAAAGTTGTTGAAGAAGAAGCACCTGGCTTAGTGATTTTAGGTAAGCAATCTATCGATAGTGACAACAACCAAACGGGTCAAATGCTCGCGGCTCTAACCGGTATGCCACAAGGTACGTTTGCTTCAGAAGTAAAAGTAGAAGGTGACAAAGTTAACGTTACTCGCGAAGTAGATGGTGGTTTACAAACGGTTGCTTTAAACCTTCCTGCAATCGTTACTACGGATTTACGTCTTAACGAGCCACGCTACGCAAAACTGCCAGATATCATGAAAGCTAAACGCAAGCCTTTAGATGTTAAAGCGGCAGCTGATTTCGGCATCGATTTATCACCTCGTGCTACGTTATTAAAAGTAACACCTCCTGCAGAGCGTCAAGCGGGTATTGTAGTAGAGAGCGTTGATGAGTTAGTTGAAAAGTTAAAAAATGAAGCGAAGGTGATCTCATAATGGCTATTTTAGTATACGTAGAACACGACAACAGCGAATTAAAAGCTGATACCTTAAAAACTGTTGCTGCAGCTCAAGCCATTGGTGGTGACATTGATTTATTAGTTGCCGGTGAAAACTGTCAAGCTGTTGCTGATGCTGCGGCTAAAGTAAACGGCGTTCGCAAAGTATTAGTTGCTGACAATGCAGCTTACAGCCATCAGCTAGCTGAAAACGTTAGTGCTTTAGTTGTTGAGCTTGCTGGTGATTACGATCACATTTTAGCGACTGCGCTAAGCGTTGGTAAAAACTTTATGCCACGCGTTGCCGCTTTATTAGATGTTGCCCAAGTATCTGACATCATTGGTGTTGAATCGGCTGACACATTTGTTCGCCCAATATACGCTGGTAACGCAATTGCAACAGTGCAAAGTTTAGATGCGAAGAAGGTGATTACCGTTCGCGCTACAGCATTCGATGCGGTTGCAACAGATGGTAGCGCTGAAGTTGTTGCACTTTCAAACGCAACAGACGCAGGTATTTCGAGCCACGTTAGTGATGAGTTAACTGAATCAGAGCGTCCTGACTTAGGTGCGGCATCTGTGGTTATCTCTGGTGGTCGCGGTATGCAAAACGGCGAAAACTTCAAGTTACTTGAAGGTATTGCTGACAAACTAGGTGCAGCGATTGGTGCATCTCGTGCAGCAGTAGATGCTGGTTTTGTGCCTAACGACATGCAAGTTGGTCAAACAGGTAAAATTGTTGCCCCTGACCTATACATCGCCGTTGGTATTTCTGGTGCCATCCAGCATTTAGCGGGTATGAAAGACTCGAAAGTTATTGTTGCGATCAACAAAGATCCTGAAGCACCAATCTTCCAAGTTGCTGATTACGGTTTAGTTGCCGACTTATTCGACACATTACCGGAATTAGAAAGCAAACTTTAAGATTTTTATCTTAAATTTAAAAGCCACCATTACGGTGGCTTTTTTATATCCTATACTTACAACTTATCAAGGTAAAACAATCGATTAACCTAGATTATTGACAATGTCATGAAAACCCTTCAAAGTGCGTCAAATTTTTACAGGTAGCTGCTTATGCATGAAGAAAATAATTTAGTATATTCCACTGATCTTGGTCGAATAAAAGAAGAAAAAAAGCCAACGGTGACTCCTAGTGATGGCATAGCAAAAGTACGCAGAGAAACAAAAGGCCGTAAAGGCAAAGGTGTAATGACTATCTCAGGTTTAGGCCTTGAGTCCAAGGCACTTAAAGATCTAGCCAGTAAACTCAAGAAAACATGTGGTTGTGGCGGAAGTGTTGTCGGCGAAACAATTGAAATTCAAGGCGACAAACGTGAACAGATCAAGGCTGTACTTGAAAAGAGCGGCTTTAAAGTAAAGTTTATTGGCGGTTAATATGGTGTCATCAGTAGAAGGCGTATCATTGTCAGACTTATCAATTTTATTGATTGAGCCCTCTGATACTCAGCGAAAAATTATCGTTAAGCAGTTAAAAGAACAAGGGATTATTGATTTGGCTGAGGCGAAAAGTAAGACGCAAGCACTAGAAATCATGAATACCCATCCACGTGACTTAATTGCTAGCTCAATGTACTTTGAAGACGGTAGCGCCATTGATTTACTCAATGAAATTCGCAATCACGATGCCTTATCCGACACGCCATTTATGTTGGTGAGTAGTGAAATCAAGCGTGAGAGTTTAGAGGCATATAAGCAAGCCGGTGTTGTTGCGATTTTGCCTAAACCGTTTGAATCTTCTCATCTTAAAGCGGCATTAAAAAATACCGTTGATATCTTAAACGTCGAAGAAATGGATTTAGAACTATTCGATGTTAATGATATTCGCGTACTACTGGTTGATGACAGTAATCTAGCGCGCAAACACATTAAAAAAGTGCTCAACAATTTAGGCTTAATTAAAGTCACTGAAGCGGCAGATGGCCAAGAAGCGATTAATATATTAAATGATCAGATGTTCGATCTTGTGGTGACTGATTATAACATGCCAGAAGTTGATGGCAGAGAATTAGCTCAGTTCATTCGCACTAGCTCCGGACAATCTCATTTGCCAATTTTAATGGTGACAAGTGAAAGCAATGACACCCATCTAGCCAATATTAAACAAGACGGTGTAGATGCGTTGTGTGACAAACCATTTGAAACGCAATACGTTAAAAAGCTGCTGTTTCAATTACTCGATCACGATTAGCTAAAATAAATTAATTGGGGGCCAGACCTGACCAACTCTGCCCCCCAACATCTACTATTGATCAATATGACTTAGTTAGCTGTCTCACCATCAATTTTTACTTGCGATAAAATTTTATCGGTAAGCTTCTCAACAGACCAAGAATCTGAGCGCTGGCTGGGCGGGTATGGGATAAAGGTTTGCAGGAATTTAGCCGTCTCTGCAAGACCTAAATAAATATATGGCGCGCGATCAATCACCCACTCCCAGTACATGTTTGAATTATCATCGGCACGTTCGTATGGATCTCTGCGTAAATTAAACACTTTAGGCAAACGCAACATGACGAACGGCTCGGACCAAACCCCCATTTGCTTACCGCGGTTTTCAGCAAAGACAATTTTCCAATCACCAACACGAACACCGACAGGTAGTGCCTCGTCGTTTAAGTAGTGAAATACTTTACGTGGACCTTGGGGTTCTTTACCGGTTAAATAAGGTAAAAAGTTATAACCATCTAAATGTAGCTTTGCAATTTTGCCTTTGTAACGACGTTTACCTTCAAGCAGGTCTTGTTTCAAGCTTGTATCACCCGTTGCCGCGACAAGTGTAGGCATCCAATCTAGATGTGACATTATTTCATTAGAAACAACACCTGCAGGGATTTTACCTGGCCATCTAACCATTGCAGGGACACGGTAAGCACCTTCCCAGTTTGAGTTTTTCTCACTTCGAAAAGGAGTTACACCAGCATCAGGCCATGTATTAAAATGAACCCCATTGTCGGTTGAATACATGACAATAGTATTGTCAGCGATTTTTAACTCATCTAGCTTGTCTAGCATACGCCCTACTAACTCGTCATGAGCAACCATCACATCGTTGTAAAAACCTTGCCCTGACTTACCTAAATGTTTTTGCGCGGGATGAGTTCTAAAATGCATTCCGGTTGTATTTAACCAAACAAAAAACGGCTTGTTGGCTTTGTTTGCTTTTTCAATAAACTTAACGGCATGGCCTTCAAATTCTTCATCTGCAGTTTCCATACGTTTTTTCGTAAGCGGACCTGTATCCTCAATTCGCCCGTCCGCAAAAGAATGAATTACGCCACGAGGCCCAAAGCGTTCACGAAAAGCTGGATCTTTCGGGTAGTCTTCATGCTCAGGCTCTTCTTCAGCATTTAAGTGATATAAGTTGCCAAAGAATTCATCAAAGCCATGATTAGTGGGTAAATGTTTATCTTGATCGCCAAAATGGTTTTTACCAAACTGACCAGTGACATAACCTTTGTCTTTGAAGATAGTCGCCATGGTGATATCGCGTTCATGAATACCCATGTCGGCACCAGGCAAGCCTACTTTAGTCAAACCAGTACGAAGACCTGATTGACCTAATAAAAATGTTGAACGACCCGCTGTACAGCTTTGATCACCATAATAATCAGTAAAGCGCATACCTTCACGTGCTATGCGATCAATATTTGGTGTTGATATCCCATAATACCATCACTGTAGGCACTAATATTACCGATACCAATATCATCGCCCCAAATAATTAAAATATTTGGGCGCGTGGTGTCACTTGTCGCTAACGCGTTAAATGCTAGCAATGACATAGCTAAGCATAGGGTGCTTTTCACCCACGAGTTGTTTGCCATTATATATATCTCCTGTTGCAATAGTTTTTTTAATCAAAATATTACAACAGGAGATAGGAGTAGAACATGACAATAACGTTGTTTAATGACCATTAATGCCAATTAATAATCATTACAAAATAGCGTCTAAAAACACACCTCATAGTTAGGGCTAGTGTTTTTAGACGAATAAATTACTTACGATTGCATCGAGTGCATTTAATAATTTCGCTTGATATCTTGGGTTTGCTGAGTTGAATAATGGACAATTTCACTACGCCCCCAAACGGGTGAGCCAATCAATATCCTGCTCGAATCGAACAATTGTGAACATGTAACTGAGGCAAATATTGCCAAGTGCAGCGACCATTCATTTTCTTTCCGCCAAATAACTGCATCATCACTTCAGACAACATACTTGATTCATTTAGAAACTGTTGTTGGTCTTGCCAATCCATCTGGTAAATATCGACAACGTCTTCCACGCGAGGTATCAAAATGCACCATGGGTGATTAGCATTGTTCATCAAAACTAGACGGCAAAGTGGTAAATCTTTAATAAACACCGTATCGGCTTCAAGCATTTCATGTAACTTGAATGATTCAGTAGTACTCATGACTATTTCCTTTTATTCTTTCGACCACGACCACGCGCTTTTTTACGCGCTTCACGTTCAGCTATTTTTTGAGCTTCCAATTCATCAAAATAAACGATTTCTTGCTCTACCATATCAGGGGTTTCAAAAGAGATAGCACCTAAGGTTTTATCACGAATTTCATTGATTAAGATTTCAGAAGCTTT